>NZ_JAPESW010000051.1 GCF_028527925.1 Cellulomonas fimi
AGCTCAGCGCGCCCGGAACGAGAGCCGGTAGGCCTGCGGGCTCAGGCGGCGACGCCGGGCGAAGTGGTGGCGCAGCGTGTCGGCGCTGCCGATCCCGGAGCGCTCCGCGACGGCCCCGACGGGCAGGCCCTGATGTCGGAGCGGACGTTCGTCCGGCGGTTCCACGAGACGACGGGAGCGACGCCGCACCGCTGGCTGCTCGAGCAGCGGCTGGCCCTGGCCGAGGAGCTCCTCGAGTCGACCGACCTGCCCGTCGGGGCCGTCGCGGAGCGCTCCGGGATCGGCAGCGCCGACACGCTGCGCCACCACTTCGCCCGGCGTCGCCGCCTGAGCCCGCAGGCCTACCGGCTCTCGTTCCGGGCGCGCTGAGCTCAGCGCGTCGCGGCTAGGGGCAGTCGCGCAGGATGGCCTCGATGACGCGGCCGCGGTCCCCGGTGCGGCCGACCGCCTCGGCCCGGGCGTCGAGCTGTCGTCGGAGGTCCGGGGTGAGCGACGCGCACCGACCCGGAAGGCACCGCCGCAGCGCCTGGAGCGACCAGTACTCGTTGAACGGCTTCCAGTCGGACAGCGCCTGCTCGGCGAGCGGGGCGACGGCCGCCCCGTCCGGGCGCGCATAGAGCCCGCACGCCGCGACGAGCCGCAGGCCGAGGTCGGGCGAGCCCAGCAGGGGAGTCACGTCGACGCCCGACGCGCTCGCCGCGCGCACCATCTGCCGCGCCAGGTCCTCCATCGCCCGCGTGCGCTCCGGGCTCCGGGGCATGGTCCACCGCACGGTCTTGTACCGCTCCGCCAGGTCGAGGAGCTCCTGCGGCAGCGCGGGTTGCGACGCTGCTCCGGAGCGCGCGCCCGCTGGAGGTGCGCCGTCCGGTGGGAGGCCGAGCGGGACGTCGAAGGAGACGTCGCCGGGCGGGTGCGCCGGACGCGCGCCGCCAGGCGCCGACCCGCCGCCACCGCCGCGCTGCTCGAGCGCGTCGAGCCGGCTGCGGACCTCCGCGAGCCCGTCGCGCGCGGCCGCGAGCCCCTCCATGACCTCGGTGCTGTTGTAGGTGGCGTCGTCCGCCTGGTGCTTCGCCTGCTCGGCGGTGCCCTTGGTCTGCCGGACCACGCGGCGCAGGTCCGAGACCACCTCGTTGTCGCCGATGCGCAGGCGCGGGAACCGCCCGTCGACGGCGGTCATGGTGAGGAACACGGCGACCAGGAGCAGAGCGGCCGCCCCGACGCCGTTGTCCGTCCGGAAGACGGCGACCGCGCCGACCACGCCCGCGACCGCGGCGAGGACGCCGGCGCACCACCGTGCGACGACGGGGATGTCGCCCGGCAGGTCGTCCTCGTCGGTCGGCGGAGGCTGCGGCTCGTCGTCCTCGCGGGCCGCTCGCTCGGGGTGCACCGGCGACGCCGCCGTGCGGGTCCCGCGCGGATCCGAAGGTCGGCGGACGGCTCCGGGCATCTGGCGCACCTCCCGCACCTCGCAGGTCGACCTGCGTCGACGAGCCTTCGCACCGATGCTCCCGCTCACTCCCGCGACGCGCACGCCGCGGCGAGCCTCGACCGTCGTGGGTCGACGCCGAGTTCGTCACGTCGTGCCGAGTTCGTCAGGTGCAGCTGACGAACTCGACGCGGACTGACGAACTCGGCGAGGGGTGAGGGGACGGGCAGGCCTCGTGTCGGTCGCCGTGCGGGCGGCCGGGTCGTCGGCCCTGTGGGTCAGAGGCGGGTCAGCGTCGTGGGCAGCGCCAGCCAGGACTCGGGGGCCAGGGTGAGGACCGTGCGGCCCGTCTCGGCGGACGTGACCGGGGCGTCCACCTCCGAGACGTGCTCGGCGATGACCCGGGCCGCGTGCTCGGGACCCTCGACAGCGGGCTCGTGGTCGGCCGTGACCTGCACGCCACGGTCGAGCGTCAGCGTCACGCCGGGGTGCGACAGCTCCACCTCGACGGGCTCGGCGGACCGGTTGACCAGGAACACGGCGCCCTCGGTGCCGTCAAGCGTCGCGGCCGCCGTGACGACGGGGACGTCGCCGTGCTGGGCGGTCGTGACGGTCGGGGCGGTGACGCGCAGGTCGAGCGCGGTGCCGCGGGCCAGGCGGGCGGTCGTCGCGAAGGGCGCGAACGTCGGCTGGCGCCAGGCGGGGCCGTCGGGCTCGGTCATGATCGGCGCGATGACGTTGACGAGCTGCGCGAGGCACGCGACGGGCACGCGGTCGGCGTGGTTGAGCAGCGTGACGAGCAGGTCGCCGACGACCACGGCGTCGAGCGCCGAGTAGACGTCCTCGATGATGCGCGGCGCGTCCCTCTGCAGCGGGAGGTTCTTCTCGCCGACGAAGCGCGACTGCAGGTACCAGACGTTCCACTCGTCGAACGAGATGGTGATCTGCTTGTCGGAGCGGCGGCGCGCGGCGACGGCGTCCGCCGACGCGACGACGCGGCGGATGAACCGGTCCATCGCGGTGCCGGAGCCGAGGAACGACGCGCGGTCGCCGTCGAGCTCCTCGTAGTAGGCGTGCATCGAGATGTGGTCGACGACGTCCCAGGTGTGCTCGAGGACGGTCCGCTCCCACTCGCCGAACGTGTCCATCTGCATGGACGACGAGCCGCACGCGACGAGCTCGATGGTGGGGTCGACGAGCTTCATGGCCTTGCCGGCCTCGGCGGCGAGCTTGCCGTACTCGTCGGCGGTCTTGTGGCCGATCTGCCACGGGCCGTCCATCTCGTTGCCGAGGCACCACAGGCGCACGCCGTAGGGCTTCTCGCGGCCGTTGGCGATGCGCAGGTCGGCCCAGCGGGAGCCGGCCTCGCCGTTGCAGTACTCGACGAGCGCGGCGGCGGCGGCGACCCCGCGGGTGCCGAGGTTGACGGCCATCATCGGCTCGATGCCCTCGCGCTCGGCCCACTGGAGGAACTCGTCGGTGCCGATCGTGTTGGGTTCGATGGTCCGCCACGCGAGGTCGATGAACGGCTTGCGCTCCTCGACGGGTCCGACGCCGTCCTCCCAGACGTAGTTGGAGACGAAGTTGCCGCCGGGGTAGCGGGCCATGGTGACGCCGAGCTCGTGCGTGAGGTCGGCGACGTCGCGGCGGAAGCCGTGCTCGTCGGCGGTCGCGTGACCGGGCTCGTAGATGCCGGTGTAGACGGCGCGGCCGAGGTGCTCGACGAACGAGCCGAAGACGCGGCGGTCGATCGGCCCGACGCGGAAGTCGGGGTGGAGCAGGACGGTCGCGCGCTGGGACATCGGGTTCTCCTGGGGTGGTGCCGGGTGATGCCCGACGGCGGCGTCAGGCGGTTCGTGCAACGTTGTAGAAGTGAGCCTAACCCGCGCCCGTCACGCGGCGGAAGTCCCGCCGGCGGCCGGCACGGATCGATTCGACGATCGTGGCAGACGCTGGCGCCCGCGCGCGCCCCGACCTAGGCTACGAATCACGGAACGCGCTTTCCCGATGCGGTGCGACGTCGCACCGAGAGCAGAGGATCTACGTGGTCGACCAGAACCCCACCGCCCCCCGTCCCGCCTCCAGCGCGAGCACCGTCGCGTCGCAGGGAGTCGTCCCGGACTTCGCGCCCGCGCCGCCCGGCGAGCAGCGCCGGTTCGCCGTCGCCGGCACGGGGCACCGTGCGGGCATGTACGTCGCGGCGATCACGGGCGAGCACGCCGACGTCGCGACCCTCGTCGCGTGGCTCGACCCGAACCCCGGCCGCATCGACTACTACGACGCCGAGGTCGGCCGCGCGACCGGCCACGACGGTCCCGCAGGCCTGCCGCGGTACACGCCCGAGGGCCTCGAGAAGATGATCGAGGAGCAGCGCGTCGACACCGTCGTCGTCACGGCCCCCGACCACACCCACGCCGACCTCGTCGCGCGCGCGCTCGCCGCCGGCGCCGACGTCGTCGTCGAGAAGCCCCTGACCACCGACCGCGCGGGCTGCCGCCGTATCACCGGCGCCGTCGTTGACACCGGCCGCGACGTCGTCATGACGTTCAACTACCGCTACGCGCCGCGGAACTCGTCGTTGCGCGAGGTCATCCGGTCCGGGCAGATCGGCGAGGTCACGAGCGTGCACTTCGAGTGGGCGCTCGACACCGTGCACGGCGCCGACTACTTCCGCCGCTGGCACCGGGACAAGAAGAACTCCGGCGGGCTGCTGGTGCACAAGTCGAGCCACCACTTCGACCTCGTCAACTGGTGGCTCGACGACGTCCCGTCGCGCGTCTACGCGTCGGGCGGCCTCAAGTTCTACGGCGAGCGCAACGCCGCCGCCCGCGGGCTCGCCCCGCGCCCGTCGCGCGGCACCGGCACGTCCGGCGACCCGTTCGCGCTCGACCTCCACGACGACCCGCGGCTCAAGGCGCTCTACCTCGACGCCGAGCACCACGACGGCTACCTGCGCGACCAGGACGTCTTCGGCCCCGGCATCACGATCGAGGACAACATGGCCCTCGTCGTCGACTACCGCTCGGGCGCGACGCTCACGTACTCGCTCAACGCGCACAGCCCGTGGGAGGGGTACCGGGTCACCGTCAACGGGACCGAGGGGCGCGCGGAGCTCGAGGTCGTCGAGCGCGGGGCCGTGATCGTCGGGGACGACGGCAAGGTCGTGCTCGACCCGTCCGCGACGCCCGGGGGGATCGCCGCCGGCGGGCTGCGACCCGAGGGCGAGCGGCTGCTCGTCCAGCGGCACTGGGAGGCGCCCGTCGCGTACGAGATCCCCGCGGGCATCGGCGGGCACGGCGGCGGCGACGCGATCCTGCTCAAGGACGTCTTCCGGCGGCACCTGCGCGTCTCGCAGGACGCGCTCGGGCGGCCCGCCGGGTACCTCGACGGGCTGCGCGCGGTGGCCGTCGGGATCGCCGCCAACCAGTCGCTCGTCACGGGCCTGCCCGTCCGCGTCGACGACCTCGACCTCGGCGTCGACCTGGCGCGCACGCCGCGCGAGGTCTCCGCGTGAGCGGGGCGGCCGCGTCGGACGGGGCGACGGGCGCCTGGGACGGGGCGACGGGCGCGACGCGGACGACGGGAACGACACGGCTGCCGCGGCTCGACGCGCGCCCCGCGGTCGGTGCGCTGCACGACGTCAGCCGTGCCGTCGACGTCACCGCGGCGGGCACCACGCTCGCGCGGTACGTCTACGTCCCCGACGACGCGCAGCTCGAGAGCCCGCGGCCCTACGTGCACCCGCTGCGCACGCGCGGCGGCGACCTCGTCTCGGCGTTCCGCCCGTGGGACCACGTGTGGCACAAGGGCGTGTCGTGGTCGCTGCCGGTCGTCGGCGAGCACAACTTCTGGGGCGGACCGACGTACGTGCACGGCCACGGCTACGTGCAGCTCGACAACGACGGGTCGATGGACCACCAGGACCTGCGCGTCCTCGCCGTCGCGGCCGACCGCGTCGACGTCGCGCACACCCTCGCGTGGCACACGCAGTCCGGCGAGCACGTCGTCGACGAGGACCGGGCACTCGGGTTCGTCGTGCCCGCCGACCAGCCCGACGCGTGGGTGCTGACCTTCACGACGACGATGACGAACGTGTCCGCGCACGACCTGACGATCGGCTCGCCGACCACCCGTGGGCGCGAGAACGCGGGCTACGGCGGCCTGTTCTGGCGCGGTCCGCGGTCGTTCACCGACGGTGTCCTGCTCGCGCCCGGCGGCACGGGCGGCGAGGAGCTGCGCGGCACGCGTCAGCCGTGGCTCGGGCTCGTCGGGCGGCACGACGACGTGGGCCGCGCGTCGACCGTCGTCATGGTCGACGGCACGGGCGAGGCCGACGGAGCGGGGCCGCGGTGGTTCGCCCGCGTCGAGCAGTTCGGGTGCCTCAACCCCGCGCCGTTCTTCTCGGCCGAGGTGCCGTTCGCGCCGGGCGGCACGGTGTCGTTCCGGTACGCGGTGGTCGTGGCCGACGGCGGGTCGGACGTCGACCGGGCAGGGGCGCTCGCGGCGCTCGGGACGACCGCCCTCGACGCGGCGGCGCCCGACGCGGAGGTCGGCGCGTCGTGAGCCTCCTGCCCGGCGGGGTCTCCGTCAGCCACCTGCGCGTGTACGACTGGCCCGCTCCCGACGGCGTCGGGCGCGCCGGGTCGGGGTCGCCGCACCTGCACACCGTCTCGGCCGAGGCGTACGTCGTGCTCGGCGGGACGGGTGCGGTGCACACCCTCGGACCAGACGGGTTCGTCGAGCACCGGCTGACGGTGGGCGACGTCGTGCGTTTCGACCCGGGCGTCGTGCACCGCGCGGTCAACGACGGCGACCTCGAGGTGCTCGTCGTCATGGGGAACGCCGGGCTGCCGGAGGCCGGGGACGCCGTGCTCACGTTCCCGCCGCAGGTGCTCGCCGACCCCGACGCCTACCGCGCCGCTGCGGCGCTCCCGGGACCTGACGCGTCCGACGACGCGCTCGCCGCCGCCGCGCGCCGTCGTCGCGACCTCGCACTCGAGGGGTACGCGGGACTCCTCGACGACGTCCGCCGCCTCGGGGCGGCGCAGGCGCTCCGACCGGTGCACGAGGCCGCCGCCCGCCTGGTCCGGCCGTCCGTCCCGGACTGGCAGGACCGCTGGACCCGGGGCGTCCTCCCGGAGAGCGACGGCACCGCCCGCGCGCTCGACGGCCTCGTGCGCGGGGACACCGGGCACCTCGCGTCGGCGCTGGTGCGCGCGGCGCGCCCCGACCCGGCGCCCCGCCGCTACGGCATGTGCGGCCGGCTGCAGACGTGGCCCCTCGAGTAGGCCCGGGCCCCGGGTGCCGGAGGGCATTGCCACGACGAGGAGGTGCTCCTAGCGTCGCGGAGGTGAGCCCCACGGACATCACGATCGACGGCCATCGCGTCGTTCCGCTCGGCCCCGACACGTGGGACCTGTTCGCGGACCTCGCCGAGAAGCACAACGGCGTGTGGGGCGGGTGCTGGTGCACCTACTTCCACCTCTACCCCGACCCCACGGAGGAGCGGCGGGCGATCGGGCACCGCGAGCTCAAGCGGCAGCTCGTCCTCGCCGGGCGCGCGCACGCGGCGCTCGTGCTCGACGGTGACGCCGCGATCGCGTGGGCCCAGTACGGGACGGTCGACGAGCTCGCGAACATCCACCACCGCAAGCAGTGGGAGCGCGAGGCCGTGCGCCGCCCCGACTTCCGGATCACGTGCCTGTTCGTCGACCGCGACCACCGGCGCGGCGGCATGGCGTCGGTCGCGGTGCGGGGTGCGCTCGCGCTGATCGCGGCGGCCGGCGGCGGGCTCGTCGAGTCGTACCCGCACGACCTGCCGCCGGGGAAGAAGACGTCGGCGTCGTTCCTCTACAACGCGACGCGGACCATGTACGAGCAGCTCGGGTTCACCTACGACCGGCCCAAGGGCCAGGGCAACTGCGTCATGACGACCTACGTCGACGCCGCCGCACCCGCGGGCTGACCCGCGCGCGACCCGCCGCCGAGCCGCACGAGCACCGCCCCCGCGACCGCGGACCCGAGCGCGCCCATCACCATGTCGCCGATCGTGTCGCCGTACGCGACGTAGATCGTCGGGTCGAGGTACGTGTGGCCCAGGTACTCGCCGATCTCCCACGCGACGCTGAGCGTCGTCCCGAGTGACACGGTGACCAGGACGGACGCCGCGCCCGCACCCGCGGCGCGCGCCGCGCGCGGGTCGACGACCGCACGCGTGCGGACCGCCAGCAGCAGGTGCGCGACCGCCGCGACGAGGCCCGTCACGACGAGGTGCATGACGACGTCGAGCCACGGCACGGCCTCGTACAGCCCGAGCACGCCCGCCCACGCCGCCGCGAGCAGCCCCACGCCGTAAGCGGCGTCGAGCCACGCCGGCACGCCGCCGAGCGGCGGCAGCGCCACACCTCCCACGACGAGGACGAGCAGCGCGGCGTCGACCGGCCCGAGCGTCAGGAGCGCGACGACCACGCTGACGAGCGCCGCGGCGCGCACGACGCCGCCGGGCCCGCGGAGCAGGGTGCGCGCGACCGCGCCACCGCCGGTGCCTCGCGTCACGTCGCCTCCGCCCGGACCGTCGCGCCCCGCCGTCGTGGCGACGCTACGTCCCGCACCGGGGATCCGCGCGCTGACCTGCGCGCTCAGTGGCGCAGGCGTTCCGCGATGAGCACCCGTCCCAGCCGCAGGAGCCGCAGGCCGGCAGGCTCGTCCTGGACCAGCTGGTCACGGCCGCGCGGGCCGAACGTCTCGAAGAACTGCGAGAAGCGCTTCACCGAGATAGCGGCCGAGAACGCGACCATCACCTCGATCGCGCTGCGCGAGTTCACGAGAGGACGCAGACCGCCCGCCGACCGGTACAGCACGTAGAGGATCAGCAGGTCCTCGTCCGCGAGGACGAACGACGGTGCACCCGCGAGGATGTCGGCGACCAGGGCGTTCCCGGGGAAGACGTCCGGCTGGTCGTCGGGTGCCGCGTACGGTCCGAGGTGCGGGTTCTGACCGGGCACGCGCCGGTGCTCCTCGGTGGTCGCACCCTGCACGGCCCACGTGCGGAACCACGCGTCGACGTCGAGCTCGCCGAACACCTCGATCCTCGGGCGCAGCGGGATCCCGACGACCTCGTCGAGCACGCTGAGCACGTCGGCGGAGCTGTGCGCGGACAGGTGCAGCAGGACGTCGCGGCGCGGGCCGGGGACGGCGTGCGCCTGGGCGGTGCGCACCAGGCGGTACAGCATGCGCTCGGCGACCTCCACCACCGTGAGGGCTCCCAGGTCCACGTCGGGCGGTTCGAGGTTCTGCACCCGGTACTGGTCGACACGCGCCCTCAGGTGCTGCCGCAGCGACGTCGGGTCGAGCGGGTCGATCCCCAGCCGCCTCAGGAGCAGCACGAGATCGAGGATGTCGAACAGGTCCTGCGCCACCTTCTTGTGGCTGACCTCCGCCTCCTTGGTCCGCGTGACGGCGGTCTTCAGCTTGTCGCGCAGGAGGTCCGTCAGCCCGAGGAGCGGCACGCTCGTCGTCGGCGACGCCGTGGGGTCGACGTGCCGCACGTAGTCGGCGCTGTGGGTCGGCAGGGCCCGGGGTGCGGGCGCACCGTGCGCGAACCCCTGGTTGAGGGAGATGCTCACCTCGACCGAGAACCAGTCGTGCGTCCCGATCGTGAGGGCCTTCTTGCCCGCGGCGGAGAACTGGCTGAACGTCAGCCCCTGCGCGCGACGGCTCTTCGAGATCTCCAGCAGCCGGTTCACCATGTGCAGCACCTGCTTGCCCTGCGGCCCGGAGAAGGTCGTCATGCCGGGGAGCGGGTCCATGCGGAAGTCCAGGTCGGAGACCGGCCGGTGCCCGCCGTGGAACGCGATCGCGCCGCCCCCCGCGAGGAAGACGGTGTACCCGAGCTGCGCCATGCCCTCGCTGAGCTCGTGCGCGATCTCGAGGATCGTGACGCCGTTGGGCAGCGCGGTCGACAGGCGCGCCGCGAGCGTCGTGTAGTCGGCCTCGCCGCGGAAGAGCTTGTCGACCGCCACCTCGAACGGGTGCACGAACGACTCGCGCGGCAGCCGGCGCGTCTCGAGCAGGAACTCGAACCAGTCGAGCAGCCGCTCGTACCCCTCGACGAACGCGACCAGCCCTCCGGCCGAGAGCCGGGGGTCCTGCGGCGACAGCTGCGCCATGAACAGGCGGAGCTTCTGCCCCTCCAGCACCAGAGGCATCACCGTCAGCAGCACCCGCGGGACGACGTCGGGGTTGCGCAGGAGGGTCCCGAACACGGCGTGCGTCGGCTTCGACGCGCGCGCCGCGACAAGCGCGTCCACCACACGCCGGCCCCCGGGCTCGGTGAGGAGGCCGAGGACCCGGTCGGCCGGCAGGTCGTGCTGCGCGCAGACCTCGAGCGCCAGACGCAGGCCCTCGAGACGCGTGCGCTCCGCCGCGGACTGCACGTCGAGGTCGACGAGCGCGTCGAGCGTCGGACCGGTCACGTCGCGCCCGGCGGCCCAGCCGCGGAGCGCGTCGAGGCGCGCGAGCTGGTCGTCGACCGCCCGGAGCGTCACCCGGCTCGTCCCGCCGAACGGGGGCGGCTGGAGGTCGTGGGCGTTGTACTCCGCGACACGGCGGAGCACCCCCGCGACCGTCGTCCGGACGTCGACCTCGTCGTGGACGGCTCGCAGCGCCGCGGGGTCGAGCAGTCGCTGCGCGGTCGGCGTGCCCGCACCGGCGAGCAGCCGGCCGACCGCGGCGTTGCCGACGGCCCGCTGCAGGTGCCGCACGCCGTGCACCGAGAGTGCGGCGGTCGCGGGCGCCGGGAGCGGCGTGCGCGGCGGTCCGGGCGCCCGCAGGTGCGGCCTCGGCGGCGCAGTGACGGGCGCGTCCCGCACGCCTCCGACGTGTCGTGCTGCCACGGTCACGAGCGCCCCCCGGTCCCTCGCGCGGCCTGCGGTCAGCGTAGCCAGGGGCCGGTGCGGGCGCCCGCGGGGCCGCTCAGCGGCGGCGCGCGCGCAGGATCGCGTCGTGCAGGACGACGGGACGTCCCTCGGGGTCGACCGCGTCGCGCGGCCGGGCCTCCGCGGTGACGACCTCCCACTGCGCCGGGTCGAGCAGGGCCGCGACCTCGTCGGCGTCCGCGAACAGCTCGGGGACGTGCGGTCGCCGCATCGAGGTGGCGAGGTCGGCGGCGTGGTGGCCGACGACCAGCAGCGTCCCTCCCGGCCGGACGAGCGACGCCATGCGCGCCACGGCCGCGGGGCGCTGCGTCGGCGGCAGGTGGAGGTAGTGCGACGTCACGAGGTCGTAGGGCTCGTCGTCCCAGCCGTCGTCGGACGTGATGTCGGCCTGGCGCCACGTGACGCGGTCGGCCACGCCGTGCTCGGCGGCGGTCCGCTCGCCGCGCGCGAGCCCGCCGGCCGCCCAGTCGGTCGCGGTGACGTGCCACCCCCGCTGGGCGAGCCAGACCGCGTCGCCGCCCTCGCCCGCGGCGACGTCGAGCGCGCGACCCGGGGGCAGCTCGCCGACCTCGTCGACCAGGGTGCCGTTGGGGCGGCCCGACCACTGGCGGGCGCCGGCGTAGCGCTCCTCCCAGAAGTCCGGCGCGAACATGCCGGCGAGCTCGTCGGGCAGCTCGATGCCGGACGTCGGGTCGACGTGCCGTCCGCCGTCGGCGCCGTGCCCGTGCGCGTGGCCGTGCCCGGGCTCGTGTGCCCGGCCCTCGGCGCGGGCCACGGCGGACTCCGCGTCCTGCATGACGAGCCACGCGTTGACCTGCGCGCCCGCGGTCGCGCCGGCCGCCGCGGAGACCACCACGGTCGCGCGCAGGTCGGTGACGTTGCCCGCGACCCACACGCCGGGCAGGGTCGTCGCGCCGGTCGGGTCGGCGGGGACGGCGCGCCCGATCTCGTGCCCGTCGACGAGCAGCGGCACGGGGTGCAGGCCGAGGGGCGCGAGGTGCTCGGCGCGCGCGACCGTGCGCGTGCCGACGACGACGGCCCCGGCCCGCAGGGCCGAGCCCGACGCGAGCCGGATGGTGAGGTCGCCGGACGGGCCGTCGACGGCGGTCGCGCGGTCGTCGACGAGCCGCACGCCGGTCGCGGCGAGCCGCTCGACGTCCTCGGGGGCGAGTGCGGGTGCCGTGTGCCGGACGAGCGTGACGTCGGCCGTCCACTGCCGCCACAGCAGCGCGGCATGCGCGGCCATGGGATTGGTCCCGACGATCACGACGGCCCGGTCGCGCACCTCCCAGCCGTGGCAGTAGGGGCAGTGCAGGACGTCCGTGCCCCAGCGATCGGCGACGCCGGCGACGTCGGGCAGCTCGTCGACCAGGCCGGTCGCCGACAGCACCGCGCGCGCGACGACGGAGCGGCCGTCGGCGAGCTCGACCGTGAAGGTGCCGTCCTCCTGGTGCACCGCGAGGACCTCGCCGGGCTCGACGTGCACGCCGTACCGCGCGACCTCGGCGCGGCCCGCGGCGAGCAGCTCGAGCGGCGGGGTGCCGTCGCGCGTGAGCATCCCGTGCGCGTGCGCGGCGGGGGCGTTGCGCGGCGCGCCCGCGTCGACCACGAGCACCGACCGCCGCGCGCGCCCGAGCATGAGCGCACCGCTCAGCCCGGCGGGCCCGCCGCCGACGACCACGACGTCGTACCGCTCGTCCATGCCTGCTCCTCGTCCGGTCCGGGGCCCACCCGGTCGCCTGCTCGTCGCCGCACCCGAGCGGGGCGGCCTGCCGACGACTGTGCGCCGTGCGACGATGGGCTGGCAACTTCCGTTGCCGTTCCGGCAACTCCGGCCGGGCCGTCATGGCGGTGACGGCCACCCCCGACGTGGCGAGGTGAGGACGATCCCCGACGACATCGACGCGGCGCTCGACGCGGTGGGCGCCCGCCTGCGCGCGCTGCGCGCCGACCGTGGCCTCACGCTCGCGCAGGTCGCCGACGCCACCGGCGTCTCCGTCTCGACGCTCTCCCGGCTCGAGTCGGGTGGCCGTCGGCCGACGCTCGAGCTGCTGCTCCCGCTGGCCCGGGAGTACCAGGTCCCGCTCGACGAGCTCGTCGACGCCCCCGCGACCGGCGACCCGCGCGTCTACGCGCGCCCGTTCCAGCGGCACGACCGCACGTTCGTCCCCCTCACCCGGCGCCCCGGCGGACTGCGCGCGTACAAGGTCGTCATCCCGCCCGAGACGTCGCGCGTCGACCCGGAGCTCAAGGTGCACGAGGGCTGGGAGTGGCTCTACGTCCTGTCCGGCCGGCTGCGGCTGCTGCTCGGCACGCACGACCTCACGCTCGGTCCGGGTGAGGTCGCCGAGTTCGACACCCGCACCCCGCACGCGCTGCTCAACCCGGGCCCGGAGCCGGTCGAGATGCTCACGCTCTTCGGCCCGCAGGGCGAGCGCCTGCACGTCCGCGCGCAGCAGCGCCGCAGTCCGGCAGGACCGTGACGCCGCCCGGGGTCACTTCGCGCGGTCGTAGCTCTCGACGACGGACACGGTGAGTGCGAAGTCCACGGGCGTCGCGCCGAAGAGCAGGCGGCCCGCCTCGACGGCCGCGGCTCGCACGGCGTCGGCCACCTCGTCGGCGACCGCGGCGGGGGAGTGCACCATGACCTCGTCGTGCAGGAAGAACACGAGGTGCGGCCGCCCCTCGACGTCGCGCAACCGGCGCCGCAGCGACGCCATCCAGCACAGCGCCCACTCCGCGGCCGTGCCCTGCACGACGAAGTTGCGCGTGAACCGTCCCCAGTCCCGCGCGCGCCGGCGCACGGCCCGGACGTCCTCCGCGGCCGCGCCCTCCGCCGACGCCGCCGTGAGCTCCGCCTGCCACGCGGCGTCCGGTGCGGGCGACGAGCGACCGAGCCACGTCGTCACGACCTCCCCGCGCTCACCCGCGCGCGCCGCCGCCTCCACGAGCGCGACCGCGCGCGGGTACGCCCGCGTGAGCTGCGGCATGAGCGCGGCGCTCGCACCCGTCGTCGCGCCGTAGATCGCGCCGAGCATCGCGTACTTCGCGTCCGACCGGGTCGCGACGATGCCCGCGTCGACCACGCCCTGGTAGAGGTCCGCCTGCCGCCCCGCGGCCGCCATCGGGGCGTCGCCCGACATCGCCGCGAGCACGCGCGGCTCGAGCTGGGACGCGTCGGCGACGACCAGCCGCCAGCCGTCGTCGGCCCGCACCGCCGCCCGGATCGCCGCGGGGAGCTGGAGCGCGCCGCCGCCGTTCGTCGCCCACCGGCCCGACACCACGCCGCCCGGCACGTACTCGGGCCGGAACCGGCCGTCGTGGATCCACGTGTCCATCCACGCCCACCCGTTCGCGGACAGCAGGCGCGAGAGCGACTTGTACTCCAGCAGCGGCTCACGCACCGGGTGGTCGAGCGCGCGGATCTCCCACTTCGACGTCGACTGCACGTCGAAGCCCGCGAGCCGCAGGCCGCGCAGCAGGTCCGGCTGCGAGTCGGGGTTCAGCGTCGGCTGGACGAGGTGCTCGCGGATCTGCTCGGCGAGGGCCTCGAGCCGCGCCGGGCGGCCGCCGCCGCGCGGGCGTGGACCCAGCAGGTCGGTGAGCAGCGCGTCGTGCACCGCGGTGTCCCACGGCATGCCGTCGTGCCGCATCTCCTGCGCGATCAGCGCACCCGTCGACTCCGCGGCGAGCAGCAGGCGCAGGCGCCCCGGCTCGGTCGAGCCCGCGACCGCGGCGAGCTGCCGCGCGAGCTCGTCGGCGACGTCGAGCGGGACCTCGTCGGTGTGGGCCGGTGCCGCGGCGGGCGCGCCCGGGTCGTCGAGCAGGGTCAGCTCGTCGAGCAGGTCCGGCTCGGCCGGCGGCGGCTCGTCGGGGCGGCGACCGTCCCACGGACCGCGCGGCGCCCGGGCCAGGTCGGAGCCGCTCGCGTACGCGCTGCCGCGCAGGATCGCGTGGCACAGCCGCAGGTCGTGACAGCGCTCGACGCGGACGCCCGCTCGCAGCAGCGCCGGGTAGCGGCGCGCCGTGTCGTCCCACACCCAGCGCGGGCGATCCGTCTCGTACCGTGCGACGGCCGCTGGGAGGTCGCGTGCCGCGACGCGCTCGACGTCGTCGGCCGGCTCACCGTCGTCGGACGCGTGCCGCAGGAGCACGCCGCCGGCCCGGTCCGGGTCGTCGGCGAGCAGCACGTAGGGCACGTGCCATTGTCGGGCCCGCCACCCACACCGCTCTCAGAACCCGCCGCCTCCGCCGTCGCCGCCGCCGAAGCCGCCGCCGTCGAAGCCGCCGAACCCGCCGCCCCCGTCGTAGCCGCCGTGGCCGTGACCGCCCGAGCCGCCGTCGGACGACCCGTGGAACCACCCGCTGAACCACCCGCCGCCGTGCGCGGCGGGCGTGACGTCGGGCGTCGGGGTCACGGGGTCGGTACCCCCGTCGGGCGTCTTGCCGCCGTCGACGATCGGGACCATCACGGCCGCCGTCGCCGCAGTGTCCGCGGACCGGTCCTTGCGGCGCCATCCACCGAAAAGCGTCATCGCGCACCCCTCGCCGAACAGGCCCGGCGGACCGGGCGGACGGTCCCTTGCACCAGCGGATCGTGCGCGGGTGCACGGGTTGTGACGAGGGCAGCATGACACGCCCTCTTTCCCTGGGGGAAGAGGCTGCTTGACTGTTTCTTGACCGAGGAGGTCAGGCGGCCTTGCCGGGTCGCGACATGGGGATGATCCACGGGCCTTCCGGCGCGAGCGCGACGCGGGAGTGCGTCTCCGCGTAGCCGAGCGCGGAGTAGTACGTGACGTTGAGCGGCTTCGTCGTCTCGAGGTAGCCGGGGGCCTCGCCCGCGTCGATGTCCGCGAACACGCGCGCCATGAGCAGCTTGCCGCGGCCCGCCCGCTGCAGGTCGGGCCGGACGCCGAGCGCCTCGACGTACCAGGCGTCCGCCGGGACCCCCTCGGAGGTGAGGTCACCGAACTTGATCAGACCGAACGAGTGCTCGCGGGTGCGCAGCGCGATCGCGGCGATCCGGAAGGCCTGCCGCCACCACCGCGCCGCCGTCATCGGGTAGCGGCCGGGTGCGTAGAGCGCGACCGCGCCGGTGACGACGCCGTCGAGCTTCGTCACGTAGGTGAGGCCGTACCGCAGGGCGTCCGAGAGCGTCATCCGGTACAGCGCGCGGAGCTCCGACTCGCGCCGGGCGTCGACGGGGAACAGGTGGCGGAATCCGGGGTCGTCGGCGAGCGCCGCGGCCAGGACGGCGGCGGCGGCGGGGAGGTCGGCGCGCGTGAGCGGCTCGACGACGTCAGGGGGTGCCGGCCGGGTGGCAGGCGGCTCGGACGGGGTCGCTGCCATGGGGCGCATCCTCACCGGGACAAGCGTCCAGTTGCAACCGGATCGTCCGGCTCGTGCGTCACACCGGCGGGTGAAAAGTCAGACGTCTCGCGGTATCCGCAGGTCAGTCAGGCGCCCGCCGTCGCGACCGTGACGGCAATCACCGCGCTCGGCTCGGCCTCGACCTCGACGACGTGCTCGACGCCGAGGTCGACCGGGTCGCCGATCGTGACGTCGCCACCACCCGCGGTCCGCACATCGCCGCCGCACGCGACGCCGCCTTCCCACGCGCCGTCGAGGTAGACCCGCGCGACGTCGCGGCCCGTGCACGACACGGTCACCGTCACGCCCGTCGGGGGCCGGCCCTGCGGGCGCACCTCGACCCGGACGCTGCCGGTCCCCGCGCCCCGGGCCAGCGTCGCGTCGGTGACCCCCTGCTCGGCCAGCAGCGCGCCGGGGTCGGGCGGGCGGGTCATGGGCAGGACGACGAGGACGACGACCGCGGCCACCGCGACGAGCACCCCCGCGACGACGCCGATCACGACCCCGCGACGACTCCGACCGCCCGCGCGTGCCGACCTGTCGCGTACCGCAGTCCCCGCACCGTTGCCGACCATGCGCGTCCCCTCAGCCGCCACGGGCCCCCGGTGGCCCGTGGCGGTGATGGTAGGGGCGCGGCGCCGTCGGTGGGCCGGAAATCCGCGGGAGAGCGGTCGCCCGTCGGGCGCCTACACCTGTTCGCGCAGCACCGCGTAGCCACCCGCGTCGACCTGGCCGTCGGACGTCCGGCCCGTGATCACCTCGCCTGGCGGCAGGTCCACCGGCGACGCGGTGTGGTTGAGCACGAACAGCCACGAGCGGCCGTCGTCGGCGTGCCGGCGCGCGACCTCGACGCCCTCCGGCACACCGGCCAGCACCGGCTCGACACCCGCCTCGACGAGCAGCGTCTCCGTCAGCGCCCCGAGGGCCGCGTCGTCCAGACGCGTCGCGAGGTACCAGGCGGACCCGTCACCGACGGCCCGACGCGTCACGGCCGGACCGCCCGCGAGGTCGCCGTCGGCGAACGTCCGCACGACCTCGGTGCCGTCCGCCGGGTGGATCCGCTCCGACCACACGTCCGCGACGGAGCCGTCGTCGAGCGTCAGCGTCTCGCCCTCCTGCAGCGCCCAGAACTCCTCGGTCCGGACGCCCAGCAGGTCCCGGAACGCGCCCGGGTAGCCGCCGAGGCGCACGTGGTCGTGCTCGTCGACGATCCCCGAGAAGTAGGTGACGAGCACGGTCGCGCCGGCCTCCGCCGCCTTCGCCAGGTTGGCCGCGTCGGCGTCGGTCGTCACGTAGAGCGTCGGGACGACGACGAGCCGGTAGCCCGACAGGTCCGCCGACGGCGGCACGACGTCGACGCTCACGTGCCGCTCCCACAGCGCGCGGTAGTGCGCGAGCACGCGGTCGGGGTAGGTGACGTCGGTCGACGGGTGCGAGTCGAGCTCGACGCCCCACCACGACGGGTAGTCCCACACGATCGCGACGTCGGACCGCACGCGCGATCCCTTGACCTCGCCGATCGCCTTCAGGGCCGCGCCGAGCTCGACCGTCGAGCGCCACACGTCGGTGTCCGTCCCCGTGTGCGGCAGCATCGCCGAGTGGAACTTCTCGGCGCCCGCCGCCGACTGCCGCCACTGGAAGAACATGACCGCGTCCGCACCGTGCGCGACGTGCGCGAGCGAGTGCCGCAGCATCTCGCCGGGTCGCTTGGTGCGGTTGCGCGGCTGCCAGTTCACGGCCGACGTCGAGTGCTCCATGAGCACCCACGGGTCACCGCCTGCGACGCCCCGCGTCAGGTCGGCGCTGAGCGCGAGCTCGACGTGCGCGAGCGGGTCGTGCGCGCGCGTGTAGTGGTCGTTCGCGATGAGGTCGAGGTCACCGGCCCAGGAGAAGTAGTCCATCCACTTCGTGCCCGTCGACAGCATGAGGTTGGTCGTCGTCGGCACGTGCGGGGTGACCTCGCGCAGCACGTCGCGCAGCGCGCGGTAGTGCACGAGCAGCTCGTCGGAGGAGTACCGCGCGAAGTCGAGCTGCTGCGTCGGGTTCGGGTACGTCGGCGCCGCGCGCGGCGGCAGCACCTCGTCGAAGGAGTCGTACCGCTGCGACCAGAACGCCGTGCCCCACGCCGCGTTGAGCGCCTCGACCGTCCCGTACCGCGCCTCGAGCCAGCGGCGGAACGCGGCGGCCGCGTCGTCGGAGTAGTCGTGCGGCACGTGGCAGCCCAGCTCGTTGTCGACGTGCCACAGCGCGAGCGCCGGGTGCTCGCGGTACCGCTCGGCCATCCGACGCGTCATCGCGACCGCGTACTCGCGCCACAGCGGCGCGGACACCCGGTACGCCTGCCGGCCGCCCGGGTGCAGCACCGTGCCGTCGGCCAGCACGGGCAGCAGCTCGGGGTGCTTCCGCGTGAGCCACGGCGGCGGGCTCGCGGTCGCCGTCGCGAGCGCGACCTTGATCCCCGCCGCCGCGAGGCGGTCGAGGATGTCGTCGAGCCAGCCGAAGTCGTACTCGCCCGGCCGCGGCTCGAGCTGCGCCCACGAGAAGATGCCGACGCTCACGAGCGTCACGCCCGCCTGCTGCATGAGCTCGACGTCCTCGACGCGGGTCGCGAGCGGCCACTGCTCCGGGTTGTAGTCGCCGCCGTAGGCGATGCCGTCGACGCCGAGCGGCCAGGGGTTCGTCATGGGAGTACCTCGCGAGGGGTGGTGCGGTCGGGGTGCAGGGTCGTGCGTGCCGTGGCTGCTCGGGAGGTCCGCCCTCACGTGTCCGACGTCGCCGCGACCGGTCGCAGGTCCTCGACGCCGTGCAGGAAGCCGCCGCGCAGGTCGCTGCCGGGCGCGAGGTCGGCCTTGATGACGGGCCTCCCCAGGGCGGCGGACGCGTAGATCGCGGTGACGAGCTCGAGCGACCGCGCCGGGTCGGCCGCGACGGGCGGCAGCGGCGTACCGGTCCGGAACGCGGCGTAGACGGCCCGCAGGAGCGGGGTGTGGCCGCTGGGCTCGTCGTCGGCGGGCAGGGTCCAGGACTCCGGCGCGGGCTCGGCCGGCCCGCCGGTCGTCGCCGGTGCGGGGGTCAGTCGCCACGAGCGGGCGTCGTGCCCGTAGAGGTGCTCGACCTCGACGGTGCCGAGCGTCGTGTCGACGCGCACGTAGCTCGTCTGGCGGGGTGCGAGCGCGGTCGTGAGGACCGACACGACCGCGCCGTTCGCGAACCGTACGACCGCCGTCGACGTGTCCTCGGTCTCGAGGTCGCGGTCCAGCCGGAACGCGCGCGCGTCGACCTCGGCCCAGTCGCCGAGCAGGAACGCGAGCAGGTCGAGCTGGTGGATGCCGAGCCCGAGCAGCGGCCCCCCGCCCTCGGTCGCCCACCTCCCGCGCCACGGCACGGCGTAGTAGTCCTCCTGCCGCCGGTACCAGAGCGTGTGGCAGACGCCGACGAGCGGCCGGCCGAGCGCGCCGTCGGCGAGCAGCCGCTGCACGTGCCCGACGGCGGTGCCGGTGCGCTGCTGGAACACGACCGCGTACTCGCGGCCGGCCTCACGCGCGACGTCGAGGACCGTGTCGAGGTCGGCGAGCGAGAGGACGGGCGGCTTCTCGCACACGACGTGCGCCCCCGCACGCAGCGCGGTGACGGCCTGGTCGCGGTGCAGTCCGGGCGGCGTGCACAGGTGGACGACGTCGACGGCCTCGGCGGCGAGCAGGTCGTCGAGCGCGCCGTACCTGCCGGCGATCCCGTAGCGGTCCGCGAAGGCGTCCCGGACCTCGGGGTTCGGGTCGGCGACGGCGGTGACGGTCGCGCCGGGGTCGGCGTCGAGGACCTGCTGGTGGGCGTGCGCGATCGCGCCGGTGCCGACGATCGCGACGCGCAGGACGGCGTCGGGCGCGGAGGTCGAGTCGGTCACGTGCGCTCCTTTGCCACGGATTGAATCGTCTCACTGTACGGGGAAGCGCTTGCCTCCTGTCCAGAGGAGGCGTCAGGCGTGCGGGTCGGACGACCCCCGCACGACGAGCTCGGGCTGGAACTGGACCCGCTGGTGCTGGAACCGCTCGCCCTCGGAGCGCTGGCGCAGCAGCAGGTCCGCCGCGGTCCAGCCGAGCTGGTGCGTCGGCTGGCGCACCGACGTGAGCGGGACGGTGAGCATCGACGCGAACGTGACGTCGTCGTACCCGACGACCGCCATCTCGGCCGGCACGGCCACGTCGCGCGCACGCAGCCCGCGCAGCACCCCGAGCGCCGCGAGGTCGTTGACGCAGAACACGGCGGTCGGGCGGTCAGCCGTGTCGAGCACCTGCGCGATGCCTTCCTCTCCACCGTCCGCGTTGAGCGACCCGATCGTCACCTCGACGAGCGCCCGCTCGGGGTCGAGCCCCGCGGCGTGCAGCGCCTGCAGGACGCCCGCGCGACGGTCGGCGCACTGGCGGATGCTCAGCGGGCCGTTGACGAACGCGATGCGGCGGTGGCCCAGTGCGACGAGGTGCTCGATCGCGAGCGCCGCGCCGCGCACGTCGTCGACCGCGACCGACGAGAGGTCGTCGAACGGCGACGTCGCGTCGAGCAGGACGACGTCGACGCCGCGGTCGCGCA
This sequence comes from Cellulomonas fimi, assembly GCF_028527925.1. Classification (GTDB taxonomy): domain Bacteria; phylum Actinomycetota; class Actinomycetes; order Actinomycetales; family Cellulomonadaceae; genus Cellulomonas; species Cellulomonas fimi_C. The sequence continues at coordinate 20,317 of NZ_JAPESW010000051.1, forward strand.
CCGCCAGTAGCGCGTCGATCGACCCGGCCGAGGGGGTCACCATGACGCCCTGCACGCCGTGCTCCTCGAACAGCCGGAGGTAGCGCGACTCGCGCTCGGGGTCCTCGTCCGACGACGACAGCATCAGCGTGTAGTCCTCGGCCGCGAGCCGGTCCTCGACGCCGCGCGCGACCTCGGTGAAGAACGGGTTCGCGATGTCGAGGACGATCGCGCCGACCGTCTGGATGGTGCCGGCCCGCAGCTGGCGCGCGGACGCGTTGCGGACGAACTGGAGCTCGTCGATCGCGGCCTGCACGCGGTCCCGGGTGGCGGGCGTGACCTGGTCGGGGCGGTTGAGGACGTTCGACACGGTGCCGACGCTCACGCCCGCGCGCTTGGCGACGTCGGTGATCGACGGGCGGCGTTCCGCTCGTCCCCGGGTCGTGGTGGCCATCCGTGGTCCTCCGCTCTGCGTCCTCGCGCCCCGATGGTATCGGCGGCCCCGGGCCCGCCGTCGGCACGCCCGCCCGGCGGTCTCCTGGCGCGCCGTGGGCCGATCGCGGCGCAGTACGCTGCGTCGGGAAAGGGCTTCCCGGACGGATCGCCGCGGAAGGGTTGACGCCTGGGGCGCCCGTTCCTAGAGTGCAGGACGATGAATCGTTTCAACGACGCGACGATCGGAGGCAGGCCGTGACGCGAGTCTGCTTCGTCTCCCGGGTCCGCCCGGACCGCCTCGACGAGTACCGCGCCCGGCACGCCGCCGTGTGGCCGGAGATGCTCGAGGCGCTCCGCGACACCGGGTGGCGCGACTACTCCCTGTACCTGGCGCCCGACGGGCTCCTCGTCGGGCACCTCCAGACCGACGACTACGCCGCCGCGCAGGAGGCGATGACGCGCACCGCCGTCAACCCGCGCTGGCAGGCCGAGATGGCCGAGTTCTTCGTCACCGACGGCAACCCCGACGAGGGGTTCCAGGTGCTCGACGAGGTCTTCCACCTCGAGGACCAGCTGCGCGCCGCCGCCCGGCACCGTACGCAAGCGTCGCAAGGCCGCCGAGACCCGCGCCGGGTACGCGTTCCTCGCGCCGTGGCTGCTGGGCTTCTTCCTCCTGACCGCCGGCCCGATGCTCGCGTCGCTGTACCTGGCGTTCACGAACTACAACCTGTTCGCGCCGCCCGAGTTCACCGGCCTCGAGAACTTCCGGCTCCTGCTCCAGGACCCGAGCTACCTCAAGGCGTGGCAGGTCACCGCGACCTACGTGGTCTTCGGGACGCCGATCAAGCTCGTCGCCGCGCTCGCGGTCGCGATGCTGCTGAACAACCGGCGTCGCGGCAAGGGCTTCTACCGGTCGTCGTTCTACCTGCCGTCGCTCGTCGGCGCGTCCGTGTCGATCGCCATCGTCTGGAAGGCGATGTTCATCGACGACGGCATCGTCGATCAGATCGGCCAGTTCTTCGGCGCCCCCGCCGGCGGCTGGGTCGGCGACCCGAACCGCACGATGCCGATGCTGATCCTGCTGACCGTGTGGCAGTTCGGTGCGCCGATGGTCATCTTCCTCGCGGGCCTCAAGCAGATCCCGAACGAGCTCTACGAGGCCGCGTCCGTCGACGGCGCCGGCCCGGTCCGCAAGTTCCGCAACATCACGCTGCCGATGCTCTCGCCGGTCATCTTCTTCAACCTGCTGCTCGAGACGATCCACGCGTTCCAGATCTTCGCGTCGGCGTTCATCATCTCGAACGGCACCGGCGGCCCGGCGCGGTCGACGCTCTTCTACACGCTGTACCTCTACCAGCGCGGTTTCCAGGACTTCCGGATGGGCTACGCCGCGGCGATGGCCTGGGTCCTCGTCGTCGTCATCGGCCTCATCACCGTGCTCTTCTTCCGCAGCTCGAAGCTCTGGGTGCACTACTCCGGGGAGGGCAAGTGACCACCATCGCCGCGACCCCCAGCGGTCCCGTCACCACCGAGCACAGCGACCAGCTGCGCCGCCGGCACCGCACGCGCGAGCGCCTCAAGGGCGTCGGCTTCCACGCCCTCGTCCTCGCGATCGTCGTCGTGATCCTCTACCCGGCCGTGTGGATGCTGTCCTCGTCGTTCAAGCCGAGCAGCGACATCGTCGGCAACGTCAGCCTCGTCCCTGACGCCGCGACGTTCGCGAACTTCGCCAAGGCGCTCGACGGCATCGGCGGCGTCTCGTTCTGGACGTTCTTCACCAACTCGCTGATCCTCGCGGTCGGGTCCGTCGTCGGGATCACGCTGTCCTGCTCGGTGTCCGCCTACGCGTTCGCGCGCATCGACTTCCCCGGCCGGAACACGTTCTTCGCGCTCATGATCGGCACGCTCCTGCTGCCGTTCCACGTCGTGATCATCCCGCAGTACATCGTGTTCTCCCGGCTGAACCTGGTGGACACGTTCGTCCCGCTGCTCATCGGCAAGTTCCTCGCCGCCGAGGCGTTCTTCGTGTTCCTCATGGTGCAGTTCATGCGGAACCTGCCGCGCGAGCTCGACGAGGCCGCGCGCATCGACGGCGCGGGGCACGTGCGGATCTTCAGCTCGATCATGCTGCCGCTCATGAAGCCCGCACTCGTGACGAGCTCGATCTTCGCGTTCATCTGGTCGTGGAACGACTTCTTCGGGCCGCTCCTGTACCTCAAGGACCCCGACCTGGCGACCATGCCGCTCGCGCTGCGGCTCTACGTCGACCAGACGACGACGTCCGACTACGGCGCCCAGATGGCGATGGCCGTCCTCGCGCTCGTGCCCGTGCTGCTGTTCTTCCTCGTGTTCCAGCGGTACCTCGTCGAGGGCGTCGCGACGCAGGGCCTCAAGGGCTGATGACGCGTGCGCCGCGGGGCGGTCCGGCGTCGGCGGGACCGCCCCGACGTGCGAGCCTGGTCGCCATGACCGACGCCAGCACCGGCCGACCGGACGACGACGCCACGCGGCCCGACGGCGGCACGCGCCCCGACGACGACGGCACGCGGCCCGACGACCGCGCGCTGCTCGGCGGCGGACGCGTCGGCCTGTTCGGCGAGTCGCTCACCGTGGGTCTCGCCGTCTCCGTGCTGTCGCTGCCCGTCGTCACCGCGCTGCCCGCGCTCGCCGCGGGGATCGCGCACGTCCGCCGGCACGTCGACGGCCGCCCCGACTCGCTGCGCGACCTGTGGGACGACTTCCGCCTCGCGTGCCGCGGCGTGTGGCTCGTGTCCGTCGGCTCCGTCCTCCTGCTGCTCGTGCTCGCGTTCAACGTGAGCCTCGCCGGCACCGGCGCGCTGCCGGGGGGCACGGGCGTCCGCGTCGTCTCGGTCCTGATCGCGGTGCTCCTGGTGGTCGCGCTGCTGCGCGCCGCCGCCGGGTGGACGCCCGGGGCGGTGTGGCGGCTCGTGCTGCGCGACGCGGGCCGGCGCACGGGCGACGACCTCACCGGCACGTCGCTGCTGGTCCTCGCGCTCGCGCTGTGCGGCGTCATCGTCTGGATGCTGCCGCCGCTCGTCGTGATCGTCCCGGGCCTGCTGGCGCTCGCGACCGTCGCCGTCGAGCACCGCGCGGTGGTCCGTCGGTCCTGACGGCCGCCGCACGCCGCGTCCCGCGTCGGACGACACCACGCCCCGAGAGCGCGACATGCATGTCGCGTCCCCGGGGCGTCGTCGCACCCCGTCGGCTCCGGCCTCGTGTCGGGTTCGTGTCCGGCGCGGTCGGGTCCGGTCAGCAGTCGCAGGCCGGGCTCGTGACCGGTGCGGTGAGCGGGTCGGGCGCGCGGCGCGCGGGTGCCCCGTCGCCGACGACGACCGGCAGCCCCTCGCGGGCCCAGTACTCGAAGCCGCCGATCATCTCGCGCACGCGGTAGCCCTGCAGCGAGAGCTCGAGGGCCGCGCGCGTCGCGCCGTCGCACCCCGGACCCCAGCAGTAGGTCACCACGGGCACGTCGGGGTCGAGCACGTCGGCGGCGCGCTCGCGCATCGCGGCGAGCGGCAGGTGGATCGCGCCCGGGATGCGGCCCTGCGCCCAGGCGGCGTCGCCGCGGCTGTCGACGAGGACGAACCCGGGGTCGCCGGTCTCGAGCGCGGCGTGCAGGTCGGAGGCGTCGATCGCCCAGCGCAGGCGGGCCGCGAAGTGGGCCGCGGCGGCGCGGGTGTCGTCCGAGGTCAGGTCGAGGTTCGTCGTCATGGCCACGAGTGTCGTGACGACGCCCGGTGCCCGGCCACTGGCAGAGATGCCGTCACTCGGGCAACGTCTGCCAACATCGGCGCATGCTGCACGACGTCGTCGCCCTGGTCGGGCCCCAGGTCGCGGCCTTCGAGCTCGGGGTGCTGTCCGAGGTGTTCGGCCTCGACCGGACCGCCGAGGGGCTGCCCGGCTACGACTTCGCGGTCGCGTCGCCGACGCCCGGCCGCATCCCCACGTCGTCGGGGTTCGCCGTGCACGTCGACCACGGCCTCGAACGGCTCGCGCGTGCCGACCTCGTCGCCGTGCCGGCCTGGACGTCGGCGCCCGTCGACCCGCCCGTCGAGGTCGTCGACGCGCTGCATCGGGCGGTCGACCGCGGCGCGCGGGTGCTGTCGATCTGCTCGGGCGCGTTCCTGCTCGCCGCGGCGGGGCTGCTCGACGGGCGGCGGGCAGCGACCCACTGGAAGTACGCGCCGCTGCTCGCCACGCGGTACCCGTCGGTCGACGTCGACCCGGACGTGCTGTACGTCGACGCGGGCAGCGTCGTCACGAGCGCGGGCACCGCCGCCGCGATCGACGCGTGCCTGCACCTGGTCCGGCTCGAGCACGGCGCGGGTGTCGCCAACGCGGTCGCGCGCCGCATGGTCGTCGCGACGCACCGCCACGGCGGCCAGGCGCAGTTCATCGAGCCGCCGTCGGCCGCCGTGCGGGCGGACGACGTGATGGGCGACCCGCTCGAGTGGGCGCGCCGGCGCCTGCACGAGGAGCTGCCCGTCCGCCGGCTCGCCGGGCAGGCCCTGATGTCGGAGCGGACGTTCGTCCGGCGGTTCCACGAGACGACGGGAGCGACGCCGCACCGCTGGCTGCTCGAGCAGCGGCTGGCCCTGGCCGAGGAGCTCCTCGAGTCGACCGACCTGCCCGTCGGGGCCGTCGCGGAGCGCTCCGGGATCGGCAGCGCCGACACGCTGCGCCACCACTTCGCCCGGCGTCGCCGCCTGAGCCCGCAGGCCTACCGGCTCTCGTTCCGGGCGCGCTGAGCT
>NZ_JAPESW010000052.1 GCF_028527925.1 Cellulomonas fimi
CCGGCCACGAGCGCGCCCAGGTCCCGCCGCCCGAGCACGTCCGCGGGCGTCGTCGCCGCCGCGAGCACCGCGTCCTCGAGCGGCACACCCGCCGTGACGACGTTCCGCACGACGTCGAGCAGGTGCGTGGCCTCGGCGACCGGTGCTCCGTCGCACGGCCGGACGAAGCCGCTGGTTGAACCGTTTCGACGATCGCCGCGACCTCCCAGGGTCTGCGACCATCGCCGGAGTTCGACGGACTCGCGCGGTTCATGGTGGTCCACGAGGCCCGATCAGGCAAGGCAGAGCCGACCTTCGATCTGCCCTTGCCCGACGATCCGATCATGCCGTACATTTCCGCGAATCGAACCGCTTCGATGCGCGAACCCGCCTCACGAGGAAGTGAAGGACGACGATGACCCCACCCCTCCAGCTCGGCCGCGTCGGTGACGTGGCCGTCGACCGGCGCTCGTTCCTCGGGATGCTGGCCGCCGGCGCCGCGGTCGTCGGCGTCCCGTCCCTGCTGAGCGCGTGCAGCCCCGGCACGTCCACCGGGGCGGCGTCGAGCGGCGCCCCGATCGGCGACGTGATCCCGAACTACATCCCGGTCACCTACGCCGAGCCCGACTACCCGAGCGTCAACGGCTCGCCCCCCGGGTTCGAGACCATCCCCGCCGAGCTCGTGCGCTCGGTGCCGACCGCCCCCGGCACGGGCCTCGTCTTCACCGCGATGACGCCCCTGTGGGGCACCATCCCGCCCACCAAGGGCAACCAGTACTACGCCGCGGTCAACGAGCTCATGGGCTCGGACATCACCTTCCAGATCGCCGACGGCAACACCTACGGCGACAAGCTCGCCGCGGTGCTCGCGTCCGCCAAGGACGTCCCGGACTGGGTCTCGATCCCGACGTGGAACCTGCCGCCGCGGTTCGGCTCCGAGATCGTCGGCAACGTCTTCCAGGACCTCACGCCGTTCCTCGCGGGCGACCTCGTCGAGGAGTACCCCAACCTCGCGAACATCCCTTCCGACGCGTGGAAGTTCTGCGTCTTCAACGGCCGGCTCTACGGCCTGCCGTTCCCGGGCGAGACGATCACCGACGCGACGTTCTACCGCCGCGACCTCCTCGAGGGCCTCGGGATCACGCCGAGCGTCACGAACGGCCAGGACCTGCTCGACCTCGCGAAGGAGCTCACGGGCGGCAACCAGTGGGGAGCCGACGACCTGTGGAACACCGCCGCGATCATCCACGGCGTGGTCCCGAAGTGGAAGCTCGACGGCGACACGCTGGTGCACCGCGTCGAGACCGACGAGTACCGCGCCGCGCTGGAGTGGAACGCGAAGCTGTTCGCGTCGGGCGCGGTCCACCCCGACGCGGTCGCCGGTCAGACCGGCGACGCGAAGCTGCGCTTCCAGAGCGGCCAGACGCTCATCGCCTCCGACGGCGTCGGCGGCTGGCACGAGGCCATGCGCGACAACCTCGGCACCAACCCGTCGTACTGGCAGCAGCCGTTCGACCCGTTCGCGGCCGACGGCGGCGAGCCCGTGCTGTGGAAGGGCAACCCCGCGAACATCTTCTCGTTCCTCAAGAAGTCCGACGACGAGGCCCGCGTCAAGGAGCTGCTCGCGCTCGCCAACGTCCTCGCGGCGCCGTTCGGGACGACCGAGTACGACGTCATCAACAACGGCGTCGAGGGCGTGCACTACACGAAGGGCCCCGACGGCCTGCCGGTCCCGACCGACCTCGCCGCGACCGAGCTGCAGCCGACGTACATCTTCCTGGTCGACCCGCCGCTGTCCGAGACGCACGTGCAGTACCCGGGGTACGTCAAGGCCGCGTCGGAGTGGAAGGCGAAGGCGTCCGGCTACGCGCAGGACCCGCTGTTCTACGCGCAGCAGATCGTCGAGCCCGCGCAGTACGCGTCGATCGGCCAGCCGTTCGTCGACCTCGAGAAGGACATCTCGCGCGGCCGCAAGTCCATGGCGGACCTCGACGCCGCGATCGAGACCTGGCGGTCGTCGGGCGGCGAGGAGCTGCGCGCGTTCTACCAGGACCTCCTGGACAGCCAGTCCTGAGGCGCTCATGGCACTCGACGCTCTGACCCGCCGGCGCGGCACGTCCGCGCCGGCGCCGGACCCGGTGACCGGCGCGGGGGGCACCGCCCCCGCGCCGGCCCGGCCGCCGGTCCGGAAGATCCCGCTCCGCACACGCCTCAAGCGCGACCGCTCGCTCCTGCTCATGGTGCTGCCGGCCGTCGTGCTGCTGGTCGTGTTCGCGTACGTCCCCATGCTGGGCAACGTCATCGCGTGGCAGCAGTACTCGCCCTACACCGGCTTCCTGCACTCCCCGTACGCCGGCTGGGCCAACTTCGAGCGGGTGTTCACCAACCCGCTGTTCCTCGACGCGGTCGGAAACACGCTCGTCATCACCGCGTTCCAGCTGCTGTTCTTCTTCCCGATCCCGATCCTGCTGGCCCTGCTGCTCAACAGCGTGCTCTCGCCGCGGGTCCGGACCACGATCCAGTCGATCGTCTACCTGCCGCACTTCTTCTCGTGGGTGCTGGTCGTGACGATCTTCCAGCAGATCTTCGGCGGCGCCGGCCTGATCAACCAGACGCTGCGCGACCACGGGCTGTCGGGCTTCGACATGATGACGAACCCCGACACGTTCCTCGTGCTCATCACGATGCAGTCCGTCTGGAAGGACGCCGGCTGGGGGATCATCATCTTCCTCGCCGCGCTGTCGACCGTGTCGCCCGAGCACTACGAGGCCGCGGCCGTCGACGGTGCGAACCGCTGGCGCCGCATGTGGCACGTGACGCTGCCCGCGATGCGGCCCGTCATCATCCTGCTGCTCATCCTGCGCCTCGGTGACTCGCTCACCGTCGGCTTCGAGCAGCTCATCCTGCAGCGCGCCGCGGTCGGCGTGGACGTCGCCGAGGTGATCGACACGTACGTCTACTACCAGGGCGTCGTGTACGCGGACTGGAGCTTCGCGGCCGCCGCAGGTCTCGTCAAGGGAGTCGTCAGCCTGGTCCTCGTGCTGGGCGCCAACAAGCTCGCCCACGTGTTCGGCGAGGCGGGGGTGTACAAGCGCGCATGAGCGGACAGTCACCGGAGATCACCGCAGCACCCCCGGTGCTGCCCGCCGCGGCCGTCGGCACGACGCCCGACCGCCCCACCCCTGCGCCGCGCCGCCGCCGCGGGTCCAAGCACCGGCCCGTCTGGGAGGAGAGGCCGTCGCCCGTCGGGCTCGCGCTCAAGGGGCTCGTGCTCACGCTCGTCGCGCTCGCGGTCCTCTTCCCGCTGTGGACCGTCGTCCTCACGAGCTTCTCGACGCAGGCGGAGACGCTGCGCGTCGGGGGCCTCGTCACCGTGCCGGGCGAGCTCACGCTCAACGCCTACCGGCAGATCCTGTCCGGCGGCGTGGTGTCGCGCGCCGCGCTCGTCAGCGTCGGGATCACCGCGGTCGGCACGGTCATCTCGACCGTCGTGTCGGTCCTCGCGGCCTACGGCCTGTCGCGCCCGGGCTCGGTCCTGCACCGGCCGATCCTGTTCGTCTTCCTCATCACGATGTTCTTCGGCGCAGGCCTCATCCCGACGTACCTGCTGGTCAGCAGCCTGGGCCTCATCAACAGCTACTGGTCGCTGATCCTGCCCGGCGCCGTGTCGGCGTTCAACGTGCTCATCCTGCGCAGCTTCTTCATGGGCATCGACCAGTCGATCCTCGACGCCGCCCGCATCGACGGGGCGGGCGACTGGCGGGTCCTCGGCCGGATCGTGCTGCCGATGTCGAAGGCCGCCGTCGCGGTCGTCGCGCTGTTCTACGGCGTCGGGTACTGGAACGCGTTCTTCAACGCGATGCTCTACATCAACGACAACGCCAAGTGGCCGCTCCAGCTGGTCCTGCGCTCCTACGTCCTGCAGGGCGTGAGCCTGCCCGGCGGCGGGACGACGGGCCAGGTCGACGCGGCCACCGGTGTCGTCAGCGGCCTGCCCATCCAGATGGCCGTCATGGTCCTCGCGATCGTGCCGATCCTGCTCGTCTACCCGTTCGTGCAGCGCCACTTCACCAAGGGCGTGATCTTCGGCGCGATCAAGGGCTGACGCGTGCCGGACCGTCGCACCCTGCTGTCGTTCGCGGGACCGGCGCGGACGTGGGTCGAGGCGTTCCCGGTGGGGAACGGCCGCCTCGGCGCGATGGTCCACGGCGGCCGCGACCGGGCGCGCGTCCAGGTCAACGACGCGACCGCCTGGTCGGGGCGGCCCGACGGCCCGGGCCGGGCGCTCGCGGCCGTGCGCGCCGCGGGTGCCGGGCCCGAGCGGCTGGCGGCCGCGCGCACGGCGCTCGCGGAGGGGCGGCACGACGACGCGGTCGACCTGCTCGCGGTGTTCCAGGGCCCGTGGACGCAGGCGTTCCAGCCGTTCGTCGACCTGCACGTCACGCTCGCCGCACCGGCCGCACCGGCCGCACCCGAGACGGCGGCGGCCCCCAGGCCCGCGCAGGTCCGGCGTCCCGACGACTCCCCGCGGACGCTGGACCTGCGCGACGGCACGGTCGTCGAGCACGTCCCGGTCGCCGACGCGACGGTCGTCGTCGAGTGGTACGCGAGCGCGGTCGACGGCGCGCTGCACGGCCGGTGGTCGTCGGACGCGCCGTTCGGGCTGCGCGTCGAGCTGTCCACCGAGCACGACGTGCGCGCCGACCACCACGCACCGGGCGGCCGGGTCCTCGTGCTCGAGCTGCCCGACGACGTCCCGCCGGGGCACGAGCCGCAGGCGGCGACCGTGCGCACGGGCGAGGGGAGGTCGCTCACCGGGGTCGCCGCGCTCCTCGCGTGCAGCGACGGCGACGTCGCGGGCTCGTCGTCGGCGCTGCGGGTGTCGGGCGCGACGTGGGTCGAGGTCGTGCTCGCGACGGGCACGACGTCGCCGTGGCCGTCCGACGGCCAGCTCCAGGCCCGGGAGGACGTGGTCGCGGACGTCCTCGCGTGCGCGCGCCGGGCGCTCCCGGGCAGCCGGGCCGACGGCGACGCGTCGCGTGCGCGGCACGTCGCGGACCACGGCAGGCTGCTCGACGCGTGCACGCTGGACCTCACGGGCGCTGCCGTCCACCTGCGCCTGCCCGACGCGATCGCCACGACGCCGCACGCCGCGCTCGCCCAGGCGGTGTTCGACCACGGCCGCTACCTGCTGGTCGCGTCGTCGCGGCCCGGCTCGCCGCCCGCGAACCTGCAGGGCGTGTGGAACGCCGAGGCGAGGCCGCCGTGGTCGAGCGGCTACACGCTCAACGTCAACCTCGAGATGGCGTACTGGGGCGCGGAGGCCGTCGGGCTCGGCGAGTGCCACGAGCCGCTGCTGGACCACGTGGGGCTGATCGCCCGGCGGGGGGCGGCGGTCGCACGGGACCTGTACGGCTGCGGCGGTTGGGTCGCGCACCACAACAGCGACGTGTGGGGCTGGGCGCTGCCCGTCGGCGCCGGTCACGGCGACCCGTCGTGGGCGCAGTGGTCCATGGGCGGCGTGTGGCTGTGCCGGCACCTGTGGGACCACGCCGACGTGACGGGCGACCTCGGCTTCCTGCGGGAGCGCGCCTGGCCGCTGCTGCACGGCGCGGCCGAGTTCTGCCTGGACTGGCTGGTCGAGTCGTCCGACGGTGGGCTCACGACGTCACCGTCGACGTCGCCCGAGAACACGTTCGTGCGGCCTGACGGGCGCACGGGCGCGCTCACGACCGGCGCGACGATGGACCTCGTCCTGGTCCGCGACCTGTTCGAACGCTGCCTGGACACCGTCGCGCTGCTCGCCCTGGACGACCCGCTCGAGCCACGGCTGCGCTCTGCGCTGCACCGGCTGGCCGAGCCGGGCGTCGGCCCGGACGGCCTGCTGCGGGAGTGGTCGCACGACCCACGGGCCGTCGACCCGCACCACCGCCACCTGTCGCACCTCGTCGGCCTCTTCCCGCTCGCGCAGGTCGACGTCGTCGACACCCCGGACCTCGCGACGGCGGCCCGCGCGTCGCTCGACGCCCGCGGTCCCGGTTCGACGGGCTGGTCGCTCGCGTGGAAGACGGCGCTGCGCGCCCGGCTCGGCGACGGCGACGCGGTCGGCGCCCTGCTCGCCGAGGCGATGCAGCCCGCGGACCCGTCGTCGGCGGAGCCGGAGCGGGGCGGGCTGCTGCCGAACCTCTTCTCGACGCACCCGCCGTTCCAGGTGGACGGCAACCTGGGCCTGGTCGCCGGGGTCGTGGAGGCGCTGGTCCAGTCGACGGCAGGCCGCGTGCGCCTGCTCCCGGCGCTGCCGCCGCAGTGGCCCGACGGGTCGGTGCGCGGTGTGCGCGGCCGTGGCGGCCTCGTCGTCGACGTGACGTGGACCGACGGCGCGCTGCGCGACGTGGTGCTGCACGCGGGCCTCGGGGGCACCCTGGAGGTGGTGCACGGCGGCCGGACGCGGACCCTGCTGCTCGACCCGGGTGCGACGGTCCGGCTCGACGAGCGCCTCACGGAGGTGCCCGCGTGAGCGGCGGGCCGCGGCGAGGGCGGGTCGCGACGACGCAGGCGTCAGGCGGGCGCGGCGCAGCTCCCGCGCTCGATGAAGTGCGGGGAGAGCAGCCGCGTCTCGGCGGCCTTCTTCTGGTCGAGCCGCTCGATCGTCATCTCGACGGCGGTGCGGCCGATCTCCTCGGCGGGGACGTCGATCGCGGACAGGGGGAGGGCGAGGTGCTCGGCGAGGCTGGACGGTGCGACGGCGAGCACGGACACGTCGCCGGGCACGGACCGGTCGCCGCGCGCGAGCGCGGCGAGCACGCCGGGCAGCGCGGCCTCGTTGTGCACGACGAGCGCCGTGAGGTCGTCGAGCTCGGCGAACGCGCGCTCGACGGCGGCCTCGGCACCGGGGTAGGTGGCCTCGGTCGGCACGACGGTGTGCCGCACGCCGGCCGACCCGGCCTGCGAGCGGAAGCCGTCGACGATGCGGACCGCGTAGTTGGCGCTGCGCGCGAGCGCGGCGGACGGTGCCCCGAGGAGCGCGATGCTGCGGTGGCCGTGGTCGACGAGGTGCCGGACGGCGAGCCGGCCCGCGGCGGCGAAGTCGAGGTCGACGCACGACAGCCCGTGCGGGTCGCTGGGGACACCGATCAGGACCGACGGCTGGCGGAGCCCGGCGAGCACGGGCAGGCGCGGGTCGAGCGTCTCGATGTCCATGAGGATGAGCGCGTCGACCATCGAGCCGTTCGCGAGCCGCTGCACGCCGTTGACGTCGTCCTGGGTGAGGACGAGGACGTCGTGGTCGAAGTCGCGGGCCCGCGTGATGACGCCGGAGACGACCTCCATGACGATCGCTACGTTCGCCTCGAGGGCGCGCAGCGGGACGACGAGCCCGAGGACGTTGGTGCGGCTCGACGCGAGCGCCCGCGCACCGGCGTGCGGGCTGAAGCCGAGGTCGCGGATCGCCTTCTCGACGCGGTGCCGCGTCGCCTGGGAGATCGGGCGCTTGCCGGAGAGCACGTAGCTCACGGTCGAGGACGAGACGCCCGCTGCCTTCGCGACGTCGGCGATCGTGGCCATGCGGGGAGTGTAGCGGTACAGGCCCCCGCGCCGACCCGTTCGACGACCCGTCCTCGACTAAACGCTTCGACACCGGTTATCGCAACTACCTGCGCGCCAACGCGGGGGAATGGACACGTAGCGTCGACAACGGCTAGCGTCCGGTGCGGCTTCGTTGTTGAAGCGCTTCGACGATCGACGCGCGGACACGGGCGACGCGTCGCCCGGACGGCGGCACGGGGGAGGGTGGCATGACGGGCCTCGACGCGCTCACCGCCGCCCGCGGCGTGCTCTACGGGGGCGACTGGAACCCGGAGCAGTGGACGCCCGACGTCTGGCGCGAGGACGTCGCGCTCATGCGTGCCGCGGGCGTCAACCTCGTCTCGGTCGGCATCTTCTCGTGGGCGACGCTCGAGCCCGAGCCGGGTCGCTTCGACACCGCCTGGCTCGACGAGGTCCTCGACCTCCTGCACGACGCCGGCATCGCGGTCGACCTCGCGACGCCCACCGCGTCACCGCCGCCGTGGCTCGCGCACCGGTACCCGGAGACGTCGGCCGTCGACGCCCACGGCGTGCGGATGAGCGTCGGCTCGCGCAACCACTTCTGCCCGGGCTCGCAGGTGTTCCGTGACCACGTCGAGGCCGTCGTCCGGCACCTCGTCGACCGCTACGCCGACCACCCCGCGGTCGCGATGTGGCACGTGGGCAACGAGCTCGGCCAGACGTGCTGGTGCGACCGGTGCGCCGAGCGCCTGCGCACCTGGCTGCGCGCGCGGTACGGCGACGTCGACGCTCTCAACGCCGCGTGGGCGACCGCGTTCTGGAGCCAGCGGTACTCCTCCTTCGACGAGGTCGTCCCGCCGCGCGCCGCGCCCTACCTGCACAACCCGGCCGCCGAGCTCGACTTCCGACGCTTCACGTCCGACCAGCTCCGCGACCTCTACCGGCTCCAGGCCGGGATCGTCCGCGAGCGCTCCGACGCGCCGGTCACGACGAACTTCATGAACTTCTTCCCGGGTGTCGACCAGCACACCTGGGCCGACGACGTCGACGTGGTCGCCGACGACTGCTACACCGACCCCGCCGACGCGTCCTCGCCGGCCCGCGCGGCCCTCGCGCACGACCTGGTCCGCGGCGTCCGGCGCGGCGAGCCGTGGCTCCTCATGGAGCAGGCGGCCGGCGCCGTGAACTGGCGCGCGCACAACGTCCCGAAGAGCACGGGCGCGATGGTCCTCGACTCGTTGCGCGCGGTCGCGCACGGCGCCGACGGCGTCTGCTACTTCCAGTGGCGCGCGTCGACGGGCGGTGCCGAGCGGTTCCACTCGGCGATGGTGCCGCACGCCGGGCCGGACACCGACCTGCACCGCGCGGTCCGCGCGCAGGGCGCGCTGCTGCAGCGGCTGCGTCCCGTCGTCGGCGCCCGCGTCGACGCGCGCGTCGCGCTCGTCTTCGACTGGCCGTCGTGGTGGGCCGGCGAGCTGCTGCCGGCGCGGCCGTCGATGCGCCTCGACGTGCTCGGCCGGCTCGCGGCGTACCACGAGCCGCTGTGGCGGGCCGGGATCGCGACCGACGTCGTGCCGCCGTCGGCGGACCTCGACGGCTACGACCTCGTCGTCGTCCCGTCGCTGCACGCGGTGACCGACGCCGATGCCGCGAACGTGGCGCGCGTCCCGGAGCGTGGCGGGGTGCTGCTCGTCGGACCCTTCTCCGCCGTCGCCGACGAGCACGCGCGCGTCCGTCGCGGCCGCTTCCCCGTGCCGTGGGCCGACGTGCTCGGAGCGTCGGGGGAGGACTGGCGCCCGCTCGACGACGCGGGCCTGCGCGTCGCCTCGGACCGCTACGGCGCCTTCACCGCCACGACGTGGTCGGAGCACGTGCGCAGCGACGGCGCCGAGGTGCTCGCGACGTACGCCGACGGCGACCTCGCCGGTCTCCCCGCGCTGACCCGCCGCACGCACGGCGACGGCGAGGCCTGGTACGTGACGACCGTCCCGCCGCGCGACGTGCTCGCCGCCGTCGTCGCGGACTGCCTGACGGCCGCCGGGGTGACGGCCCCGCTGACGGACGTGCCCGACGGCGTCGAGGTCGCGCGCCGCGGCGACGTGCTGTTCGTGCTCAACCGGACCCGCGGCAAGCAGGTCGTCCGAATACCCGGCCCTGCGACCGACCTGCTCTCCGGTGACGGCGTCGCCGACGAGCTCCTCCTGCCCGCCGAGGGCGCCGCAGCCCTGCACCTCGCACCGACCGAGAGGACACGATGAAGTTCACCGACGGGTACTGGCTCCCGCAGCCCGGGACGACGATCCTGCGCCCGCGGGACGTCGCCGACGTCCAGGTCGGCGACGACACCCTCACCGTGTGGTCCTCCACGGCGCCGCTGACGTCGCGCGGCGACACGCTCAACCGCCCGCTCGTCACGGTGACGTTCTCGTCGCCCATGGACGACGTGGTCGGCGTCCGGATCGAGCACTTCCAGGGCGGCGTCGACCGCGGACCGCACTTCGGCCTCACGACGCAGCCCGTGGGCGTCAAGGTCGAGCCCGCCGACGCGGACGGCGTCGCGACGTTCACCGCCGGCGCGCTGACGGCGCGCGTCCGCACGCGCGGCGAGTGGAGCGTGCAGTTCGAGGGCGACGGCCGGCACCTGACGGCGTCGACGCCGCGCAGCATCGGCGTCGTCACGGACGCGCGCGGCGACCACTACGTGCACGAGCAGCTCACGCTCGGCGTCGGCGAGCACGTCTACGGCCTGGGGGAGCGGTTCGGCGCGTTCGTGAAGAACGGCCAGAGCGTCGACATCTGGAACGCCGACGGCGGCACGGCGAGCGAGCAGGCGTACAAGAACGTGCCGTTCTACCTGTCCGACCAGGGCTACGGCGTCTTCGTCGACCACCCGGGGCTCGTGTCGTACGAGGTCGGGACGGAGGTCGTGTCGCGTACGCAGTTCTCCGTCGCGGGCGAGTCGCTGCAGTACTACGTCATCTACGGGCCGACGCCCAAGGACGTGCTGCGCCGCTACACCGCGCTGACCGGCCGCCCGGCGCGCGTCCCCGACTGGTCGTACGGGCTGTGGCTCTCGACGTCGTTCACGACGTCGTACGACGAGGCGACCGTGACGAGCTTCGTCGACGGCATGGCCGAGCGCGGCATCCCGCTGTCGGTGTTCCACTTCGACTGCTTCTGGATGCGCGAGTTCCACTGGAGCGACTTCACGTGGGACCCCGCGACGTTCCCGGACCCGGAGGGCATGCTCGCGCGGCTCAAGGCCAAGGGGCTGCGGATCTGCGTCTGGATCAACCCGTACATCGCGCAGCGCTCGCGGCTGTTCGCCGAGGGCCGGGAGCGCGGGTTCCTGGTGAAGCGCGCCGACGGCTCGGTCTGGCAGACGGACCTGTGGCAGGCCGGCATGGGCCTCGTCGACTTCACCAACCCCGACGCGGTGCGCTGGTACACGCAGGAGCTGCGCACGCTGCTCGGGCAGGGCGTCGACTGCTTCAAGACGGACTTCGGCGAGCGGATCCCGACGGACGTCGTCTGGCACGACGGCACCGACCCGGAGCGGATGCACAACTACTACACGTACCTCTACAACAAGGCCGTCTGGGACCTGCTCGTGGAGGAGCGCGGCGAGGGCGAGGCGGTGCTGTTCGCGCGGTCGGCGACCGTCGGCGGCCAGCAGTTCCCGGTGCACTGGGGCGGCGACTCGGAGTCGACGTTCGCGTCGATGGCGGAGTCCCTGCGCGGCGGCCTGTCGCTCGCGCTGTCGGGCTTCGGCTACTGGAGCCACGACATCGGCGGGTTCGAGGGCACGCCCGACCCGGCGGTGTTCAAGCGGTGGCTCGCGTTCGGCCTGCTGTCGTCGCACAGCCGTCTGCACGGGTCGTCGTCCTACCGCGTGCCGTGGGCGTTCGACGACGAGGCCGTCGACGTGGCCCGCGACTTCACGCGGCTGAAGCTGCGGCTCATGCCGTACCTCGCGCAGGCGGGCGTCGAGGCGCACGAGCAGGGCGTGCCCGTGATGCGCCCGATGGTGCTCGAGTTCCCCGACGACCGGGGCGCGCGCACGGTCGACACGCAGTACATGCTCGGCTCGCAGCTGCTCGTGGCGCCCGTGTTCTCCGCGGACGGCGAGGTCGACGTGTACGTGCCGGACGGCACCTGGACGTCCCTGCTGTCGGGCGAGCAGGTCACCGGCCCGCGGTGGGTGCGCGAGCGGCACGGGTTCGACTCGCTGCCGCTCTACGTCCGCCCGGGCGGCGTGGTCCCGGTGGCCGCGCGCAGCGAGCGGCCCGACGACGACTGGCTCGACGGCCTGACGCTGCGCGTCTTCGGGCTGCCCGACGGGCACCGGTCAGTCACGCGCGTCCCGTCGGCGGGCGGCGACGCGGAGTTCGAGGTCACCCGGGAGGGCGGCACGGTGCGCGTCGAGGCGCGCGGCACGTCGTCGCCCTGGTCGGTGCAGGTCGCGCCGTCGACGGACGGCCCGGGCGGGACGGCGCACGCCGTCGCGGGCCAGGCCGTCGTCGAGCTGGCGCTGTGAGCCCGGCGTGGGCGACCGGTTCCAGCAGGCCGGTCGCCCACGTCGTCGCAGGTGGCACCCGCGCATGGCCTTACCGGTCAAGTAAAGTGCCGCCGAGGGGTCGCGGGAGCGGTCCCAGGCTGTGTATCGTATCGTTTCGACACCTCCGGACGGCGTGAGGCGTCGCACCCCGGGACACCGTTCGTCCCCGCACCCGCCGTCCGCACCCGAGCTCGAAGGACACCCATGACGACCACGCGCCCCTCCGGCCGCCAGTTCTCCGACGACTTCCTCTGGGGGTCCGCCACCGCCTCGTACCAGATCGAGGGCGCGCACGACGAGGACGGCCGTGGCCCGTCGATCTGGGACACGTTCTCCCGCACGCCGGGCAAGGTCCTCAACGGCGACACGGGCGACGTCGCGGTCGACCACTACCACCGGGTCGCGCAGGACGTCGAGATCATGCAGGGCCTCGGGCTGCAGGCGTACCGCTTCTCCATCGCGTGGCCGCGCATCCAGCCGACCGGCTCGGGCGAGTTCAACCAGGCCGGCCTGGACTTCTACTCGGACCTCGTCGACCGTCTGATCGCCGCCGGCATCAAGCCCGTCGCGACGCTCTACCACTGGGACCTCCCGCAGCCCCTCGAGGACGAGGGCGGCTGGGCGAACCGCCAGACCGCGTACCGGTTCGCCGACTACGCCCGCAAGCTCGCCGAGGTGCTCGGTGACCGCGTGCACCTGTGGACCACGCTCAACGAGCCGTGGTGCTCCGCGTTCCTCGGCTACGCGTCCGGCGTGCACGCACCCGGCGTGACCGACGAGGTCAAGGCGCTCCAGGCCGTCCACCACCTCAACCTGGGCCACGGCCTCGCCGGCCGCGCGATCCGCGAGGTCCTGGGCGAGGACGCGCCCGTCTCGATCACGCTCAACCTGCACGTCACGCGCGCCGCGACCGACTCGGCCGACGACGTCGAGGCCAAGCGCCGCATCGACACCATCGCCAACGAGGTCTTTCTCGGCCCGCTGCTCGACGGCGAGTACCCCAAGGAGGTGTTCGCGGACACCGCGCATCTCACGGACTGGTCCTTCGTGCACGAGGGCGACCTCGAGCTCATCCGCATCCCGCTCACGGTCCTCGGCGTCAACTACTACTCGACGGGCCGCGTCCAGAAGGGCGCCGGCGTGCGGCTCGCGCCCGGGACCCCCGGCCCCGACGGCCACCGCGTGTCCGAGCACTCCCCGTGGGTCGCCGCCGAGTCGGTCGAGTGGCTCCCGCAGCCCGGCCCGCACACCGCGATGGGCTGGAACCAGGAGCCCCAGGGCCTCGTCGACCTGCTCCTCGAGCTCCGCGACCGCTACCCGAGCCAGCCGCTCGCGATCACCGAGAACGGCGCCGCGTTCTACGACACCGTCACCGAGGACGGCCGCGTGCACGACCTCGAGCGCGTCGCCTACCTGCACGACCACATCGACGCCGTCGGCGAGGCGATCGAGAAGGGCGCCGACGTGCGCGGCTACTTCGTGTGGTCGCTGCTCGACAACTTCGAGTGGGCGTACGGCTACGACCGCCGCTTCGGCGTCGTGCGCGTGGACTACGACACGCAGGAGCGCATCGTGAAGGACTCGGGCCTCTGGTACCGCGAGCTCCTGCGCACCCGCACGATCGCCCCCGCCGAGTCGGCCGCCGCGATCCAGCCCTGACCTTGCGTCCCCGGACGGCCCGCCCCTGGATCGGGGGCGGGCCGTCCGTCGTCCGGCGCACCGCGGCCGGGCCGGTGGCCGGTCCACGCGTCCACCGCGCGCGGGAGAGGATGGACGCATGCCCCGCAGTCGACGCTCGACCAAGCGCCCCTACGGCGCCGAGCACGTCGCGCTCGACCTCGACCGCGCCACCGGCGGGCGCCGGTCCGAGAGCGCGGCCGACGGGGAGTGGGTCGTCCAGCAGGTCCGCGGCTCCGACCGCGAGTACCGCTGCCCCGGGTGCGACCAGGTCGTCGCACCCGGCACCGCGCACGTCGTCGCGTGGCGGTCCGACGGGCTGTTCGGCGAGGCGGTCGACGACCGGCGGCACTGGCACGCGTCGTGCTGGCAGGCCCGCGGGCGGCGCCGCCCGACGCGCCGCTAGGGTGCGGCCGATGAGCACCACCCACGACGACACCCCGCGGGACGGCCACCCCCGCGGCGACCGACCGGCGACGGTCGACGACCGGCCGGCGGCCGACGACGACCGGCCGGGCTGGCGCGACGACCGCGACGCGACCTCGGCCGCCGCCGAGGCGGGCCGACGACCGCTGCCGGCCACCCCGCCCCGCCTCGTCGCGACCGACCTCGACGGCACCCTCCTGCGTCCCGACGGGACGGTCTCCGCACGCACCGCCGCTGCGCTCGCCGCCGCCGAGGACGCCGGGGTCGCCGTCGTGTTCGTGACCGCGCGCCCGCACCGCTGGCTGGCCGACCTCCAGGCGCACGTCGCCGGGCACGGCGTCGCGCTGTGCGCCAACGGCGCGTCCGTCGTCGACGTCGGTACGCTCCGGGTGCTCGAGCAGCACGGCATGCCCGCGGACGTCGTGGGGGCGGTCGTCGAGCGGCTGCGCGAGCGCTGGGGCGCCGACCGCGTGCACCTCGCCGTGGAGGGCGCCGACGGCTTCGCCTACGAGACCGGCTACGCGAGCGACCACCCGATCCCGCCCGACGCGCGCTCCGCGCACCGCATCGAGGACCTGCTCACCGGCCCCACGCTCAAGCTCCTCGTGCGCACGTCCGCGGACCCGAGCGACGGTGCCGCGTTCGTCGACGCGCTCGTCGACGTCGTGGGTGACCTCGCGGTCGTCGCGGACTCGGGCGCGCACGGCCTGGGCGAGATCAGCGGCCCCGGGGTCACGAAGGCCGCGGGCCTCGCCCGCTGGGCCGCGACGCAGGGCATCGACCAGCGCGACGTGTGGGCCGTGGGCGACGCGCCGAACGACCTGCCGATGCTCGCGTGGGCCGGCACGTCGTTCGCGGTGGCCAACGCCTACCCGGCCGTGCTCGAGGCCGCCGACCACCGGCTCCCGTCCAACGCCGACGACGGGGTCGCCGTCCTGCTCGAGCACGCGGTCGCCGCCGGTGCCGCGTCGCCGCGCCGCGTGCCCGCCGACGGTCCCGACGGCACCCGCCGGACCGCGAGGTCGTCGGCACCGTCCTAGGCTCGTGCCCGATGAGCACGCACACGTCGCCCGCCACCCCGATCCGCTCCCTCACCGTCCTGCCCGCGCACCGCGAGGACGTCGAGCTGCACACCGCCGACGGCCTCACGCTCGTCGGCGAGCTCGCCCGCCCGCTCGGCCCGGACGGCGGCCCCGCGACCCCGGCGGCGACGCTCGTGACGCTGCACCCGCTGCCCACGCACGGCGGCTACATGGACTCGCACGTCTACCGCAAGGCCGCGTGGCGCCTGCCCGCGCTCGCCGACCTCGCCGTGCTGCGGTTCAACACGCGCGGCACGTCCAGCCCGCGCGGTACGAGCGACGGCGCGTTCGACGGGGGAGCCGGCGAGCAGTTCGACGTGCACGCCGCGATCGAGTTCGCCGAGTTCCACGACCTGCCGCGCCGCTGGCTCGTCGGCTGGTCGTTCGGTACCGAGCTCGCGCTCATGCACGGCCGCGACCCGTCGAT
This sequence comes from Cellulomonas fimi, assembly GCF_028527925.1. GTDB lineage: Bacteria > Actinomycetota > Actinomycetes > Actinomycetales > Cellulomonadaceae > Cellulomonas > Cellulomonas fimi_C. The sequence goes on from NZ_JAPESW010000052.1 coordinate 15,695, forward strand.
CGAGGGCGCGATCCTCCTGTCGCCGCCGCTGCACCGCGCGACCGACGCCGACCTCGACGCGTGGGCCGCGTTCGGCAAGCCTCTCGTCGTCCTCGTCCCCGAGCACGACGACTACCTGCGCCCCGACGAGGCGCGCCGCCGCTTCGCGCGCGTCCCGCAGGCGGAGGTCATCGGCGTCGACGGCGCCAAGCACCTGTGGGTGGGGGAGACCGCCGTGCGCCGCGTGCTCGACGAGGTCGTCGGCCACGTCCTGCCCGGCCACGGTCCCCTCCCGACCACGTGGGACGGTCCGAGCACCACCGCCGAGAACCCGGCCGCGCTCGCGGTCGGCGAGGAGGACGCATGACGCTCCACACGTACCGCACCGCCGGCGCCGACCAGGCGAGCGCGCTCCCGGTCGTGCTGCTGCACGGCTTCCCGCTCGACCACCGCATGTGGGACGCGGTCGCCGACGCGCTGCCGGGCGACCGGACCGTCGTCGCGATCGACCTCCCAGGCACGCCGGGCTCCGCCGCCGCGCTGCCCGAGCCGTCACTCGACGCGTCCGCGGACCTCGTCGCGGCGGACCTCCGCGCGGCCGGTCACGAGCGCGCGGTGGTCGTGGGCCTGTCCATGGGCGGCTACGTCGCGCTCGCGCTCCTCGAACGGCACCCCGACCTCGTGGCGGCCCTCGGGCTCGTCGACACCAAGTCGACCTCCGACACCGACGAGGCGAGGGCCAACCGGCTCCGCATCGCGGCCGCGGCGGAGGACGGCGACACCGTCGAGCCCGTACGACCGATGTCGAGCGGCCTCCTCGGGGAGTCCAGCCGCACCGCCCGCCCCGAGCTCGTCGACCAGCTGGCCGCGTGGATCGAGGACCAGCCGTCCGCCGGCGTCGCCTGGTCGCAGCGTGCGATGGCCGCCCGCCCGGACCGCACCGAGGTCCTCCGCGCCTTCGCCGGACCGGTCGCGGTGGTCGTGGGCGACGAGGACACGATCACGCCGGTCTCCGCCGCCGAGCACCTGGTCGACACCGCCCAGGACGCCCAGCTGGTCGTCGTCGCGCGCGCGGGCCACATGTCCGCGATCGAGGACCCGCCCGCCGTCGCCGCCGCCCTCGCGGACCTCCTCCAGCGCGCCGACACCGCGGCCGCATAGCGCGCGTCGGTCACCACGCACGCCGGCCCGACCGCCGGAGAGGGCGGCGCGCCCGCGCGCGTGCCCGAGATGCGCGCCGGCACGGGGATCGCGATCGACCGCCGGCCGCGGCGCTCGATCGCACCCCAGCCCTCGCCCCGGGGCAGCGAGCGACGTCCGCCCCGAGCACGCACGAGCGGGGGCACGGTCGACCGTGGTTCGTCAGCCCTCGAGCACGCGCGCGAGCGCCTGCGTGAGGTCGAGGGACTCGCCGTCCTTGCCCCCGGCGCCCAGCACGAGCGGGGGGTCGCTCGGCTCGGGCGTCACGCCGCGCAGGCGCGCGGCGAGACTCGACGGCGCGCGGAGCACGTAGAACTCGCCCGCCGTGTCGACGGCGACGGACTCGTCGCGCCGCAGGTACCAGCCCCGCAGCGGGGTGCGGTACCGCGCGCGCCCGTCGTAGCTCCGCGCGCGCAGCTCGACCGGCTCCGGGCCGGTCGCGAGCGCCGTCCGCACGAAGTCCGCGATGAGCGCACGCGCCCGCTGCGACTCCGCCTGCTGCCGGCGCGTGAGCGCGTCGGCGTGGGCCGCTGCCGCGGCGCGTCGTTCGTCGCGCCAGCGTGCCGCGTCGTCGGGGCTGCTCATCGTCGACCTGCCTGCCGGGTGCTCGTCGGGACCACGGGACGCCGCGACGCCCCCGGCGTCGTGCACCGGGGGCGTCGCGGAGGGATCAGCGCGTGGGCGCGGCCGCGTCGTCGGACGCGGCGTCCTCGGCGCCGGACCCGCCCGCCGTCGGCTTCCCCTCGTCCGCGTCGCGCGCGGGCTCGGCGACGACGGGGATCGCGGCGGAGACCGGTGCGGGACGCGCCTTGGTCGGACGCCCGGACGGCCGGGCCGGCTTGGCGGGCCGAGCCGGCGCGACGGGAGCCGGCGCCGGGGTCTCCGCAGGCTTCTCCGGAGCGGCGGCCTCGGCCGCGCCCTGCTCGCCCGCGCCCGGCTCGGCGCTCACGTCGGCGTCCTCGTCGGCCACCGCGTCCTTGCCCGCGTCGGCAGCGCCCTCGTCGGTCACCGCCCCCTGACCGGGGTCGGCGCCCTCGTCGGCCACCGCGTCCGGGCGCGCGTCCGCGTCCTCCGCGGCGCCCGAGCTCGTCGCTGCCTGCGGGTCCCGGGGCGCGTCCGCCGTCTTCTCCGACTTCGGGTCGCGACCCGCGTCGGCGTCGTCCTGCGCCACGGCGTCGGGTCCGGTCGCGGCGGGGCTGTCCGCCTCGTCGACCCGCCCGCCCTGGCCGCCCGCGTCCGCCACGGCACCTTCGTCCACACCGGCGGCCGTGCCGACCGACGTGGTGCCGGACGCAGCGGTGGCCGACGCGTGCTCGTCCCGGCCGCTCGGCGAGCCCGACGCCGGGGTCGCGGCAGGGCGCGAGCGGTCGGACAGCGTGGGCGCGGTGGCGGCCACGGGAGCGGACTGCGTCTTGAACGTCGACGCCGCCTGCTCCTTCTCGAACGCCGCCTCGGCGCGCGCGGCACGGTCGAGCATCGCGCGGTCGGGGTTGTGGCCGAGCAGGTTGCGCAGCTCGTCGAGGTACGTCGTGATCGACTCCCGCTGACGGTGCAGGTCCTCGACCTGGCGCATCGCGGTCGTCCGCTCGCGCTCGGACTCGGTCATCGCGTCCGAGATCTGCTTCTCCGCGTGCTCGCGCGCCTCGGCGACGACCCGGTCCGCGTTGCGCCGCGCGTTCGCGACGAGCTCGCGTGCGTGGTCCTCGGAGTCCTTGCGCACCTTCTCAGCCTGGGCGAGCGCCTTGGCGACGCGCTCCTCGGCCTCGGACGCGTGGGCCTCGGCGTCGGCGACGAGCCGCTCGGTCTCGACGCGCGCCTGGTCGTGCCGCGCGGCGTCCTCCCGCTCGCTCGCCTCGCGCCGGGACGCGATCTCGAGCTCGGCGTCGGCGAGCCGCTGCTCGGCGGTCCGGACGAGCTCGTCGGCCTGCGCCCGTGCGGCGGAGACGATCTCGCCCGCGGTCCGGCGGGCCTCGGTGAGCGCCCGGTCGACCTCGAGCCGGGTCCGCTCGCGGAGCTCGGCGGTCTCGCGCTCGGCCGCGGCACGCGCCTCGGACGTCTCGCGGTCGGTGATCTCGCGCAGCTCGTCGGTCTCGCGCTCGGTCGTGATGCGCAGGTGCGTCGCCTCGTGCTCCGTCCGCTCGCGCAGCTCGCTGGTCTCGCGCTCCGCCTGGGCGCGCGTCTCGGCGGCGTACTGCTCGGCGTCGGTGCGCAGCGCGACGACGGCCTGCTCGGCGTCGGTGCGGGCCGCGGCGAGCTCGTCGGCGGTCGCGGCGCGCAGCTCGCCGACCTCGCGCTCGGCGCTCGCCCGCACGAAGGCGGCGTACTGCTCGGCCTCGGCGCGCAGCGCGGCGACCTCGCCGGAGACGCGCTGCTGGAGCGCGGTGGCCTCGCGCTCGGCGCTCGCGCGCACGCCGTCGGCGTACTCCTGGGTCTGCACGCGCAGCGACGTGACCTCGGCGGCCGCGGCCTGGCGGACGGCGGCGATCTCCGCCGACGCGTCGGACCGGAGCTGGGCGACGTAGCGGTCGACCTCGGCGCGTGCGGCGGCGAGCTCGGCCTCGGTGCGCGAGCGCAGCTCGGAGGTGTCGGCGTCGGCCGCCTGGCGCAGGTCCTGCGCGTAGCGCTCGGCGTCCTCGCGCTGGGCGGTGGTCTCGGCCTCGGTGCGCGCCCGCAGCTCGCTGGCGGTGCGCTCGGTCGCGACGCGCAGCTGCGTCGCCTCGTGCTCGACCGTGGCGCGCAGCGTCCCGAGCTCGCGCTCGAGCGACGTGCGGCGCTCGGCCTCCTCGGTCGTGATCGCGCTCTGGATGCGCGCGGCCTCGCGCTCCGCGGACCCGACGAGCTCCTCCGCCCGGCGCTGGGCGGCGAGCAGCGTGCTCTCGGCCTCGGCGGCGGCCGTCGTGCGGAGCTCCTCGGCCTCGCGGCGCGACGTCGCGAGCAGCTCGGCGACCTCGTTCTCCGCGCGGGCGCGCAGCTGCCCGGCGGCGAGCTTGGCGCGCGCGAGGGCGTCGGCGGCCTGGGCGTTCGCCTGCGTGACGACGTCGGACGACTGCTCCTCCGCCGACCGCAGGAGCTGCTCGATCCGCGAGCCGAGCCCCGAGTACGTCGGCCGCTCCGCCTCGCGCAGCTGACGGTGCGCCTCGGACAGCTCGCCCGCGACCTGCAGCGCCTTCGCGTCGGCGGCCTCGACCTGCGCACGCGCGTCCGCGACGGCCTTCTCGAGGGCCGAGATCCTGGCGTCGACCGCCTCGCGTTCGTAACCACGGAAGTTCACGACCGGGAAGGGGGTGCGGGCATCGGGCACGAGCTGTCCTCCTGGGCTCGTGGGCGCCGGCGCGGCCCCTCCGACGAGGTGCTCGACGGCAGCCGGTGCCCCGCCCGCCAGGATACGCGCGTCATCCGACCGGACGATGCGGACGCAGGTCCCCGAGGTCCCGCCGGCGGCGTCTCGACGCACCGCCCGGACCTGCGCAGACGGGCCCGGATCGCCCCGGTCCGTCCGCTCTCGTTCGGTCGTCGCGGGCCGCTCTGCCTATCCTGGGTCTTCTCGTCCCGAGAGGATCCTGCGTGCTCAAGCGACTGATCATCGCCCTGCTCGGCGTCGTCGGGCTGGTCGTCATCGGCCTCGGTGTCGCGTCCGCGACGGTGTGGAAGGCCGACGACGTCCTCGTCGCCACGACGTCCGGCGACGCCCGGACGCTCGTCACCGACCCCGGCGTCCTGGAGCTCGGCGGCGACCCCGTCACGGTGACGGTCGAGGCCGCCGACGACTCGCCCGTCGTCCTCGCGGTCGGCCGGGACACGGACGTCGACGGCTGGGTCGGGACCGACGCGCACGCCCGCGTGACGGGTCTCGACGGGTGGCACGAGCTCGCGGTCGACGCGGTCGCGGCCCCGACCCCGGAGGCGTCCGGCACCGCGGACGCGGGCGCCGACGGGGCCGCTCCGGCGGAGTCGGCGGCCCCGGCGGACGGTGCTGCGACGCCGGCCGCCGACGACGCGAACGCCGGCGAGGCCCCCGCGGTCGCCGACCCGGCCGGGTCCGACCTGTGGGTCGCCGAGGCGACGGGGGAGGGATCGGCCGAGCTCGTCTGGCACGCCCAGCCGGGCCGGTGGAGCCTGCTCGCGGTGAGCACGGGCGAGGCGCCGCCGACCCTGTCGCTGGCGTGGCCGCGCACCGTGACGACCCCATGGCTGTGGCCGTGCGTGGTCGTCGGCGCCCTGCTCCTCCTCGCGTCCCTCTTCCTCCTCGCGCGCGACCTCCTGCGCCTTCGCCGCGGCCTCGACGAGCCCGAGTGGCACGCCGTGCACACCGGCCCGATCGCCGTGGGCGTCGGCGCCGACGACCCGACCGCGACGACCCTGACCCGTCGCCAGCTGCGCGAGGCGGCCGCTGCGCGCGCCGCCGGTGTCGCGCGGGCCGCGGCCCCTCCGGCCGACGCGCCCGACGTGAGTGCGGCGGCGACGGCCGCGTCCGCCGCCGGGGCCGCCCGTGCGGTGGCGCCGCAGGCCACCGGCTCGTCCCGCCCGGACGCCGGGTCGGCGCCCGGCAGCGTGAGGCCCGCCGCCTCGGCCGCGGGCGGAGCACCGTCGCCCGCACGCCCGGCGGTGCCGGGTGCCGCGCCGTCGACCGCGCCCGCCTCCGCCGGTGCGGACAAGTGGTCCGCGGACGCGCCGGTGCCGACCCGCCGCGCGCTGCGCACGGGCCAGATCCCCGTCGTCACCGGCACCGACGCCGGGTCGACGCCCGCCGCACCCGCGGGTGCCCCCGGCGCGCCGCATGCGACGACCCCGCCGGCCCCGGGTGCGCGCACGCCCGCGACGTCCGCGTCCGCCGGACCCGCGTCGACCCTCCCGGGCGGTCACCGCCACCCCGTGCCCGCAGGCGCGGCCGGCGCCTCACCCGCGCCGGGCGGATCGCGACCGCCCGTCCCGGGCGCCCCCTCCGCTGCGGTGCCGTCCGGCCCGGCCCGGCACGGCGCGCACACGGCCGCGGCCGGGTCCCCGACGCCCGCAGGCTCCGCACCGAGCGCCCCCGGCTCGTGGCTGACGGGCGGCCCGTCCGCTCGTCCCGACGACCGCACGGCATCGCCGACGCACGGCCGCAGCGGCGGCTCGGCGCCCGACCGTCCGGGTACCCCGGCGCCCGACCGCACGGGGGAGCGCACGTCCCACCCGGGTCACGGGCGGCCCGCAGCGGCGCACGACCCGACGGCCGGTCCGGGGTCCTCGGCGAGCACGCTGCGCGCGGGGTGGGGAGCGGGGCCTGCCGGTGCCCCGGGAGCCCCGGGCGCGACGCCGGCGTCCTCCTCCTCGGCGCCGGCCGGCCGACCGCCGGCCCCGCCGACCGCCGCCGCTCCGTCAGGGCGGTCCCCGGTGGAGGCGTCCGTGCCCTCAGGCCCCGCGGTGCACGGTTCCGGCCGCCCGTCGTGGGCCACCGGCGCGCCGAGCGGCGGCCCGCGCCCGGCGGGATGGACGCCGGTCCCGCCCGCGCCGGGGCAGCCGACCCGGGCAGGCTCGCCGACCTCGCCGGACGCCGCGTCCGGCCACGTCCGCCCCGCGTGGCTGCCGAACCCGGACGAGCAGTCGCCGCCGCCCGCCGCGTCCGCCGGGTCGCGCGGGGACGCATGGCGCCGTGCGTGGGGCCTGCCCCCGATCGAGACGACCGACGACCAGGAGGAGGGCCGATGACCACCCGCCTGCCGGACCGCCGCCCTGCCGCCTCCGGACCTTTCCGTGGCTCGCGACCCGTCACCCGCACGCTCCGCCTCCCGGTCCTCCTCGGCCGCGCCCGCCTCGCCGCCGACCTCCCCGGATCGCGACGGCAGGCCGGTGCCGCAGCCGAGGTCAGCATCGGTCGGGCCACCCGCGTCCGCAGGGCGGGGGTTCGTCGCGCGGCTCCTGCGGTCGTCGCGCTCGCGTTCCTGGCCGGATGCGCGACGCCGCTTCCCGAGCCGGCACCCGAGCCGACGCCCGCGGTCGCACCCGCCGCGACGACGGTCGGGCAGTCGACCGACGTCCTGGGCCAGCTCGGCGACGTGCTGAGCACGGCCGACGCGTCGCTCGACCCGGCCGCGCTCGCGCCCCGCGTCACGGGCCCCGCCCTGGCCACGCGCACGGCGGAGTACGTGCGCACGACGGCGACGGGTGGGGCCAAGCCGCCGACGGTGCTCCCGACGGACGAGCAGGTGCTGATCGTCCCGCAGACCACCCAGTGGCCGAGGACGCAGCTCGTCGTGACGGAGCAGCCCGACGACCTCCAGGCGCCGCGCATCCTCGTCCTCCAGCAGGCGGCCCCGCGCGAGCAGTACAAGCTGTGGGGCTGGGCCCGCATGGCGCCGGGCGTCAGCATGCCCGCGACGGCCGCCCCGGAGACGGGCAGCGCGGTCCTCGCGCCGGACGCGCAGGGCCTGGTCGTGACGCCCGCGGACGCGTTCGTGCAGTACGCGGACGTGCTCGCGAACGGCACGGGCTCGGCGTACGCGGCGACCTTCGCGGCGGACCCGTTCCGCGCTGCGATCGAGTCCGCGCGAGCCGCGATGGTGGCCGGCGTCGAGTCGGCAGCGTCGGCGACGGAGACGTACACGCCGGACCCGGCGTCGGTGGTGGCGCTCGCGACCGCGGACGGCGGGGCGATCGTCGTCGGCCAGATGACGACGGTCTCGACCGTGACGCTGACGGTGTCGGGCGGCACCATCCCGATCCAGGACCCGTTCTACGCTGCGCTGACGGGGACGCAGAGCGCCGGCTCGTCGTTCGCCCGGACCTACACCGACGTGCTCGTCATGTACGTGCCGCCCGCCGACAGCGGGGCGCCGGTGCAGGTCCTCGCGGCCGAGCACGCGGTGACCGGCGCCAGCGCCTCCTGACCTCGACCGACCTGACCACCCAGCGACACGACCAGCCCGGGACTCGGCGCCCGGGACGAAGGATGACGCGCATGTCCCAGCCCTCCGGGCCCCGTCCCCGACTCGACGTCCGCGGCGCCGTCGACCTGTCCGGCCTGTCCCGCTCGACGCCGCCCCCCGGGACCCCGGGCGGCCTCGACAAGCCGAGCGCCTACGCCGTCGACGTGGACGAGTCGACGTTCAACGACGTCCTCCAGCGCTCCACGCAGCACCCGGTCGTGGTCGTCCTCTGGGCGCCGTGGAGCGAGGTGAGCACGGGCGTGGCCGCCGACCTGGCCGCGCTGGCCGACGAGGACGCGGGCCGCTGGCTGCTCGCCCGGATCGACGCCGACGCCAACCCGCGCGTCGCCGCGGCGTTCCAGGCGCAGTCCGTGCCGACGGTCGTGGCGGTGCTCGCGGGTCAGCCGCTCCCGCTGTTCCAGGGGGCGTACCCGCGGGACCAGGTGCGCGCGGTGGTCGACCAGGTGCTGGCCGCAGCGGAGGCGAACGGGATCACGGGGCGCGTCGCCCCTTCCGCCGACCAGCCCGACGTCGAGCCGGAGCCCGAGCTCCCTCCGCTGCACCAGGCCGCCTACGACGCGATCGAGTCCGACGACCTGCCGTCGGCGCGCGCCGCCTACGAGCAGGCGCTGAACGAGAACCCACGGGACGCGCTCGCGCGTGCCGGCCTGGCCCAGGTCGGGCTGCTCGAGCGGACCCGTGACATCGACCTGCGCGCGGTGCGCACCGCCGCGGCCGACCGCCCCGACGACGTCGACGCGCAGCTGGCCGTCGCCGACGTCGACGTCCTGGGCGGGCAGGTCGAGGACGCGTTCGCGCGGCTGGTCGACGTCCTGCGTCGCACCGTCGGCGACGACAAGGAGCGCGTGCGCCTGCGACTCGTCGACCTGTTCGAGGTGATCGGGGGCGACGACCCCCGCGTCGTGGCGGCCCGCCGCGCGATGGCGAGCGCCCTGTACTGACCCCCAGCACCGACCGGACGGCCGGTCGACGTCGACGTCCGCGCAGGTCAGCGGCTGTCGTCGTCGGCCGGCCGTCGTCGTCCGGGGGTCGCGTGACGGGCGTCACCGGAGGCCGACTTGATCTTCTGCGCCGGCGCTGCGTAATGTTCTCGACGTCGCCCGGCAGGGAGGAACGGACACCGAGGAACGATCCCGGTGGCTGGTCCCGCGAGCGACATCCCCCGGATCTCCGACCGACGAGACCTCTCGCCGGTCGACAGGAGCGTCCGGACGTGGAGCGAGCACGACCCCGCCGATCCCGCCCGAGAGGGCAGGTTGACGAGGAAGAGCCGGTCCGCTAAGTTTGAACGGTTGCCTCCAGCCGGATCGAGAGATCCGAAAGGATGCGCGTCTGTTCCTTGAGAACTCAACAGTGTGCCAAGTAGTCGATGCCAAGATGGTCCATCGCACAGTGTGTGGTGGGTCTTGGTTGAGATTGAGGAGGCTCGTCCACCCCCGTGGATCGGGT
>NZ_JAPESW010000053.1 GCF_028527925.1 Cellulomonas fimi
GATCGACGCGTGGGACCGCCCCGACGGCACGCGCACCACGTGCGCGGACCTCGAGCGCCAGGTCACGGTCGAGGGGACCGGCGAGCCGTTCGCGATGAGCGACTACATCGCCGCGTTCGGCCCCGGCTCCGTCCTCCGCGCCTGCGGCGGCTCCCGCTCCCCAGCCGGTCGACGCCGAGATCGTCACGCTCGGCAACGACGCCCGCCGCGCGCAGGGCGTCGGCGACCTCACGGTCTCCGAGTGCGCGCAGCAGCAGGCGCTCACGCGCGCGAAGCTCCTCGTCGCCGAGGGCCGCTTCGAGCACGACCCGCTCGAGCCGATCCTCGCGGCGTGCGGCGGCCGGACGGTCGGCGAGAACCTCGCGCTCGGCTACCCGACCGCCAAGGCGACCGTCGACGCGTGGCTCGCGTCACCCGGCCACCGCGCCAACCTCCTCTCGAAGGACTTCACGAGCATCGGCGTCGCGTGCGTCGACAGCGCCCGCGGCACGCTGTGCGCGCAGGTGTTCCTGGGCTGACCGCAGCCGGCTGTCGATCCGGGCGCCCCTCGCGCGTCATGGGCGTGACGGGCACGATCGTGCCGTCGGACCACGGGAGGGACGGACCATGGCGCAGACCTGGGTCGTGCTGCTGCACGGCGACGAGAAGGCGTGGGAGACCGCGGACGAGGCGACGCAGGCGGCCGCGTACGCCGACCACGACGCGTTCAGCACCGCGTGCGCGGAGCGCGGGCACACGATCGTGGGAGGCCACGAGCTCGCCTCGTCGCGCCGCGCGGTCGTCGTCCGGAACGACGCCGAGGGGCTCGTCGTGACGGACGGCCCCTACACGGAGACGGTCGAGCAGCTCGGCGGGTACTACGTCGTCGAGACCGACGACGTGCAGGACCTCGCGCGCCTGGTCGAGACGGTCCTGTGGCCGGGCGACGTCGCGGAGATCCGCCCCGTCGCCTGACGCCGGACCGTCCCGCGACCGGTGCGCCGATTTCGCGCCTGTGCCGGTGTCAGGGAGAATCGGCGGCATGTATGGGAGCGCTACCACTCCGCGCACGGCAGTCCTCGTCGTCGACCTGCAGGTCGGCGTCGTCGCGGACTGCGTCGACGTCGACGGGGTGCTCGCGCGCACCGTCGCGCTCGTCGAGCGCGCACGCGCGGAGGGCGTCCCGGTGGTGTGGGTCCAGGACGAGCAGGACTTCCCGCGCGGGAGCGCGGGCTGGGAGCTGCACCCCGCCCTCGTGCCGGTGCCGGGCGAGGCGCGCGTGCACAAGGCCTACCGCGACGCGTTCGCCGGCACCGACCTGCAGTCCGTGCTCGCCCGCACCGGGACGACCCACCTCGTCATCATGGGCGCCCAGTCCGACTACTGCGTGCGGACCCTCGGGCAGTCCGCGGCGAACGCCGGTTACGACGTGACCCTCGTCTCCGACTGCCACACGACGACCGGCGCGCACCTCGCGGGGGTCTGGGTCGGCGGCGAGCAGATCGTCGCGCACGTGAACGCGTACTTCAGCGGCCTGCGGTACCCCGGGCAGCAGTTCGCCGCCGTCCCGCACGACGAGGTCGTGCTCGGCGCGACCGTCGTCGCCTGACGCCGTGCGCCGCTCTTCACCCCCGGCCCGCGTCCGCACCGGCGCGCCCGCGACTCCTTCGTCGCAGAGGGTCGCAGCCACCGCGTGGCGTCCCGGCGATGTCGGTGGGCGGCGCGACGATGGTGGGCGGGAGGAGCCGACCATGACGGACACGGACGCGCGGCGCACCGGCAGCGACGAGCACCTCGACGCCGGTCTCGCCGGTCTCGCCGGAGCCAGCTGGTTCCAGGTGGCCGCGGCCACGGCCCGGGCGCACCACGAGATCGAGCGGTGCCCGGCCGGGGAGGCGCGACGCCTCGCCGAGGAGCGCTACGACGCGCTGCGTCGCCTGCTCGACTCGCGCACCGACGACCTGGCATCCCACCCGGTCTTCGGGGGCGCGCAGCGCGGCCGCTGACGACCCACCGCGGCACGGCACGCCGTCGGGCGGAGCCGCCGCGCGACCCAGCGCCCGCGGCTCAGCGGCGGCGCTGGATCGCGTCGCGTCCCTTGTCGACCCCCGCCTTCGCGGCCGCCTTGCTCCGCTCGAGCACGCGCCGGGCCCACACGAACTCCGTCGCGAGGATCGCGAGCCCCGCGAGGATCGCGAGGATCCCCGGCCCGGGCAGGACGAGCATGGCGACACCCGCGAGCAGCACGACACCGCCCACCGACGTCACCGCGACCACCCGCACCGGCTTCGGCAGGCCGCGGACGGCCTCGGTGAGGCGGCCGAGCCGCTCGGACCATGTGGGGCGGGCGGGGCGTGGCGTCGCCTCGTTCGTCATCCCAGCACGGTAAGCGACGGGGCGCCGGACGTGCACCACCGTCCGTGCGACGCGACGCGACGCGACGCGACGCGACGCGAGGCCAGGCTCGGCGGGGCGGCTGCGACGCGAGGCCGTGCTCAGCCGGCCAGGTGCGGTGCGTGCGCGGTCGGACCGGCATGGTGCCCCGGCCCGTGCTCGAGGTCGTCGAGCGAGAGGACGCCGACGACCTCGCCCGCGCGGACGACCGGCAGCCACGGCACGGCGTGCGTGGCCATGAGCCGCGCGACGCCCTCGACGTCGTCGTCGGGTCCGATGACGACAGGCGCGCCGGTCGCGACCGGGCCGACACGGTCGTCCTGGCGTCCGCCGACCGCGAGGACGCGCACGACGAGGTCGTGGTCGGTGACCGTGCCGACGAGGCGGCCCTGCTCGACGACGACCAGGTCGCCCACGTCGTGCTCGCGCATGAGCTCGGCGGCCTGGCGGACGGTCGCGGTGGTCTCGACGGTGAGCACCGACGGGCTCAGGACGTCCGCGACGGTGGTCATGCGCGCTCTCCTCGGCGACCCGCGTCGGCGGCGACGCGGTCCGGCGGGCGCCGGTCCGCACCCGTGGGCGCGGCGCGACGCCGCGTGGGGCCATGGTGGACCCCGGACGCGGTTCCCGCACGTCGAGACGCACGTCCCCAGCCCCACCGGCCCGCGCGGCGCGCGGCCTCGCTGTCAGGTGCTCTCGACGACGACGTCCCCCGGGGACTTGTCCGGACGCAGCCCGCGCCACGACGGGTGCCGCAGGCGGCCGTCGGACGTCCACTCGGTGAAGGCGACCTCGCCGACGATCTGCGGGCGGACCCAGTGCACGTCGCGCGTGTCCGCGGCGGGCAGCCGCACGGCGAACGGCGACGACGGCGTCTCGAGCGGCGTGAGCCGGCGCAGCAGGTCGTCGAGGGTGCGACGCGTGAAGCCCGTGCCGACGGACCCCGCGGGCCGCAGCACGCCGTCGTCGCCCGGGACGCCGAGCACGAGCGACCCGAGCGTCTCGGCCCGGGCCCCCTTGCCGGGCTTCCACCCGACGAGCACGACCTCCTGCATGCGGACGTGCTTGACCTTGACCCAGTCCGGCGAGCGGCGGCCCGGCCGGTACGGGGAGCGCCGCTTCTTGGCGAGGACGCCCTCGAGGCCGTTCTCGTGGCTCGCCGCCAGCACGGCCGAGCCCGGACCGTCGAACGACGGCGGCGTCTGCCACGAGCGCCCCGCGAGCCCGAGGCCGTCGAGCAGCGCGCGACGCTCGCCGTAGGTCAGGTCGAGGGTGTCGCGGCCGTCGAGGTGCAGGACGTCGAAGACGAGGTAGACGACGGGCACGCTCTGCGCGAGCCGGCGCGCGACGGCGGGGTCGGCGACGTGCATGCGCTGCTGGAGGCGCCCGAAGTCGGGGGCACCGCGGGCGTCGAACGTCACGAGCTCGCCGTCGAGGACCGCCTGCGTCGACCCGAGCTGCTCGCCGAGCCCGGCGATCTCGGGGTACGACCGCGTGACGTCGAGGTCGTTGCGCGACATGAGCCGCACGCGACCGCCGTCGACGTACGCGACGGCCCGCACGCCGTCCCACTTCATCTCGTACGCCCAGGCGTCGTCGTCGGGCGGGAGCTCGCCCGCGACGGCCGCCATCGGCCGGACCAGGTCGGGCAGCGGCGTCCAGTCGGGGCGCGTCGGCGGGTCCATGCGGTGCACCATCCAGCTGCGCTCGTCGTCGCCCCGCCCGCCGCCGTCGCCGCCGGACCGCCCGCGACCGCGCGTGCGGAACAGCACGTACCGACCCTGCACGCGCTCGCCGTGCAGCACGACCTGCACCTCGCGGTCCGACCACTTCACCGTGTCGTACGTGCCGCGGTCCCAGACCGACATGTGCCCGCCGCCGTACTCACCGGCGGGGATGTCGCCCTCGAACGTCGCGTACTCCATCGGGTGGTCCTCGGTGTGCACCGCGAGGTGGTTCGTGCCCGGCTCCTGCGGCAGGCCCTTCGGCACGGCCCACGACACGAGCACGCCGTCGCGCTCCAGGCGCAGGTCCCAGTGCAGCGCGCGGGCGTGGTGCTCCTGGATCACGAACGTCCGCCCGTCCCCGTCGGGCAGCGGCGCGTCGGGCGGTGGGACGGGCTCGCGCGTGCGCGCCGGGTCCCGCTTGGCGCGGTACTCGTCGAGCGGGCGGCGGGGCACGTCACGAGTCTGCCGCCGACGTGCGGGCCCGGCACCCTGGCACCCGGGCACCCGCACGGGACGGCGCGCGCGCGTCCGCCGCCCGAGCGGCCCACCAGCCGGCGGAGAGCTTCACCGCGTGCGCGAGGAGTCCGTTCACCTGTCGGAGGGACCTCCGCACGAGTCCCCCGTGCGGCCCCCCGCTCGCTGCTAGCGTCGCGCAAATGCTGTCGAAGCGGACACTCCTCCCGGCGCTCGTCGCGGGCTTCCTCTCCCTCGCGCTCTGGCTGGGGGCCGCCGCGGTGCACGCGCTGCTCGTGCGTGCCGGGGTGCCGTCGGGGGTCGTCGGCTTCGTCGCTCCGGCCACGTCCGGGGTCACGCTGGTGCAGTACGGCATGGTCGAGCCGTGGCACGTGGCCGCCGCCGTCGCGCTCGTCGTCGCGGTCGCCGCGCTCACCCTCCCCGGTGCCGGCGCCACGCGCACCGGCTTCGCCCCGCGCGTGCTCGCGGTCTGGTTCGCGGCGGCCGTCGGCGGCGTCGTCGCGGTGCTCACGTCGTCGATCACGATCCTGTCCCCGATGCTCCAGCACGAAGGCCTCGTCCCGACGCTGCGCGCCGCGATGCTCGAGCCGATCCGGGCGGGCGCCGCGTGGGGCGCGACCTACGGCTGGGTCGTCGGGCTCGCGACCGTCGCGCTCGCACGACGCCTGGAGCGGGCGACGGGTGACGGGGACCAGGGCCTGGCCGCCACGCCGGCCTCCGGGGTGCTGCGCGCCGCCGTCGTCGTCGGCGTCGTCTCCGGCCTCGGGTGGGCGGTCGCGGCCGGGGTGCACGGGTGGGTCGACCGTACGGTCGCCGAGCACGTCACGACCGCGCGCTCGGAGCTCGCGGCCACCGTCTCGACCGTGGCCGACTGGCTCGCACCCGTGACGACCGCCGCCGACGCGTCGCCCGGGGCGCTGCTCGTGTGCGGAGCGCTCGTCGGCACGATCGCCGGCGCACTCACCTACGTCGCGGTTCGCACCACCACGCTGCCCGACGGGCGGCTCGTGCTGGTCCTGGCCGTGTGGCTGTCGTGCCTCGTCGCGGCGCTCGTCGGCGCGATCCCGACGGTGCTCGTCGGGCTCGGCCTGGACCCGGTCGGCGACGGCCGCTGGTACGCGCAGGCGATGATGCTCCTCGGTCCGACCGACGGCGGCGCCGCCGGGCTGCTGTACGGGTGGGTCCCGGCGCTGCTCGTCCTGCTCGTCGTCGGGCGTGCCACCTCGCGGCGACCGGCGGACCCGCCCGCCGTCGCGGACCGGGGAGTCGACGTCACCGTCTGACGTCGTCGCCGGAGACGGACGGCACCGGCGGCGCGTCGTCCGCCGCGGCCGTCGGCGCCCCGCTCGCCGCCGCGTGTCGGAGGTGCGTCGTAGCGTCGGTGCGGTGCACCACCTGTCCCGTGCCGACGCTCGCCGCGTCGCCGTCCGCGCGCAGCTGCTGACCGCGCCGCGGCCGACCGACGTGCTCACCGTGGTCCGCGGGCTCACGATGCTCCAGGTCGACCACACCAAGGCCGTCGCGCCGAGCGCCGACCTCGTGCTGTGGAGCCGGATCGGGTCGCGGTACGACCCCGACGAGCTCGCCGACGCGGTCGACGACCAGACGCTCGTCGACGTGCAGGGCATGATCCGCCCGGCCGAGGACCTCGCGCTCTACACCGCCGAGATGGCCGCGTGGCCCGGGCCCGACGCGAAGGCGTGGGCGCACGCGCAGGCGCGCTGGCTGCACGACAACGCCGCGTGCCGCCAGGACATCCTCGACGCGCTGCGCGGCGACGGGCCGCTCACCGCGCGCGAGCTGCCCGACACGACGGTCCGCCCCTGGCGCTCGAGCGGCTGGAACCGGGACCGCAACGTGCCGATGATGCTCGACCTCATGGTGCAGGCGGGCGAGGTCGCCGCCGCCGGCCGCCGGGGTCGCGACCGGCTGTGGGACCTCGCGGAACGCATCTATCCCGACGACCCGCCCGTCCCGGTCGAGGAGGCGCGGCGGCGGCGCGACGAGCGGCGGCTGCGCGCGCTCGGCATCGCACGCGCCCGCGGTCCGGAGTGCCCTGTCGAGCCGGTCGACGTCGGCGAGGCCGGCGAGCCGGCGGTCGTCGAGGGCGTGCGCGGCGAGTGGCGCGTCGACCCGACGCTGCTCGACGCGCCGTTCGAGGGTCGCGCCGCGCTCCTGTCGCCGTTCGACCGGCTGGTCCAGGACCGCAAGCGCATGGCCGAGCTGTTCGAGTTCGACTACGCGCTCGAGATGTTCAAGCCCGCCGCCGCCCGACGCTGGGGCTACTACGCGCTGCCCGTGCTGCACGGCGACCGGCTCGTCGGCAAGGTCGACGCCACCGCGGACCACACCGCGGGCGTCCTGCAGGTCCACGCGGTGCACGAGGACGGCCCGTGGCGCCCCGCCGTCCGGGCCGACGTCGCCGACGAGCTCGAGGACCTTGCGCGCTGGCTGAACCTCGACCTGCACCTGGGCGCGCGCACGCACGCGTCCTGACGGCGCCCGCCCGTCCGACGACCGGTGCGCCTGCCAGACTGCGCGCGTGACGGTCCTGAGGTCCCTCGTCCTGTTCGTCGCCGCCGCGGTCGCGGAGATCGGCGGCGCGTGGCTCGTCTGGCAGGGGGTGCGCGAGCACCGCGGCTGGGCGTGGATCGGCGCCGGCGTCATGGCGCTCGGTGTGTACGGGTTCGTCGCGACGCTGCAGCCCGACGCGCACTTCGGCCGCATCCTCGCCGCGTACGGCGGCGTGTTCGTCGCCGGCTCGCTGCTGTGGGGGATGCTCGTCGACGGCTTCCGTCCCGACCGCTACGACGTGGCCGGCGCGCTGGTGTGCCTGCTGGGCGTCGCGATCATCATGTACGCGCCGCGCAGCGGCTGATCCCGCCGGGCGGCCCGTCGCGGACCCGCACGTGCGCTCCACGCAAGCCCGCCTATCGTCGTGGCGTGCCCGTGATCCCCGCGCCCGCCCGACCGGCCGACGTCGACGACATCCACGCGCTGCGGCGTGCGCTCGAGGACTGGATGGCCGAGCGGGGCGTCGACCAGTGGCCGCGCGGGTCGCTCCCCCGCGAGCGCGTCGCGGCGCAGGTCGACGCGGGCGAGTGGTGGGTCGTGCGCGACGAGCGGGGCCTCGCGGCGACGATCCGGCTGCTCTGGTCCGACCCGGACTTCTGGGGCGGCGACGACTCGCCCGCCGTCTACGTCCACGGGCTCATGGTCGCGCGGCGCCGCGCCGGCGACGGCCTCGGCGGCGCGCTCCTCGACTGGGCGGCCGCCCGCGGCCGCGACGCCGGCGCCGGGCTGTTCCGCCTCGACTGCCGCGCGAGCAACCCCGCGCTGCGCCGGTACTACGAGAGCCAGGGGTTCACCGCGGTCGGCGAGCGCGACTTCGGCACGCACCGCAACACGCTCCTCCAGCAGCCCCTCCTCGCGGCGGAGCGCGCAGGCTCCTGACCCCGGACGACGCGTCAGTCGCGGCGCCGGCGGCGCTCCCGCCGGGCGGCGACGCGCTCGACGAGGCGGTAGCGCGACGCCTCGTGCTCGACGGCCGCGAGCCCGGCCTCGGGCAGCCGCACGAGGGGGCGGCGTCGGAACCGTTCGCCGTGCCGCCGCTCGACGGCCTCGAGCACGCGCTGACCTGCGCGGACGACACCCGCCGACGACTCGACGTGGTCGGCGAGCAGGACCGCTCCGTCGGGCCGCACGACGCGCGCGAGCTCGCGGAGCACCGCCACCTCGTCGTCGACGCAGCACAGCGCGAACGTGCACACGACGGTGTCGAACGACGCGTCGGGCCACGGCAGCGCGGCCGCGTCGCCCTGCACGAGCTCGACGTCCACGCCGAGCGACCTGGCCCGGCGCCGCGCGAGGTCGAGCATCGCGCCGCTCTGGTCGACGCCGACGAGGGCGTCGGCGTGCCCGACGAGGTGCGGCAGGTTCGCCCCGGTGCCGACACCGACGTCGAGGGTCCGCCCGTGGGCCCGTGCGCCGACCCACGCGCGCGCGTCGGCGAGCAGCCGACGCTCCGCCCATGCCGTGACCCGGTCGTACGATCCCGCCTGCGCGTCCCAGTACGCGACGTGCTGCCCGGACATCGCCACCTCGCTTCCCCGTGCCGACGTCGCCAGGCAAACCCGCGGCGGGGCGGCCGTCAAGCGGAGAGCGGGTGAGGTCCGCCGTCGCCCGACGCGGCAGCCCGGTCGGGACTCCTGAACGGTCCGCCGCGTCGGGCGGGGGGCAGGAGCCGGTCCGCGTGGGGGACGGGGCGGCGCCCGCGGGCCGACGACGCGACGCGTCAGTCGAGCCGGCGCTCCAGGAGGACGACGTCGCGCCAGCGCCCCGCGAGCGGTCCGAACGTCATGAGGCCGAGCCGTTCGCGCGTGCCGACGACGCGGAACCCGGTCGCGGCGTGCAGCGCGAGGCTCGCGGTGTTCTCGGGGAAGACGCCCGCCTGCACCGTCCAGACCCCGTGCGCGGGCGCCTCCGCGAGCAGACGCTCGAGCAGCGACCGGCCGACGCCACGCCCGTGCGCCGCTGGGTCCACGTAGACCGACACCTCGACGACGCCCGCGTAGACCGCGCGCGTGGACACGGGTGACACGGCGACCCAGCCGAGCACGGTTCCGCCGTCGACGGCGACCCACCGCAGCCCGGCGAGCTTGCCCGCGTCGAACTCGTCCCAGGTCGGCACGTCGGCCGCGAAGGTGGCCTGGCCCGTCGCGATGCCGGCCGCGTAGATCGTCGCGACCTGCGGCCAGTGCGCGGCGGTCATCGGGACGAGCACGTGCCCGGCGGACGGGGCGGGAGGCGTCGGACGGTCGGTCACGCAGGGATCCTGCCACCGGACGCCGCTCGCCACGCGGGACCAGGGCCGCGGGCACGGCGCGGTGAACCGCGCGGCGACGCCGTCGTCGAGGAAGCGCGTCGCCGAGGCGACGCGGCCGCCGCGCGTCGTGACGACGTACACGCCCGCGGGCCGCGCGGGACCGGTGCCGCCCGCGAGCGTGCCGACGAACGCCGGCCGGCCGTTCGCCGCGGTCTCGGTCAACGTCAGCGTGCGACCGGTGCGCCACCCGGCCGCCGCGTGCAGGAACGCCGCGACCGACTCCCGGCCCCGGTACACGTGCGGCAGCGGCGGCATCGCGAGCCACGCGTCGTCGGTGAGCAGCGCGACGACCCCGTCGACGTCGCCGGCCTCGAGCGCCCGCGCGAACCGGCGCGCGACCGCGACGTCCACGTCACCACCGACGCGACCCGACGTCCGCACCGACGCGCGCGCCGCCGCGAGCGAGGCCCGCCCCCGCTGCCGCAGACCCTTGACGACGGTCGGCGTGACGTCGAGCACCGCAGCGCACTCGGCGACGTCGAACCCGAGCACGTCCGCGAGGACGACGGCGGCCACCTGCCGGGGTGGGAGCGCCTGCAGCGCGGCGACGAACGCGAGCTGGATGGACTCGGTCGCGTCCCACCGGGCGTCCGGCGCGTGTGCCACCGGCGCGGTGGACAGCCACGCGTCGGGGTACGGCTGGAGCGTCGGCAGGTCGTCGAGCGCGTCGGGCGGCGGGGCGTCGAACGGCAGCGCGACCTCGACGGGCCGTCGCCGGCCGGTGCGCAGCACGTTGAGGCAGCGGCGGGTCGCGATCGTGTAGAGCCAGGTCCGGACCGAGGAGCGCCCTGCGAACGACGGCAGCCCGCGCCACGCGGCGAGCAGGACGTCCTGCAGCGCGTCGTCGGCGTCGTCGAGCGAGCCGAGCATGCGGTAGCAGTGCACGTGCAGCTCGCGCAGGTGCGGACGGGTGAGCGCGGCGAACGCGTCCTCGTCGCCCGCGCGCGCCGCGTCCAGGGTCGTGCCGACCGCCTCCATGACATCGGACCGTACGAGACCGTTCCGACAGCCGTCCGCCCGGTGTCGGTACGGGTGCCAGTCCCGACGACCAGGAGGACCCATGACCACCGGACGTGCCCTGCAGACCGCCCTCGACTACCACCGCGCGTGGAGCAGCCACGACGTCGACGCCGCGATGGCGCTCGTCGCCGACGACGTCGTCTGCGACTCCCCCGGCGGGCCCGTGACCGGCATCGACGCGTTCCGCGCGTTCATGGGGCCGTTCGCGACGTCGACCACCCGCACGGAGATCCTCGGTGCGTTCGGCGACGACGTCACCGCGGTCGTGCTCTACGACACCGACTCGACGCTCGTCCGGCACGCACCGGGTGCCGAGTGGGTGCGCGTCACCGACGGGCGCATCACGCACATGACGATCGTCTTCGACCGGCTCCCGTTCGCGCAGGCGCGGGCCGCGGCGGGCTGACCGGCCCGGACGCCCGCCCGCGGACCTGGCGGGAACGACGACGGACCGCCCTCCCGGGGAGAGCGGTCCGTCGTCAGAGGTCGAGCAGCTCGGCGTGGCTCGGCACCCGCGGCGCGTACCGCAGGCGCATGCCGGCCTCGTCGGGCGTCCGGTCACGCTTGCGGTTGTTGCACCGACCGCAGCACGCGACCGTGTTGAGCCACGTGTTCGGGTCGGCGGTCCGCGACCGCGGCATCACGTGGTCGACGGTGCTCGCGCCGTGCGTCCCGCAGTATGCGCAGACGTGGCCGTCACGCCGCAGGACGCCGGCCCGCGACCACGGCGGCGCACCTGCCCGGTGCCGCCAGCGCATCTGCACGTACCGCACCAGCCGCAGGACCGCCGGCAGCGGGTACTGCCCGAACCGCTTGCCCGCGACCGCCTCCTCGACGACCGCGACCCGCCGGTGCAGCATCCGCACGGCGTGCTGCAGGCTCACCCGGTGCAGGGGCTCGTAGCCCGCGTTCAGGACCAGGACTCCGGACACCGGGGTCACCTCCTCTCTCGTGGTCCCTCGGACCGTCGTCGTGCCGGGTCGGATCGTGTCGGTGGTGCGGGCTCGTGGGGTTACTCGGTGACCTCGACGACCGTCGCCCAGTCGGCGTGCCGGTCGCACCAGACGCGGTCGCCGAGCGTCGCCAGCGGGTCGCGCACCGCGTGCGGCTCGCAGTCGACGCGGACGCGGCGCAGCGGGTTGCGGGCAGCCGTGCGGGCGAGGCGTCGCGCGGCGCGGCGGGCGTCCGCGTCGGAGATCGGCGCGCGGCCGGCAGTCAGGGACTGGTTGACGATGCGGACCACGGCGGTCTCCTTCCAGGGGGGCGCGGTCGGGGTCGGGGTCGACGAACGACGACGGGCCGCTCCCGGAGAGGGGAACGGCCCGTCGTCGACGTGGGGTGGACGTCAGGTCGACGAGGGGCGCAGGAGGCGACCGCACTGCTCCGGGCGGTCGGTCGTGCGATCGGTCGTGCCGTCGAGGGTGCGGTGCAGGACGAGCGCGTGGGACGCGCAGACGTCGCGTCCGGACCAGCGGCTGGTGCGGTCGTGCACGGGCTCCTCCTTTCGCGGCTCGTCGTGGCCGTCACGTGTGGTCGCCGCGCGCGGGGTCACGCGCAGCGCCCCGGTACTGTGCGCGCCTCGGGGCGCTCCTGGCCAGCGCATTTCCGCGCCCGGCGGCCCGGACGCGTGCCCGTTCAGGCCTGCGAGGACTCGATCACGTCGAGGTCGCGGACCGCGAACCTGTGGTGCTCCCACTCCTCCTCGAGGATCACGTGGAGGCACGACAGGGTCGTCTCGGGGTACTCGGGCGCCCACGGGTGCGGGTGCTGCGCGGTCAGGTCGTCCGCGGTGACGGTCGCGAGGAAGTCGTGCACGAGGCGGACCCGGTCGGCACGGGCCGCGAGCACCTCGTCGTACGTCGGCGTCCCCGTGGTGAACAGGGACAGGTCGAGGCCGTCGTCGGGCGCCTGCGGACCCGGCTGCCCGAGCGGGTGGAACGGCTGGTCGAGGCCGAGCACCGACCGCCCGAGCCACGCGTCGGTCGCGAGGACCAGGTGGCGCAGCGTCTGCGCGAACGTCCACTCCCCCGCGACGGAGACGTCCGGCGTGCCGGCGGGCATCCCGGCGACGCGGGCCAGGGTCGCGTCCCACGTCCGCTGCAGCACGGCCCACGCGTCGCGCAGCCCCTCGGGGTCGGTCGCACGACGGGTCGATCGGCCGGGGAAGCGACGGTCGAGCTCCGCCTCGACGAACGGGATCACGTCGACGCCGTTGACGAGGAACGTGTCGCCGTCGGGCAGCCAGGGTGCATCGACCTCGACGCCCTCGACCTGCACGCCGCGCAGCACCGCGCCGGACAGGTCGGCGCCCACGAACCGCGCACCGCGCAGGTCGGTGTCGCGGAACTCGGCGCCGCGCAGGTCGTCGGTCGGGCCGAACGTCGTCATGGCGTCTCCTCGTCGTCGGGGGTCGTCGCGGGTCGCGGGTCGCGCACCGTCCGGCACGCCTCGCGGTCGGGCCGGCTGGGCCGATCCTCGCACCCGGCGCCGACACGGCACGATGGGCGGGTGAGCGTGCGCGTGCGCCGGGTCTACGACGAGCCGTCCGACGACGACGGGCTGCGCGTGCTCGTCGACCGCCTGTGGCCGCGCGGTCTGACGAAGGAGCGTGCCGCGGTCGACGTGTGGCTCAAGGACGTCGCGCCGTCGACGGAGCTGCGACGGTGGTTCCACCACGAGGAGCCGCTGTTCGACGAGTTCGCGCGCCGCTACCGGGCGGAGGTCACCGACGGACCCGCGCTCGACCGGCTGCGCGGGCTGGTGGCGACGCACGACGTCGTCACGCTGCTGTACGGCGCGAAGGACCCCGACCACAACCAGGCGACGGTGCTGCGCGACCTGCTCTGACGTCGCGCGAGACGACTAGGCGGCGGTCCGCGACGGCTCGACGGCCGGGGTCGGGACGTGCCGCCAGTGCGTCGCGAGCGGCATCCGGCGGTCGCGACCGAACGCGACGCGGCTGACCTTGATCCGCAGCGGCACCTGGCGGCGCTTGAACTCGCTGCGGTCGACGAGGCCGAGCACGTGCCGGACGGTCGCGGTCGCGGCGGAGCGGTCGTGCCCGCGGGCGACGAGGTCGTCGACCAGGACGTCGGGGCTCGTGCGGTCCTCGAGGAACGCGAGCAGCAGCGGGTCGAGCACGTCGTACGGGGGCAGCGAGTCGGAGTCCTGCTGGTCGGGCGCGAGCTCGGCCGACGGTGGCTTGGTCAGCGTCGACGCGGGGATCGGCGGCACCTCGCCGGCCGCGACCGCGCGCGCGTTGCGCCACGCGCACAGGCCGTAGACGCCGGGCACGAGCCGGCCGTCGGCCGCGACGACGTCGGTCTTGAGCAGGTCGCCGAGCGGGTTCGGGGCCGTGCCGCACGTGTCGCCGTAGAGCGTCGTGTAGCCGACCGCGCTCTCGGACCGGTTGCCCGTCGAGCACACCAGCGCGCCGGTCGCGTTGGCGATCGTCATGAGCGTCGTGCCGCGCAGCCGGGCCTGGAGGTTCTCCCACGCGACGGGGTCCGCCTCGGCTCCGGGACCGCCGACGACGTCCGCGAGCGCCGTCACACGCTCGGCGTAGGCCTCGGCGATCGGGACGACGTCGAACCGGATGCCGAGGTTCCCGGCGAGCGCGGCGGCGTCGTCGACCGAGCCGGCCGACGAGTACGGGCCGGGCATCCCGACGCCGCGGACGGCGTCCGGGCCGAGCGCGTCGACCGCGATCGTGGCCGCGAGCGCGGAGTCGACGCCCCCGGACAGGCCGAGGACGACGCGCGGGAGGCCGACGCGGGTGCAGTAGTCGCGGAACCCGGTGACGAGCGCGGTCCAGACCTCCTCGTGGGGGTCGAGCGGCGGGGTGGCGGCCGGCGCGGCGAGCGACCGTCGCGTGGGGACCGTGCCGCGGACCACGCGCACGACGTCGCGCGTCGTCGGCCGTGCGGGTGCGACGGGCAGGTCGAGGACCAGCCGGTCGGCCGTGAACGCGGCGGCGCGCGCGAGCAGCCGCCCGTCGGCGTCGACGACGAGCGACCCGCCGTCGAACACGACCTCGTCCTGCCCGCCGCACGCGTTGACGTACGCGACGGGGACGCCCCCCGCGGTGGCCGCGGCCCTGAGGACGGCGAGCCGTCGTGCGGGCTTGCCGACCTCGTACGGGCTCGCGTTGGTGACGAGCACCGCCTGCGCACCCGCGGCCGCGACCTCGGCGACGTGCGTCGGGTCCCACACGTCCTCGCAGACCAGCAGCGCGACGGTGACCGGGCCGGTCGGCGTCGGGATCTCGAACAGCGCCTGGTCGCGGCGGCCCGCGCCGACGTGACGGGCGTCGTCGAACACCGAGTACGTCGGCAGGAGGGTCTTGGCGTGCGCGCCCTGGACACGGCCGTCGGCGAGCACCACGGCGGCGTTGCGCAGCGGCCGGACGACCGCGTCGAGCGTCGACCCCAGGTCGCGCGCCCCGCCGGCGGCGGGGAGCTGGTCGGTCCGCAGCGGCGCGCCGACGACCGTCACGACGCGGCCGGACGCGGCGGCGAGGCCGTCGACCGTGCGCGCGGCGGCGTCGACGAACCCCGGCTCGGCGAGCAGGTCCTCGACGGGGTAGCCGGTCACGGACATCTCGGGTGTGAGCAGCACGTCCGCGTCGACGGACCCCGCCCACGCGGCGGCGTCGAGGATCGCGGCCCGGTTGCCGGCGAGGTCGCCGACGCGGACGGGCAGCTGGGCGAGCGCGACCCGCAGGGTCGCCGGGCTGGTCATCGGGGTCCTCCGGTGGTCTCGGTGGTCCTGGCGCGGGCGCCGTCGGGGCGCAGCATGGGCGGCTGGAGCGCGGCGGTGCCGGTCGGGCGGTACACGGCGGCGCGACGGCCGCCCGTCGGGCGCGGGTCGGTGTCCTCGTCCTTCGCGGCGAGCGAGCCCGTCTCGACCTTGCGGCGGAAGTTGCCGGGGTCCAGCCGGACGCCCCACACGGTCTCGTAGACGTGCCGGAGCTCGGACAGCGTGAACGGTGTCTCGACGAACGCGGTCGCGAGTGTCGTGTACTCGAGCTTCGCCGCGACGCGGTCGACCGCGTCCGTGAGGATCTGCGCGTGGTCGAAGGCCAGGTCGGGCGCGTCGGCGGGGTCGCCGGTGAGCGTCAGCCCGGGCAGGAACAGGTCGTCGACGTCCCACCAGTGCGCGGCGGCGGCGTCGGACCCCGCCCGCGGGTCGGGCAGGTTCGGCGCGAACGCGACGTGCGCGACGGACACGACCCGCATGCGGGGGTCGCGGTCGGGCGCCGAGTAGGTCGCGAGCTGCTCGAGGTGCCCGTCGAACCGCTCGAGCCCCGTCTCCTCCGCGAGCTCGCGCCACGCGGCCGTCGTCGCGTCCTCGTCGATGCCGACGAACCCGCCCGGCAGCGCCCACGCGCCCGCGTACGGGTCCTCGGCCCGCTGGACGAGCAGGACCGCGAGGTGCCCGTCGCGGATCGTGAAGATCGCCAGGTCGACGGTCACCGCGAACGGCGGGTAGTCGCTCGCGTCGTACCCGTCGGGTGCCTTCCCCAGGGTCCCGCTCACCGCGACTCCTCCAGCCGCACGCCGCGCCCGGTCAGCTCGGTCAGGGCCCTGACCGCGGTCGGCGCCGACACCGCGGCTGTCAGGTCCGTCAGCACCGTGACGACGGTCGCGGCCCGGCGGCGGGCGTCGATCGCGGTCGACGCGACGCAGAAGTCCGTCGCGATCCCGACGACGTCGACGTGCGCGACGTTCCGCGCGAGCAGCAGGTCGGCCAGCCGCTCGAGCCCGTCCGGCGCGTCGACGACGCGGCCCTGGAAGCCCGAGTAGTCCTGCCGCGACTCGCCCTTGACGACGTGCACGGTCCGCTCCGGGAGCACGAGGTCCGGGTGGTAGTCGGCCCCCGGCGTGCCCGCGACGCAGTGCACGGGCCACGTCGTCACGTAGTCCGGCGCCTCGCCGTCGGCGGCGAAGTGGCCGTCGTTGGTGTCGGGCAGCGGCGCGTGCCAGTCGCGCGTCGCGACGACCGTGTCGTACTCGGCGCCGTGCCGCTTCACGTAGTCGGTGATCCGGGCGGCGACCTCCGCCCCGCCGGCGACGGCGAGCGCGCCGCCCTCGCAGAAGTCGTTCTGGACGTCGACGACGATGAGGGCGCTCTTCATGCTGCGGTCCTTCCCAGGAGCGGCGTCGCGGTGCGGCGCCAGGTGGCCCGCGCGCGCCCGCGGCGCGCGTCGGTCGTGGAGGTGCGGGGGTGGGCGGCGGGGAGCGGGGTCACGCGGCGCTCCCGGCGAGGTCGGCGGCCGGCTGGGCGGCGAGCCGCGGTGTCCCGTCCGTGAGGTCGAGGTCGGCCGGCAGGAGCTCGGCCTTGGCGCCGCGGTGGTGCGCGCGGACCTCGTCGAGCGTCGGGGCGTGCACGACGTGCCCGTCGCGGATCACCGCGACCTGCAGCGCGCGGCCCGGCACGTCCGTCGGGGGTCCGACGACCACCGTCTCGCGGACCGCGCGGCCCCGGGCGTCGAGCTCCCGGTACGCCGTCTTGCGTCCGCCGGTGCTCGCCTTGCCGGCCGCCGTCTTCGCCACGGGACGCAGCGGGGCGTCCGCGCCGGGCCGGTCGGCCACCGCGACGAGCTTGTAGACCATCCCCGCGGTCGGGTGGCCCGACCCACCGACGAGCCGCGTCCCGGCGCCGTAGACGTCGACCGGGGCGTCGGCCAGCGCGTCGATCGTGTGCTCGTCGAGGTCCGAGGTCACCGCGATCCGGGTGCTCGTCGCGCCGAGCGCGTCGAGCCGCGCGCGGGCGGCGTGGGCCTCGGTGGCCAGGTCGCCCGAGTCGATCCGGATGGCGCCGAGCGCGGGTCCGGCGACGGCGACGGCGTTCTCGATGCCGGTGGGCGTGTCGTAGGTGTCGACGAGGAGCGTGGTGCCCGTGCCGAGCGCGGCGACCTGCGACGCGAACGCCGCGCGCTCGTCGGTGTGGGCGAGCGTGAACGCGTGCGCCGCGGTCCCTCGCGTCGGGACGCCGTACCGGAAGCCGGCCTCGAGGTTGCTGGTCGCGTCGAAGCCCGCGACGTACGCGGCTCGGGCCGCGGCGACCGCCGACGCCTCGCCCGTGCGGCGGCTGCCCATCTCCAGCAGCGTCCGGCCGCGCGCCGCGGTGACCATGCGCGCGGCCGCCGACGCGACCGCCGAGTCGTGGTTGAGGACCGACAGGACGAGCGTCTCCAGCACGACGCACTCTGCGAACGTGCCCGTCACGGTGAGGACCGGGCTGCCGGGGAAGTAGATCTCGCCCTCGCGGTACGCGTCGACCTGGCCCGTGAAGCGGTAGTCGCGCAGGTAGGCGGCGGTGCGGGCGTCGGCGATTCCCTGCTCCTCGAGCCACGCGACGTGGGCGTCGGTGAAGCGGAACGCCTGGATCGCGTCGACGAGCCGCCCGAGCCCCGCGACCACGCCGTAGCGGCGACCGGCCGGGAGGCGTCGCGCGAACGCCTCGAAGACGGCCTGGTGGTGCGCGGTGCCGTCGGCCAGCGCGGCCCGCAGCATCGTGAGCTCGTAGTGGTCGGTCAGCAGAGCGGTGCTCGGGAGAGTGTCAGTGCCGCCGTCGCTTCGAGTCATGTTGACACTATGCGTCGCCCCGCCGTCTGCACGCAACCGGATCGAGTCAGATTGACTCGATCGGACGACGGCGCCGGCCGCGCCACGTCCGGACGCCCCGGTCAGCCCTCCGCG
Organism: Cellulomonas fimi; assembly: GCF_028527925.1. Classification (GTDB taxonomy): domain Bacteria; phylum Actinomycetota; class Actinomycetes; order Actinomycetales; family Cellulomonadaceae; genus Cellulomonas; species Cellulomonas fimi_C. The sequence continues at coordinate 18,183 of NZ_JAPESW010000053.1, forward strand.
TGGACCGTCAGATGGGCGCCGAGGTGCTGCGTCACGGCATCGACCGCGCCGGGCACGATCGTGAAGTAGGCCCACACCCCGCGCTTCTCCCGGGTGACGAGCCCGGCCTCCGTCAGCTGCTTGAGGTGGTGCGACACCGTCGGCTGGCTCAGCCCGACGGGCTCGATGAGGTCGCACACGCACGCCTCGCCACCCTCGTGCGCGGCGATGAGCGAGAGCAGACGGAGGCGGGTCGGGTCGGCCATGGCCTTGAGCGTGCGGGCCAGTCGCGTCGCGTCGTCGGCGCTGATGGTCGGCGCCGCGGCGGGCGTGCAGCACGCGGCGGGCTCGGAGACGACGGGCAGCAGATCCATGGCAGCCATGCGACGAGTGTATGACCGGAAATCGATGGTTGTCGATATTGACAGTGATCGATGCGTGGGTGCAGGATCGGGGCACATCGACGTTCATCGATATGAGGAGGTGCGGGATGTCCGACATCCGCGAGCAGGTCCGTGAGAAGTACGCCGAGGCGGCGCGTCAGGTCGGCGGCGACGCCGGGTGTTGCGGTGGCGGCTGCGGGCCGAGCGACGAGTCCCAGGTCTTCGGGGCCGCGCTCTACGACACGTCCGAGCTGACCGGCATCCCGGTCGAGGCGCAGCTCGTCTCGCTCGGGTGCGGCAACCCGACCGCGGTCGCCGACCTCCGCGAGGGCGAGCGGGTGCTCGACCTCGGCAGCGGCGGAGGCATCGACGTGCTGCTGTCCGCGAAGCGCGTCGGACCGACCGGCTTCGCGCACGGCGTCGACATGACCGACGAGATGCTCGACCTCGCGCGCGCCAACGCCGAGCGGGCGGGCGCGACCAACGTCGCGTTCCACAAGGGCACGATCGAGGACCTGCCGCTCGAGGACGCGTCGGTCGACGTCGTCATCTCGAACTGCGTCGTCAACCTCTCCCCCGACAAGCCGGCCGTGCTGAGCGAGGTGTTCCGCGTGCTCGTCCCCGGTGGCCGCGTCGGCATCTCCGACGTCGTCGCCGAGGACGACCTCACGCCCGAGCAGCGGGCCGAGCGCGGCTCCTACGTCGGCTGCATCGCCGGCGCCCTGTCGCGGCAGGAGTACCTCGACGGGCTGGCCGCCGCCGGCTTCGTCGACACGGCCGTCACGTTCACCCACCAGGTCGCGGACGGCATGCACGGCGCGATCGTCCACGCACGCAAGCCGGAGGCCTGACATGCACCCCGAGCTGTACCTCACGCTCCACCAGCAGCAGCAGCGCGAGCTCGACCAGGCGCTCGCCGTCGCCCTGCTCGTCCGCGAGCGCACGGCGCCCGCACCGCGCGTCCGCCGGTCGCGTGTCGGCGCGCTCACCCGGGTCCTCGCCGACGCCCGCCGGACGGTCGTGAGCGCGGTCCGGCAGCCCGTCCTCGTGCCGGCGGACCGCACGCCCGCGGCCTGCTGCGCCGCCTGACCGCCGGGCTGCGCTACGAGGCGACCACCGGGACGCCGAGGGAGTCGAGCAGGCCGACCACGCGTCGGCGGATCTCGTCGCGGATCGGCCGCACGGCCTCGATGCCCTGCCCCGCCGGGTCGTCGAGCGCCCAGTCCTCGTAGCGCACCCCCGGGTAGAACGGGCACGCGTCGCCGCAGCCCATGGTCACCACGACATCGGATGCCTCGACGGCGTCGCTCGTGAGGACCTTGGGCTGCTCGGCGGCGATGTCGATGCCGACCTCGGCCATCGCCTCGACGGCGACGGGGTTGACCTGCGCGGCGGGCGCCGACCCCGCGGAGCGGACCTCGACGGCGCCGCCGGACAGGGCGGCGAGGAACCCGGCGGCCATCTGGGAGCGCCCGGCGTTGTGGACGCACACGAACAGGACGCTGCGCTTGTCGGTCGTGGTCACGGCTGCTCCTCGGGGCGGTGGTGCACTGGCGGCTCTCGGGTGCCACATCTTGCTCAGGCCGTGATCGATCAGTCAATATTGACTCAATGAAAACTGAGTGGATGCAGGCGGTCGCCCGGCGAGCTGCGCTCCACGGCGCACTCTCCGACCCAGGCCGGCTCGCCGTCGTCGACCTCTTGTCGCAGGGCGACGCCTCGCCCTCCGAGCTCGCGGCCGCACTGGACGTGCCGTCCAACCTGCTCGCCCACCACGTGAACGTCCTCGTCGAGCACGGTCTCGTCGAGCGCACCCGGTCCGAGGGAGACCGTCGCCGGACCTACCTGCGCCTCCTGCCCTCCGAGCTCGGGCCCGTCACCACGGCGCTCCTGCGACCGCCCCGGGTGCTGTTCGTGTGCACCGCCAACTCCGCGCGCTCGCACCTCGCCGTCGCCGTCTGGCGGCGCACCACCGACATCCCGGTCGCGTCCGGCGGCACCCACCCCGCCTCTGCGGTCGCCCCGGGCGCGATCGCGGCGGCGGAGCGGCACGGCCTGGACCTGCGGGGTGAGGCGCCGCGGGCCGTGGAGGCCGTCCGCCGCGACGACGACCTCGTCGTCACGGTGTGCGACCGCGCGCACGAGGAGCTCGGCCTGCGCGCCGACGTCCACTGGTCCGTCCCCGACCCGGTGCGCGCGGGGACCGTCGACGCGTTCGACAGCGCGGTCGACGAGCTCGACCGACGCATCCGGGCCCTCGCGCCGCGGCTCGTCGTGACCTGACGCCCCCGTCAGCCGGCGGAGTCGTCGCGCGGGTCGTCCACCGTCATGTCCCCCGTCGCGGGGTCCGCACCCGTGGGCGCGTACCGCAGCTGCACCACGCCCTCGCTGCCGACGGCGGGTGGCTCGAGCAGCCGCAGCCCGGACGGCCGGACGCCGTCGGGGAAGACCTTCTTGCCCTGCCCGAGCACGATCGGGTGGACCCACAGCGTGAGCACGTCGAACAGCCGCTCGGCGAGCAGCGTCTGCACGAGGTCCACGCTGCCGATGACGTGCGTGCTCTCGTGCCGGTCGCGCACCGCCCGCACCTCCGCCGCCAGGTCGGGACCGAGCAGCGTCGACCGCTCCCACGTCAGGTCGGGCGTCCCGCGGCTCGCGACGTACTTGGGCACCTCGTTGAGCCGGCGTCCGATGGTGCTCGCCTGGCGTGGCCAGTAGGACGCGAAGATGTCGTACGTCCGCCGCCCGAGCAGCAGCGCGTCCATCGCCGCGATGCCGGCGGTCACCTCACGGCCGACCATGTCGTCGGGCAGCGGCGCCTGCCAGCCGCCGAACGGGAAGCCGCCCGACGTGTCCTCCTCGGGTCCGCCCGGCGCCTGGGCGACGCCGTCGAGCGTGACGAACAGGTCGATGTGCAGGCGGCCCACGGTTCCTCCTCGAACGGTCCTGGTGCTCGCGACCATTCGAGCGCAGCGACGGACAGCGGTCCAGCGCCGTGCGGAGGTCGGCCCGCGATCGGCCTCGCGCTGCAACCTGCGCTCACCCTGGTCGACCCCGGTGTCCGGGAGCGGCGTCCCGCGACCGGCGACGCGTCAGGTGGTGGCCGACCGCTGCGCCGCCTTCCGGCGGTCGTGCACCAGGCTCGCGACCTGACCGGCGGCCCCGAGCGCCATGCCGAGCACCGTCCACCCGTTGCCCACGAGTGCGGCGGCGACCCCGATCGCGACGAAGACGGCGACGAGGACCCAGCGGGTGGAGGTCCGGACCGGCAGCAGCGGCATGCCCGCGAGCGTACGGCGCACGACCCCCGCACGTCCGGCCGATCGCGTGCGACCACGAGCCTGCGAGCGCGAACACGGCGGACCCCCACGGACCGCCGCGCTCCGGACGCGCCCCCGACGCGCGACGGCGTGACGTGCACGGCAGCACCTCAACGTCGGCACCCGGTGGCCGATGCGGACCTGCGAACCCACCCCCTGCGCAGGAGCCCCACCATGCCCCCGTCTGTGCTGCGCCGCGCGACCCGCGAGACCGGACGCGCCCTCTCGGCCGCCGTCCACGTCGTCGCCGCCGTCGCCGTCGCCCTCTCCGTCACCGTGCCGCTGCCGGCGTCGGCCCAGGACCCGGTGGACCGCCTGCTGACGGGTCAGACCCTCGTCGCCGGTGGCAGCCTGCGAGCCGTCGGCAGCGCGCACGTGCTGGCCGTCGGGGCGGACGGGGACGTGACGCTGAGTGTCGACAGCCGCGTGCTCTGGCACACCGGGACGACCGGCAACCCCGGGGCGCGGCTCGTGCAGCAGGCGGGCGGCGCGCTCGAGGTCCGGTCGCGGACCGACGCGGTGCTGTGGACCTCGGCGACGGCGTCGCCCGGCGCGCGGTCGGTGCTCAAGCCCGACGGGGTGCTGTACACGATCAGCACCGCCGGCACGGTCGCGTGGAAGAGTGCGAGCGTGCCCGGCCCGACCCTGCGGACGAGCGCCGCCGACCGCGTCCCGTCGGGCGGCCTGCTGCTGCCGCGCGAGTCCGTCGTCAGCCCCGACGGCACCGTCCGGCTCACCATGGGCACGGACGGGGCCCTCGTGCTGACGGCCGGCGACCGCACCGTGTGGCAGTCGCCCGTGACGCGCGCCGGTGCGTCGGCCGTCGTGGCGCCCGAGGGCGACCTGCGCGTCGTCGGCACCGACGGCGCCGTGCTGTGGTCGACCGGCACGACGTCGCCGGGCGCGCGGCTCGTCGTGAAGGACCACGGCCGCGCCTACCTGATCTCCGCGACGCACGCCTCGGTGTGGTCGACGCCCGACACGCCCGTCGAGCGCGTGCCGACCGTCGTCTCGCTGCCGCTGCCCGAGCCGCTGCCCGTCACGTCCGGCGGGCTCGGCGGGACGCGTCCCGGCACGACGACGAGCTCCGGCCCCGCGCTCGACGAGCGCCCGCAGACCACCGTGCTGGCGGCCCGCCCGCAGTACGTCGACCCGGCCTCGCCGGCCGCCCGCGCGGCCCAGGACGCCCGTGCCGCCGGGCGCGACGCCGACGCCGCGCTGCTCGCGAAGGCCGCGGCGCAGGGCTCGGCACGGTGGCTCGGCCCGCAGGACGCCACCGCGACCGTCGCCTCGTCGGTCCGCACGTACGCCGCGACGGCGGCGGCGGCCGGGCAGACACCCGTCCTCGTCACGTACGCCATCCCGGACCGCGACTGCGGCGGGCTGTCCGCGGGCGGGTTCGCCACGGCGGGCGAGTACCGCGCGTGGATCGACCAGGTGGCCGCCGGGCTGGCGCGCGCGCAGGCGGTCGTCGTCGTCGAGCCCGACGCGCTGCTGCACCTCGAGCGCTGCGGCGACCGCGACGCGCGCCTCGCGATGCTCCGGTACGCCGTCACGACGCTCACCCGGGCCGGTGCCGAGGTGTACCTCGACGCCGCGAGCAGCAACAGCTTCGGCTGGGGGACGGTCGCGCTGCAGGACATGGCGCTGCGCCTGCGGGCCGCGGGCGTCGACCAGGGCGCCGGGTTCGCGGTCAACACGTCGAACTTCCAGCGCTCGGAGCACGAGGTCGCGTACGGCCGGTACCTGTCGGCACTGCTGGGCGGTGCGACGTTCGTCGTCGACACGTCGCGCAACGGCAACGGTGCGCTCGCCGGGCCCGACGGCACCGTCTGGTGCAACCCGGCCGGGCGGGCGCTCGGCTCGCCGCCGCGCGCGACGCTCGACGGCCCGCACGTCGCCGACCTGTGGGTCAAGACCGTGGGCCTCAGCGACGGGACCTGCGCGGGCGGCCCCGCCGCCGGGCGGCTGTGGGAGGAGTACCTCCTCGGGCTGGCGTCGCGCGCCACCTGGTGACGCCGACGCCGGCCCGAGGAGGTCGGAGCGCGAGCGGTCAGCCGGTCATCCGCACGTACTCGTCGACGAGCCCCACGAACTCCTCGCGCAGCCCGTACGGGTCCTCTCCGAGCGCCTCGCGGGCACGGTCGCGCGCTCGCGTCGGGCTCGCGTCCTCGGCGTGCTTCGAGCCGGACACCGCGAGACCGAACTCGGCGACCGCGGACGCGAACCGGAAGTCCGCCGACGGGCGCGACGTGTACGTGTCGGCCCCCGCCGGGAAGACCACCTCCGTACTCGTGTCGCCGCCCGGCTGCTTGTAGCGGACGTGCACCGTGAGGAAGTCGTCGGAGCTGCCCGGCTCGACGTCCTGGTACTTCAGGTCGTCGTCGGCCGCGGCACCGTCCGCGGGGACGAGCTCGTAGAACGCCGTCACCTCGTGCCCCGCGCCGACGTCGCCCGCGTCCTTGGTGTCGTCGTCGAACTCCTCGTCCTCGAGCCGGCGGTTGTCGTAGCCCAGCAGCCGGTACCGCGACACCGTCGCGGGGTTGAGCTCCACCTGGACCTTGAGGTCCTGCGCGACGACGAACATCGTCGAGTCGAACTCGTCGACCAGGACCTTGCGCGCCTCCTCGATCGTGTCGATGTACGCGTAGTTGCCGTTCCCGTGGTCGGCGATCGACTCCATCGTCACGTCCTTGAGGTTGCCCATCCCGAAGCCGAGCACCGAGACGTAGACGCCCGTCTTGGCGTGCTCCTCGATGAGGTCGGTGACCTGCTCGGGCGTCGACGGGCCGACGTTGAAGTCACCGTCCGTCGCGAGGATCACGCGGTTGTTGCCGCCCTCGACGAAGTTCTTCGTCGCGAGCTCGTACGCGGTCTCCAGGCCCGCCGCGCCGCCGGTCGACCCGCCGGCCCGCAGCTCGCGCAGGATCCCGACGAGCTCACGACGG
>NZ_JAPESW010000054.1 GCF_028527925.1 Cellulomonas fimi
CCGAACCCGGAAGCTAAGCCCTTCAGCGCCGATGGTACTGCACTCGCCAGGGTGTGGGAGAGTAGGACGCCGCCGGACACCATTCAGAAAGAGCCACCCCAGCGATGGGGTGGCTCTTTCTGTTTCCGGCGATGTTGTCGGCCGTTCTTCCCCGAGCCGGGTCCGCTTGGCCGTGGCGTATTGGTCGCGCGTCGGTGCGTCCTGTCACTGCGGTCAGCTGCTCCGCGCGTGACGGCGGCGTCCGGTCCTGGGCGTCCCGGACGGCGCTGGGAGGTACGGCCGGCCGCGAGGCCGTGGGCGTCATGACGCCGAGGGGAGACGGCACCCTCCGGGATGAGACCATGGTGCGGTCGTTTGCGACGAGGAGAGAGCCACACATGAACAGCGATCACCGGTCCACTCAGCCCGAGCGTCGAGGGCCGTCAGGTGAAGGTCAGCCGACCTCGAGGAGCGGGCGGTCCGGTTCGACGTCCGGTGGGTCCGGCGACCGTAGGTCCGGTGGCTATCGAGCGTCGTCGGGGGGCTCGAGCTCCTCGTCCGGGGGCCGCGACCGTGGCGAGGGCTACCGGCCGGCGCGTGGCTCGTCCTGGGCCGACAGCCAGTCCGGCGGCGGTCCTCGCGGCGGTGGGCGATCGGGTCCGCGGTCCTTCGACGAGCGACCCGACCGGTCGGGGGGTTTCGCCGGCGGTGGTGCGCGCAGCTCTGCCCCCCGAGGGCAGGGACGCGGCGACGCCACGGGGACCGGGTCCCAGCGGCCGGGTCGGACTGGTGCCGGTGAGGGCCCGCGGGGTGGGTACTCGACCGGTGGGTCGCGCGGTGGCGACACACGCGACCGTTCGCGCGGTGAGTACTCCGGTGGTTCTCGCGATTCTCGCGGGGCCTCCGCCGAGGGCTCGCGACGCGCGTCGTCTGGCGAGGGTTCGCGCGGTGGGTTCTCCGGCGAGCGCTCGCGCGCAGGCTCCTCCGGTGGAGGGTCGCGCGGTGGGTTCTCCGGTGGAGGGTCGCGGGGTGGGTTCTCCGGTGGAGGGCTGCGCGGCGAGTACTCGGGCGGCGCCCCGCGCGGTGGCGACGGAGGTGGTTCCGCGCGGCGGGACGACTCGCGGCGCGGTCCGAGCGGTGGTCGGCCGCAGCAGCGCGATGGAGGCCGGGCGGGCTACCCGCGCGACGGCGGTTCGCGTGGTGGGTCCAGCGAGCAGCGCACCGGCCGATACGCGCCGGGTTCCGAGCGCGGCGGCTGGCGTGAGCGGGGCGAGGCCGGGCCGGATCGCCGTCCGTACGGACGTGCCGACGGTGGGACGTCCGGAGGTGCGCGCCCGGCGGTTGACCGGTCGGGTGGTCGGGTCGGTGGCGGCGGTCAGGGTCGTCCGCGCGTCGCCGGTGAGCGCCCGGGGGATCGGGCAGGTCGCGGCGCGGGCCCGACCGGTGGTGAGGCCGGCCGGAGCGGTGACCGCTCGTTCGAGCGCCGGTTCGAGCGACCGACCGAGCCGCGCGGCGAGCGTCCCGGACGGAGCGGTGACCGGGCGTGGAGCGGTCGGGACGGCTCGAGTGCGGGGGCCTCGCCGTCGGAGCGACGTTCGTCGTCCGGGCCGCGGTCCGCAGCGCCCGGAGCGCGAGACCGCGGGCGGCCGTCGTTCGGTGGTCGCGGCGACTCCTCGGTCGCCTCGGGTGATCGCTCTCGCGGGTACTCGGGTGATCGGGCCGGTGCGTTCTCGGGCGAGCGTGCCGGTGGTCGGAGCGGTGAGCGCTCGGCCGGACGCACGGGTGGCGCGTGGTCGCGGGACAGTGGTCCTCGGCACGGCGATGCCGGCCGCGGCGGTGGTTCGCGGCGCCCCGGAGGATCGCCGCGCGGTCAGGACGACGTGCGTGGTGACGAGCAGCGGGCGACGCGGCCGCCGCAGGACGAGCGTGTGCCGGCACCGCCCGTGCCGGACGACGTGGTCTTCGGCGACCTCGACCGGTCGGTGCGCGCGCGGCTGCGGTCGCTGACCAAGGACAACGCGGAGCGCGTCGGCCGGCACCTGGTGGTCGTCGGGCAGCTGCTCGACACTGACCCGGAGCTCGCGTACGAGCACGCGCAGGCCGCCGTGCGGCGTGCCGGGCGGATCGACGTCGTGCGGGAGGCTGCGGGGCTCGCGGCGTACCGGACCGGGCGGTTCGCGGAGGCGCTGCGCGAGCTGCGCACCGTGCGTCGTCTGAACGGCTCGTCCGAGCACCTGCCGATCATGGCGGACTGCGAGCGTGGGCTCGGGCGGCCGGAGCGGGCGATCGCCCTGGCCAACGAGCCGGAGGCGGAGACGCTGGACGCCGACGGTCGCATCGAGCTCGCGATCGTCGTGTCCGGTGCTCGACTTGACCTCGGTCAGTCGGAGGCGGCCGTCGCGGTGCTGTCGAGCCCGGCGGTGCAGCAGGCGACCGGTGTGCTGGCCGTCCGTGTGGCACAGGCACGGGCCACGGCGCTCGAGGCCGCGGGTCGGGCCGACGAGGCTGCGGCGCTGCTGGCGCGGTACTCGGCCGCCGAGCTCGCCGAGGCCGCGGGGGAGGTCGACGAGGAGGTCGTCGTCTTCGACCTGGACGACGTGGACGACGCGGAGGACGACGGTGCAGGGTCGGACGCCGACAGTCCGGCGGCAGACGAGGCTGGTGCAGCCCTCGACCCGGCCCACGACCTGGACGACGCTGATGACGAGCTCGCCGGCGGCGACGGGCTCGGCGGCGTAGACGAGGTCGGCGACGAGCTCAGCGGGGACGACGGGCTCGCCGGGGACGACGAGCTCGGGCGAGCCGACGACGCCGACGCGGCGGGTGCCGGGCGTGAGCGTGCCGACGTGGTCGACGCGGAGGGCGACGGGCGCGGGCGGGTCGACGGCGACGTCGACCAGCCGGGCGACGTCGAGCAGCCGGGTGACGTCGAGAAGCCGGGCGACGTCGGGCAGCCGGGTGGCGCCGACGGGTCGGGGGGCGCCGGCGCGGACGACCCGGCGGGTGGTGACGTCGACGGGTCCGACGGTGCGCCCGATGCCGGCGTCGTGGATCGCGACGGCGTGACGCGTGACGAGGAGGAGGGCGCGTGAGCGGGGGGCTCATCGGGTCGGACGTGCCGCTCGCGGACCGGTTCGACCTCGCGCTCGTCGACCTCGACGGCGTCGCGTACCGCGGGCACGAGCCCATCGACGGGGCGGCGGAGGGGCTGACGTCGGCGCGTGCCCGCGGGATGCGGCTCGTCTTCGTCACGAACAACGCGTCCCGCGAGCCCGAGTCGGTCGCCGACCAGCTCACCGAGCTCGGCATCCCGACCCGGTCCGGCGAGGTCATGACGGCTGCCCAGGCGGCGGCACAGCTCCTGCGCACCCGGCTTGAGCCCGGCGCGAAGGTGCTGGTCGTCGGCGGGGCCGGCCTCGTCACCGCCGTGCGGTCCGCCGGGTTCGTGGTCGTGGAGTCGGCGGACGACGACCCGGCCGCGGTCGCACAGGGCTTCGCGCCCGACGTCGGCTGGGCGCAGCTCGCGGAGGCGGCGTACGCGGTCGAGCGCGGTGCGTGGCACGTCGCGTCGAACCTCGACCTCAGCCTGCCGACCGCACGGGGGTTCGCACCCGGCAACGGCTCGCTCGTGGGTGCGGTGCGCAACGCGACGGGCGTCGTCCCGGACAGTGCGGGCAAGCCGTCGCCGACCATGTACCGGATGGCGGTCGACCGGGCGGGGGCGCGCGAGACGCTCGTCATCGGCGACCGGCTCGACACCGACCTCGCGGGGGCCCGGGCGGGTGGCTACGTCGGGCTGCACGTGCTGACCGGTGTGAGCACCGCGCGCGACGACGTCCTCGCGGCGCCGACCGAGCGGCCGCACCTCATCGGCGCCGACCTGCTGACCCTCCTCGAGCCGCACCCGGTGCCGCGTCAGGACGGCGACGGGTGGTGGGTGTGCGGGGACGTCGCGGCCCGGGTCGTCGACGGTGCGCTGGACCTGGGACGGACGGCGCCCGGGTCGCCCGCCGCCCAGCTCGACCTGGTGCGGGCGGCGTGCGCCGCCGCGTGGGACGCCGTGGACGGCGGAGGCACGCTCGACGCAGCGACGGTGCCCGACCTGCAGGTCGACGCCCCCGAGCGCTGAGGCCGCGTCTCGGCGTCGGGCCCGGGCGCCTGGCGGTGCGCGGGTCCACCCATGGCGTCGGCGGCCTGCATCGCGGCCAAGTGAGGGCCGCTGTCGCCGGGCTTGGCTGATCGGGAGGCGGCCGTCCTGAGGAACGTGGCCTCGCGGCGGGCGTCCTGAGGAGCGTGGGCGGGCGGCGCGGGTCACGCTGGTCGTGGCTGTCGTGGCTGTCGTGGCTGTCGTGGCTGTCGTGGCTGTCGTGGCTGTCGTGGCTGTCGTGGCTGTCGTGGCTGTCGTGGCTGCCGTGGGCGGCCGGCGCTGACGTGGCAGTGGCGGCTCTCGAGGTGCGCTCGGGTCGGAGTTCCGTGCCTGTGGGTGCGTCGGGACGCGCTGTGGGCCTCGCCAGGTACCGTGGGCGCGGTCGCGGAGCAGGGCGTGACCGTCGGGACCGTCAGCGTGCGGCGGTCGGAACGCACGAGGAGGTACACCGGTGAGCGAGACGTCCGCGGTCGGGTCGTACGACGGCCCGACGACGGGGGACGCCCAGGTCGACGAGGCGCTCACGCGTCTCGCCGGGCTCGACGCCGCCCCGGTGCGTGACCACGTCGCCGTCTTCGAGGCCGTGCACGGTGCGCTCCAGGACCGCCTGGCGGACGCGGAGGGCTGAGAGGTCGTGACGGCACGTCTCGACAGCGAGCTCGTCCGGCGCGGGCTGGCGCGGTCGCGCGCGCAGGCGGGAGAGCTCGTCGCGTCCGGACGCGTGTCCGTCGGCGGGCGCGCGGTGCGGCGTCCGTCGGCGCAGGTGTCCGAGGCCGATGCGGTGCACGTCGCGGCCGATCCCTCGGACCCGGGCTACGCGTCGCGCGCCGCGCACAAGCTCGCCGGTGTCCTGGACGCGCTCGGTGCGGACGGTCCGCGGGTCGACGGTGCGCTGTGCCTCGACGCGGGGGCCAGCACGGGCGGGTTCACCGACGTGCTGCTCCGTCGCGGCGCACGCCGGGTCGTCGCCGTCGACGTCGGGCACGACCAGCTCGTCACGACGCTGCGGGACGACCCACGCGTCGAGGTGCGGGAGGGCGTCAACGTGCGCTCGCTCGCCGCGGGCGACGTCGTGCCGGCGCCGGACGTCGTGGTCGCGGACCTGTCCTTCATCTCGCTCGGGCTCGTGCTGCCGGCGCTCGCGAGCGTCGCCGCCCCCGGTGCGGACCTCGTCGTGCTGGTGAAGCCGCAGTTCGAGGTGGGGCGCGAGCGGCTGGGGTCGGGTGGCGTCGTGCGTGACGCGGCGCTGCGGGCGCAGGCGGTGCGCGACGTCGCGGGCGCCGCGCAGCGTGCGGGGCTCGCGGTGCGGGCGGTCGCGCGCAGCGTCCTGCCCGGGCCGAGCGGCAACGTCGAGTACTTCCTGTGGCTGGTCGTCGGTGACGCGCCGGACCAGCCGCACGGCGTCACGCTGGGGCAGGCGGTCGTGGACGTGGTCGAGGGCGGGATCGAGCTGCGTCGCGTGCGCGCGGCGCTCGGAGGTGAGGCGTGACCAGACGAGCGCTCGTCGTGACGCACGGCGGTCGGGAGGAGGCGGTCGCGGCGACCCAGGAGGCCGTCCGTGAGCTGGAGGCCGCCGGTGTCGAGCCGGTGCTCGCGCCCGACGACTGCACTCCCGACGACCTGCCGTCGTTCGAGCTCGCGATCGTGCTGGGCGGCGACGGGACGATCCTGCGGGCCGCCGAGCTCACGCGCGGCACGGACGTGCCCGTCCTGGGGGTGAACCTCGGGCACGTCGGCTTCCTCGCGGAGGCCGAGCGGGACGACGTCGGCGAGGCGGTGCGCCGGCTGACGGCGGGCGACTTCGAGGTCGAGGAGCGCGGGACGCTCGACGTGCGCGTGCTCCACCCGGACGGGACGGTGGGCTCGGGCTGGGCGCTCAACGAGTGCGCGATCGAGAAGGCCGACCGGTCGCGCATGCTCGAGGTGATGCTCGAGGTCGACGGGCACCCGCTGTCGTCGTTCGGCTGCGACGGCGTCGTCGCGTCGACCGCGACCGGGTCGACCGCGCACGCCTTCTCGGCGGGCGGTCCGGTGGTGTGGCCGGACGTCGACGGCATGATCCTCGTGCCGATCTCGGCGCACGCGCTGTTCGCACGGCCGCTCGTCGTCGGACCGCGCAGCCGCCTCGCGGTCGAGGTGCTCGAGCGGTCGTCGGCGCGCGGCCTCGTGACGTGCGACGGCCGTCGGCAGCTCGACGTGCCGCGCGGTGCCCGCGTCGAGATCACGCGCAGCGACGTGCCCGTGCGGCTCGCACGTCTCACCCTGGCGCCGTTCACGACGCGGCTGGTGCACAAGTTCGGGCTCCCCGTGAGCGGCTGGCGCGGCCGGCCCGCGGGCGGTGGCCCGGCCAGGACGGGGGAGTGACGTGATCGAGGAGATCCGGATCGACAACCTGGGCGTCATCACGCGGGCCCACGTCGAGCTCGGGCCCGGCCTCACGGTGCTGACCGGCGAGACGGGCGCGGGCAAGACGATGGTCCTCACCGCGCTGTCCCTGCTGCTCGGCGGCAAGGCGGACCCGGCGACCGTGCGTCGCGGTGCGCCGTCGGCCGCGGTCGAGGGGCGGGTGCTGCTCCCGGCCGACGCCCCGGCGGTCGCGCGCGCGGCCGAGGCGGGGGCGGAGCTCGACGACGACGGCAGCCTGCTGCTGGTGCGGACGGTCGGTGCCGGGACCGACGGCGTCGCCGGCCGGTCGCGCGCCTACGTCGGGGGCCGGTCGGTGCCGCAGGCCGTCCTCGCGGACCTCGCCGAGGCGCTCGTCACGGTGCACGGGCAGGCCGACCAGGCGCGCCTGCGCTCGCCCGCGCACCAGCGTGAGGCGCTCGACGCGTTCGTCGGCGAGGCGCACCGCGACACGCTCGCGCGGTACCGCGCGGCCTGGGCGGAACGTGCCCGGGTGGTCGACGAGCTCGACGACCTGGTCGGGCGCACGCAGGAGCGCGCGCGGGAGGCGGAGCTGCTGCGCCTCGGGCTCGCGGAGGTCGAGCGGGTCGACCCGCAGCCGGGCGAGGACGTGGCGCTCGCCGAGGAGTCGGACCGCCTGTCGCACGCGGAGGACCTGCGGGCGGCCGCGTCGGGGGCGCACGAGGCGCTCGCGGGCGAGGCGGACACGTCGGGTGACGCGCTCGCGGCGACCGAGGTGGTCGACCGCGCCAGGCGCCTGCTCGAGCAGGCCGGCGGGCACGACCAGGCCCTGGCCGCGCTGGCGACACGCGTCGCGGAGGCGGGGTACCTGCTCGCCGACGTGGCCGCCGAGCTGTCGTCGTACCTGGAGGACCTCCAGGCGGACCCGCTACGGCTCGAGGCCGTCCAGCAGCGCCGCGCCGCGCTCGCGCAGCTCACCCGCAGCTACGGCTCCGACGTGGCGCAGGTGCTCGCCTGGGCGGAGGACGCCGGGCGACGCCTCCTCGACCTCGACGGCGGCGACCAGCGGCTCGACGACCTGCGGGCCCGCGTGCACGAGCTCGACGAGGAGGTCGCCGCGCTCGCCGCCGACCTCACGAAGGGCCGGACGGAGGCCGCGAGCCGGCTGGCGGCGGCCGTGTCCGCGGAGCTGTCGGGGCTCGCGATGGCCGGTGCCGAGCTGCAGGTGGCCGTCGAGCCCGCCGAGCCCGGGCCGTACGGCGCGGACCGCGTCGAGATGCTGCTCGTCCCGCACGCCGGTGCGCCCGCGCGTCCGCTGGGCAAGGGCGCGTCCGGCGGTGAGCTGTCGCGCGTCATGCTCGCGATCGAGGTCACGCTCGCGACGGCCCCCGACTCGGGCGCGGCGCGACCCGGCACGTTCGTCTTCGACGAGGTCGACGCGGGTGTCGGCGGGCGCGCGGCGATCGAGGTCGGGCGCCGGCTCGCGGACGTCGCGCGGTCCGCCCAGGTGCTCGTCGTCACGCACCTCGCGCAGGTCGCCGCGTTCGCCGACCGGCACCTGGTCGTCACCAAGTCGACGGCCGACGGCGTGGACGTCGTCACCGAGTCGGATGTGCGTCTGGTCACAGACGAGGCACGTGTGCGCGAGCTCGCCCGCATGCTGTCCGGCCAGGACGACTCCGAGGCGGCGCGCACGCACGCAGCCGAGCTCCTGGAGCTCTCGACCGTGGGACGATGAGGGACGATGAGAGCTTCCCTGCGCAGACGGACCCCCGCGCCCGAGGCCGGCGTCATCGCCGGTCCGGCCCGGGTCGACCCTCGGACCAAGGCCCTCACCAAGCGCCTGCGGCCGGGTGACGTCGCCGTCATCGACCACCTCGACCTCGACCGGGTCTCCGCCGAGGCGCTCGTCGCGTGCCAGCCGGCGGCGGTCCTCAACGCCGCACGCTCGACGTCGGGCCGGTACCCGAACCTCGGGCCCGAGATCCTCGTGTCCGCCGGTGTGCCGCTGGTCGACGACCTCGGCGCGGACGTCATGGCGCTCCCCGAGGGGCACCAGCTGCGCGTCGTCGACGGCTGCGTCTACGACGGCGAGACGCTCGTCGCCGAGGGCGTCGAGCAGACGCCGCAGACCGTCGCGGCGACCATGGAGGAGGCCCGCGCCGGGCTGTCCGTCCAGCTCGAGTCGTTCGCCGCGAACACCATGGACTACCTGCGGCGCGAGCGCGAGCTGCTGCTCGACGGCGTGGGCGTCCCGGACATCGACACCGAGATCGACGGCCGCCAGGTCCTCATCGTGGTGCGCGGCTACCACTACAAGGAGGACCTGGTCACCCTCCGCCCGTACATCCGCGAGTACCGGCCCGTGCTCATCGGGGTCGACGGCGGTGCCGACGCGATCCTCGACGCCGGCTGGAAGCCGGACATGATCGTCGGCGACATGGACTCCGTCTCCGACCGCGCGCTCACGTGCGGTGCCGAGGTCGTCGTGCACGCCTACCGCGACGGTCGCGCGCCCGGTCTCGCGCGCGTCGAGCAGCTCGGCGTGCGGCACGTCGTCTTCCCCGCGACGGGGACGAGCGAGGACGTCGCGATGCTGCTCGCCGACGACAAGGGCGCCGAGCTGATCGTCGCGGTCGGCACGCACGCGACGCTCGTCGAGTTCCTCGACAAGGGCCGGTCGGGCATGGCGAGCACGTTCCTCACGCGCCTGCGCGTGGGCGGCAAGCTCGTCGACGCCAAGGGCGTGTCCCGCCTCTACAAGCACCGGATCTCGAACCTGCAGGTCGCGCTGCTCATCCTCGCGGGCCTCTTCGCGCTCGGCGTCGCGCTCGCGTCCACGGCGGCGGGGCAGACGCTGCTCGGCCTGCTCGGCGCGCGCATCGACGACGTCACGTCCTGGATCGGCTCGCTGTTCGGAGGGTCGTCGTGACGCTCCGGCGCGTCCACGTCCCGCCCGCGCCGCGACCCGTGACCCTCCCCGCCCCGCTCGCCCGCCGCCTCGCGGCCGCGGCGACGCCTGCCGCCGCCCCCGACGGAGATGCCGCACCGTGATCGACTTCCGCTACCACATCGTCTCGCTGATCTCCGTGTTCCTGGCGCTCGCGGTCGGCATCGCGCTCGGCGCCGGGCCGCTCAAGGAGACCATCGGCGACACGCTCACGGGCCAGGTGCAGCAGCTGCGCACCGAGAAGGACGAGCTCCGCGCGCAGCTCGACAGCGCGTCGGACGACCTCGGCCACGCCGTCACGTACATCGACGCCGCCGGGCCGCGCCTGCTCGAGGGGTCGCTGACCGACCGTCGCGTCGCGGTCGTCGCGCTCGGCGAGGTCGACGAGTCCGTGCGGACGGCGGTCGACGAGCGGTTCGCCCAGGCCGGTGCGACGGTGACGGCGCACGTCACGCTGAACGACGCCTGGACCGACGCCGGCCTCGACTCGTTCCGGCAGGCGCTCGGCGGACAGCTCGTGCAGTACCTGTCGCCCGCCCCGGCGGACGGTGCGGGCGTGCAGGAGGAGCTCGCGGCCGCGCTCGTCCAGGGCCTCGTCGCCGCGGACCCCGCGGCGCCCGACACGCTCGCGTCCGACTCGGCGTTCCTGCTGGAGCTGCTGTCGGGGGGCGACTACCCGCTCGTCACGCTGCAGGACCCCGTCGAGGTGCCCGCGGACGCGATCGTCGTGCTGGCGGCGTCGCAGCGGGCGGACGACGACACCGCGTCCGCCGAGCCTGACCAGGCCGAGCAGGAGCAGGCCGCATGGCTCGCCGTGCTCACGGCCGCGCAGGAGCGGTCGGAGGGCGCCGTGCTCGCCGACGGCCCGCGCGGTGACGGCAGCCTGACGGACGCGATCCTCGCGGACGACGAGCTCGCCGGCGCGCTGACCACCGTCTCCGACGCGCAGCTCGTGACCGGTCAGGTCTCGACGCCGCTCGCGCTCGCGGTGCGGATCTCCGGCGACAACGGGCACTACGGCTTCGGTGACGGGGAGACGCCGCTGCCCGACGCCGTGGCCCTGCCGCCGGTCGACCGCACGCCCGCGACCGCGGACGCGGGCGCCGGCACCGAGGGGACGCAGGGGTGAGCGTGCTGCGACGCGCCGCCGCGGCCGTCGTCGCGGGCGGCGTCACGGCGGTCGTCCGGGGGGTGCTCGACATGAGCCCGCCCGGCGGCGCCGCGCGGTGGACTCGCACCAACCACCGGGGCGAGCCCGTGAGCATGCTCGAGGGCCCCGCCGTCGCCGCGGGCCTGCTCGCGGGCGGGCTCGTCGGGGCGCCGTCGGCGCGCGCCGCGGTCGCGCTCACGGTGGCGACCGGTGCCGGCGCCGCGTTCGGCGTGATCGACGACCTCACCGAGGACACCGAGGTCCGGCGCAAGGGCCTGCGCGGTCACCTCGGCGCGCTGTCCCGCGGCGAGCTCACGACCGGCGGCCTCAAGGTGCTGGGGATCGGCGCGGCGTCGCTCGTCGCCGCGGCGGTCGCGACGCCGGTGCGGGACGCGGCCGGCGGTCGTCGCTCCGCAGCCGGCTGGGTCACCGACGTCGCCGTGTCGGGCGCCCTCGTGGCGGCCAGCGCGAACCTCCTCAACCTGCTGGACCTGCGACCCGGCCGGGCGCTCAAGGCGGCGTCGCTCGTCGCGGCGCCGCTCGCCCTCGCGGGCGGCGCGGGGGCCGGTGCCGCGGCGGGTGTGCTCGGCACGGCCGGCGCCGCGGGGGAGCAGGATCTCGCCGAGCACGACATGCTCGGCGACGGAGGCGCGAACGCCCTGGGCGCGACGCTCGGCACGGCTCTCGTGCTCGCCGCACCGCGTCGCGTGCGGTGGGCGGCGCTCGGCGTCGTGACGGCCCTGACGCTCGCGAGCGAGAAGGTGAGCTTCACGCAGGTCATCGAGCGCACACCCGTGCTGCGCGAGATCGACGCCTGGGGCCGGCGGCCGGCGGTCACGGTCCCGGCGCCCACCGCGCCCGACGACGTGCCCGACGCCGAGCCGACGGACGGCCCCGGTCGGCCGGGCACCGCGCCCGGCGCCGGGTCGTCGGACGACGGCTCGCGCGGGACGGGCGGGGGCACGGCGCCAGCGACCGGACCGGCGTGAGCCCGACCGCTCGCCGGGTCCTCGGCGGGCTCGGCGGTGCCGCGGCGATGATCGCCGCGATCACCGTGCTGAGCCGCGTGCTCGGGTTCGGTCGCTACCTCGTGCAGGCGAGCGCCTTCGGCGTCGGCGCGATCGGCAGCACCTACAACTCGGCGAACCTGCTCCCGAACGTGCTGTTCGAGGCCGCCGCCGGCGGTGCGCTCGCGGGTGCGCTCGTGCCGCTCCTGGCACTGCCGGTCGCGAAGAACCTGCGTGCGGACGTCGACGCGGTCGCGTCGGCCGCGCTCGGGTGGACGCTCGCCGTCCTGGTGCCGCTGGGTGCGCTGCTCGCCGCGCTCGCGGGTCCGATCGCCGCCGTCTGGCCGAACCTCCCCGACGCGCAGCGCGAGCTGCTGCGGTACTTCGTCACGGTCTTCGCGGTGCAGGTGCCGCTCTACGGCGTCGCGGTCCTCCTGTACGCCGTGCTGCAGGCCCACAAGCGGTTCTTCTGGCCGGCGTTCGCCCCGGTCATGTCGTCCGTGGTCGTCATCGCCGTGTACGCGACGTACGGGCACCTCGCGGGCGGCGAGCGCAACGACCCTGCGGCCGCGGGCGACGCGGCGCTCACGGTGCTCGCCTGGGGCACGACCGCCGGCGTGGCGGTCATGGCGCTGCCGATGTTCTGGCCCGTGCACCGCCTGGGCGTGCGGCTGCGTCCGACGCTGCGGTTCCCCGCGGGCGTCGCCCGGCCCTTCGCCGCGCTCGCGTTCGCGGGGGTCGGGTCGCTCGTGGCGCAGCAGCTCACCACGCTCGTCGTCATGCTCGTGTCGTCGTGGCGCGGCGGCGACGGGACGTTCTCGCTCTTCGTCTGGTCGCAGCAGGTCTACCTGCTGCCGTACGCGGTGCTCGTCGTGCCGCTCGCGACGTCGACGTTCCCGCGGCTCGCCGCGCGTGCGGCCGAGAAGCGGCTCACGGAGTACGCGTCGATGGCGTCCGCGACCACGCGCGCGGTCGTCGCCGCCGCGGGCGTCGGCGCGGCGGCCGTCACCGCCGCCGCACCCGCGGTCGCCGACGTCTTCGGCGTCATCGGTCAGGACCGGGCGGGCATCGCGGCGATGGCGCCGACGATCACGCTCATGATGCCGGGGCTCGTCGGGTTCGCCGTCCTGTTCCACGTCTCGCGCGCCCTCTACGCGCTCGAACGCGGCCGAGCCGCCGTGACCGCGAACGTGGTCGGGTGGGCCACCGCCGCCGTCGGGTCGGTCGTGCTCGCCGTCGTGCTCGTGCCGGAGGGCAAGGACCTCGCCCGCACGCTCGCCGCCGTCGCCGTCGCGGGCAGCGTCGGGATGCTCGTCGGCGGCACCGCGGCGGTCGTCGCCCTCGCACGAGCCGCCGGTCGGCCCGCCGTCGCCGGCCTCGCGCGCACGCTGGCCGTCGTCGTCGTCGCCGGTGTCGTCGCGGCGCTCGCCGGGCGCTGGGTGGTCGACACCGTCACCTCGCTCGTGGGGCACGACGCGTGGGCGGCCGTGGGCGCCGCCGCGGGAGGCGCCGTGGTCGCGCTCGTGGTGCTCGGCGGAGCGCTCGCCGTCCTCGACCGCCGCACGCTCACCGACGTGGCGCGCGTCGAGCGCACGCCCGTCCCCGCCGCGGCCGCCGCGCCGACGGTCCCGGATCCCGCCGACTGAGACTCGCCCGCGTGGCGGGACTCACCCCGCGCGCCTGACCAGACCGACCGCCGCGTCGGGTAGATTGGAAGCCCGTGACAGAGCGCGCGCATCGACTCTCCGGGCGGTCGGACTCCACGACCCGGCACATCTTCGTCACCGGGGGCGTCGCCTCCTCCCTCGGCAAGGGTCTGACGGCTTCGAGCCTCGGCCGCCTCCTCCGCTCCCGCGGCCTCCGGGTCACGATGCAGAAGCTCGACCCGTACCTCAACGTCGACCCCGGGACGATGAACCCGTTCCAGCACGGCGAGGTCTTCGTGACCGAGGACGGCGCCGAGACGGACCTCGACGTCGGACACTACGAGCGGTTCCTCGACGTCGACCTCGTCGGCTCCGCCAACGTGACGACCGGCCAGGTCTACTCGCAGGTCATCGCCAAGGAGCGGCGCGGCGAGTACCTCGGCGACACCGTGCAGGTCATCCCGCACATCACCGACGAGATCAAGAACCGCATGCGGTCGCAGGCGAGCGACGACGTCGACGTCATCATCACGGAGATCGGCGGCACCGTCGGCGACATCGAGTCGCTGCCGTTCCTCGAGGCCGCGCGCCAGGTGCGCCACGACCTCGGCCGCTCCAACGTCTTCTTCCTGCACGTCTCGCTGCTGCCGTACATCGGCCCGTCGGGCGAGCTCAAGACGAAGCCGACGCAGCACTCGGTCGCCGCGCTGCGCAGCATCGGCATCCAGCCCGACGCCATCGTCCTGCGGGCGGACCGCGACGTGCCCGAGGGCACCAAGCGCAAGATCGCGCTGTTCTGCGACGTCGACGTCGAGGGCGTCGTCACGGCGAAGGACGCGCCGAGCATCTACGACATCCCGCGCGTGCTGCACTCGGAGGGGCTCGACGCGTACGTCGTGCAGCGCCTCGGCCTGCCGTTCCGCGACGTCGACTGGTCCGGGTGGGACGAGCTGCTGCACCGCGTGCACCAGCCCGCGCACCAGGTCGAGGTCGCACTCGTCGGCAAGTACATCGACCTGCCCGACGCCTACCTGTCCGTCACCGAGGCGCTGCGCGCCGGTGGGTTCCACCACGACGCGCGCGTCGTGATCCGCTGGGTCCGGTCCGACGACTGCCAGACGCCCGAGGGTGCGCGCCTCGCGCTCGAGGGTGTCGACGCGGTGCTCGTGCCCGGCGGGTTCGGCGTGCGCGGCATCGAGGGCAAGCTCGGCGCGCTGCGCTGGGCGCGCGAGAACCGGGTGCCGACGCTCGGCATCTGCCTGGGCCTGCAGTGCATGGTCATCGAGTACTCGCGCAACGTGCTTGGACTCGAGGGCGCGTCGTCGTCCGAGTTCGACGAGAACCCCGCGCACCCGGTGATCGCGACGATGGCCGAGCAGCTCGCGATCGTCGGCGGCGGCGGCGACCTGGGCGGCACGATGCGGCTCGGCGCGTACGAGGCCCGGCTCACGCCGGGTTCGGTCGTCGCGGAGGCGTACGGCAGCGAGACGGTGTCCGAGCGGCACCGGCACCGCTACGAGGTGAACAACGCGTACCGCGACAAGCTCGAGGACGCCGGGTTCGTCATCTCCGGCGTCTCGCCCGACACGTCGTTGGTCGAGTTCGTCGAGCTCCCGCGCGAGACGCACCCGTACTTCGTCGCGACGCAGGCGCACCCCGAGTTCAAGTCGCGGCCGACGCGCGCGCACCCGCTCTTCGCGGGGCTCGTCGGCGCGGCCCTCGAGCAGCGCACCGACGAGGCCTGATGACGGGCTCGACGGGTCCCGTCGAGGACCGGCACGCCCCGCGGCCGGTCGTCTCGCACGAGGTCATCCACCACGGCAAGGTCTGGGACCTCGCGGGTGACGTCGTCGACCTCGGGGACAGCCAGGTGCTGCGCGAGTACGTCGACCACCCCGGCGCGGTCGCCGTCATCGCGCTCGACGACGAGGACCGGGTGCTGCTGCTGTCGCAGTACCGGCACCCGGTGCGGCACGAGCTGTGGGAGCCGCCGGCCGGTCTGCTCGACGTCGAGGGCGAGGACCTCGTCGTCGCCGCGGCGCGCGAGCTCGCGGAGGAGGCCGACCTCGTCGCCGGCTCGTGGTGGCGGCTGACGGAGTTCTTCTCCTCCCCGGGCGGGTCCGACGAGCGCATCGTCGTGTTCCTCGCGCGGGACCTGTCACCCGTGCCGGACGCCGACCGCTACGAGCGGGTCGACGAGGAGGCGACGATGGTGCCCGTGTGGGTCCCGCTCGACGAGGCCGTGGACGCGGTGCTCGCGGGCCGGCTGCACAGCCCGACGACCGTCTCCGGCGTGCTGGCAGCCGCGGCTGCCCGCGCCCGGAACTGGTCGACGCTCGTCGAGGCGTCACCCGCCTGACGCACGGCCAGCCCGACGTGCCTCCGGCGTGACGCACGACCCCGCCCGACGGGCGGTCGGCGTGACGCACGCGCGGCCTGACGCACGACGCGGCGCCGCCCTGGACCTCACGGCCCGGGGCGGCGCCGCGTCGTTCCCGTCAGCGGCTCGCCGACCGGCGGTACTGCAGGTTGGCGAGCGGGATGAACACGAGCAGGAAGATGCCCGCCCAGATGAGCGTGTAGAGCTCGGCGTGCTGCAGCGGCCACGAGTCGGGCGCCGGGACCTGCGGCGGGATGTTGCCGAACAGCTCGCGCGACGCCTGGGTCACCGCGGAGACCGGGTTCCACTCGGCGAACGTCTGCAACGGGGCGGGCAGCGTGTCCAGGGGCACGAACGTGTTGGCGACGAACGTCAGCGGGAAGATGACGATGAACGTCGCGTTGTTGAACACCTCCACGCTCGGGACGAGCATGCCGAGCCACGCCATCACCCACGAGATCGCGTAGGCGAACACCAGGAGCAGCAGGAACCCGAGGGCCGCCTCCGCGACCGAGCTGTGGATGCCCCAGCCCACGAGCAGCCCGGTGAGGCTCATGACGACGAGCACGAGGACGTTGTTCACGACGTCCGACAGCGTGCGGCCCGTGAGCACGGCGGACGGTGCCATGGGCAGCGAGCGGAAGCGGTCGATGATGCCCTTCTTGATGTCCTCCGCGAGGCCGGCGCCCGTGATGGTGGCGCCGAAGATCACCGTCTGGGCGAAGATCCCCGCCATGAGGAACTCGCGGTACGCGCTCGGGTCCGCGCCGCCGGGGACGGCGATCGCCCCGCCGAACACGTACGCGAACAGCAGGACGAACATGATGGGCGACAGCGTGGTGAAGACGAGCAGGTCGGGGACCCGCTTGATCTTGATGATGTTCCGCTTCGCGACGACGTAGGCGTCGGAGAGCACGATCGGGGTGGCCATCACTCGCCTCCGGAGGTCGGTCGCAGACCGGTCGTGACCCCGGCAGGCGGTTCCTCGTCGGACGGTCGGCCGTCGCCGTCCTCCTCGGCCGGTCGGCCGGTGAGCGAGAGGAACACGTCGTCGAGGGTCGGGCGCCGCAGGCCCACGTCGTCGAGCGTGACGCCCGCGTCGCCGAGCACCCGCAGGGACTCGGTCAGGGCGCTCGGCCCGCCGTCGACGGGCATGAGCAGCGACCGTCGACCGTGGTCCACCGTCGCCGCGCCGACGCCGAGCGGCTCGAGGAGACGACGTGCGTCGTCGAGCCGCGCCGGGTCCCGCACGGTGAGCTCGAGGCGCTCGCCGCCCACCTGCAGCTTGAGCTGGTCGGACGTACCCTGCGCGATGATGCGTCCGTGGTCGATGACCACGATCTCGTCCGCGAGCAGGTCGGCCTCCTCCAGGTACTGCGTCGTGAGCAGCAGCGTCGTGCCGCCCTCGACGAGGTTCTGGATGACCTCCCACATGTCGGCCCGGCCCCGCGGGTCGAGGCCCGTCGTCGGCTCGTCGAGGAAGATCACGGGCGGGTCGGCCACGAGTGCGCCCGCCAGGTCGAGGCGTCGCCGCATGCCGCCCGAGTACGTCTTGGAGGGGCGGTCGGCCGCCTCCTCCAGCCGGAACGCCGCGAGCAGCTCGCGAGCCCGGGCCTGCGACCTCTTCGCACCGAGGTGGTAGAGCCGCCCGATCATGTCGAGGTTCTCGAACCCCGTGAGGTACTCGTCGACCGCGGCGTACTGGCCGGACAGGCCGATGCGGCGACGCACCTCGCGGGGGTGGGTCCGCACGTCCACGCCCGCGACCGTCGCCGAGCCCGCGTCGGGGTGCAGCAGCGTCGTGAGGATGCGGACGATGGTGGTCTTGCCCGCCCCGTTGGGGCCGAGCAGACCGAGCACCGAGCCGGTCGGCACGGTGAGGTCGACGCCGTCGAGCGCCGTGACGTCCTTGTACCGCTTCACCAGGCCGGTGGCGGTGATCGCGTCGGTCATGGCACAGCAGCGTAGGGACCACCGCCCACATTCGTCCCGGCTTATCCCGTTCGTGCCGAGGCGCCGGCGACCGCCGGTGCGCGGGACGCGCGTCGGCGACCACCGCCCGTGCCGACGTCCGACCAGGTCACGCCGCGCGTACCGCGGTCGTGGCGCGGTCGGCGATCACGCCTGCGGACCTAGAGTGGTCCGGTGCCCGCAGTCGTCGCCTCCGTGCTGGGCCCCGTGCTCGTGGCCGCCGGCGACCGTTCCGTCTCGCCGGGCGGGCCGCGCGCCCGCGCGCTCGTGGTCGCCCTCGCGCTCGCCGACGGTGCGACCGTGCCGTGGCGCGCG
Source organism: Cellulomonas fimi (assembly GCF_028527925.1). Taxonomy (GTDB): domain Bacteria; phylum Actinomycetota; class Actinomycetes; order Actinomycetales; family Cellulomonadaceae; genus Cellulomonas; species Cellulomonas fimi_C. The sequence goes on from NZ_JAPESW010000054.1 coordinate 17,910, forward strand.
CTCGCGGACGAGCTGTGGCCCGACGACCCGCCCGCCGACCCCCGCGGTGCGCTCCAGACCGTCGTGTCGCGCACGCGCGCCGCGGCGAGCGCGCAGGTCGTCGAGTCGCAGGACGGTGGGTACCGGCTCGGCGGGACGTCGGACCTGTCGGTCGTCCGGCGGGCGTCCGCCGACGCCCGCGTGCTGCTCGCGCGTGACCCCCGGGCGGCGCTCGCGGCGGTGCGCGAGGCGACGTCGCTGTGGCGTGGCACGGCGGGGCCGGACGTCGCGGACGCCGCGCTGGGCCTCGCGGACGCGCTCGCCGACGCGGCCCGCTCCGCGCGGGACGCGCTCGCGGCCGTCGAGGTGGAGGCGCTGCTCGCGCTCGGCCGGCCCGAGGAGGCGCTCGACCTCGCCGCCACGGCGGCCGGCTCCGCGCCGGCCGACGAGGACGCACAGCTGCGTCTCATGCGCGTCCAGGCCGCGGCGGGCCGCACCACCGACGCGCTGCGCACGTTCGCGCGGCTCCGCGACGTCCTGGCCGACGAGCTCGGCGCCGACCCGCGGGCCGACCTGGTCGCCCTCAACGAGCAGCTGCTCGCCGGGGCCGTGGACGCGTCGCTCGGGACGTCGGCGGCCGTGCCGCCGCCGGCGGGGGACGGCGGGAGGAGCTCGTCGCGACGCGTGCCCGCGCGGCACCCGGTGGGTCTGCGCGCGCCGCGGCACGCGCTGCTGGGACGCGCCGACGACCTCGCGGCGGTCGACGCAGCCTGGGCGGACGCCCGCCTCGTCACCGTGCTCGGCACGGGCGGCCTCGGCAAGACGACCCTCGCGCAGGAGGTGGGCCGGCGTGCCCAGGACGACGCGTGGGTCGTCGTCGTCGAGCTCGCGGGCGTGCGCTCCGACGTCGACGTCGAGACCGCGATCGCCTCGGCGCTCGGCCTCGCGCACGGGGCACGCAGCGCGCGGCTCGGTGACCGGCTCCCGCCGACGCCCGACGCCACCGGCCGGATCGCCGAGCGGCTGGGGGAGGTCCCCACCCTGCTCGTGCTCGACAACTGCGAGCACGTCGTCGCCGGGGCCGCCCAGTGCGCGGACGCGCTGCTCGCCGCCGTGCCGGGCCTGCGGGTCCTCACGACGAGCCGCACGCCGCTCCTCGTCGCGGGGGAGCGCGTGCACCCGCTCGCGCCGCTGCCGGTCGACGGCGGTCACGGCGCCGCCGTCGAGCTGTTCCGCGAACGCGCGCGCGCCGCCCGGCCGGGGGTCGCGCTGCCGGTCGACGTCGTGGCGCGCATCGCGACGCGGCTCGACGGGCTGCCGCTCGCGATCGAGCTCGCCGCTGCGCGGGTGCGCACCATGACGGTCGAGGAGGTCGAGCGTCGCCTCGTCGCCCGGTTCGCGCTGCTGCGGTCGGGGGACCGTCTCGCGCCTGACCGGCACCGCACGCTCGAGGCGGTCATCGACTGGAGCTGGCACCTGCTGGACGACGACCAGCAGCGCGTGCTGCGACGCCTGTCCCTGCTGCCCGACGGGTTCGACCTCGACGCGGCCGCGACGCTCGGCCGGCTGGCGACCGCGACGGCCGTCACCGACGACGGAGTCGGCACCGACGACGACTGGGACGTGCTCGACGCGCTCGACGGCCTCGTGCTCCAGTCCCTGTGCAGCGTCGTGGAGGACCGCGGCGAGGGCGACGACGAGCCGGTCGTCCGGTACCGCATGCTGGAGACGGTCCGCGAGTTCGGCCAGCTGCGCCTCACCGAGGCGGGCGAGCACGACGCCGCCCTGGACGCGATGCTCGCGTGGGCCCTCGCGTTCGCCGCCCGCTGGTCCCCCGCGCTCGTCGACGGCGACCAGCCCGCGGCCATGCGCGCGCTGCGCCGCGAGCAGGACAACCTGCTGCTGGCGTTCCGCACGGCGCTCGACCGTGGCCTGTCGGGCGAGGCCTACACGCTGTACGTCGCTCTCACGGGGTACTGGAGCCTGCGAGGTGCGCACGAGCAGGTCTTCGGTCTCGGCCTCGACCTGCTCGCGGGCACGCACGGGTGGCGGGTCGAGCCGCGGCACGCCGACGCGACGGCGCTCGCGCTCACCGAGCTCGCCGCGATGGGCATCTTCGGGGACGCCGGGAGCACGGCTCGCGCGCTCGCGCGCCTGCGGCTCGTCGTGCGCGAGCTCGGGTCGCAGCTGGGTCCCCGGACGCGTGCGTTCGCGGGGCTCGCGCTCGCGGGGTCGGTCGCCGGGATGGCGCGCGAGCTCGCGGACCTCCGGCGGTCGACCGACACGTACCTCGCGATGATGGGCCACATGCTGTCGGCGCAGCTCGCGGAGAACTCGGGCCGGCTCGAGGTCGCACGTCGGTGGATCGAGGAGGCGTACGTGCTCGGCGTCGCCCGGGGTGACGTCTGGGCGGAGGCGAACAACGCGTCGTTCCTCGCCCAGCTCGCGGCCGAGGAAGGGCTCGCCCAGGAGGCGCTGCGGTGGGTGTCGGTGGCGCGCACCGGGATGGGCCGCCTGGTCGCCGAGGAGGAGCTGCACCAGGTCGCCTGGCTCGAGCTCGCCGCGTCGGTGGGGGCCGGGGACCTGGCGACGGCCCGCGACCGGTGCGACGCGCTCGCCGAGGTCGCCGCGTCGGGCCGCACGGGCCGCACCACCTGGCAGTCGTCCGAGCTCGCGGCCCTCGAGCAGGCCGGACGCGGCGAGATCGCGGCCGCCGAGGGTGACGTCGGCGCCGCGCTCGACCACCTGCGCACCGCGTACGACGCGTTCGGGCCCGACGGCGGCGGAGAGCGGACGTCGCCGTGGTTCATCATGATCACGGTCGGCTGGATCGCCCGCCTCGTGCTCGCACCGGAAGCCGCCCGCGAGGGTCGGCCCGCTCCGAGCGCCCCGGCACCCGCCCTCGCGCGGCACGTGCACGAGTGGCAGCTCGTGCGCGCGGCCGACGCGGTCGACCACCCCGTCCTCGGCACGGCGGCCGTCGGTCTCGGCACGGCCGCGTGGGCGGTCGTGGACGGCGGCAGCCGGGTCGACGACGGGCTCGAGCTCTTCTTCCTTGCCGAGCTGCTGGGCTCGCGCCAGGACCTGCCGATGCTGCACCGGGCGCCGCTCGAGGCGCGGGCTCGGGAGCTGCTGGGGTCGGACCGCGTGGATGCGGCACGTGCGCGGGCGCGGGCCGTCGGCCGTCGACACGCCGCGGCGCGGGCGCTGGCCCTCGTCGACGCCCTCTGGCGCTGACGGGCGCGCACGCACGACGGACGCCCCGGGGAGCGGTTCCCGGGGCGTCCGTCGTCCTGCGCTCAGGCCTTGCGCATGTACGCCCTGACCGCGAGCGGCGCGAAGACCGCGACCACGACCGCGGAGCCCAGCAGAGCAAGACCGACCTCGTGCGTCACAGTCGCCGTGTTGGCGAGCTCGCGCACGGCCGTGACGAGGTGCGACACGGGGTTGGCCTCGGCGAACACCTGGAGCGGGCGCGGCATCGTCGACGGGTCGACGAAGGCGTTCGAGAGGAACGTCAGCGGGAAGAGCACCAGGAACGAGATGCCCTGCACCGACGACGCGGTGCGGCCGACGACGCCGAAGAACGCGAAGATCCAGCTGAGCGACCACGAGCACAGGATGACGAGCAGGCCCGCGAGCACGACGCCGCCGATCCCACCGCCGGGCCGGTAGCCCATGACGTAGCCCATCGTGAACGTCAGGGTCGTCGCGATGAGGTACCGGACCGCGTCCGCGACGAGCGCGCCGGCGAGCGGTGCGACGCGCGCGATCGGCAGCGACTTGAAGCGGTCGAACACGCCCTTGTCCATGTCCTCACGGAGCTGGACCCCGGTGACGACCGAGGTCGTCAGGACCGTCTGGACGAGGATGCCCGGGATGATGATCGGCAGGTAGTCGCGCACGCTGCCGGAGATCGCCCCGCCGAAGATGTACGTGAACATGAGCGTGAAGATGATCGGCTGCAGGGTCACGTCGAACAGCTGCTCGGGCGTGCGGCGGACCTTGAGCAGCCCGCGCCACGCCATGGTGAGCGACTGCTTGACCGCGACGGGCCACGACACGGTGTGCGCGAGGTCGGCCGGGACGCGGGTGGTGGGGGACAGGGTCGTGGCGCTCATGCGTTCACCGTCGTTCCTGCGGCGTCGGCCGCGTGCTCGGGCGCGGAGGAGTCCGCGTCGTCGGACGCCTCGGCCGGGTGGCCGGTGAGCGTGAGGAAGACCTCGTCGAGCGAGGGCTTCTGCATGGACAGCTCGTCGACGGCGAGACCGCGCTCGCGCAGCAGCACGAGCAGGTCGGTCACTGCGGCGGGGTCGTCCAGCGGGAGCGTCAGGCGCGCCGCCTCGGGGGAGACGGTCGGCTCGACGCGGAACCGGTCGCGGATCGTCGCCGCGGCCGCGAGCACCTGGCCCGGGTCGGCGAGGCGCAGCTGCAGCGACTGGGTGCCGACGGCCGACTTGAGCTCGTCGGCGGTGCCCTCGGCGACGACGCGGCCACGGTCGATGACCGCGATGCGGTCGGCGAGCTGGTCGGCCTCGTCGAGGTACTGCGTCGTGAGCAGCACGGTCGAGCCGGTCGCGACGAGCTCGCGGATCGTGTCCCACATCTGCGCGCGGGTCCGCGGGTCGAGGCCCGTGGTCGGCTCGTCGAGGAAGATGAGCGGCGGCTGCGCGATGAGGCTCGCCGCGAGGTCGAGGCGGCGCCGCATGCCGCCGGAGAAGTTGCGCAGCGGCTTGTTCGCGGCCTCCGTGAGGCCGAACCGCTCCAGCAGGTCGGCCGACTTGGTGCGGGCGGCGGAACGGGACAGGCCGTGCAGGCGCGAGAAGAGCACGAGGTTCTCGGTCGCGCTCAGGGTCTCGTCGACCGACGCGTACTGGCCGGTCACGCCGATGAGCTGGCGCACGACGTGCGGCTCACGGGCCACGTCGCGCCCGAACACGCGGGCGGTGCCGGCGTCGGGGCGCAGGAGCGTGGCGAGCATGCGGATCGTCGTCGTCTTGCCCGCACCGTTCGGTCCCAGCACGCCGTAGACGGTGCCGGTCCGGACGGTGAGGTCGACGCCGTCGACGGCGCGCTGCTCGCCGAACGTCTTGACGAGGCCCTCGGCCTCGATGGCCCAGGTGTGATGGGTCATGGTGTCCTCCCTGGTCGTTGTCGTGACCAGGGTGGGCGGACCCCGCTGTCAGCCCGCTGTCAGCGCGTCGCGCGGGCCGTCGGGCCGCTGTCGGGCCGCTGTCGGTCCGCTGTCAGACCGCCGTCAGCGGTGCCGCCGCAGGGGCCCCGGCGCCCGGGACGACGGGCGCCGGTCCGCGCGTGCGGAGCGTGCCGCAGAACGACACGACGCCCGCGGCGAGCAGTGCCGCCCCCACCATGTGCAGGTTGACCAGCGCGATCGGGAGACCCGTGAAGAGCTGGACGTACCCGATCAGCCCTTGCCCGAGCGTCACGCCGAGCAGCACGAGGCCGACTGTGCGCGGCCGACCGCCGACGTGCGACCGCAGGACCCGCCACAGCATGACGGCGAGCACCGCGACGAAGAGCCAGACCGACGCCGCGTGCACGCGTGCCATCGCGTAGGGGTCGACCGCGAACCGGTAGCCGACCTCCTCGTCGCCCGAGTGCGGCCCGGCGCCGGTGACGACGACCCCCAGCACGAGCACGACGACGGTGAGCGCGGCGAGCAGCCAGCGCAGGCCGTACGTCGTGCGGTCGACCAGAGGCTCGGGTCGTGCGTCGCCCTCGGCGGACCGCACGAGCAGCCACGTCGACGCGGCGATGAGCGCCATCGAGATGAGCAGGTGACCGCCGACGATCGCGGGGTGCAGGTCGACGAGCACGGTGATGCCGCCGACGACGGCCTGCACCGCGACGCCGGCGAGCGGCGCGAGGCCGAGCCAGCGGTACGCGGCGGAGCGGCTGCGGTCGGAGAAGACGAGCAGCGCGACGACGATCGCGAGGATGCCGAGCACGCCGGTGATGGTCCGGTTGCCGAACTCGATGAACGGGTGGATCGAGGTCGCCTCGTGGAACCGGGGCGTGAACTCGCCGGGCTCGCACTGCGGCCAGGTCGAGCAGCCGAGCCCCGACCCGGTGAGCCGCACGGCGCCGCCGGTGCCGACGATGACGATCTGCCCGACGAGGTTCGCGACGATCGCGGGCGGCGTCATCGTGCCTGCGAGCAGCCTGCCCGGCCCGCTCGAGCACATCGCGCTGCTGCTGCCGTCGGGCGCGCTCGGCGAGGCGATGCGCGAGACGCGGCTGCACGGCGTGCTGCCCCC
>NZ_JAPESW010000055.1 GCF_028527925.1 Cellulomonas fimi
TGCCCGCGGACCTGCTTGCCGTTCTGGCGGGCCCAGTTCACGATCCGGTCGCCGTTGGAGTAGCTGAACTGGCCACGGTTGGGCTCCGTGGCGTCCATCTTCATCTCGTTCTCGGCCGTGATCATGTTGAACTCGCGGTTCGCGATGTTCGTGTAGGTGCCGTCGCTCAGCTTGTTCGCGGCGATGGCGGTGCCGAAGTAGCGATTGGTCTCGGCGGCGGCGGCCTGCAGCGTGCTGCCGGCGGCGGCGGCCGGGACGGCGATCGTCACGGCCAGCGCAGCGGCGGCCAGACAGCCGGCGGCGGCGGCGAGACGGCCTCGCCGGTGCGTCGGGCGTGGGGTCGTCATCGAACCCTCCTTGGTGGTGGTCGTTGGCTCCAGCGGGAGCCGGCACGTCACCTTCGCGGCGCCGAAACTGCCGGTCAACGCGCTTGACCGGTACGGAAAGTTGCGAAAGCCAGAACGAAGCGTTTCAGCACACCTTCGGGTGACTTCACCGGTGTAGACGAGCACCTGAATGCGTCATGAGGCATCCGCGCTATGCGTCGTATGGGATCGATCCCACGCCGCGCGGCCGCAACTATCGGCGCTGGCTTCCCTGGTTTTCGACCCGTCGGCGCGCAACGTGCGGCGCCGTCAGCACCCTCCGCGTCGCCGGCGTCGGGTGACGAGGACCGCGAGAGCGCTCAGCAGGTCAGCGCCGGGCCGGGGTGCTGCCGCGCTCGACGATGCGCATGTCGGCGACGCGCAGGACGGGCTCCGCCGCGGCTGCACCGGGCGCTGCGGTCAGCCGGTCGTGCAGCAGGCCCACCGCGACGTCCGCGATGTCCCGGCGGCCCGGGTCGACCGTCGTCAGCGCGGGCATCGAGTACCGCGCGTCCTCGATGTCGTCGAACCCCACGACCGCCACGTCGCCCGGGATCGACCGGCCCCGCACCTGCAGCGCGTACATCGCCCCGAGCGCCAGGGCGTCGTTGAACGCCACCACCCCGTCGACCTCCACCCCGGAGTCGAGCACCTGCTCCATCGCGCGCGCGCCGTTGCCCCGGTGCCAGCCGTCGTCCGCCCAGCCCAGCAGCCGCGGGTCGACGGGCAGACCCCGCGCCGCGAGCGCCTCGCGGTACCCCGTGAACCGCAGGTTCGACGAGCCCGCCGTCGGCGAGTGCAGCATGCCGATCGCTGCGACCGACCGTCGCCCCGCGTCCAGCAGCAGGTCCGTCGCCGCGCGCGCACCCTCGACGTTCTGCATCGTCACGTGGTCGACCTTCGTCGAGAACATCTGCTCGCCCAGCAGCACGAGCGGGTACCCGAGGTCGTCCAGCAGGTGCGCGTCGGCCTGCTCGAGCGCGGCGGGGCTGAACAGCAGGCCGTCGACGAGCTTCCGGCGCGGCTCGCGCAGCGCGGCGAGCTCGCCCTCGCGCGTGAACCCGGTCGGCTGGATGACCACGTGCAGCCCGCGGCGGCGCGCGGCCTCCAGAATCTCGTCCGCGAGCTCGCCGAAGTACGGCTGACCGAGCTCGGGGACCGCGAGGCCCACGACGCCCGTGCGGCCCGACCGGAAGATCCGGGCCGTCACGTTGATCTCGTACCCGAGCTCGTCGACCGCGGCCATCACGCGCTCACGCGTCGCCTCGCGGATGTACGGGTAGCCGCTCAGCACGTTCGAGACCGTCTTCGCCGAGACGCCGGCGCGGCGCGCGACGTCGGCCATCGTCGCCACACCCCACCCCCTCGCGCCCGGGCCTCACGACCGCGGCCCGGAGAGGTCCGACGGCGCGGGCAGCCGCAATCTACCGGACCCCGCCTCGACGGCCCGGCCGGCCGGACGCGTCCTTACGCCTCGTCCCCCACGTACGCGACCGCGTCGACCATGACGAGGCACGCCGGGTCGAAGAACTCGGTCGTCGCCGTCATGCGCGCCGGCGGCTGGTCGCCGAAGAACTCGCCGAACACGTCCCACGCGCCCCGCATCTCGTCCGTCTGCTCACGCACCCAGAGCGTCACCTGGACGACGTCCTGGAAGCCGGCGCCCGCCGCGGCCAACGTCTCGCCGAGGCTCCGGAGCGTCGCTCTCGTCTGCGCGGCGTACTCCCGACGGTCGAAGCCGCCCGCGTGGTGCGCGAGGAACAGGAAGCCGCCGGCGCGCACGGCGCTCGCGCACGTGGGATCGCCGACGTGCGAGGGGAAGCGTGTGATCACGCGCGCGACCGTACGCCCTGCCACCCACAGCGACGGCGCAGGTCAGGGCTGCGGAACAGCGGAAGTCGGCGAACCCGTGGGGTCCGGCCGTACGAGGCTCGGCAGGGCCAGGTCGCGGCACGACATCGCGCGCGGGTCGCCGCCCGCGAGCGCCGTCACCCGGGCCGCGGCCTCCGCGAGACGCTCCTCCGGAAGCCGCCCCGACGCGACCGCGTCGACCAGGGCGTCGCGCATCCGGACCGCCTGCGCGCCGTCGGTCGCGAGCACCGCGTCGGCCCCCGCCGCGACGGCCATGACCGCCGCCTCGGGGAAGTCCCAGCGCGTGTTCACCGCACCCATCCCGACCGAGTCGGTGATCGCGACCCCGCGGAAGCCCAGGTCGCGCAGCAGCGCGTACGCGCGCGGGCTCAGCGACGCGGGCAGGTCCGGGTCGAGCACGGCGTACTCGAGGTGGTTCATCATCACGACGGGCGCACCCGCGTCGATCGCTCGCTGGAACGGCACCAGGTCCGAAGCCGTGAGGTCGTCGAGCGTCGCCTCGACGAGCGACGACGCCGTGTGCGAGTCGACCGTCGAGCGGCCGTGCCCCGGGAAGTGCTTGACGGTCGGTGTGACGCCGGCGTCGGCCAGGCCCGTCGCGTACGCGAGCCCGTACTCTGCCGCGGTCGTCGGGTCGGCGCTGAACGACCGGTCGCCGATGACGCCGCCCGCCGGGCCGTCGTCGAGGTCGAGGACCGGGGCGAGGTCGACGTCGATCCCCACCTGCGCGAGCACGGTCCCCGTCTCGGCGGCACGCGCCCGCACCTCGGCCTGGGTCTCGCGCGCGGCCATCCTGCGCGGGGACGGACCGGCGCCGACGAGCTCACGCATCAGTGCGACGCGGCCCGACTCCTCGTCGGTCGCGACGACGACCGGCCGGCCCGCCTGCGCGCGCAGCCCCTGCGTCAGCGCGGTCACCTGACGCGTCGAGACGACGTTGCTCTCGGACAGGAAGAACCCGCCGACGCCCAGGCCCGTGACCTCGGTCGCGAGCGGGTCGTCGGGCCGGGTCACGCCCGGGAGGCCCACGACGAGCACGGCGGCGGCCTGCTGCTCGACCGGGGCGGGCGTGCACGTCGGCGTGGGCGTCGGCGAGGGTCGCGCCGCGGTCGGCCGCGGCTCCGCGGCCGCGCGCAGGGTCGCCGGCTCCCCGGCCTCGTCGTCGGTGTCCGCCGCGACCGTGCCCGCGCCGACCGTCAGGAGGGCCGCGACGACGAGCACCGCGCTGCGGGCGCGACCCGGCCAGCGGCCGCGCTGCCCGGCCCGACCGTGCCGTGGCGCGGACCGCCCCGGGGGCGCGGGGACGTCCGACGGCGCTGGCTGACTCACGCGCGGCAGGCTAAGTCGGCGCGACGCGATCGGCACCCGGACGAGCGCCGCGCGTGCGCCGTTCGGGTCGCCCCCCGCTCCTCAGCCGGCGGTCGTGAGGCGCAGGCGATCACCGACGGCACGGGCGACCGGCCACGCCGCACGCGCTGTCGTCCCCGCGACCGTCACCGTCGCCTCCGGCCCCGCTCCCGCGCTCTCCGGGCGGTGCGCCGACCAGAACGAGACGCCCGCGTCCTCCCCCTCCAGCTGCACGACGCCGGGAGCCTCGGGCGGCAGCCACACACCGAGCCCGTAGGCGTACGCGCCGTCGTCCGTCGTCGCGTGCGCCGTGGTCGCCTGCACGACCAGGTCCGGCGGCAGGATCCGGCCGCCCAGCAGCGCGTCCCAGAACCGCTCCATGTCCGCCGCGGTCGTGTACGCGCCGCCGTCGCCGCCCGCGACCACCGGCAGGTGCAGCACGTGCGAGCGCCATGCGTCGCCCACCCGCACGTAGCCGATCGCCGCGTCCGGCGGAAGCTCGTCGGAGCGCAGGAAGTCGGTGCGCGTCATGCCGGCGGGGCGCAGCACGCGCCGGCGGACGAGGTCGTGGAACGGGACGCCCGACGCACGCTGCGCGAGCAACGAGAGCAGCACGAACGCGGCGTTGCGGTACTCGAGCGGGCCGCCCGGGGCGCGCTCGCGGACGACCCGTCCCAGCACCGGCAGGTAGTCCTCGGGCGAGACGAGCGTGTGCACCGGCACGTCGAGCAGGTACGCGTCCTCGTCGGCGTCGTCGTCGATCACGTCCGAGAGGCCCGACGTGTGCGACAGCAGGTGCTCGAGCGTGACGTCGTCGGGGATCGCCGGCAGGTCGTCGCCGAGCAGGTCGCGCGCGGTCGTCGTGAGGCTGAGCGTCCCGTCGGCGACCAGGGCCAGGACCGCGAGCGCCGTGAACCCCTTGCTGCCCGACGCCATCGGCATCCGGTCGTCGGGCGTGAGCGGGCGCCCCCAGCGCCTGTCGACCACGCCCCACACGCGTTCGAGGAGCACCTCGCCGCCGACGCGGACGCGGACGACGCCCGCCGCCTCGCGCGGACCGTCCTGCTCGAGCGCCTCGTCGACCAGCGCGTCGAGCTCCGTCACCGACACCACGTCGCTCATCCCCGGAGCCTACGGACCGAGCCGTCAGCCCGTCCCGCCCACGCGGCGGCTCAGGTCGGCGGCGGCGCGCTGCGCGGCGCGGGCGAGCTGCTCCGCGGCCGAATCGTCGACGTCGGCGCGCGCGAACGTCACCGCGAGCCCCGCGATGGGGTGGCCCGTGTGGTCGTGGACCGCGACGCCGACGGACGCGAAGCCCGTCGTGACGTCACCGTCCTCGGACGCCCACCCGCGCCGGCGGACCTCGACGAGGACGTCGCGGAGCTCGGCCGGGCGGCTGGGTCCGAGGCCCGTCCGGTCGACGAACGCGGCACGGTCGGGGAAGAGCGCGCGCACCTGCGACCGGGGCAGGTCGGCGAGCATGGCGCGGCCGCTCGCGGTGAGGTGCGCGGGGAGCCGGACGCCGACGTCGGTCACGAGCGCGGGCCTGCGGGCGGCGCGTTCCTCGACGACGTAGAGCACCTCGCGCCCGTGCAGGACCGCGAGGTGCGCGCTCTCGCCCACCTGGTCGACGAGCCGCGCGAGCACGGGACGGGCCGCGCGCGCGAGGGGCGCCTGCCGCGAGTAGGCCGAGCCGAGCTCGAACGCGCCGAGGCCGAGGCCGTACCGGCGCTCCTCCGGCAGGTGCGCGACGAACCCGTGCTCGCGGAGCACCGTGAGCAGGTGGTACGTCGTCGACCGGGGCAGGCCGACGGCCTGGGCGAGGGCCGCGGCGGGCATCGGCCCGGTGCGCGACAGGTGCCGCAGGAGGCGCAGCGTCGCATCGGCGGCGGGGACGTCGGAGCTCGGCACGACGGTCCACCTCCGCTCGCACGTCGTCTGGTATCCCAGACGGTATCGCCTGGCACCCCGGCGACCGCGAGCGCCGTGCGGCGGTGTCATGGGCGCATGAGCACGACCGTCGAGCCGTCGCCCGACCCCACGTCGACCATGCCCTCGGGGCAGAGCAGGCGGACGGTCGTCGTCGGGGTCGGGCCGGTGTCCGTCGAGGACGTCGTCGCCGTCGCCCGGGACGGCGCCGGGGTGACGCTGGCCGCGGAGGCGCTCGACGCTGTCGCCGCCGGCCGGGCGGTCATCGACACGCTCGCCGGCGACACCCAGCCGCACTACGGCGTCTCGACCGGCTTCGGCGCGCTCGCGACGCGGCGGATCCCGGCCGACCGGCGTGCCGACCTGCAGCGCAGCCTCGTCCGGTCGCACGCGGCCGGCACCGGGCCGGAGGTCGAGCGCGAGGTCGTCCGTGCGCTGATGCTGCTGCGGCTGTCGACGCTCGCGACCGGTCGGACCGGGGTCCGGCCGTCCACCGCGCAGGCGTACGCGGCGATGCTCGACGCCGGGATCACGCCCGTCGTGCGCGAGTTCGGGTCGCTCGGCTGCTCGGGCGACCTCGCACCGCTCGCGCACTGCGCGCTGGCGCTCATGGGTGAGGGCGACGTCCGGGACGCGTCGGGGGCGCTCGTGCCCGCGGCCGACGCGCTCGCGCACGCGGGCCTGGTGCCCGTCGTCCTCGCCGAGAAGGAGGGCCTCGCGCTCGTCAACGGGACCGACGGGATGCTCGGGCAGCTCGTGCTCGCGCTGCACGACCTCGACCGGCTGCTCGCGACGGCCGACGTCGCCGCCGCGCTGAGCGTCGAGAGCCTGCTCGGCACCGACACCGTCTTCGCCCACGACCTGCAGGCGCTGCGCCCGCACCCCGGCCAGGCCGCGTCGGCGGCTCACCTGCGGGGGCTGCTGCGCGGGTCGGGGATCATGGCCAGCCACCGCGGGCCGGGCTGCACGCGCGTGCAGGACGCGTACTCGCTGCGGTGCGCGCCGCAGGTGCACGGCGCCGCACGGGACACCGTCGCGCACGCCCGCACGGTCGCGGAGCGCGAGCTCGCCGCCGCGGTCGACAACCCCGTCGTCACCGTCGACGGACGCGTCGAGTCGAACGGGAACTTCCACGGGGCGCCGGTCGCGTACGTGCTCGACTTCCTCGCGATCGCCGTCGCCGACGTCGCGAGCATGTCCGAGCGGCGCACCGACCGGTTCCTCGACGTCGCCCGCAACCACGGGCTGCCCGCGTTCCTCGCGCACGACCCGGGCGTCGACTCCGGCCTGATGATCGCGCAGTACACCGCCGCCGGGCTGGTCAGCGAGCTCAAGCGCCTCGCGGTGCCGGCGAGCGTCGACTCGATCCCGTCGTCGGCGATGCAGGAGGACCACGTGTCGATGGGCTGGCACGCGGCGCGCAAGCTGCGGCGGGCCGTCGACGCGCTGGGCCGCGTGCTGGCGATCGAGGTGCTCACCGCGACGCGGGCGCTCGACCTGCGGGCACCGCTCGCACCCGCACCCGCGGCCGGGGCCGTCCGCGACCTGCTGCGGGCATGCGGCGTCGCCGGTCCCGGGCCCGACGCCTACCTCGCGCCCGACCTGGAGACGGTCACCGCCCTCGTCGCGTGCGGCGCCGTCCTGGCCGCCGCCGACGGCACCCCGCTCGCCACGTCCACCGAGGAGGTCCGATGACCGCCGGTCCCCGCCCCGTCCGCGCCCCGCGCGGCACGACGCTCACCGCCCGCTCGTGGCAGACCGAGGCGCCGCTGCGGATGCTCATGAACAACCTCGACCCGGACGTCGCGGAGCGGCCCGACGACCTGGTCGTCTACGGCGGCACCGGCCGCGCGGCCCGCTCGTGGGACGCGTACGACGCGATCGTCCGCACCCTCACGACGCTCGGCGACGACGAGACGCTGCTCGTCCAGTCGGGCAAGCCCGTCGGCGTCCTGACGACGCACGCGTGGGCGCCGCGCGTGCTCATCGCGAACTCGAACCTCGTCGGCGACTGGGCGACGTGGCCGGAGTTCCGCCGGCTCGAGCACCTCGGCCTCACGATGTACGGGCAGATGACGGCCGGGTCGTGGATCTACATCGGGACGCAGGGGATCCTCCAGGGCACGTACGAGACGCTCGCCGCGGTCGCCGCGCAGCGCTTCGGCGGGACGCTCGCCGGGACGCTCACCGTGACGGGCGGGTGCGGCGGGATGGGCGGCGCGCAGCCGCTCGCGGTCACCCTCAACGGCGGCGCGTGCCTCATCGTCGACGTCGACGGGTCCCGCCTGGCGCGGCGGGTGCACGACCTCTACCTCGACCGCGTCGCGGGCTCGCTCGACGAGGCGTTGGCGCTGGTCCTCGCCGCGAAGCGTGACCGGGCGGCGCTGTCGGTCGGCGTCGCCGGGAACTGCGCGGAGGTGCTGCCCGAGCTGCTGCGGCGCGGCGTCGAGGTCGACGTCGTGACCGACCAGACGTCGGCGCACGACCCGCTCGCCTACCTGCCCGTCGGGGTGACGCTCGACGAGTGGGCGGACTACGCCGCTACCAAGCCCGACGAGCTCACCGACCGCGCGCGCGAGTCCATGGCCCGGCACGTCGAGGCGATGGTCGGCTTCCTCGACGCGGGCGCCGAGGTGTTCGACTACGGCAACTCGATCCGCGACGAGGCGCGTCGCGGCGGCTACGACCGCGCGTTCGAGATCCCCGGGTTCGTGCCCGCGTACATCCGGCCGCTGTTCGCCGAGGGCAAGGGGCCGTTCCGCTGGGCGGCGCTGTCCGGCGACCCGCGCGACATCGCGACGACCGACGCGGCCGTGCTCGACCTGTTCCCGGACGACGACCACCTGCACCGCTGGATCCGCGCCGCGCAGGAACGGGTCGCGTTCCAGGGGCTGCCCGCGCGGATCTGCTGGCTCGGGCACGGTGAGCGCGACCGGGCGGGGCTGCGGTTCAACGAGCTCGTCGCGTCGGGCGACGTCGCCGCGCCGGTCGTCATCGGGCGCGACCACCTCGACGCGGGGTCCGTCGCGTCGCCCTACCGGGAGACCGAGGCGATGGCCGACGGGTCCGACGCGATCGCCGACTGGCCGCTGCTCAACGCGCTCGTCGCCGCGTCGTCCGGGGCGACGTGGGTGTCGCTGCACCACGGCGGCGGCGTCGGGATGGGCCGGTCGATCCACGCGGGGCAGGTGTCCGTCGCCGACGGCACCGACCTCGCCGCCCGCAAGCTCGCGCGGGTCCTGTCCAACGACCCGGCGATGGGCGTCATCCGGCACGTCGACGCGGGGTACGCACGCGCCGACGAGGTCGCGGACGCGCACGGCATCCGCGTCCCGATGCGCGAGGGCGACGCGTGAGCGACGTCGGGGCGGCGACCTTCCGGCGGGCGTGGGCGGACCTCGCGCCCGTCGGGCGGGCCGGCGACGGGCGGGGGTACGAGCGCTTCGCCTGGACGCGCGACGACCACACGCTGCGCGAGTGGTTCGCCGGGGAGGCCGCCGCGCGCGGGCTCGACCTCGTCGTCGACCGCGCCGGCAACCAGTGGGCGTGGTGGGGCGACCCCGACGCGACACCCGGCGTCGTCACCGGAAGCCACCTCGACTCCGTGCCCGGCGGTGGCGCGTTCGACGGGCCGCTCGGCGTCGTCAGCGCGTTCGCGGCGCTCGACGTCCTGCGGGCGCGCGGCGTGCAGCCGTCCCGGCCGCTCGGCGTCGCGTGCTTCGTCGACGAGGAGGGCGCGCGGTTCGGCGTCGCGTGCGCGGGGTCGCGCCTGATCTCCGGCGTCCTCGACGCGGACCGTGCCCGCGGGCTGCGGGACGCCGACGGCACGACGATGGCCGACGCCCTGCGCGCGGCCGGGCGGGACCCGTCGACGCTCGGGCGGGACCCGGACACGCTCGCGCGCGTCGGCGCGTTCGTCGAGCTGCACGTCGAGCAGGGCCGCGGGCTCGTCCACGCCGGTGCGCCCGTCGGCGTCGGCCGGATGATCTGGCCGCACGGGCGGTGGCGGGTCGAGCTGCGCGGCGAGGCGAACCATGCCGGTACCACGCCGCTCGCCGACCGTCGGGACCCGATGCTCGACCTCGCGGCGTTCGTCCACCACGTGCGGGCGGCGGCCGTCGAGGCGGGCGCGCTCGCGACCGTCGGCAAGGTGCGGGTCGAGCCGAACGGCGTGAACGCGATCCCGTCGCAGGTCACGGCGTGGCTCGACGTGCGCGCCGAGGACGAGGCGCGCGTCCGCGCCGTGCTGGCCGCGCTCGCAGGCTGGGGGCCGAGCGAGGAGTCGTGGACGCCCGTGACGTGGTTCGACGCGGACCTGGCCGACGAGGTCGCGACGCTGCTGGGCGAGACCCGCGTCGGGGCGTCCGGCTCGGTCCCAGGGGGCCGGTCCGACGCGCGCGTGCCGCTGCTCGGGACGGGCGCGGGTCACGACGCGGGAATCCTCGCGGCGGCGGGCGTGCCGACCGCCATGCTGTTCGTCCGCAACCCGACGGGCGTCTCGCACGCCCCGGCCGAGGACGCCGACGAGTCGGACTGCCTCGCGGGTGTCGACGCGCTCGCCACCACGCTCGAGCACCTGCTCATGCGGGACCGCGCGTGACCGCGTCGCCGTCGTCGTTCTGGGCCGCGCGGGCGTGGCTGCCCGACGGCCTCGCGCGCGACGTCCGGCTCACGACGCGGTCCGGCCGGATCGCCGCCGTCGACGTCGGCGTCCCGGTGGCACCCGACGACCACCGCCTCCCCGGCGTCGTCCTTCCCGGCTTCGCGAACGCGCACTCGCACGCGTTCCACCGGGCGTTGCGTGGCCGGACGCACGCCGACGGCGGCACGTTCTGGACGTGGCGCGCGCGCATGTACGCGCTGGCCGCCACGCTCACCCCCGACACGTACCTCGACCTCGCACGCGCCACCTACGCCGAGATGGTGCTCGCGGGCGTCACCGCGGTCGGCGAGTTCCACTACCTGCACCACGCGCCGGGCGGCACGCCGTACGACGACCCGAACGTCATGGCGGAGGCGCTGCGCACCGCGGCCCGCGACGCCGGCCTGCGGGTCACGCTGCTCGACACCGCCTACCTCACGGGCGGGTTCGGCCGCCCGCTCGACGGCCCGCAGCGGCGGTTCGGCGACGCCGACGCCGACACGTGGGCGTCCCGGGTCGACGCACTGCGCCCCGACGCGACGCTGACCGTCGGCACCGCCGTCCACTCGGTCCGCGCGGTCCCCCGCGACGCGATCGCCGCCGTCGCCGCGCACGCGCGCACGACCGGCCGACCGCTCCACGTCCACCTGTCCGAGCAGCGCGCGGAGAACGACGACTGCCTCGCCGCGTACGGCACCACGCCGGCGCGGACGCTCGCCGACGCCGGTGCGCTCGGCCCGTCGACGACCGTCGTGCACGCGGTCCACGTCTCCCCCGTAGACGTCGAGCTCCTCGGCGCGGCAGCCGTCGGCGCGTGCCTGTGCCCGTCGACCGAGCGCGACCTCGGTGACGGCCTGGCCCCCGGCGCGGCGCTCCGTGCCGCCGGGGGCCGCCTGTCCGTCGGCTCCGACCAGCACGTCCGCACCGACCTGCTCGCCGAGGCGCGGGACGTCGAGCTGCACGAGCGCGTCGCTCGCGAGTCGCGCGGCGTGCTCGACCCGTCGACGCTCGTCGACCTGCTCACGTCCGGCGGCCACACCGCGCTCGGCGACCCCACGGGCGGCCGCCTCGCCGTCGGTGCACCCGCGGACCTCGTCGCCGTCCGCACCGACACGCCCCGCACGGCCGGCGCCGACCCGGCGCAGCTCGTGCTCGTCGCCGGGAGCGCCGACGTCGACACCGTGGTCGTGGGCGGCACCGTCCGCGTCGAGGGTGGGCGGCACGCCCTCGGCGACGTCGGCGCGCTGCTCGCACGGGCGGTCGCCGCAGCCTGGCGCGACGCGGAGGGCGCCCGATGACGTCCCACCTCGTCACCGGCGTCGCGGAGCTCGTCACCCACGACGAGCGGTTCAGCGGCCCGCTGGGCGTGCTGCCCGACGCGGCGCTCGTCGTCGACGACGGCCGCGTCGCCTGGGTCGGCCCGGCGTCGTCAGCACCCGACGCGGATCGCCGCACCGACGTCGACGGCCGGGCCGTGCTCCCCGGCTTCGTCGACTCCCACACGCACCTCGTCTTCGCCGGGGACCGCGCCGACGAGTTCGCGCACCGCATGGCCGGCGCGCGCTACACCGGCGGCGGGATCGCCCGCACCGTCGCCGCGACGCGTGCCGCCACCGACGACGAGCTCCGCACCCGCCTCGCCGCGCTCGTCGCCGAGGCACGCGCGCAGGGCACCACGACGCTCGAGGTCAAGAGCGGGTACGGCCTCGACGTCGCGCACGAGGAGCGCCTGCTCCGCCTCGCGCGCGAGGTCACGACCGAGACGACCTTCCTCGGCGCGCACGTCGTGCCGCCCGGCGTCGACCGGGGCGAGTACCTCGCGCTCGTCACGGGCCCGATGCTCGCCGCGTGCGCGCCGCACGCCCGCTGGGCCGACGTCTTCTGCGAGCCCGGCACGCCGCTCGCGTTCGACCGCGACGAGGCGCACGCCGTCCTCACCGCGGCGGCGAGCGCCGGTCTCGGCCTGCGCGTGCACGGCAACCAGCTGCGCCCCGGACCGGGTGCCCGTCTGGCGGTCGAGGTCGGCGCCGCGAGCGTCGACCACGCCACGCACCTCGACGACGCCGACGTCACTGCGCTGGCCGACGCCGCCCGGCACGGCGGGCCCGTCGTCACGCTGCTGCCGGGCGTCGAGCTGTCGACCCGCTCGCCGTACCCGGACGCGCGCCGCCTGCTCGACGCGGGCGTCGAGGTCGCGCTCGCCACCGACTGCAACCCCGGCACGTGCTTCTCGACGTCGATGCCCCTCATGGTCGCGCTCGGCGTCGCACACCTGCGCATGACCGTCGAGCAGGCGGTCCGGGCCGCGACGCTCGGGGGTGCCCGCGCGCTGCGCCGCGACGACGTCGGCCACCTGCGGGTCGGTGCGCGCGCCGACCTGTGCGTGCTCGACGCGCCGTCGGTCGCGCACCTCGCCTACCGGCCCGGGGTGCCGCTCGCCCGCACGCTCACGCTCGACTGACGGAACCGTTGTCGGGATCCTGCACCGACCCGGCCACGGCGGGGCGACCGCGTGGCTGTTCGCGCCGGTCAGTACCAGCCGTGCGACTCCGAGTGCGCCCACGCCCCGCACGGCGAGCCGTAGCGGCCGTGGATGTAGGACACGCCCCACCGGACCTGCGTCATCGGGTTGGTCTGCCAGTCCGCGCCCGCGGACGCCATCTTGGTCCCCGGGAGCGCCTGCGGGATGCCGTAGGCCCCCGACGACCGGTTCTTCGCGGTCGGGTTCCAGCCGGACTCGCGCTGCCAGAGCGCCTCGAGGCAACCGAACTGGTCGGCGCCCACGAGCGACGCCGCGTACTGCTTGACCTCGCCCACGGGCGTGCGCGACGGGAGCACCTGCGCCGACCCGGCCGAGCCCCGTCGAGCCGCCTTGTCGCGCGCCGCCTTCGCGACGGCCGCCTCGTGCTCCGCCTGCGCGGCCGCGGCGGCGGCTGCCTCCGCGGCGAGCCGCTCGGCCTCGGCCTTCTCGGCGGCGATGCGGTCGACCTCCGCGCGGATCGCCGGTGCGAGCCACGACGCCTCGGCGTCGGGAGCGGTCCACGACGCGTCGGCGGGCGCGGTCACGGCGCCCGCGACGGGCGAGAGCCGCGCGGCGGACAGGACGTCGTGCGGCTCGGCGCCCGCGGCCGGCCCGCGCGAGCTCGCGCTCGCGCTCGTGAGGACCGCGACCGTCACGATGCCCACGCTCAGGAGCGGCGCGACGGCGCGCGACCGGCACCACGCGGGCAGGCGGCGCGGCGCGGGCTCGGCACGGTGGCGGTGCCGCTTCGGTGACGCGGTCATGACGGGCGGGCTCCTCACGTCGGGCAGCGGGTGCCCGGTCCGTGGTCGTCGGACGCACTGACCAGATCGGCAGGTCTCGCGCCGGACATGAGTGCCCGCTGTGAGGTTCACGCGACCCCGGCGCCCCGTGACCCCGGGGGCCGCGTGCTCGCGTAGCCGCGTCAGGGGACGTTCGCCCCGCCGTTGACGTTGATGACCTCGCCCACGACGAAGCTCGACTCCGGCGACGCCAGGAACACGTACGCGGGCGCCTGCTCGACGGGCTGGCTCGTGCGGCCCAGCCACGACGACTCGCCGAAGCCGTCCAGCTTCTCGGCCGGCTGCCCGTCGCTGACCTGGAGCGGCGTCCACACGGGCCCGGGCGCGACGGCGTTGACGCGGATGCCGCGCGGCGCCAGGTCGGCCGCGAGCGCCTTGGTGAAGCCGATGATCGCGAACTTCGTCGACGCGTAGTTGATGATCATCGGCGACGGGTTGTAGCCCTGCACCGACGTGCTGTTGATGATCGTCGCGCCCGGCGGCAGGTGGGGCAGCGCGTCGCGCGTGATCCAGAACATCGCGTAGAGGTTGGTCTGGATCGTGCGGTCGAGGTCGGCCTCGTCGAGCTCGTCGAACGACGGGTGGTAGACCTGGTGGGCCGCGTTGTTCACGAGGATGTCGAGCCCGCCGAGCCCGGCCACCGCGTCGGCGACCATCGTGCGGCAGAACTCACGGTCGCGGATGTCGCCCGGCAGCAGCACGCACGTCCGACCCTCGGCGCGCACGACCTGGGCGATCGCCTCGGCGTCGACCTGCTCCTCCGGGAGGTAGCTCAGCGCGACGTCGGCACCCTCGCGCGCGAACGCGATCGCGACGGCCGCGCCGATGCCCGAGTCGCCGCCGGTGATGAGCGCCTTGCGCCCGGGCAGGCGGCCCGTCCCGCGGTAGGTCGTCTCGCCGTGGTCGGCCTTCGGGTCGAGCTCCGCGTCGAGGCCGGGGAGCGGCTGCCACGACGCGTGCGGCTTGATGTGCGCGTGACGCTCGACGGGGTTGTCGAACGTGAGCTGGTCGGACGACATCGTCTTCTCCTTCACGGGTGCGGGACCCCGGCGGCGGGGGCGGCGGTGGTCCTGGCGTTCGACCCTAACGGCTTCGACATCGTTATCGGACCGGGCCGTCCGGCCGCGGCTCGCGCCCGCGGCACCCCCGTCGTGCGACCGCACCCGACCGGACCTACCGTGGCCGGGCGGCGCACGCGCGACGCTTCCCACGACGGAGGAGCACGGCATGACGCACGACGACGACACCGCCCGGGTCGACGACGACATCGCCAAGGTCACGGAGCTCATCCGCGACTCCAAGGTCTCGATGCTCACGACGGTCTCGGCGGACGGCCGCCTGGTGAGCCGCCCGATGGGCATCCAGGAGGCCGAGTTCAGCGGCGACCTGTGGTTCTTCGCCGACGCGGACAGCCACAAGGTCGACGAGATCGCGCACGGCAGCCCGGTGAACGCCGCGTTCGTCGGCGGTACGTCGTGGGTCTCGGTGTCCGGGACCGCGGAGGTGGTCCGCGACGTCGCGAAGGCCCGCGAGCTGTGGAACCCCGTCGCCGAGGCATGGTTCCCCGACGGTCCCGAGACACCCGGGCTCGTGCTGCTGGTCGTGCACGGCGAGACGGCCGAGTACTGGGACGCGCCCGGCAACAAGCTGACGACCGCCCTCAGCCTCGTGAAGTCGAAGCTCACCGGCGAGCGCTACGACGGCGGCGAGAACGAGACCGTCCACCTCTGAGAGAGGCTCAGCGGGCCTCGCCCGCCAGCGCGGCGACGGTCTCCGCCAGGACCTCGTGGAACGTGGGGAACGTCTTCTTCACGCAGGCCGGGTCGTCGAGCGTGATCCCGGGCGTCCGCAGGCCGGTGATGCTGAAGGCCATCGCGATGCGGTGGTCGCGGAACGTCTCGACCTGACCCGCCGTCGGCGTCCCCGGGTGGACCCGGATCCAGTCGGGGCCGGTCTCCACCTCGATCCCGAGACGCGCGAGGTTCTGCGCGCACGCCTCGAGCCGGTCGCACTCCTTCACGCGCGTGTTCGCCACGTCGACGATGGTCGTCGGGCCGTCCGCGAACGGCGCGATCGCCGCGAGCGTGGGCATCGTGTCGGAGATGTCGCGCATGGTGACGGTCACGCCGCGCAGGTGGCCGCCCACGACGGTCGTCGACGACGCGGTCTGGCGCACCTCGGCACCCATCTGCTCGAGCACCCGGACGAAGCCCAGGTCCCCCTGCAGCGCGCCCGACCCCAGCCCGGGGACGGTCACGGTGCGGCCCAGCACCGCCGCGGCCGCGAAGAAGTAGCTCGCCGAGGACGCGTCCGGCTCCACCGCGTACGTGTGCGCGCGGTACGTCGCCGGCGGGACCGTGTACGTCGCGCCGTCGACGGCGACGTCGACCCCGAACGCCCGCATCATCGCGAGCGTGATCCCCACGTAGGGGACCGACACGAGGTCCTCGACCTCGATCGTCAGGCCGTCGCGGAACAGCGGCGCGACGAGCAGCAGCGCGGTGAGGAACTGCGACGACGTACCGGCGTCCAGCCGGATCCGGCCGCCGTCGACCCCGTCCGCCACGACGTCGAACGGGTGGTGGTCCGGCTCCCCGCGGAAGATCAGACCGACCCCGAGCGAACGCAGCGCGTGCGTCAGCGGCGCCATCGGCCGGCGTCGCATCTGGTCCGACGCGTCGAACGCGAACGTGCCGTGCCCCGTCGCCGCGAGCGCCGGCAGGAACCGCGCGGTCGTCGCACCGTCACGGCAGAACACCTCGGCGGTCGGCACGGCGGGACCCGCGGGCCGCCCGTCGACCGTCCACTCGCGCCCCGCGTCGGCGACCGTGTAGCCCAGCGCACGCAGGCCGAGGACGAACGCCTCGGTGTCGTCGGACCGCAACGGGTCGACGAGCGTGGTGCGACCGTCCGCCGCCGCGGCGAGCAGGAGCGCGCGCGCGGTCACGGACTTCGAACCGGGGACGGTGACGACGGCCATGGGCCGCGACTGTAGCCACCGCGCCCCGGCGTCCTCGGGGATGTCCGACCGGCGGCGTACGTTCGGCGTCATGGTCGACATCGAGTTCGAGGACCGGCGGGGCAGCCGGTTCCAGCACCAGGACCTGCGGGGCGCGCAGTTCGTCCGCGACCGCATGGGCGGCGCCGAGTTCCGCGACGTCGGTCTCCAGGGCGTCCGCATGCGCGGCGTCGAGCTGACGGACGCCGAGATCGACGGGGACATCGACGGCCTGACGATCTGGGGCGTCGAAGTCGCGCCCCTCCTCCTCGCCGAGCTCGACCGCCGGCACCCGGAACGCTCGGCGCTCCACGCCCGCACGCCCGACGAGCTCCGCGCCGGATACGAGGCGCTCGTCGCCATGTGGGACACGACGATCGCCCGCGCCCGCACGCTGCCGCCCGGCACCGTCGACGTGTCGGTCGACGGCGAGTGGTCCTTGACCGAGACGGTCCGGCACCTCGTGCTCGCGACCGACGCGTGGCTCAACCTCGCGATCCTGCGCCGCGAGCAGCCGTTCCACCCGCTCGGCCTGCTGTTCTGGCAGGCGCAGGGGCTCGAGGACCGGTACGGCCTGGTCGCGCTCGGCACGCCCGTGACCCTCGACGAGGCGGTCGCCGCGCGAGCCGACCGCGTCGCGCAGGTCCGCGCCTACCTCGCCGGCCTCACGCAGGACGAGCTCGACCGGGACGCCGGCCACGACCCGTGGGGCGACGGCGGCGCCGACGAGCCCACCGTCACCGTGCGGCAGTGCCTCGGCGTGATCTTCGAGGAGGAGTGGCAGCACCACCGGTACGCCACCCGCGACCTCGCGACGATCGCCACCCGCGACTGACGGGCCCGACCCCCGCGGACGCCCCGGCCGACGTGCCGGGGTGCCGCGGTCGTCGACCGGGACCGGTCGCGGACCGGCTCAGGCCGCGCTGCGGCGCCGTGCCGCGACGACCAGCCCCGCGCCGACCAGCACCATGGCCACCGCGGCGAGCGCGCCCGTCGCCGTCTGCGCGGACGGACCCGTCACGGCCAGCACGCGCGTGGGCGCGGCGGCGGCCGGGCGCGGGGCGGCGGCGGCGGGCTGTGCGGCCGGTGCCACCGGTGCGGCGGGGACCACGGGCGCGGCGGGCACCGGCGCGGCTGCGGCGGCGTCGGCGGCGCGCGCCACGAACTGGCCGACGAGCAGGAACTCGCGCAGCTCCGCCGGCGTGCCGGCGAGCGCTGCCTGCGCCGCCGCGTCGAGCGCCGGGCCGCTGTTGTTCACGCCGCCCGTCAGCATCGTCGACGCCATCAGACGGTCGTCGGCGTACTGCGCGAGCGGCAGGCCGTTCGTGAGGAAGTCGGA
Organism: Cellulomonas fimi; assembly: GCF_028527925.1. GTDB lineage: Bacteria > Actinomycetota > Actinomycetes > Actinomycetales > Cellulomonadaceae > Cellulomonas > Cellulomonas fimi_C. The sequence goes on from NZ_JAPESW010000055.1 coordinate 17,817, forward strand.
CAGGTCCTGCCGGTCGCTGCTGGCCAGCGCCGCCTGCGCACCGGCCCTGACGGCCGGACCCGTCGCCGCATCGAGCACGCGCGCGACGCGCAGCCGCTCGTCGGCGAACCACGGGTCGAGGTAGCCGCCGTCGACGTAGGCCCGCAGCTCCACGATCGTCCCGGCGAGCGCCTCGGTGGCGGACTGACGGGTCGCCGGACCGTCCGTCACCGACGCCAGGACTTCGGCCCACGCGCGGTAGTCGTCGTCGGTCGTCCCGTGGAACCCGGCGGCGACGAACGCCCGCACGTCGACGACCGCGTCGGCGGCCGACGCCGGCGCCGCAGCACCGAAACCCGTCACGGTCAGCACCACGGCCACTGCGAGCCAGCGCACGATCTTGCGCACCAGGGAACACTCCTCGTCTCAGGTCCACCACGTCCGCGGAGCCGCACGTCCCGCCCCCGCACCCGCGAGACCCTACCGTCCCTGTGACTCCCGTCAGGCCGGTTTCGACAGCGCATCGCCCGACGCGCGGGCCCACGTCGCGCCACAGGTTGCGACGGCCATCCTCGGACGTGAGGCCGTCGTCCCGGGCCTACAGGAGCGCGCGAAGGTGCGCAGCCTCGGTGGCGTCAACGACCTGCTGCACCGGGAGCGGCTCGCTCAGCCCAGCGGTCGACACCACCATCACCGAGGTGAAGCGGCCGCCGCTGCAGATCTGGCCGTTGACTGCTGGCCGGTGTCGGCACTGGAGCACCCGGCTACAGCAGCAACGACACGACGGCGGGGAGGGCTCGCACGCCCGCATGATGGCACGGGTGCACCGCTGTCGGCGGGCGATCGGCGCTCGCGGTGCGGGCGACCGCGTGCACGACGAGCCCGCCGAGCAGGACGGGGTGCCGGTCGGGCCGGTCGACGAGTGCCGGTCTCGACAGCGCATCGCCCGACGCGCGGGAGCCCGTCCGGTCAGACCGTGGCGAGCAGCACCCCGACGCCGACGAACAGCCCGCCGAACACCCGGTTGATGACGCGCCGCCCGTCCTCGCGCGCGACGACCCGCGCCAGCCCGCGCGCCGCCGGCGCGAAGACGCACCACATGACCAGCACGTCCACCACGACGACGGTCGCGACCAGCACGCCGTACTGCGGCACGAGCGGCCGGTCGGGGCGCACGAACTGCGGGACGAACGCGAGGAAGAAGACGATCGCCTTCGGATTGGTGAGGTTCACGAGCAGCCCGCGGCGGAACATCGGCCACACGCCCTCGACGACGCGCTCGGCCGTCGCGCTGTCCGGGCCGGGCCGCGCCCGGAGCTGCCGGACGCCGAGGTACACGAGGTACGCGGCACCGACGTACCGGATGATCTCGAACGCCGTGTGCGAGCGGCTGACCAGTGCACCGACACCCGCCGCGACGATCGCGACGTGCAGCACCAGGGCGGCCTGCTGGCCGAGGATCCCCCAGATCGAGCGCGCCCAGCCCGAGCCCAGCGAGTTCGCCATCGTGTTGATCGCACCGGCACCGGGCGTGAGCGAGATGACGAGGCACGCGCCGACGAGCGCGAACCACAGCGACAGGTTCATGACGCGAGCACCCGGACGACCACCCGCAGATCATCTCCTGCCACCGGACGCGGCCGGGCACGCACGCTGCGGATGTCCGCCCCGCGCCACGACGTGCGCGACGCGGGCAGCACGAGAAGGGCCGGGTGCAGGGAACCCGGCCCCTCTCGCGTGCGGGAGACCGCTAGGAGGTGCAGGCCTGGCCGTTGAGCCGGAACTGCAGCGGCGCCTGGGCGTCACCGGTACCGCTCACCACCACGGTCGCCTTCTTGCCGGGCGCCAGGACCGCCGCCCGCCCTCGCGGTGCCGTCACCGTGACGGCGCTGCCCCGCTGCACGAACGTGCCGCCCGTGACCGCCTTCACCCGCTGGTCGCCCTCGAACTCCCAGGACAGCTGCCAGGGGTTGAGTCGCTGGGTCCCACGGTTCTCGACCGTGAGCGCAGCGACGAAGCCGCGGTGCTTCGGACCGCCGACCGCGGTGCCGTGGACCTTGACGTGGCAGGTGAGCGGCTGCAGCTCGGGGACGGCGAGGGAGATGAGCTCGCGCGCCTGCTGCGTGAACCACTGACCGGCGGCCGGGTCCGCCATGCCGCGCGCCGGGTCGAGCGGGCCGGGCGTGCCGCGGAAGCACTGGCCGTCGGACTCGCCGGGCACCTTGATCCACAGGTAGGCGTCGACCAGCGGGTGGCCGGTCTCGGTCGTCGGGCGGACGCCCAGGCCGCGGTCGGGCGGGTTGCACCAGTCCTCGTGCGCCGGGTAGACGTCCGGCGGGTACTGCCACGGGCCCAGCGCGTTGCGGCTCGTGTCGATCACGAAGGTCGTGGTCGGTTCGACGTCACCGAGGATCGACGCGTAGCGCGACTCGATCCCCGCGGTGTTCAGCGCCGGGTCGGTCGCGGTCGACGACCAGCGGCCGTACTGCGACATCGCGACGCCCTGCCAGTCGTTGGCCGGCCCGCCGTTCCACCACTGGTTGCCGCAGCTGGCGTAGTCGCCGACGACGACCTCGGTGGCGTAGGCGATGCACGACGAGACCCACGTCCCGTAGGCCGTGCCGTTCTCGGTGAACTGGTAGTTCGACGCGTTGAGGAAGAACCCGGTGGCCCGCTGCACGCCCGCCTTGACGAGGCGGTCGCTGATCTCGCCGACGGTCAACCAGGCCGAGGACGTGCCGTCGAGGTAGACCTTGACGTCCGGCAGCGCCGCGAGGGCGTCGACGGCGTGGTTGAGCTGCTCGTAGCGGTTCGCCGCGGCGGTCGCGGGGTCGGCCTCGGCCGGCTGGCACCAGTCGGTCGTGCCGTCGAGGCTCGTGTAGTGAGGGATGATCCCGAGGCCGTCGGGCTCGAGGATCACGGTCGCGGACCGGTCGCCGATGCCGGCGGCGAAGCCGTCGATCCACGCGTTGTACGCGGCCGTGTCGGCGGCGCCGCCCGACGAGTACTGCGCGCAGTCCCGGAACGGGAGGTTGTACGCCGCGAGCACCGGCTCCTGGTGGGCCGCCGCGGCCGCGGTGACCAGACGGTCGACCTCGGCCTCGACCTCCTGCGGCGTCCCGCCGGTGAACCAGTCCGCCGACGGGACGCTGCCGAGCAGCTGCGCGTCCGCGCGCGCCTGCCCGGTGAGCTTCTGCGCGGCTTCCAGGGTCGTGCTGTGCGGGTTCGTGTAGAACTCCGAGCCCGTCGCGGGGGCAGGCGTCGCCGTCGTGGTGGGCGCAGGCGCGGCGCCCGTGGGCGCCGGGCGGGCGGGCCCGGCTGCGTGGGCGGGCGCGAGCGTCGTCAGCGTGACCGCGAGCGTCGCGGTCGCTGTCAGGGCGGTGCGCCACATCGGGGCGCGGGTGCGAGGCATAGCTCTCCTCAGTCGTCGTCGACCGTGCTGGTGGAACCCTGAGTGGGACCGCTTCCACAAATTTCCAGTCATTGTTCCCATCGCGGGAGGAAACGTCAACGGCGGCCGACCCGGCCCCGGGCCCGCACCCGTCCTGCGGAGGCGGCCGGCTGGACGCGGACCGTCCGGGACGGGGAACCACGCCGGTAGGGTTCGTCGCATGGCAGACCCGACCGCGCCCCATGCCGGGAACGGTCAGGGCGAGGGGTCGCGTCGGGCCGACGCGGTGCGGACGCGCAAGATCCCCACCCTCGACGAGGTCGCCCTCCGGGCCGGGGTCTCGCGATCGGTCGCGTCGCGGGCGATGAACAACACCCGCAACGTGAGCGCGGTGAAGCGCGAGGCGGTCGCGCGTGCGGCCAGCGAGCTCGGCTACGTCCCCAACCCGACGGCCCGCGCCCTGGCGACGAGGACCGTCGGGTCGGTGGTGCTCGCGGTCTCCGACGACGACCCGACGCTGTTCGGGGACCCGTTCTTCTCGCAGGTGCTCGTCGGTGTGGCGGCAGCCCTGGAGAGATCCGAGCTCGACCTCACCCTCATGCTCACGTCCTCGTCCCGGGGGCGAGCGCGGCTCGAGCGGCTGCTGCGGTCGCGCCAGTCCGACGGGGTGATGCTCATGGGCCTGCGGCGGGACGACCCGCTGGGCCGGGTCGCGGCCGCGACCGACCTGCCGGTGGTGCTCGGGGGCCGTCCGCTCGACGCGGACGCCCGGTGGTACGTCGACGTCGACAACCGCGGGGGCGGGCGCCTCGCCGCCGAGCACCTGCTGAGGTCGGGACGCCGGCGCGTCGCCACCATCGCCGGGCCCATGGACCTGCACGCGTCGGTCGCCCGCCAGCAGGGTTTCGCCGACGTCATGGCGGCGGAGCGGCTGCCCACGGACTGGGTCGAGCACGCCGACTTCACCTACGAGGGCGGCGCGGAGGCGATGACGCGGCTCCTGGCTGCACACCCGGACGTCGACGGCGTGTTCGCCGCGTCGGACAACATGGCGTCGGGGGCGCTGCGTGCGCTCAAGGACGCGGGCCGACGGGTGCCGGAGGACGTCGCGGTGGTCGGCTTCGACGACCTGGAGATCGCCCGGCACACCGATCCGGCGCTCACGACCGTCAGCCAGCCGATCCGCGGGCTCGGCCAGGAGATGGCCACCATGCTGGTCCGTCTGATCGACGGCGACTCGCCGACCCCGATCCTCCTGCCCACGCACCTCGTCGTCCGCGGCTCGGCGCCCGGCGCGACCTGATCGTCACGCCGGGCGCCTCGAGCACATCGGTGCTGGTCAGTACCGGGTGTACTTGACCCAGTCGTACGTCGCCTGGCGCTGCCCGTTGTAGGAGAAGGGCCCGAGCCAGCTGTCGACCCCGGTGCCCGGCCACAGGTTCATCATGATGCGACCCGGGTGGGTGGGGAGCTTCCCGCGCGAACCGTTCTCCTGGTGGACGAGGCGGCCGTCGACGAACCAGTTGATGGTGCCCCCGTTCCACCACTCGAACGCGTAGGTGTGATAGCCGGCGGCGGCGTCGAAGCCGAGGTTGATGAGCTTCTCGTGCCCGCCCACACCGTTCGTGTAGTAGTTGGTCTGCATCTGCCAGGTGTTCTTGCCGAGGATCTCGATGTCGATCTCGTCCCACGGCTGGCCGTCGCTCGGACCGGTGTAGGTGAAGAACGAGGTGACGGTCCCCGAGCCGCCCCTCGCGGCCTTCATGCGGACCTCGTAGCGCCCGTACGAGTACAGGTCGTTCGTGCGGTACTCGCCGGAGGCGTACGGCTTGCCGGAGCAGCCGCTCGGGCAGCCGTAGTTGTCGAGGTTGATCCCCATGACCCCGCCGCTGTGCCAGACGTGGTCCGCGCGCCAGCCGCTGTTGAACATCCCGCCGTTGCTGTAGCCGTTGGCCTTGTGCCACCGGGAGGTGGCGAACCCGTCGAGGTTGTCGACGAAGCTGCCGCCGATCGCGGCCTGTGCGGGCGTCGCGAGCGCCGGGGCGGCCACGAGGGCCACCAGGAACGCCGTGACCATGAGCCGTCGGCGCAGCGCGGGACGGTGAGGATGCGTCGTCGTTGATCGCATGTGTACCTCCATCGGTACTCGTGGTTCGTGCCGTCCCGGCGTCAGCCCGGGCTCGGTCGCTCAGCGGTGCAGGCGGAGGTCCGCGGCGCGTCGGTGCGCAGCGGCCGGCCTGAGCAAACTGGAAATCAGTGGAACCGGTTCCAGTCGCTCATGCTGGCCGCCCCGGAGAGCCGCGTCAAGGTGCCGTCGGGGTGACAGCGCGGGCCGCCCGTGTCGCTGAGGAGTGGATGTTCCTGGGTGTGGGGGCCTGCACGCCGGGGATGGGAGGCGGGCACGGGCCGCCTGTCGTCCTGGATCTGATCGATTACGCCCCAAAACGATTCGCCCCTGGTTGGCCCACGCTCCGTGGTGCGAATGTGACCGCTCACATCGTCAGTCGCCAGGCGTCCTCGCCGGGCGACCGCGGCCTCGTGGACAGACGGCGTCGTCCGTCCACCAGCTCAGCGTCGACAGCCCACCGGCCGGTCCCGTGGGTGCTCCGAGAGAGGTGTTCCATGACGACCACACCACGACGAGGGCGGCGCGCAGTCGTCGCCGCGTCCTTGACACTGGCGGTGGCCGCCGCGGGCCTCGCCGCGGCCATGCCCGCCCAGGCGGCGGCGAGCACGCTCGCTGCGGCGGCGCAGCAGAGCGGGCGGTACTTCGGGACCGCGATCGCGGCGGGCCGTCTGAACGACAGCACGTATCAGACGATCGCGAACCGTGAGTTCGACATGATCACGGCCGAGAACGAGATGAAGATGGACGCCACGGAGCCCAACCGTGGCCAGTTCAACTACTCCAACGGCGACCGGATCGTGAACTGGGCCCGCCAGAACGGCAAGCAGGTCCGCGGGCA
>NZ_JAPESW010000056.1 GCF_028527925.1 Cellulomonas fimi
GGGTGCGAGGGGCTCGGTAGAGTCGGCGGGTGATCGATCTGCGGCTCCTGCGGGAGGAACCCGAGCTCGTCCGGACCAGCCAGCGGCTCCGTGGCGACGACCCGTCCCTCGTCGACCAGGTCCTCGACGCCGACTCCCGCCGCCGCGCCGCGCTCACCGAGTTCGAGACGCTGCGCGCGGAGCAGAAGGCGCACGGCAAGAAGGTCGCGTCGGCTCAGGGCGACGAGAAGCAGGCGCTGCTCGCGCACGGCAAGACGATCGCGGAGAAGGTCAAGGGCCTGCAGGCGGAGGCCGACGAGGCCGAGCGGCGTGCCACGGACCTGGCCCGGCGGATCGGCAACGTCGTCGAGGACGGCGTGCCCGGCGGCGGCGAGGACGACTACGTCGTGCTCGAGCACGTCGGGACGCCGCGCGACTTCGCCGCCGAGTACGGCGACGACTTCCAGGTTCGCGACCACCTGGCGCTGGGCGAGGGGCTCGCGGCGATCGACACCGAGCGCGGCGCGAAGGTCTCGGGTGCGCGCTTCTACTACCTGACGGGCATCGGGGCGCGGCTCGAGCTCGCCCTGCTCAACGCGGCCGTCGACCGCGCGCTCGCGGTCGGGTTCACGCCCGTCATCACGCCGACGCTCGTCAAGCCCGAGGTCATGGCCGGCACCGGCTTCCTCGGCGCGCACGCGGACGAGATCTACCACCTCCCCGCGGACGACCTGTACCTCGTCGGGACGTCGGAGGTCGCGCTCGCGGGCTACCACAGCGGCGAGATCCTCGACCTGACGGGCGGCCCGAAGCGGTACGCCGGGTGGAGCGCGTGCTACCGGCGCGAGGCCGGGTCGTACGGCAAGGACACGCGCGGCATCATCCGCGTGCACCAGTTCCACAAGGTCGAGGCGTTCTCGTACACGACGGTCGAGGACGCGGCCGACGAGCACCGCCGGATCCTCGGCTGGGAGAAGGCGATGCTGGACCTCGTCGAGCTGCCGTACCGCGTGATCGACACGGCCGCGGGCGACCTGGGCAGCAGCGCGGCGCGCAAGTTCGACTGCGAGGCGTGGCTGCCGAGCCAGCAGCGGTGGCTCGAGCTCACGTCGACGTCCAACTGCACGACGTACCAGGCCCGCCGCCTGGGCGTGCGCGAGCGCACCGCGGACGGCACGGTCCGCCCGGCGGCGACGCTCAACGGCACGCTCGCGACGACGCGCTGGATCGTCGCGATCCTCGAGAACCACCAGCAGGCCGACGGCTCGGTGCGCGTCCCCGAGGCGCTGCGCCCGTACCTCGGCGGCCTCGAGGTCCTGGAGCCCGTGCGATGAGCCGCTGCACCCTGGTCGCCCTGGACGTCGACGGCACCCTCATGTCCTACGACGGCGTCATCTCCGCCGACGTGCGCGACGCCATCGCGGCGGTGCGGGAGGCCGGGGTGCACGTCGTGCTCGCGACGGGCCGCGGAGCGCACTCCGCCGTGCCGGTCGCGCGGGACCTGGGGCTCACCGAGGGCTGGGTCGTGTGCTCGAACGGCGCGGTGACCGCGCGCATCGACGGCACCGACGACGGGTTCGAGATCACGAAGTCCGTGACGTTCGACCCCGGCCCGGCGCTGCGGACGATCGCGATGGAGCTGCCCGACGCGCTGTTCGCGGTCGAGGACCTCGGCGTCGGCTTCAAGGTGTCCGCGGACTTCCCGGCGGGTGAGCTCTCCGGGCGCGTGCGGGTCGTGCCGTTCGACGAGCTCGCGTCGACGCCCGCGACGCGCGTCGTCATCCGCGCGCCCGAGGCGAGCCCCGAGGAGTTCCACGCGCTCGTCGAGCGCGTCGGCCTGCACGAGGTCGAGTACGCCGTCGGGTGGTCCGCGTGGCTCGACCTCACGCCCGGGGGCGTGTCGAAGGCCAGCGCGCTCGAGGAGATCCGGCAGCACGAGGGCGTCGAGCCGTTCGCGACGGTCGCGGTGGGGGACGGGTCGAACGACGTGCAGATGCTGCGGTGGGCGGCGCGCGGTGTGGCGATGGGGCACGCGTCCGACGTCGTGCGTGCCGCGGCCGACGAGGTCACCGGGACGATCGAGGACGACGGCGCCGTCGCGGTCCTGCGCAGCCTCGTCGACTGACGCGAGCACGCCCGCGCGCGTCGTCGCAGGTGCCGCGGGCAACGGCGACGACCGGCTGACACGTGTGCGTTGCCCAATTGTGACCGTTCTGTCCCCGTGCGCCGGTTGCGAAACCCTTGCGCAACGACTTGCATCGCTGGGGAGGGCGCGACGGGGTGGAGTCGCGCCGTCCGGACCATGACGACGTGGAGGTCTCATGAACGGCTTGCGCAAGCGCCGCGGTTACACCGCGGCAGCGGCGGCGGGGGCGGGTCTCGTGCTCGTGCTCACCGCCTGTTCCGGCAGCGACGACGACGGAGGCAGCGGCGACGGCGCCTCGTCGACGACGGACTGCACGGCGTACGAGGACTACGGCGACCTGTCGGGGAAGACGATCAGCGTCTACACCTCGATCGTGGACCCGGAGTCGCAGCAGCAGATCGACTCCTACGCCCCGTTCGAGGAGTGCACGGGCGCGACGATCGAGTACGAGGGGTCGCGCGAGTTCGAGGCGCAGCTCCCGGTGCGCCTGCAGGCCGGCAACCCGCCGGACATCGCGTACATCCCGCAGCCCGGCTTCCTGAAGTCGATCGTCGAGCAGTACCCCGAGGTCGTCGTGCCGGCCCCGCAGGCCGTCATCGACAACGCGAACGAGTACTACACCGAGGGCTGGGTCAACTACGGCACGGTCGACGGCACGCTCTACGCGACGCCGCTCGGCGCGAACGTGAAGTCGTTCGTCTGGTACTCGCCGTCGGCGTTCGAGGAGAACGGCTACGAGATCCCCACCACGTGGGACGACCTCATCGCGCTGACCGACCAGATCCGTGAGGACTACCCCGACGTGCAGCCGTGGTGCGCGGGCATCGAGTCCGGCGACGCGACCGGCTGGCCGGCGACCGACTGGCTCGAGGACGTCGTCCTGCGGACCGCGGGCGCGGACGTCTACGACCAGTGGGTCAACCACGAGATCCCGTTCAACGACCCGCAGATCCTCGAGGCTCTCGGGACCGTCGGCTCGATCCTCAAGGACTCCGAGCGCGTCAACGGCGGCTGGGGCGACGTGACGTCCATCGCGACGACCCCGTGGAACGAGGCCGCGCAGCCGATCCCGGACGGCGCCTGCTTCCTGCACCGTGCGGCGAACTTCTACCAGGCCAACTGGGACGAGAGCCTCACGGTCGCCGAGGACGGCGACGTGTACGCCTTCTACCTCCCGGGCGCGACCGAGGACGACAAGCCGCTGCTCGGTGGCGGTGAGTTCGTGACCGCGTTCGCCGACCGTCCCGAGGTCGCGGCGTTCCAGGCCTACCTGTCGAGCCCCGAGTGGGCGAACAAGAAGGCCGAGGTCACCGGCCAGGGCTGGCTGTCCGCCAACAACGGCCTCGACCCGGAGCTCCTGCAGTCGCCGATCGACAAGCTGTCGTTCGACCTGCTGACCGACGACTCGTACACCTTCCGGTTCGACGGGTCCGACCAGATGCCCGGTGCCGTCGGCGCCGACGCGTTCTGGAAGCAGATGACGGCGTGGATCGCGGAGGACCAGTCCGACGAGGAGACGCTCGACAACATCGAGGCGGCCTGGCCGCAGTGACGCCTCGACCGGTGTGACACCGACGTGGTGGGGGTCCGTCCGCGGGCCCCCACCACGGCCGTCGCACCGGCGGTCCCCTGCGCGCACGGCTCGCGCGCGAGATCGAGGGCAGCGGGCAGCTCGTCGCGTTCGTCGCCAACCCGTCGAAGCCCGACGTCGCCCACCTGCGCGACGCGGTGCTGCGGCTGTGCGCGGAGCAGGAGCTGCCCGAGCCGCTCTGGCTGGAGACGACGATCGAGGACCCCGGCGTGGGCCAGACGCGTGCGGCGGTCGAGCGGGGCGCGGACGTCGTCGTCGCGATCGGCGGCGACGGGACCGTCCGGGCGGTCGCGGAGGCGCTCGTCGGGACGGGCGTGCCGATGGGGCTCATGCCGCTGGGGACGGGCAACCTGCTGGCGCGCAACCTCGACATCCCGCTGTCCGACCCGCTCGCGGCGATGCGCGTCGCCGTGGAGGGCCGCGACCGCACGATCGACGTCGGGTGGCTGCGCGTCCAGCGCTGGGAGTCCGACGTGCACGACGACGTGGCGGAGGCGGCGGACGACCTCCCGGACGACTCCGACGCGCCGCGCGACCACATCTTCCTCGTCATCGCGGGCGTCGGGTTCGATGCGGCGATGGTCGCCGACGCCGACGAGCAGCTCAAGGCGCGCGTCGGCTGGATCGCCTACTTCGTCGCGGGCATGAAGCACCTGCACGGCCGCCGCTCGCGCGTGCACGTGCGGCTCGACGACCAGCCGGTGACCACGACCCGCCTGCGCAGCCTGCTCATCGGCAACTGCGGGAAGCTGCCGGGCGGCATCACGCTGCTGCCCGACGCGGAGCTCGACGACGGCTGGCTCGACGTGGCCGCGATCGACACGCGCGCGGGCATCGCGGGCTGGGCGCAGCTGTTCGGCGAGGTCGTGCTGCAGGGCGTCGGGGTGCGGAACGACCTGCCGGCCAAGATCGGCCGGATCGACCACACGCGCGCGCAGGAGGTGCGGCTCGTCGTCCCGGGCGGCGACCACGTGCAGGTCGACGGCGACGTCGTGGGACGGGTCACGGAGCTGACCGCGCGCATCGACCCGGGCGCCCTCGTCGTGCGTGTCCCGACGCGCTGACCGCGCGCGGACGCGGCGGCCGGTGAACGCCGGGGAGCGCTCGGATGAGCGTTGCTCCGGGGTGGTGAAGAATGCCCGACTCCTCCGCCGATGTCCGATCCCGGCGTTACCGTGGAGTGTCGTCGACGCAGACGGCCCGCGCCCGACCGACGAGGAGCCCGGTGACCACCGACAGCCGCCCCGAACCGCCCGCGGGGTCGCCCCACCGGACGGCGCCCACACCCGTGGTCCCCCCGCCCACCGCCGCACGGGCGCACGGCGAGTCCGTCCCCGCGACCCCTGTCACCGCAGACCACCCGCACCACCCGCACCACCACCGCGCGGCGCTCGCGTCGGTCGCGGTCGCGACGCTGGGCGCACTCGCGGCCGTCGCGCTCGCGGTCGCCCAGCCCGGGCCGACGGCGGGGCGGGACGGCGGCGACCAGGCGGCCGTGCGGGTCGACGACAGCTCCATCGCCACCCCCGCGTTCGCGCTGGTGACGCACGCGTGGTCCGACGACGACGCCGACGGGCTGCGCGGCGGGACCGAGGCGCCGCTCGCGGGTGTCGTCGTCCGGCTGGAGACCGCCGACGCGCAGCCGGCGCGCCACGTCGACGGCAGCGTCGTGCAGGCCGCGACCACCGGTCCGGACGGCACGGTGGTCTTCGACGACGTCGCGGCCGACGTCTACCGCGTCCGCTGGCTCCTGCCCGCGGGCTACGCGCTGACGACGGCCGTCGCCGAGCGGGGCCGGGCGCTCGCCGACTCCGACGCGGAGCCGGTCGACGCCGACCGCGCGGAGGGGTTGTCCGGGCCGGTCTCGCTGACCGAGGGGGCAGGGCTCGACCTGCCCGACCCCGTCGACGGCGTGACGGCCGACCGGGTGCTGCGCGGCGTCGACGTCGGCGCGACCCCGCTGGCCGAGGTGCTGGGCGTCACCCTCGGCTGAGCCGGGTCAGGTCGCGGAGCCCTCGCGCACAGCCCGCAGCCACTCGCGCGCACCGACGAAGTCCGCGTCCGCGGTGCCGACGTGCACGGTGGGCGCGACGGCGTCGGCCCGCGGGTACGAGCCGAGGAACCGCACGTGCGGGCAGCGGCGGTGCAGTCCCATGATCGCCTCGCCGACGCGCTCGTCGGTGATGTGCCCCTCGGCGTCGATCGAGAACGAGTACCGGCCGAGCGCGTCGCCGATGGGCCGCGACTCGATGCGCGACAGGTTCACGCCGCGCACCGCGAACTGCTCGAGCATCGCGAGCAGCGCACCCGCCTCGTTGTCGGGCAGGTGCACGACGAGCGTCGTCTTGTCGGCCCCGGTCGGCGGGGGCACGTGCCCGGGGTGCCCGACGACGACGAACCGCGTCACCGCGCTCGGGTTGTCGGCGACGTGCTCCGCGAGCGGCACCAGCCCGTACGTCTCGACCGCGGCGGGCGGCACGAGCGCGGCGTCGAACCCGAGGTCCGCGGGCTCGCCGTCGGCGGCGCGGCGCGCGAGCAGCGCGGCCGGCGCGGTGTTGGACGTCGCGGGGACGTGCACGACGCCCGGCAGGTGGTGCGCGAGCCAGCGGCGGCACTGCACCCACGCGTGCGGGTGCGCCGAGATGCGCCGCACGTCGGCGAGCGCGACGCCCGGCGCACCCGCGAGCGTGAACTGCACCGGCACGAGCACCTCGCGCAGCAGCACGAGCGGCGCGCCGCCGGCCAGGCTGTCGAGCGTCGCGGTGACGCCGCCCTCGACGGTGCTCTCGATCGCGACGACCGCGAAGTCCGCGGCGCCGGACCGGACCGCCTCGATCGCGGCGCCGACGTCGGTCTGCGGGAGGAACTCCGCCTCGTCGGGCGTGACGACCTGCCGCAGCGCGGCCTCGGTGAACGTGCCCGCGGGCCCGAGGTACGCGTACCGGGGGCGCGGGCCCGGCGCCCGGCTCGACGCCCCGGGCGCGGCCGCTCCTGCCTCGGACATCACAGCTCCTCCTCAGGCGTTCCACGCGGCGTCGACCCCACCCGCCGGGGTCGAGGGTAGTGCGCCCGTAGGCTTGACCGGTGCCGACCTCCGCCCGCCCGCGCGCCCTGCGTCACCGCGTGCGTGCGCTCGCCGGCACGCTGCTCGCCGCCGCGACCGTGCTGCTCACCGCCCCGACGGCGAGCGCAGCCGCCCCCGCCCCGACCGCCGACGACGTGCCCACCGCGCCGATCGTCCTCGTCGGCGTGACCGGCCTGCGCTGGGACGACGTCACGACGCTCACGACGCCGACGCTGTGGGACCTCTCGCGCGACGGGTCGATCGGCCTCGTCGCCGCCCGGTCCGTCGCGTCGCGCTCGTGCCCCGCGGACGGCTGGCTCGCGGTCTCGTCGGGCGAGCGCGCCGCCGACCTGCCCGCCGACGACCGCACGTGCCGCACGCTGCGCGACCCGGGCGAGGACGGCGCGGTGCCCGGGTGGGACGACTACGAGACGTCGGCCGACGCCGAGTCCTACGGCGCGCGCCCCGGGCTGCTCGGCGACCTGCTCGCGGACTCCGGCACGCCCGCCACCGGCATCGGTCCCGGCGCCGCGATCGCGCTCGCCGACAGCGACGGGCTGCCCGTGGGCACGCACCTCGCCCGCCCCGGCAGCACGACGGCCCTGACGCGCAGCGTCCGTGACGCACTCGCCACGTCGCAGCTCGTCGTCGTCGACGCGGGGGTGCTGCGCGACCCCGGCTACGCGACGGCCGCTCGCGGCTCCTCGACGACGCCCGACGAGGAGCTCGGCGACGAGCTCCCCGGCATCGCCGACCCGACCGACCCCGAGCTCCCGACGCCCGGCGCGATCGTCGAGCCCACCCGGTCGGCGCAGGCGCAGACGCTCGACGACCGGATCGGCGCGGTCCTGCGCGCCACCGAGCGCTCGGGGGCGACGGTCCTCGTCGTGTCGCTCGCCGACTCGAGCCGCGCGACCCTCCAGCTCGCCGCCGCCCTCGGCACCGCCCCCGACGGGGACGAGTACGCGCGCAACCTGCTCACGTCGGGCGCGACGCGGCAGCCCGGGCTGGTCCAGACGGTCGACGTCACGCCGACGCTGCTCGCCGCGCTCGACCTCGACGACGACGCGCCGGCGCTCGCGGGCGCCACGATCCTGCCGACCGCCGGCCCGGTGACCGCGTCCGGGCGCATGGCCGTGCTGCTCGACGTGCAGCAGCAGGCGCAGTGGGTCACGCGCGTCAGCGGCGGGTTCTCGACACGCATGGTGCTCGCGCAGGCCGTGCTGTTCGTCGCCGCGGCGATCATCCTCACGCGTAAGGGCCGCTCCGACCGGCGCCCGCTGCGGCCCGCGCTGCACGCGCTGAAGATCGCGTCGCTCGCGCTCGCCGCCGCGCCCGTCACCGCGTTCCTCACGGGCCTGGTCCCGTGGTGGCGTGCCGCCGACCCGCGCATGGCGTTCTGGTGGACGGTCCTCGCCTGGATCGCGCTCATCACGGCGCTTGCGCTCGTCGGTCCGTGGCGGCGCTCGGTGCTCGGGCCCGCGGGCTTCGTCGCCGCCGTGACCGTCGGCGTGCTCGTCGTGGACGCGTGCACCGGCTCGCACCTCGTCATCGACACCCCGATGGGCGCGCACCGGCTGCTCGCGGCGCGGTTCTACGGCATGAGCAACCAGGCGTTCGCGCTGCTCACCGCCGCGGGCCTGCTGGTCGCCGTCGCGATCGCCGACCCGCTCGTGCGCCGCGGCCGACGCGTCCTCGCGACCGTCCTCGTCGCGGCGCTGGGGCTGCTGCTCGTCGTGGTCGACGGTGCGCCCGGCCTCGGTTCCGACTTCGGCGGCCCGCCCGCGCTCATCCTCGCGTTCGCGCTGCTCGGCATCGTCGTGAGCGGCCGGCGCGTGCACTGGAAGACGCTCGCGATCATCCTCGCCGTCGGCGCGCTCGTCGTCGGCGGGTTCGCGGTGCTGGACTGGATGCGCCCGCCCGCCGACCGCACGCACCTGGGCCGGTTCTTCGCGACCGTCCTCGACGGCGGCCTGTGGGACGTCGTCTACCGCAAGCTGTCCGTGAACCTGCGCGTGCTCACCAACTGGCGCTACCTCGTGCTCGCGGTGTTCGGCATCGCGCTCACGTGGATCGTCCTCGCGGGAGACCGGCCCCGGCGCGGTGCCCTCATGGGTCCGCGCAGCCCGCTCGCCGGGCTCCAGGCCGCCGTGCCGCTCCTGCGGCCCGCGGTGCTCGCGATCGGCGCCGGGCTGGGCGTCGGGTTCCTCATCAACGACTCCGGCATCGTCGTCCCCGCGACCGGCATCGCGGTCGCGGTGCCGTGCCTCGTCGCCGCGGCCGCGCAGTGGCGGCTGGAGAACCCGGAGCCCACGGCCGTCGCCGTCGACGACCGGTCGCCGACGGGTGCCGTCGTCGGCGACGGGACGGCGAGCGCGACGGGCGCGGTCAGCGGTGCGTCTGCGGCGGACGCTGACGCGGTGCGACCGTCTGCTTCACCGACGCCGCCGCCCCCCGCACCCGGCGCGCGCTGACCGCGAGCTGCACGTCGCGGTACTGGGCCGCCCGGTGCAGCTGGCCCTTGAGGTCGCTGCCCGACGGCCGGTGCCGCAGCTCGCACGGCACCTCGACGACCCGGAACCCCTGCCGCAGCAGGTCGATCGTCATGCCCGTCTCGACGCCCCACCCGCGCGCGAGCGGGGTCGCGGCCTCGAACGCCTCGCGCGTGAGGCAGCGCATGCCGGACAGGGGCTGCGTGGGCGTCCACCCCGTCATCGACGCGATGGCACGACGCGCGGCGCCGACGACGATGCCGCGACCGCCCGCGCCGGGCTGCGGCGGCAGGAGCGCGATCGACAGGTCGGCGTGCCCCTCCAGGACGGGCGGGACGAGCGGCGCGGTGTTGACGGCGGTCTCGCCGAGGTCGCCGTCGATGAACAGCAGGACGCGCGGCAGACGGTCGGGGGCGTCGCGCATCGCGACGACGGCCGCGCCGGTCTCCATCGCGGCGGCCTTGCCGCGGTTGTGCGAGTGCCGCACGACGACCGCACCGGCCTCGCGCGCGACGTGCTGCGTGTTGTCCTCGGAGCCGTCGTCGACGACGAGCACGAGGTCGACGTGCGGGATGGCGCGCGCGGAGCGGACGGTCGCGGCGATGCGCCGGGACTCGTCCTTCGCCGGGATGATCACGGCGACCCGCTGCCGGTGCCGGTGCGGCTTCGGCTCGCGGGCGTCCGGGGCGGTCTCACGGGCGGCGTCACGACGGGCGTCGCGGCCCCCGCGCCGCTGACGGCCACCCGTGGCGGGGGCCTCGGGGTGCGCGTCGGACGTCACGGCGGGCGCGTGGGCGCCTGCCTCGACCGGTGTCGTCGCCGCGCCGGCCGGCGTCGTGCCGGGCGTGGTCGCACCGTCGGGCGTCGTGCCGGCCGGCGCGATCGCCGCGTCCGACGTCGTGGTGGCGGGCTTCCGGCTGCGCGTGCGCGCGGGCGCGGTCGCGGCGGCCGTCGAGGCGTCGGTCGAGCCGGCCTCCGGCTGGTCGTCGGCGGCCTTCCCGCCCTTGCGCGTCACGGGCGTCAGCCTAGCGAGCCGGACGTGGACCGCCCGCCCTGAGCCGCAGGCCGGGACGCCGACGGCACCCGTCCGGCGGGCGGCGTCGGCGTCCGGCGTGCGGGCGCGGCGGGGGTCAGCGGAGGGTCACCTGGCGGGCGACGAGACCCGCGCGGGCGCGCCGCTCGTTCGCGTCGAGCGGCTCGGTCGACGCGAGGGCCTCGGCGAACGACGGCGCGAACGCGGCGAGCGGCGCCTCCACGTCCTCGGCCTCCGACCCGCGCGCGAGCTCCCACACGGGGACGACGATCCCGCTGGACCGGAAGTACCCGACGAACTTGCCGCCGTCGAAGCCCGAGGCACGGCGCGCGTGCAGGCGGGCGAGCGCGTCGAGGACGACCTGCTCGTCGTGCGGCTGCGCCCAGCGGAGGAACTCGCGGGCGCCCATGCGGCACCAGTAGGCGGACTCGGCGGCGGCGAGCTTGCGGGTGTCGATGATGCCCGCGTCGGCCTCCTCCATCGCCGCGACGAGGTCGGGCGTGCGCTCGGTGTCGGGCGCGAGCCAGTAGGAGAACGAGTCGTGGACGGTGACCTCGAACGGCACGGACAGGTCGAGCACGTCCTGCAGGCGCGGGCCGGGGCCGGGCAGGCCGACCGTCTCGACCGCGGTGCCGGGCTCGACCTCGAGCGCCTCGAGCAGCGAGGCGGCGAGGTCGCGGCTGGCGTCGCCCGACGAGCCGACCGTCTGGAGCGCGAGCAGCACGACGCCGTCGGCGCGGTGCAGCGCGGGCCACGCGGTCGGCAGGACGGTCGTGACGAGCACGTCGCGCGCGCCGTGCTCCTGCGTGGTGCGGGCGGTCGCGGTCGCCGCGGGGACGAGCTCCTTGAGCGCGACCCAGTCGGGCTCACCGGGCAGCCCCTCGAACGGACGCAGCACGAAGTCGGGCGTGTTCCTGGCCATGCCCCGAGGCTACCGGGAGCGACGGCACGTGCCCGACGGCTCCCGCGCGCCGGTACGGTCGTCGGGGTGTGACGGACCTGCCACGGCCGGTCCACGGACCGGGACGACCGGGGGCTGCGGGCTCCGGGGTCATGCGGAAGGATCGACGCATGGACCCGCGCGCCGGAACCCCTGCCCAGCCGTCCGACCTCGTCGACCTCGACGCCCTCCTCGGGGCGTACGTCGATCGTGAGCCCGACCTCGACGACCCCGCCCAGCGCGTGGTGTTCGGGACCAGCGGGCACCGGGGGTCCGCCCTGGACTCCGCGTTCAACGAGGCGCACATCGTGGCGATCACCGCGGCGATCGTCGAGTACCGCCGCGGGCAGGGCACCGACGGGCCCCTGTTCATCGGCCGTGACACGCACGGGCTGTCCGAGCCCGCGTTCCGGTCCGCGCTCGAGGTGCTCGCCGCGGCCGGCGTCGAGGTCCGCGTCGACGCGCGCGACTCGTGGACGCCGACGCCCGCCGTCTCGCACGCGATCCTCAGCTACAACGGCGCCGGCTCCTCCGAGGGCGTGCGCACCGCAGGCCCCGGGCTGGCCGACGGCATCGTCGTGACCCCGTCGCACAACCCGCCGCGCGACGGCGGCTTCAAGTACAACCCGCCGGACGGCGGCCCCGCCGGGTCGCAGGCGACCGCGTGGATCGCCGACCGCGCGAACGCGATCCTCGCGTCGGGCTGGCGGTCCGTGCCGCGCGTGAGCTACGAGCAGGCGATCGCCGCCGACACGACGCGCAAGCACGACTACCTGTCCGCGTACGTCGACGACCTCGCCAACGTGCTCGACCTCGAGGCGATCCGGACGTCGGGCGTGCGGATCGGCGCCGACCCGCTGGGCGGCGCGTCCGTCGAGTACTGGGGCGCGATCGGCGAGCGCTACGGCCTCGACCTCACCGTCGTGAACCCCGAGGTCGACCCGCGCTGGTCGTTCATGACGCTCGACTGGGACGGCAAGATCCGTATGGACTGCTCGTCGCCGTACGCGATGGCGTCGCTGGTCCAGCGCATGGCCGGCGGCGAGGCGCCGTTCGACGTCGCGACCGGCAACGACGCGGACTCCGACCGGCACGGGATCGTCACGCCCGACGCCGGCCTCATGAACCCCAACCACTACATCGCCGTGATGATCCACTACCTGTACGGCGGCGCGCGCCCGGGCTGGCCGACGGACACGGCGATCGGCAAGACGCTCGTGTCGTCGAGCCTGATCGACCGCGTCGCCGCGCGGCTCGGCCGCCGCTTGCTCGAGGTGCCCGTCGGGTTCAAGTGGTTCGTGCCGGGCCTGGTCGACGGGTCCGTCGGGTTCGGCGGCGAGGAGTCCGCGGGCGCGTCGTTCCTCCGCACGGACGGCACGGTCTGGACCACCGACAAGGACGGCATCCTGCCCGCGCTGCTCGCCTCGGAGATCATCGCGACGACCGGGAAGTCGCCGTCGCAGATCCACGCCGAGCTCGTCGGCGAGTTCGGGCAGTCCTGGTACGCGCGCGTCGACGCCGCTGCGACCCGCGAGGAGAAGAAGACGCTCGCCGCGCTCGACGCCTCGCAGGTCACCGCCACGACCCTCGCGGGCGAGCCGATCACCGCGCGCCTCACGCACGCGCCCGGCAACGACGCGGCCATCGGCGGTCTCAAGGTCACGACCGAGAACGCGTGGTTCGCCGCGCGGCCGTCGGGCACGGAGGACGTCTACAAGATCTACGCCGAGTCGTTCGTCTCGGAGGCCCATCTCCAGCAGGTCCAGGACGAGGCCAAGCAGGTCGTCTCCCAGGCCCTGGGCAGCTGACCCGACCGACGCCCGCCGGCCACGCCGGACGACCCGGGTCCGGGTACCGCTGACGCCCTTCGTCCGGTACCCAGGCCCGGGTCGCCGTCTGTGGGTGGCGCGTGGTCGACTCGGCAGGCGGGCGGCGACGGGCGCCCGCCGCGAGACCCAGCGAGAGGACCCACCATGGCGCACCTGCTGTTCTTCGACTTCCCGACCGACGGGCCCGTCGGTGACGAGGCCGTCACCGCGTTCGGCGAGCTCGCCGCGGACATCGCCGCCGAGGACGGGCTGCTCTGGAAGGTCTGGACCGAGGACGCCGAGGCCGGGACCGCGGGCGGCGCCTACCTCTTCACGGACCGCGCGTCGGCCGAGCGCTACCTCGCGAAGCACACCGCCCGGCTCGCGGGCTTCGGCATCACCGACGTCACGACCTTCTCCCGGCCCGTGAACGCGGGCCTGTCCGCGATCACGCACGCTCCCGTCCCGGACTGACGCGGACCGAGCGCGCACACGGACGGGCCGCGCACCTGGTTGCGAGGTGCGCGGCCCGTCGTGCGGAGCGGCGTCGGGGCGCGACGCCGCCCGCTGCACGCACCCCCGACCCGACGCGGTCGGGAGGTGCGTGCGGGGGTGGCCGCCGGACCGTGCCTCCGGCGGCCCGAGGTCGGCCGCCGACGCACTCCGGCGGCCGTTCAGGCGACCCGTCAGGCGGCGGTGCGGCCGAGGCCCCGGAAGGACCAGCCGGCCTGGCGCCAGCGCTGCGGGTCGAGCTTGCCGCGCGCGTCGATGACGTTCGCGTGCTGCGTCAGGGCGGCGAGCTTCGCCGGCTCGGCGCCGACGAACTCGTCCCACTCGGTGAGGACGAGGACGACGTCCGCACCCTCGACGGCCTCCTCGGCGGAGGTCGCGTAGCCGAGCGTCGGGAAGGACGCGCGGGCGGTGTCGCCGGCCTCGGGGTCGTACACGGTGACCTGGGCACCACGCAGGTGCAGGGCCGCGGCGACGTTGAGGGCGGGCGAGTCGCGCACGTCGTCGGTGTGCGGCTTGAAGGCCGCCCCGAGGACACCGACGCGACGGTTGAGGACGGAGCCGCCGCACGCCTCGATCGCGAGGTCGACGACGCGGCCACGCTGGCCCATGTTGATCTCGTCGACCTGCTGGAGCAGGGCCGACGCCTGGTGCGCACCGAGCTCGTTGGCGCGGTGCATGAGGGCGCGGATGTCCTTGGGCAGGCAGCCGCCACCGAAGCCGAGACCGGCGTCGAGGAACTGGCGGCCGATGCGGACGTCGTGGCCGAGGGCGTCGGCGAGGACGGTCACGTCGGCGTCGGCGGCCTCGCACACGGAGGCGATCGCGTTGATGAACGAGATCTTGGTCGCGAGGAACGCGTTGGCGCTCACCTTGACGAGCTCCGCGGTGGGCAGGTCGCACACGACGACCGGCGAGCCCTCGGCGATGGGCGTCGCGTAGACGCGGCGCAGCACGGCCTCCGAGTCGGCGGTGGTGCCGCCCATGACGATGCGGTCGGGGTGCAGCGTGTCCTGCACGGCCTTGCCCTCGCGGAGGAACTCGGGGTTCCAGACCAGCTCGACGCGGACGTCCTCGCGGGCCTTCTCCGCGACGAGCTCGCGGAGACGGGCGCCGGTGCCGACGGGCACGGTGGACTTGCCGACGATGAGCGCGTCGTGCGTGAGGTTCGCCGCGATGGCCGTCGTGGCGGCCTCGACGAAGGACAGGTTCGCGGCGTGGCTCGTCTTGGTCTGCGGCGTGCCGACGCACACGAAGTGCACGTCCGCGAAGGCCACGGCCTCGGCGACGTCGGAGGTGAAGCGCAGGCGGCCGGTGGCGAGCTGCTCCTCGAGGAGCTCGGGCAGCCCGGGCTCGTAGAAGGGCACCTTGCCGGCCTGCAGCGCGGCGACCTTGGCGGGGTCGACGTCGTAGCCGACGACCTCCATGCCGAGCGCGGCCATCGACACGGCGTGCGTGGCGCCGAGGTAGCCGGTGCCGAGCACCGAGATGCGGGGGGCGGGGGCGTCGGCGTCGAACACGCGGCGCGGGAAGAGGTCGACGACGCTCAGGTCGTCGGTGTGCTGCTCGGACATGTCGTTTCTCCTCGAACGGCGGGGGTTGGCGGTGGGCGACGCGGGCGTCATGACGCACCGCCCGGGAGGGCGAAGCCGACGGCGGGGTCGTGCAGACCCTCGACGAAGGCGGCGAGCGAGTCGGCGCGCGACTCGACGCGCCAGTCGTTGGTGATGCGCTCGCCCTGGCTGATGGTGGTGACGGCGTGGTTGAACCAGGCGAACCCGATGACGTCGGCGTTCTCCGGCTCGGCGAGCGCGTCGAACAGGTCGGTGACCCACGCGGCCTTCTGGCCGCCGCTCTCGGACGCCCCGATCTCCGCGAGGAAGATCGGCTTGTCCGTGATGGCACGGAGCTGGTCCAGCGACTTGTCGAAGGTCCACGCGAAGGTCGGCGTCTGGCCGTCGCGGTACGGCGGCCGGAAGTAGCCGGACAGGCCGACCCAGTCGACGTAGGCGTCACCCGGGTAGAGCGACGTCGTGTAGGCGAGCGACTGGTTCGCGGCGGGCAGGTTGTTGACGATGTTCGGCGCCCACACCCACAGCACGTACTGGTTCGCACCGGCGGCCTCGAACACGTCGTGCACGTGACGCCACATGGCCACGTACTCGCCGGGGCTGTTGCCGTTGACGGACGCGCCGCCGGAGCCCTGCTCGTTCCACGGGTACCAGGACGCGTTCATCTCGTGGTCGAGACGGATCGCGACCGGCAGCCCGAGGGCCGTGACGTCGGCGGCGTACTGCCGCAGGTAGTCGTCGTAGCGGCCGTTGATGATCTCCTTGAGGGACCACTCCGGCTCCTCGACCACGTCGTTGGCCGTGGACAGGTTCCGCGACTCCCACGTGAGCATGGGCATGGCGCCCTTGGCCCACGAGCGGGTCACGGCGTCGGCGCGGAAGGTCCCGTCCCAGCCCTGGAAGTAGCCGACGATGTTCGGCTGCGTCCCGATCTGGGCGGCGACGGCGTCCTGCTCGGCCCAGCTGAACGGGGCCTGCGGGGTGTAGAGGCCGAACTGGCGGGCCGTCGGCTGCCGCAGCGCGGCGAGCGACGGGGCCGTGGGCTTGACCTCGGGGGCGGGACCGGAGGACGACGGCGTGGCCGCGGCGGCACGGGCCCGGGCGAGCGCGGCCTCGGCCTGCTCGGCACGGTCGCGCGCCTTGCCACGCTCGGCGGCGGCCTTCTTCTCGGACGCGGCCTTGGCGGCGGACGCGGCCTTCGCCGCGGCCTGCTCCTCGGCGGCCTTCTGCTGCGCGGCGGCGTCGGCCGCGGCCTTCTCCTCGGCGGCCTTCGCCTTGCCACGCTCGGCGGCGGCCGACCGCTCGGAGGCGGCCTTGCGCTGCGAGCGCTCGAGGTCGAGGACCTCCTGCTCACGCGCCTCGAGCGAGTTGCGCAGCTTCTCGTTCTCGGCCTGGAGCCGGAGCTCCTGCGCCGAGGCGCGGGTGGGGACGACGCCGTCGACGGACGGCGACAGCCAGACGCCGACGGTGACGGCGATGAGGGCGAGCGCGATCGCGGCCGCGGTCAGCCGCTTGCGGGGGGACGGTCGGATGGCCCGGGTCCACCAGCCGTGGGCGGTGTGCTCAGACATAGACGAGTGCCTCCAGGGCGAAGATCAGGACGGCGGCCACGTAGGGGATGCCGGCCAGCGGGTTGAGACGGCGACGACGACGCGGCGCGGAGGCCGGTGCGGCGGCCGCGGTGGCGCGGCGCACGCGGGTCGGTGCCTCGGTCAGGACGGTGCCGTCGGCGGAGCGCTGGCTCGGGACGACGCCGTCGGGGGCGCGGTCGACGAGGTCGACGGGCCCCTGCGGGGCGTTCTCGAGCTCCTCCATGAGGTCGCCCCCGGCGTAGGCGCCGGCGCGGGTGCCCCAGCCGGACGCGTGCGCCATGCGCAGGAACCCGAGCAGACGGACGGGCATGAGGAAGAACGTCGAGACGATGATGAAGATCG
Source organism: Cellulomonas fimi (assembly GCF_028527925.1). Lineage (GTDB taxonomy): Bacteria > Actinomycetota > Actinomycetes > Actinomycetales > Cellulomonadaceae > Cellulomonas > Cellulomonas fimi_C. Next base: position 17,069 of record NZ_JAPESW010000056.1, read on the forward strand.
GCAGCCGCAGGAAGTCGGACGGCTTCTCGTGCAGGTGGCGGATCTGGCGGATCGCCATGGACAGCACGGACGACACGATCATCGTGGCGACGACCCAGACCCAGCCCTCGAGCCCGGTGTAGGTCTCGAGGATCGCCTGGTAGAGGTTCACGCCCGTGCCGGACACCGCGCGGTAGACCCAGCCCGCGATCGTCCCGACCAGCAGGAACGGCAGGACGATGTCCATCACGAAGAAGATCGCCAGGACGGGGGCGTGGCCCATCATCCAGGGCAGCATCCGCAGGGTGTTGTACTGGCTGCCGCGGGCCCAGCGGAGCTGCTGCTTGAAGAGCTTCTTCACCTGCAGCGGGGCGTCCGTGTAGACGAGGCTCGTGTACTGGTACACGCACTTGTAGCCGGCCTTGAGCGTCAGGTTGGTCAGCGTGCGGTCGTCGGAGACCTCGAGGAAGACGCCCATGAACTTCTGGTGCATGAAGTCGTCCATGACGTCGATGAGGATGTGCCGGCGGAACGCGATGGTGCGTCCGGGGAGGCAGCCGACCTGGCCGAGCGCGGACTGCGCGGGCATCGAGTAGAGCGCGCGGGTGTTCTCGAGCCAGTCGGCCCAGCGGGTGATCCAGGACCGCTCGGGGTCGAGGATGCGCTGCCGCGTCGTGACGCCGCCGACGTTGGCGTCGGCGAACGGCTTGACGAGCTCGGGGAGCGTGCCGTCGGTCCAGACGGTGTCGGAGTCGACGAGCACGGTGATCTCGCCGCGCGACATCTCGGTGCCGATCTTGACGGCGTTGCGCTTGCCCGGGATCGGGGTGTGCACCCAGCGGACGAGCGGCGCGAACTGCTCGCTGACGCGCTCGAGGCCCGGGTTGGGCTTGCCGTTGATGACGACGATGACCTCGTCGGGCTGCTGCGCGACGATCCGCGCGAGCACGTCGTGGAAGAGGTCGAGCGGCTCGTCGACCACCGGGACGACGACGGACGTGGTGCCGTGGAACTCGCCGGTGTACGGCTTGTAGCGGCGCGAGAGCAGCACCTTGAGCAGCCACAACGCCCAGATCAATGTGGAGAAGACAGCGAAGAGATAGAACTCCGACTGCCCTTCCAGCATATGGCGCAGCTGAAGGACGAAAACAAACATGTGAATGGCCCACCCGACACGGAGATGGCGTATTTTCTGACTCGCTGTCCGGCGTCGTCGGCGATCCAGCATGGACGTCGCGGTCGGATCCTCGATGGGCTCCGCCGCGCGTCGATGATCCGCGTGCAGGGTCGTGACCTGCGGGCGGACGTGCGCAACCGCCCCCTGACACTGGAGGCGCACGGTCCGGCACCAGTCGCGGGGGCATGGCCGGTGACCCCGTCTGGCGAACTCGGTAAATCGAACCTACCAGGCGGTAACAGGGCATTGAGACGGACAAGCGTCCAAAAGTGACTGCGCTCACCGGAAGCGCTTCCCCCTTGTCCGGGGATGTCCAGTTTGCCCAGGGCAACTTCACGCAAATTTTACAAAGTTGCCCGGTGCAACCTCAGTCACACGGGACGGTGCAGCAGGTCCTGGTAGTCGGGATGGCGGGCCACCCACGCCTTGACGTACGGGCACAGCGCCACGACGTCACGGTGGCTCTCGCGGACCGCGTCCAGCGCCTCGCGCACGAGCGTCGCGGCGACGCCCTGCCCCTCCGCGCGCGGGTCCACCTCGGTGTGCGTGAACACGACCGTCCGGCCGACCACGTCGTACACCGCGAACCCCAGCAGCTCGCCCGCCGCGTCGCGGGCCTCGAACCGGTGCGCCTCCGGCGCGTCGCTGACCAGCACGTCCGTCATGCACCGATGGTGCGCTACCGGGGGCGCCAGGACCAGCCCTCGGCCGACGTCCGTGCGCGGTGCGAGACTGACGGCATGCTCCAGCCCTACCGCGAGATCCTGTCGCGCCCGGGTGCCCTCGCCTTCTCCGTCGCGGGGATGGTCGCGCGCCTCCAGATGTCGATGATCGGCATCGGCATCGTCCTCATGATCTCCGCGCTGTACGACTCCTACGGGCTCGCCGGCCGCGTCTCCGCGGTCTACGTCGTCGCGCAGGCCCTCTGCTCACCGCAGCTCGCGCGCCTCGTCGACCGGCACGGGCAGGCCCGCGTCATGCGTCCCGCCGTCGCCGTCGCGTCGGTCGGGCTCGTCACGCTCGTCGTCGCGGCCCGCGCCGACAGCAACCCGTGGCTCCTCTACGTCGCCGCCGCCGTCACGGGCGCCGCGGTCGGGTCGTTCGGCTCGCTCGTGCGCGCCCGCTGGTCCGGCGTGCTCGGCGGCGACCCGCGACCCATGCACACCGCGTACGCGCTCGAGTCGACCATCGACGAGTTCGTCTTCATCGTCGGGCCGGTCCTCGCCACGGTCCTCGCGACCGGCGTCGACCCCGCCGCGGGCCTCGTCGTGCCGCTCGTCGCGCTGATCGTCGGCGGCTACTGGTTCCTCGCGCTGCGCGCCACCGAGCCCGCGCCGACCGTCGCCGCGGGCGGCGAGCGCGTGCGCGGCTCCGTCCTCGCGAACCCGGGCATGGTGGTCCTCGCGCTCGTGTTCGTCGCGATGGGTGCGATCTTCGGCGCGACCGACGTGTCGACCGTCGCGTTCGCCGAGGAGTCCGGGAACACGGGCGTCGCGGGCGTGATCCTCGCCGTGTTCGCGTTCGGGTCGCTCATCGCCGGTCTGCTCTACGGCACACGGCACTGGGTGCGGCCGCTGCACCAGCGGTTCGCGATCGGCGTCGTCGTGCTCGCCGTCGGGGTGTCGTTCTTCGTCGTCGCGACCAACCTCGTCGTGCTCGCCGCCGTCATGTTCGTCACGGGCTTCGCGATCGCGCCGACGCTCATCAACGGCAACGCGCTCGTCCAGCAGCTCGTGCCGCCCGCGCGGCTCACCGAGGGCCTCACCTGGGTCGGCACGTCGCTCGGCGTCGGGGTCTCGTTCGGGTCGTCGATCGCGGGTGCGCGCATCGACGCCGACGGGTCGCACGGCGGGTTCCTCGTCGTCATCGTGTCCGCCGTGCTCGCGCTGGTCGCGACCCTCGCCGCGTACCGCACGCTGCGCCCGCGTCCCGACGCGAAGCCGGGTGACGAGCGCGTCGCACGCGCCGTCGAGGACGAGTCGCCGTCGGCCACCGCCGGGGCCGCCGTCGCGGCGTGCGAGGTCGCGGACTGCGTCGACCCGCGCAGCGCGGTGCCGTAGCAGCGGGGCGCGACGGACGGCGACGTCGGCAGCGCCGTCCAGCGCCCCACCCCGCCCCGGCCGACCGGCGTCCCCGAGGACGGGTGAGCGCACGGACGCGGACCGTCCGGCCTCGCGCTGGCCACGCCGACCACGCGGCGACTTTCGACACCGCGGGCGCGGCGATTCTCGACACCGCGGGCGCGGCGATTTTCGACACCACGACGAGCCGTACGGCCCTCCCTCGGCGCGGCGCCCCCGCAGTAGCGTGCGCGTCGTGACCCTCGCCGACGAGACACCTGCCACCACCCCGGACACCGACGTGCCCGTCGACGCGTTGCGCGCCGTGCTCGCACCGCTCGGGACGCTCGCCGGGGTCGAGCGGCTCACGGGCGGGATGTTCGCGACGAGCTACCGCGTCACGCTCGACGACGGCACGCGCGTCATCGTCAAGACGGCACCCACCGCGACCGACGCGCTGCTCACGTACGAGCACGACCTGGTGCGGTCGGAGGCGCACGTCTACCGGCTCGCCGAGCAGCACCCGTCGCTGCTCATGCCGCGCGTGCTGCTCACCGACTTCACGCGCACGCACGTGCCGTCGGACGCGCTCGTCGTCAGCCACCTGCCGGGCGTGCCGCTGGTCGACGCGGGCTTCGGCACCGCCGACGACGACCCGCGCACGGCCCGCGCGGAGCACGAGCTCGGCGCGTACATGGCCCGGCTGCACACCGCCGGTCTGCCCGCGCCCGACGGCGGCTTCGGCTACCCGAACCCGGCGGCCGGGCTCAACGCGCCGACGTGGCGCGCGACGTTCACGGCGATGGTCGAGGCCGTCCTCACCGACGCGCCGCGCTGGGGCGTCGAGCTGCCCGCCGACGAGGTGCGCGCCGCGCTGCACCGCCACGGTGACGTGCTCGACGACGTCACCGCGCCGACTCTCGTGCACACCGACCTGTGGGCGGGGAACCTGTTCGTCGACCCGGCGACGGGCGGGATCGTCGGCGTCATCGACCCCGAGCGCGCGTTCTGGGGCGACCCGCTGCACGAGCTCGTCGGCGCCGACTGCCACAACGTGGGACCGGTGAACCCGCGCGTGCTCGCGGGCTACGCGAGCGTCGTGCCCGGCGGCATCGACGTCACGAGCCCGTCGGCGCAGACGCGGCTCGCGCTGTACCGGACCTTCCTCACGCTGATCCTCACGACCGAGATCGTCCCGCGGTCGTTCGCGGGCGACTGGCTGCCCGGGTACCGCACGACCCTCGCCGCGGCCCTGCGCACGCTCCTCGACTCGCTCGCGTAGGTCGGTGCCGGGCGCAGGGCCCCGCCGGCCCGGGGACGCTCGTCGACTCGCTCGCGTGGTCACCCCGGGCCGGGCCTCGGCCGCTACTTGATGACGCGCACCTCCTGCGGCCAGCCGCACCCCTCGGCGACCCGGCCGGCCCACATCTTGGCCGTCTCCAGGTCCGGCACGTCGATGACCGTGATGCCGCCCAGGTACTCGGTGGTCTCGGTGTAGGGGCCGTCGGTGATCTGGACGGTCCCGCTCGTCGCGTCGGCGGTGAACGCGTCGGCCAGGTCCTCCTCGAGCCCGCCGGCGAAGACGAGCACGCCGGCCGCCTCCATGTCGCGGACGACCGCGTTGCTCGGCTCGACGCGGCTCTGGAACCACTCGGCGGTGTGGTCACCGACCCAGTTCTGCTGGAAGTAGATGGCGTACTGCGTCATGGTCGCTCCTCGTGTGCCGGCCGCGCGGTGCGGCGTGTCACCACTGTGACGGACGAGCCCCGCCGGATTCGACAGCCCGCCGACGCGGACCCGTCCCCCAGCCGGGGCGACTTCGTCCCGGAGGTGCGACATGGATGTCGCGCTCTGCGCGCGAAGTCGCGCCGACGGGTCAGGTCAGGGCGGGCGACGGCCGGAGGTGCGCGGGGTTCGGCGTGGGTCAGGGGGTGG
>NZ_JAPESW010000057.1 GCF_028527925.1 Cellulomonas fimi
AGAACCTCACGATCACGCCGTTCACGGGCGAGAACCGCTGGGCAGTCTCGCAGGCGGCACCCATGCGCCGGGTCCACGTCGCGGGGGACCTCGCGGTCTTCCCGTCGTCGTACGGGTGGGCGTCGGGCGGGTTCACGGCCGACTCGAAGGTCGACGGCATGATGAGGTCGGCGTCGCAGCAGCAGTGGTACACGCGTGACTCGGCGCTGGGCAGCTGGGACGGCTCGGTGTGGAACATGGTGTTCTCGGGCGTGACCGGCTCACCGGCGCCGCACTTCCCGAACCCGTCGCACACCGTGCTCGACACGACGCCGATCAGCCGGGAGAAGCCGTACCTCTACCAGTCCGGCACCGGCACGACGTGGCAGTCGCTGTCCGTCTTCGTCCCGTCCACCCGCGTGAACGCGCGCGGCGTCTCGTGGCCGAACACGCCCGGCACCTCGATCCCGCTGAGCCGGTTCTACGTGGCCAAGCCGGGCGACAGCGCCGACCGCATCAACGCCGCGCTCGCGCAGGGTCTGCACCTGCTGCTCACGCCCGGCATCTACGAGCTCGACAAGACGATCACCGTCGACCGCGCGGGCACCGTGGTGCTCGGTCTCGGCTACGCGACGATCGTCCCCACGGCCGGCCAGACCGCCCTGCGGGTCGGCGACGTGGGCGGCGTCCGGATCGCGAGCGTGCTGTTCGACGCGGGCGTGACGAGCTCGCCGTCGATGCTCCAGGTCGGCACGGCCGGCAACCACACCGACCGGGCGGCCGACCCGGTCTCGCTGCACGACGTGTTCGTCCGCGTCGGCGGCCGGATCCCCGGCAAGGTCACGTCGGCCATCGTCGTGAACTCCGACGACACGATCATCGACCACATCTGGTCGTGGCGCGGCGACCACGGCGCCGGGGTCGGCTGGAACGAGAACCCGTCGGCGTACGGCCTAGTCGTCAACGGGGACGACGTGCTCGGGCTCGGCCTGTTCGTCGAGCACTACCAGCGCGAGAACACGCTCTGGAACGGTGAGCGCGGGCGGACGATCTTCTACCAGAACGAGCTGCCGTACGACGTGCCGAACCAGGCGGCGTGGCAGAACGGCTCCCGCCGCGGCTACGCGGGCTACCGGGTGGCCGACGCTGTCACGACGCACGAGCTGTGGGGTGGCGGCGTGTACAGCTACTTCAACGTCGACCCGAGCATCGTCGTCGACAGCGGGTTCCAGGCACCGACCAGGCCGGGCGTGCGGTTCCACAACATCCTCACCGTCTCGCTCGGCGGGAACGGCGTGATCGCGCACGTCGTCAACGACGCGGGCGGGGTCGCCCAGGGCACGGCGACCATCCCCGCCTACCTCGCCAGCTACCCGTGACGGTCGGCTGACGACAGGTCCGCGCGTCCCCTCGTGCGGAGCATCCGGCCCGCCCCGTGCGGCCGGGTGCTCCGCACGGGCACGGGCCGGTCCGCCGGGCCTTCCGTCGAACGGGTCCGGAGCGTCCGGTCGGATCCTGAGGTGTGCCGGGAGGACCGGCGCGTCGCTCGACAGGCCTTCCGAGCGTCCGATCGAGCGCGAGGCGCGACGGCAGGCCCGGTACACCGTTCGACGAGCCCGCCGGAGCGGCCGGTCCTAGCATGCGGCGCGTGCCTCGCCTCTACGCGACCCCGGGCCCGACCCTGCGACGACAGGTCGTCGGCGACCTCGTCGCGCTGGCGGTCGTCGCGGGCGCCGTGTGGCTGGCCCTCCGCGTCCACGAGGCGGTGTGGCGGCTCGCGGACCCCGTCCGCAGCATCGGCTCGGGCGCCGACGGGATCGCCGACCAGCTCGCCGCGGGACGCGACGGCGTCGCGGACGTCCCGCTCGTCGGCGAACCGTTGTCCGCCCCGCTCGACGGCGCGTCCGACGGTGCGGCCGCGATCGCGACGGCGAGCTACGAGCAGGTCCACGCGGTCGAGCGGCTCGCGCTCGTGCTCGCCGTCGCCGTCGTCGCCGTCCCCTTCCTCGTCGCCCTCGTCGCCCGGATCGGCCCGCGCGTGCGGTGGTGGCGCCGGACGAGCGACGTGGGCCGCCTGTCGTCCGCGGGTCCGGAGGGCGACCGCGTGCTCGCGCTGCGTGCGCTGACGACCGCCGCGCCGCGCGACCTGCTCGCGGTGCACCCCGACCCCGCCGCGGCGTGGCGCGACGACGACGCGCCGGTCGTCCGCGACCTCGCCTCGCTCCATCTGCGCACGCTGGGCGTCGCCCGGCGGTAGCGCCCACGCCCTGACCACAACCGCCCGCTCGGACGGCAGCCCTCGCACCCCGGCGGGAACCCGCGCTCACCGGATGCCACCGTCGCGCACCCGACAGTGGCGGCAGCACGAAGGCCCGGCCCCCGTGAGGGGACCGGGCCGTCGTGTCAGGCCATCGACGTCAGGCGCCGAGCGGCTGGGTTCCGGTGCCGCCGTCGCCGGCGCCCGTGATCGGCGGGGCCGCCGGGACGTCCGTGCCGGAGCCCGGGGTGCCGACGCTCGCGCCGACCGGGACGGGCTCCTTGCGCAGACCCTTGGCGATGCCGCGGAAGATGAACTCCCCGAGCAGGCCCTCGCCCTCGGCGTCCACGACGACCAGCTGGCCGGACTTGAGCTCGCCGAACAGGATCTTCTCGGACAGCGTGTCCTCGATGTCCCGCTGGATCGCGCGGCGCAGCGGCCGGGCGCCCAGGACCGGGTCGTAGCCCTTCTCCGACAGCAGCTTCTTGGCCGCCGGGGTGAGCTCGATGCCCATGTCCTTGTCGCGCAGACGCTTGTCGAGCTTCGCGACCATCAGGTCGACGATCGCGAAGATCTCCGGCTGCGAGAGCTGCGGGAACACGACCACGTCGTCGACGCGGTTGAGGAACTCGGGACGGAAGTGCGTCTTGAGCTCGTCGTTGACCTTCGCCTTCATCCGCTCGTAGGACGTCGACAGGTCGCCGCCGGCCTGGAAGCCGGTCTGCAGGCCCTTGGCGATGTCCCGCGTGCCGAGGTTGGTGGTCATGATGATGACGGTGTTCTTGAAGTCGACCACCCGGCCCTGCGAGTCGGTCAGGCGACCGTCCTCGAGGATCTGCAGCAGCGAGTTGAAGATGTCCGCGTGCGCCTTCTCGACCTCGTCGAACAGGACGACGGAGAACGGACGACGGCGCACCTTCTCGGTGAGCTGACCGCCCTCGTCGTAGCCGACGTAGCCGGGGGGCGAGCCGAACAGCCGCGACACGGTGTGCTTCTCCGAGAACTCGGACATGTCGAGCTGGATCAGCGCGTCCTCGTCACCGAACAGGAACTCCGCGAGCGCCTTGGCGAGCTCCGTCTTCCCGACGCCCGTGGGGCCCGCGAAGATGAACGACCCACCGGGACGCTTCGGGTCCTTGAGCCCGGCGCGCGTGCGGCGGATGGCCTGCGACAGCGCCTTGATGGCGGCGTCCTGGCCGACGACCCGCTTGTGCAGCTCGTCCTCCATGCGGAGCAGACGGCTGGACTCCTCCTCGGTGAGCTTGAACACCGGGATGCCCGTGGCGTTCGCCAGCACCTCGGCGATGAGCTCCTCGTCGACCTCCGCGACCGCGTCGAGGTCGCCGGACTTCCAGGCCTTCTCCTTCTCCTGGCGCTTGAGACCGAGCTGCTTCTCGGCGTCGCGCAGGCGAGCGGCCTTCTCGAAGTCCTGCTCGTCGATCGCCGACTCCTTGTCGCGGCGCGTCTCGGCGATCTGCTCGTCGAGCTCGCGCAGCTCCGGCGGAGCCGTCATGCGGCGGATGCGCAGGCGCGCGCCGGCCTCGTCGACCAGGTCGATCGCCTTGTCCGGCAGGTAGCGGTCGTTGACGTACCGGTCCGCGAGCGTCGCGGCGGCCACCAGCGCGGCGTCCGTGATGGACACGCGGTGGTGCGCCTCGTAGCGGTCGCGCAGACCCTTGAGGATCTCGATCGCGTGCTGCAGGTTCGGCTCGGACACCTGGATCGGCTGGAAGCGGCGCTCCAGGGCCGGGTCCTTCTCGACGTACTTGCGGTACTCGTCGAGCGTCGTGGCACCGATGGTCTGCAGCTCGCCGCGGGCGAGCATCGGCTTGAGGATCGACGCGGCGTCGATCGCGCCCTCGGCGGCACCCGCACCCACGAGGGTGTGGATCTCGTCGATGAACAGGATGATGTCGCCGCGCGTGCGGATCTCCTTGAGGACCTTCTTCAGACGCTCCTCGAAGTCACCGCGGTAGCGGGAACCGGCCACGAGCGCGCCCAGGTCCAGCGTGTACAGCTGCTTGTCCTTGAGCGTCTCCGGCACGTCGCCGCGGACGATGTCCTGCGCGAGCCCCTCGACGACGGCCGTCTTGCCGACGCCGGGCTCACCGATGAGGACCGGGTTGTTCTTGGTGCGGCGGGACAGCACCTGCATGACCCGCTCGATCTCCTTCTCGCGCCCGATGACCGGGTCGAGCTTGCCGTCACGCGCCGCCTGCGTGAGGTTGCGACCGAACTGGTCGAGCACGGCCGAGCCCGAGGGCTGGCCCTCCTGGGGACCGCCGGCAGCGACCGGCTCCTTGCCCTGGTAGCCCGACACCAGCTGGATCACCTGCTGGCGGACGCGGTTGAGGTCGGCGCCCAGCTTGTTGAGCACCTGCGCGGCGACACCCTCACCCTCGCGGATGAGACCGAGCAGGATGTGCTCGGTGCCGATGTAGTTGTGGCCGAGCTGCAGCGCCTCGCGCAGGGACAGCTCGAGGACCTTCTTGGCGCGCGGCGTGAACGGGATGTGGCCCGACGGCGCCTGCTGGCCCTCGCCGATGATCTCCTGCACCTGGGCGCGGACGGCCTCGAGGGAGATGCCGAGCGACTCCAGGGCCTTGGCCGCGACACCCTCACCCTCGTGGATCAGACCCAGGAGGATGTGCTCGGTGCCGATGTAGTTGTGGTTCAGCATCCGCGCCTCTTCCTGGGCGAGGACGACGACGCGGCGGGCTCGGTCCGTGAATCTCTCGAACATGTGCACTCCTCACGAGCGACGTGCTCGCCGGGTACCCGGGGCGGCGGCCGGTGGGCGACGACGAGCGGCGTTGTTCGATGCTAACCACAGGGGGTACCCCCCACTGCCCGTGTTCGCCGCAGGCGTGAAAGGCGACCCGGACGGGCGGTCGGTCCGGGCCCGTGCCCGGGCGCCCGGGGCGGCGGGCGGCGGTTTGCGAGGATGGGCCGGGTGAACGCCGACTTCCCCGTGCTCGAGCCGCCCGTCCTCGACGAGGTCCCCGACGTGCGCCTGGTCGCGCTCGACATGGACGGCTCGCTGCTCGACGACGACAAGCGCGTGCACCCGACGTTCTGGCCGCTGCTCGACGAGCTGCTCGCGCGCGGCGTCATGGTGTGCCCGGCGAGCGGCCGGCAGTACGCGACGCTGCGCGCCCAGATCGGCCGCGACGACCTCGTCTACGTCGCGGAGAACGGCGGCTACGTGGTGCGTGGCGGCGTCGAGGTCGCGTCCGACACGCTCGACACGGCCACGGCGCACGACGTCGTCGACGTGGTCCGCGCCGAGGCCGCCGCGGGCCTCGACGTCGGCACCGTCCTGTGCGGGAAGCGGTCCGCGTACGTCGAGCGCACCGACGAGCGGTTCCTCGCGCAGTGCCGCCCCTACTACGCGCTGCTCGATGTCGTCGACGACCTGCGCGCGGTGGACGACGACGTGCTCAAGGTCGCCGTCTACGACTTCGGGCCCGCCGAGCGCGGCGCCGGGCCGGCGCTGTCCGAGCTGCGCCGCGAGTCGCGCGTCGTGGTGTCCGGCCAGCACTGGGTCGACGTCATGAGCCGCACGGTCGACAAGGGGGCCGCGCTGCGGTCCGTGCAGGAGGCGCTGGGCGTCACGCGCGAGCAGACGATGGCGTTCGGCGACTACTTCAACGACCTCGGCATGCTCGACGCGGCGGCCTGGTCCTTCGCGATGGACAACGCGCACCCCGAGGTCCGCGCGCACGCGCGCTTCGTCGCCCCGTCGAACAACGACAACGGCGTGGTCCGCACGATCTCCGCCGCGCTGCGCATCGCGCTCGACTGAGGCCGACAACCCGGACGCGATCCGTCCGGATACCGCTCTAGCGTCGGCTGCATGGACACCATCACGTTCCTCCGCCCCGACGGGCTCGTGCAGAGCCCCGCGTTCTCCCACGCCGCCGTCGTCCCGCCCGGCGCGACGACGATCCACGTGGGCGGGCAGAACGCCGTCGACGCGTCGGGCGCGCTCGTCGGCGGTGACGACGTCGCCGCGCAGGTGACGAAGACGATGGAGAACCTCGTCACCGCGCTGGGCGCCGCGGGAGCGACGACCGCCGACCTGGTGAGCGTCACGGTGCTGTTCGTCGACGGCGTCGACCTCGCCGCCGCGTACGGTGCGGCCGCTCCGGCGCTCGCGCGCGAGGGCGCACCGCCGCTGGTCACCGCCGCCCGCGTCGCGGGCCTCGGCGTGCCGGGCGCGCTCGTCGAGGTGTCGGCCGTCGCCGCCGTCGTCCGCTGACGCCCGCCGTCGCCGGGTGACGGCCGGACCACCGCCCTCGCGTCCGCCGACGCCCCCGGGCCCGGGGGCGCGAGCGACGACTGCAGCACCGCCGCACCGGTCCGGTCGTTGTGCCGCGGCGGTGCACGGGGTGACGATCGGGCGCATGACGACCGACGCAGCGCCCGCGCGCACCTCGCAGACGACGACCGACCCGCTCGCGAGCCTGCGCGCGGCGATCGACCGCGTCCCGGGCTACCTCGATGCGGCGACGTGCGGCCTCCCGCCCCGCGCCACGGCCGACGCGATGCGCGCCGGGATCGACGCGTGGCAGGCGGGGCGCATCGACATGGCGGCGTACGACGACGCGGTCGCCCGGTCGCGGGCGGCGTACGCCCGGATCGTCGGCGTCGAGACGTCGTCGGTCGCGATCGGCGCACAGGCGTCGAGCCTCGTCGGCCTGGTCGCGGCGAGCGTGCCCGACGGTGCCGAGGTCGTGGTCGTCGACGGGGACTTCGCGTCGGTCGTCTTCCCGTTCCTCGTGCACGCCGACCGCGGCGTCACCGTGCGGCAGGTGCCGCTCGAGGAGCTCGCGGCGAGCGTCGGGCCGTCGACGGCCGTCGTGGCGTTCTCGCTCGTGCAGTCCCGCGACGGGCGGGTCGCCGACGCCGACGCGGTCGTGGCGGCCGCACGGGCGGTCGGCGCGCTCACGGTGTGCGACGCGACGCAGGCCGTCGGCTGGTTCCCCGTCGACGCGGGCCGCTTCGACGTGACCGTCGGCGCCGCGTACAAGTGGCTGGCCGGACCCCGCGGCGCGGCGTTCCTCACGGTGAGCGAGGCCGCCCGCGAGCGCCTGCGCCCGCTGTCGGCGGGCTGGTACGCGGGTGAGGAGATCTGGCGGTCGATCTACGGCCCGGAGATGACGCTCGCGGCCGACGCGCGCCGCTTCGACGTCTCCCCCGCGTGGCTGGTGTGGCTCGGCACCGCACCCGCGATCGAGGCGTTCGCCACCGCCGACCCGCACGACGTGCGCGCGTACGACGTCGCGCTCGCGGACGCGTTCCGGGACGGCGTCGGGCTCGGCCCGGGCGGCAGCGCGATCGTCTCGCTCCCCGACGACGACGCGGGGACGCTCCGCGCGGCCCTCACGGACGCGGGTTGCCGGGTCGCGGGCCGCGGCGGCGGCGTCCGCCTGGCCTTCCACGTCTGGAACGACCCCGACGACGTCGCCCGCGCCCTCACCGCCGTCCAGCCCCACCTCCTCCGCTGACGAGGCGCCGGCCGGCATCCCCCACCGAGGCCGTCGAGCACAACACTGCGCGCGTCCGACCACGGTGAGACGCGCGCAGTGTTGTGGTCGGCGCGCGGGCGGCACGAGAAGGTGGGGGCATGACCGAGGACGACGGGACGCAGCGACGGCCCGTGGACGTCGCCGGGGTCGTGCTGATGCCCGGCGCGGGCGCCGACCGGGACCACCGGACGCTCGTCGCGCTCGAGGCCGCCCTGGCTCCGCTGCCCGTGCTGCGGCTGAACTTCCCGAACCGCGAGCGCGGCAGCCGCGCCCCCGACCGCCCCGACGCCGCCGTCGCCCACCTGCGCGAGCACGCGACCGCGTTCGCAGACCGGCTCGGCGTCAGGACCGAGCGCCTCGTCCTGGGCGGACGGTCGTTCGGCGGGCGGATGTCGTCGATGGCCGTCGCCCACGGGCTCCCGGTCGCGGGGCTCGTCCTGCTCTCGTACCCGCTGCACCCGCCGGGCCGGCCGGACCGCCTGCGCGTCGAGCACCTGCCGGACATCGCCGTCCCGGTGCTCGCGGTGTCGGGGCGGCGCGACCCGTTCGGCTCGCCCGACGAGCTGACGACGCACCTGTCGACGGTCCGCGGCCCGCTGACCATCGTCTTCGTGACGGGCGACCACTCCCCGAAGGACGACGCGGCGGTCACCGCCGCGGTGCGCGACTGGCTGCTCGGCACCGCTTTCTGAGCGGACCCTGAGAGCGCGCCCTCGACACGTCGGGGAACCCCGACCCACGATTCGGGGGTATCCCGGATGTCCGGTCTGTCCCCTTCTGCGAGAGCGTCGTCCTCACGGGCTGCGCGGCGCAGGGGGTGCGTCGGGCGACCCGGACCACGCTCGTCGCGCACGACGCGCGCCGCAGGGCGCGCCCGCCCGCACCGGCACGTCCGCACCACCGGCACCGCCCGTCCTGCGCGCACCGCTCGTGCCGCCGCACCGCTCGCACCACCGCACCGGCCGTCCCTGTCGTCGAGACCCGAGGAACCGTCATGTCCCAGGTCGCCGGGTGGATCACCCACCGCTACGTGAAGTACGTCGTCATCGCCTTCTGGCTCGTCGTCACCGCCCTGCTGGGGCCGCTCGCGGGGAAGCTCACGAGCGCGCAGGAGAACGACGCGGAGTCGTGGCTCCCCGCCGACGCGGAGTCGACGGAGGTCCTCGCGGCGGCGGCCGCGTTCCAGCCCGACGACGTGGTGCCCGCGGTCGTCGTGTACGAGCGGGAGGGCGGTCTGCGCCCGTCGGACCAGGAGACGGTCGCCGCGGACGTCGCGGCGTTCGCGGACCTCGACGAGCTCGCCGGCGAGGTCGTCGGGCCGATCCCGTCGGAGGACGGCGAGGCGGTCCAGGTGATCGTGCCGATCGACGCGCCCGACGGCTGGGACTCGCTCGGGCCGACCGTCGAGGAGATCCGCGCGACCGCCGCCGAGGACGCGGACGGCCTCGTGCCGTACGTGACCGGCCCCGCGGGCCTCGCGGCCGACCAGTCGAAGGCGTTCGAGGGCATCGACTCGACGCTGCTGTTCGCGGCGGGCGGCGTCGTCATCGTCATGCTGCTGCTCACGTACCGGAGCCCGGTGCTGTGGCTGCTGCCGGTCGCGTCGGCGGTCGTCGCGCTGACCGTCGCGCAGGCCGTCGTGTACGTCCTGGCGGACCGGTTCGACCTCACCGTGAACGCGCAGAGCGCGGGCATCCTCACCGTCCTCGTGTTCGGCGCGGGCACCGACTACGCGCTGCTGCTCGTCGCCCGCTACCGCGAGGAGCTGCGCAAGCACGGCGACCGGCACGCGGCGATGGCGGAGGCGCTGCACCGCGCGAGCCCCGCGATCATCGCGTCGGCGGCGACCGTCGCCGCGGGCATGCTCGTCCTGGTCCTCGCGACCATGAACTCGACTGCCGGGCTCGGCCCGGTCGCCGCGATCGGCATCGGCGTCGCGCTGCTCGTCATGCTCACGCTGCTGCCCGCGCTGCTCGTGACGTTCGGGCGCTGGGTGTTCTGGCCGAAGGTGCCGCACCTGGGCGACGACGAGCCGACGACGCACGGCGTCTGGGCGCGGATCGGCGCGCAGGTCGCCCGTCACCCGCGCCGCATCTGGCTCGCGACCGCGGGGGTGCTGGCCGTCGCGAGCATCGGCTGGCTGCAGCTCGACCCGTCCGGGCTGTCGAACGAGGAGTCGTTCCGCACGTCGCAGCCGTCGATCGAGGGCGAGAAGGTCCTCGAGGCGCACTTCGACGGCGGTGCGGGCGCGCCCGTCGTCGTGCTCGCCGACGCCGCGCAGGCCGACGCGGTCCGCGACGCGTTCGCCGGGGTCGAGGGCATCGACGGGGACTCGGTGAGCGAGCCCGTGGTCGCCGACGGCCTCGCCTACCTGGAGGGGACGCTCGAGTCGGCGCCCGACAGCGACGCGGCCGACTCGACCGTCGACCGGGTGCGCGACGCCGTGCACGCGGTGCCCGACGCCGACGCGATGGTCGGCGGGTCGACCGCGATCGACCTCGACGCGCAGCGGGCCTCCGCGGCGGACAACCGGCTGCTCATCCCGATCATCCTGCTGGTCGTGTTCCTGGTGCTCGTGGTGCTCCTGCGCTCGCTCGTCGCCCCGCTCGTCCTCATGGGCACGGTGGTGCTGAGCTTCGGTGCGGCCATCGGGATCAGCGCGCTCGTCTTCCGCTACGCGTTCGGGTTCGGCGGCACCGACTCGTCGTTCCCGCTGTTCACGTTCGTCTTCCTCGTGGCACTGGGCGTCGACTACAACATCTTCCTCATGACCCGCGTCCGCGAGGAGGCGCTGCGGCTGGGCCACCGTCGCGGCGCGCTCGTCGGGCTCGCGGCGACGGGCGGGGTCATCACGTCCGCCGGGCTCGTGCTCGCCGGGACGTTCGCCGCGCTCGGCACGCTGCCCGTCGTGTCGTTCGCGGAGATCGGGTTCGCCGTGGCGCTCGGCGTGCTGCTCGACACGCTCGTCGTGCGGTCGATCCTCGTCACCGCGCTCAACCTCGACATCGGCCCGCGCATGTGGTGGCCGAGCGCGCTGTCCCGGCGACCCGAGCCGCCGCACGCCCGCCATGCGCTGGAGGGCCCCGACGTCGCCCGGCAGGAGCCCGTCGCGACCCGCTGACCACCGCTCGGCGACCGCCGGCCCGTCCCGCGAACCCACGCGTCGCGGGACGGGCGGGCCGGCCGGCGCGAGACGACGGGACCTCGGGACCAGGCATCGGGCCCGCGCCGAGGGGCGATGCGCCGCCTCCGCATCACCGGTGTGCGCCGCGACAGCGGTGCGGGGCGACGTCAGCGGTGCGGGGCGGCCAGCGCGCGCTCGAAGGCGTCCAGCACCGGCGCCGAGAACAACACGAACCGCACGAGCGAGATCCCACTCGGGTGGGTGTGACCGTCCTCGTCGGGACGCTCGGTCGACCCCTGCCACGCGCGCGCCGCGGCGACGCCGATCCGCGCGACCTCGTCGGCGTCCCACCCGTACGCACCCGCGCTCACCGCGGGGAACGCGATGCTCGTCGCGCCGACCTCGACCGCCCGCTCGAGCGACCGCGTGAAGCACGACGCGAGGTCGGCGGTCTCCCGCTGCCCGCGGTTCCAGTTCGGGCCGACGGTGTGCACGACCCACCGCGCGGGCAGGTCGAACCCGGGCGTCACGACGGCGTCACCGACGGGGAGCCCGTCGGGGTACTCCGTCTTCCGCACGCGGCGGCACGCCTCCAGCAGCCGCGGCCCGGCCGCCGCGTGGATCGCGCCGTCGACCCCGCCGCCGCCGAGCAGCGACGAATTCGCGGCGTTGACGATCGCGTCGACGTCCTGCCGGGTGATGTCCCCCTGGACCGCCTCGATCTGCATGCGCCCCATCCTGAGGGCGGCGCCGCGGCCCGGCCAGCGGCGCGCGGGCTCGCGCGCCCGGTTTGCCCGGGTCTAGCGTGCGGACCAGGTCGCGGAGGCGGCCGGGGCGGGACCGACGACGCCGCGACGGTGCGGCACGGGGGCCCGCGCCGCGGTGCACGGGCGGTCGCGCGGGGTCGCGCGGGAGCGGGGTGACGGGGTGCCGACGAGGACGACGAGGACCACGACGAGCGAGCCCGCGTTCTCGCTGCGCTCGCTCGAGGTGCGGCACGCGGTCGGCTGGGTCGTCGGCGTGGTGCTGGTGGCGGGCGTCGGTGCCGTGGTGTGGCACCTGATCGACGTGCGGTCGACCGGCCAGCTCGGGGCGCTCGCGATCGGTGCGCTGTGCGCGGGCGGGCTGCTGCTCATCGCGATCGGGTGCGGGACCTTCACCGCCGAGTACGTCAAGGTCACGACGACGGAGACCACCGAGTCCGACCCGGGCGGGGGTGCGCGCGACGCACCGACCGCGGCCGTGCAGGCCCTCGTCCCGCAGGTCGCCGCGGGGCTGGCGAAGCTCACGCCCGCGCGCTCGCTGATCTTCGCGGGCATCACGCTGCTGCTCGTCGCGGGCGCCGGTGCGGGGATCGGCTACACGCTCGACCAGGTCGCGGGCAACGCGCCGGCGTCGAAGCCGAGCCCTGGGCCGAGCGGCTCGCCGGCCGAGTCCGGCGGGTCGGGCTCGACCGGTCCGGCACCGTCGCCCGACGAGTCCTGAGCCGGTCCCCCGACCCGGCGCCTGACGGCCACGTGCCATCCTGGGCGCATGTCGACCGAGGTCAGCGGCACCCCGACCGGCTACGCCCGCGGGCGAGCGACGCGCGAGGAGATCCTCGACGCCGCGATGCGGCTGTTCGGCGAGGTCGGGTACAAGTCGACGTCGCTGCGCGAGGTCGCGTCCCGCGTCGGCATCACCCACCCGGGCCTGCTGCACCACTTCAAGAACAAGGCGGCGCTGCTCGAGGCGGTGCTGCAGCGCCGCGACGAGATCGACGAGGCCGCGATCCGCGCCGACCGCGAGGCGGGCGTCGACTACTTCGAGGCGCTCGTCCTGCTGGTCGAGCGCAACGCCCGGCGCCCCGCGATCGTCGAGCTGTTCACGACCCTCGCGGGCGAGGCCACGTCGCCCGCGCACCCCGCGCACGCCTACTTCCAGGACCGGTACGCGCGCGTCGTGGGCACGACCGCCGAGATGCTCGAGGAGCGCCGCCGCGCCGGCCGCCTGCGCGCAGGCGTCGACCCGCTGACCGCCGCCCGCCTGCTCGTCGCCGTCATGGACGGGCTCCAGGTCCAGTGGCTGCTCGAGGCTGACGCGCCGGGCACGCGCGTCGACATGGCCGCGGGACTGCGCGCTGCCTACGCGGCCTTGTTCGTGCCGGTGGACGACGCCGCGCGGTAGCGACGCGCCGAGTGCCGTGGATCGCGACGAGCCGCGGTCCGGAGGCGCCGCACGGCGGACGTCGCCGACGGCCACGGGTGCGGCCGGAGGTCGGCCGGATCGCCGCCGTGCTAGGCGTTCGCCTTCTCCACCAGCGCGTCGAGCTGCTCGGGCGTCAGGGGCGACAGCCCGAAGTCCGCGAACACGCGTGCGGGCGTCTGCGCCATCATCGCCGCCATCGTGTCGTCCATCGGGGGTGCGTCGCCGGCCGCCAGCACGGCTCCGATGAGCGGCCCGCCGACGGGGTGCTCCTGCCACTCGGCGAGCGTCGACCACGCGGTGAGCTCGCCCCACAGCGGCTGGCCGACGACCTCGACGGCAGCGCTGCCTCGCACGTCCCGCGACGACGCGCCGACCTCGACGACGAACATGCCCCCCTCGACGACCCAGCGCCGCAGCCCGGGGTGCCAGTACGACAGGTCGCGCGCGTCGAGCGTGAACGTCACGGTCCTCGACTCGCCGGGATCCAGGGCGACCTTGGCGAACGCCTTGAGCTCGCGCGTCGGCCGCAGCACGGACGCCTGGGGGTCGCGGACGTAGACCTGCACGACCTCGGAGCCGGACCGGTCCCCGGTGTTGGCGACGGTGGCGGACACCTCGACGCGCACGTCGGCCCCCTCACCGACGGCCTCCGCGCGCACGTCGGAGTAGCCGAACGTCGTGTACGTGAGCCCGTGGCCGAACGGGTAGGCCAGGTCGACGCCGCGCGTGTCGTACCAGCGGTACCCGACCAGCACGCCCTCGCCGTACCGGACGACGCCGCCCTCGCCCGGGAAGTTGCCGAACGCCGGGGTGTCCTCGATCCGCAGCGGGATCGACTCCGCGAGCCGGCCGGACGGCGCGACGGTCCCGAGCAGCAGGTCGGCGACGGCGGACCCGCCCGCCTGCCCGCCGAGCCACGTCTCGAGCACGGCGGCGGCGCGGTCGCGCCACGGCAGCGACACAGCGGACCCGTTGGCGAGCACGACGACGACGCGCGGGTTCACCGCCGCGACCGCCTCGAGCGTCGCGACCTGGTTGTCGGGGAGGCCCAGCCGGGGGCGGTCGTAGCCCTCGGACTCGTCAGGCCCGGGCAGGCCGAGGAAGACGACGACGGTGCGCGCCGCACGGGCCGCCTCCACCGCGGCCGCGCGGAGCGCGTCGTCGTCGCCTGTCGGCCCGCCCGAGATCGTGAAGCCCGGCTCGAACGGCAGGTCGGTGCCCGTGGCCGCCCGGAGCGCGGTGAGCGCGTCGTCGAGGCGGGTCGGGACGACCTGCGAGGAGCCGGCGCCCTGGTAGCGCGGGGTGCGCGCGAACTCGCCGACGACGAGCAGCCCGTCGGCGCCGTCGAGCGGGAGGACCGATGCACCGTCGACGGCGTCGTTCTTGAGCAGGACGGCACCGGCCGCGGCGGCCTCGCGGGCCAGCGCGTGGTGCGCGTCGGCGTCGTACGTCGCGTCGGCGTCGTCGAGCGCGGGCAGCGCGCGGGCGATCAGGTGCAGGACGCGGCGGACGGCGGTGTCGAGCACGGCCTCGTCGAGCCGGCCGCTGCGGACGGCGTCGACGACGGCCTCGTCGGGGCGCGGCCCGGCGCCGGGCATCTGCAGGTCGAGCCCGGCGTCGAGCGCGGCGACGCGGTCGTGCACGGCACCCCAGTCGCTCACGACGAGACCCTCGAAGGCCCACTCGTCGCGCAGGACCTCCGTGAGCAGCCAGTGGTCCTCGGACACGAACGTGCCGTTGACCTTGTTGTACGCGCACATGACGGTCCACGGCTGCGCGCGCGTGACGATCCGCTCGAACGCGGGCAGGTAGATCTCGCGCAGGGTCCGCTCGTCGACCTCGGCGGAGACGCGCATGCGGTCCGTCTCCTGGTTGTTGGCCGCGTAGTGCTTGAGCGACGTGCCGACGCCCTGGCGCTGGATGCCGTCGACGAGCGCGACACCGATCTCGCCCGCGACGACGGGGTCCTCGGACACGTACTCGAAGTTGCGCCCGCACAGCGGGGTCCGCTTGATGTTGACGCCCGGGCCGAGCAGGACGGCGACGTCGTTCGCACGGGTCTCGCGGCCGAGCGCCTCGCCGACACGACGGACGAGGTCGACGTCCCACGTGGAGCCGAGCGCCGCGGCCGTCGGGAAGCAGGTCGCGGGGACGGAGTCGAGGAGGCCGAGGTGGTCGGCGCCGCTACGCTGCTTGCGCAGGCCGTGGGGACCGTCAGTGAGCATCACGGCGGGAACACCGAGACGCTCGACGCCCTTCGCGTGCCAGAAGTCGCGGCCGGACGTGAGGGCGGCCTTCTCTTCCAGGGTCAGCGCGGCCAGCACGTGCTCGACGTCGAACGGTGCGTACCCCATGACGGCTCCTCGTCCTCGCGACCACCGGCCGACTGAAAACCTACCAGCCGGTAGTGAATGTGCCGAAGGCTGTCGGGTGACGCGGGGGCGCGCCCGACCCGACGACGCGACCGGGCCGAGGACGACGAAGGCCCCTCGGTCGCTTACACCGAGGGGCCTGCCGACAAGCGTAACGAGGACCTTGCCCCGGACGGGTGAACTGAGGGTGGCGTGTCCACATATTCCGTCCACAGCCCTGTGCGCAACCGGTGTCGGCCCTGCACGGCCTGTGGACGAACCTGTGGGCGCAGCGGTGGACAAAAGTCGGGCTCCGGACCCCCTTGCACGCTCCCGCGGCACAGGACTAGAACTTCACCAACGAGCTCGACAGCACCAAGATCGCAGGTGAGAGGCCCTTTCGGGGGCAGACCACCGGCGACGAGGGCTGCCGGGCACGGGCCGACCGGAGAACGGGCGACCATCTCGACGAGGCAACTCGTCGACCTGTGGACGACGACACAGGGGTCGCAACGGACCGGAAGGCCGGACGCAGTCCTCCCGCCCGCGGCGGACCGACGGCGCCGACGCCCCCGGGCGACGGAACCGGAGAGACGCCGGGTGACGGGCAGGAACCGCACCGTCGCAGCGGTGTCCTCGCCGGTCCTCCGGCGAACGCGGACCTGCGGCCACGGGAAGGCCCCTCGGACGCTTACTCCGAGGGGCCTTCTCGTGCGCGCACACGCCGTCCAGCTCGGCCGACGCGCGCGTCGCGCGCCGTTCGGCACGTCGTCACGTCTCGTCCGCCGGGTGCCTCCGGCGCACGTCGGTGCGCGCTGCCAGACTTCCCTTGCCTCGGGACACCGTCGTCCGGCGGCACCGACACGTCCGTCGACGCACACCGAAAGAGGAACTCCCGTGCAGACCACCACCCGCCGCGCCGCAGCGTCGCTGCTGATCGCGACCGCCCTCACCTTCACCGCGGCGTGCTCGTCCGACAGCCCGGAGGCCGAGGAGACCGCGTCGACGGCCCCCACCAAGGAGGCGCCGGCGACGGACACCGAGGCCACCGAGGACTCGGCCGACTCGGGCGACGACCAGGCGGCGGCGCTCGACGCGTACGTGACGGCGCTGCAGGCGACCGTCCCGCAGCTCATGGAGCAGTTCGACGGCACGTACTCCGCGATCACGATCACGGGCGAGCAGCCGAGCACGGTCGTCTACGCGTACACCTACGCGGAGCAGCTCGACGCCTCGGCCACCGCGAGCGCCCTCGACGGTCAGGTCGACCAGCTCCAGAGCGTGTGCGACTCGGCCGTGTTCCCCGAGATGGAGAGCCAGGGCATCACGACCGACCCGCAGGTCCGGTACGTCTACCTCAACGCCGACGGCAGCGAGATCTGGTCGCACACCTTCGCGAGGTCCTGAGTCACCCGGCGGCCGGTGACGACTCCAGCAAGATCGTCACCGGCCCGTCGTTGACGAGCTCGACCGCCATGTCCGCGCCGAACACTCCGGTCGCGACCTCGAGGCCGCGCTCGCGCAGCGCCGCGACGACCGCCTCGACGAGCGGCTCGGCCACCGGTCCGGGCGCGGCGGCGTTCCACGTCGGCCGGCGCCCCTTGCGGGTGTCCGCGTAGAGGGTGAACTGGCTGACGACCAGCACGGGCGCGCCGACCTCGACCGCGCTCCGCTCGTCGCGCAGGATCCGCAGCTCCGCGATCTTGCGGGCGATCAGCTCGACCTGTGCGGGACCGTCGCCGGGGGTCACGCCGACCAGCGCGACCAGCCCGGGACGGTCGATCGACCCGACGACCTCGCCGTCGACCGTCACGGACGCGCGCGTCACGCGCTGCACGACGGCCCTCACGCCAGAACCTGCTGCGGCACGGGCTCCGGCCCGAACGTCGGCTCGACCGCCCCCACGGGCGCGCCGTGGCCGAGCACCGGCGTCGCTCCGAGCGGCCGCAGCACGTCCGCGTCGACCCCGGCCACCGCGAGCGCCGCCGCGAGCACCGCGGCCCGCGGCCGGGACGACCCGTCGAGCACCTTGAGCGCCACGGCCGACCCGTCCGGCAGGCCCGCCGCGTAGACGCCGTCGGCGCCGTCCTTCGCCACGAGCCCGGGCACGCCCGCCATGAACGCGGTCGCGTCGCGCCCCGTCCCGGCGACGTGCCACGGGTGCGCGCGCACCGCGGCCGCGACGCGGGCCTCGGGACCGGACGACGCGGTCGACACGGCGGCGAACGACCGCGCGAGCCCGACGAGCGTCGTCGAGAACAGCGGCGCACCGCACCCGTCGATGGTCGTCCGCTCCACCTCGACGCCCGTGAGCTCGGCGACGGCATCCCGCGCCGCACCCTGCAGCGGGTGGGTCGCGTCGAGGTAGTCGCCCGTCGACCAGCCGCGGACCACGCACGTCGCAAGCATCCCGGCGTGCTTGCCGGAGCAGTTCTGCGTGAGCGACGAGCGGTCGTTGCCGTCCGCGCGCCAGTGCCACGCGGCGTCCGGGTCGAGCGGCCAGTCAGGGGTGTTGCGCAGGTCGTCGGTGCCGAGCCCTGCGCCCGCGAGGACGCCGCGCACGACGTCGAGGTGGCCGGGCTCGCCGTTGTGGCTCGCGCACACGAGCGCGAGCGCCGGACCGTCGACGTCGAGACCCGCACGCAGCATCCCGACCGCCTGGAGCGGCTTGAGGGACGAGCGCGCCCAGATCGTCACGTCCGGGTCGCCGAGCGCGAGGCGCACCGACCCGTCGGGGGCGAGCACGACGAGGTGCCCGAGGTGCACGGACTCGACGAGGTCGCCGCGCACGACCCGCGCCAGCGGCACCGCCGCCGCGGCGACGTCCGCGCGCGGGGCGTCCGCCGTCACCAGCCGCCCGACGGTCCGCGCGGACCGCGGCGCCGGTTGTAGGGCGCGACCGCGGGGCGCACGTCGACGAGGTAGACGATCGCCCCGACCGCCGACAGCAGCCCGAGGAACGACAGGAAGCCCAGTCCGATCGGCGGCGGGATCGCCATGAACGACACCGCGGTGGCGACGCCCAGGATCGCTCCCCAGAACTGCTTCGTGCGCTTGCCGGCCGACGGGAACGCCGCCGTCGGACGGCGCAGCAGGTCCACCAGCGCCCACACGCACAGCGCGAAGATGACGAGGAAGAAGATCAGGTACAGGTAGATCTGCAGGGTCGCGACCACGCCCCGAGCCTACGAGACGCCGGGTCGCGACGGTCAGATCTCCGGCAGGGCCGTGCGCGCGTCCCGCGGCGGGACGCCCGCGGACTCCAGCAGGTCCACCGCGAGCGAGCGGTGCAGCAGGACGAGGCTCTGCACCTGCCAGTCGTCGGCGGCCAGCGTGAACGGGTCGAGGTCGTGCGCCACGGCGAGCAACGCGGTCCTCGCCCAGTCGGGGTCGCGTCCCGCACCGACGGCGGCCGCGAGGTCGTCGACGGCGGACGCGGTCGCGGCCACCTGCTCAGCGAGCCGGGACGTGTCGTGCGGCGCCTCCGCCTCCAGCACCGCGAGGGCCCGTCGTGCGAGCACGCGCGTGTTGCGCATCGCCCGGTCGGCCAGGACGGCCCCCGTGACGTGCCCCGCGAGCTCGTCCGCGAACCGGCGGCTGGCCGGGGACAGGCGCGCGAGGTCGCGGGCGTTCGCCGACCGCTCCGACCACTCGTCGAGCGCAGGCTGCGACGCCCGCCCCCGCACGAGCGCGTCCTCGACGGCCGGCACGGACCGCTCGTCGAGCCCGCGCGCGAGCACGTGCAGCACCCCGGCGACCTCGTCGAGCGCCGCACGCCCGAGCGCGCGCGGGTGCCGCCGCGGGTCGCTGGGCGTGAGGAGCGCGACCGCGAGCGCGACCGCACCGCCGAGGGCCGCGTCGACCCAGCGCCCGAACGGACCGCCGGCTGCGGCCGGGAGGCTGACGATGACGATCGCCTGCACGCCCGCCTGCGTGGTGAGCATCTGACCCCGGTCGAGGAACCGCGCGAGCAGCGCGGCGACGAACAGCACGAGCCCGACCTGGAGCGCGCCCTGCCCGATGACGACCGCGACGAGCTCACCCAGCGCGACGCCGATCGCGACCCCGACCGCGAGCTCCGCGACCCGCCGCACCGAGCGGTCCATCGAGAACCCGAGCGCGATCCACGCGCTCACGGGCGCGAAGAACGGGTACGGGTGTCCGAGCCAGAAGTGCGCGATCGCGAAGGCCACCGCCCCGGCGACCGCGGCCTGCAGGATCGGGAACCACGACGCGGCGACGCGCGCCCAGCCCTGCCGCACCCGCGCACGCCCGAGCACGGCGAGGTCGTGCCGGCCGAGCGGGCGAAGCCGCCCGGCGTCCGCGGCGCTGGTCACGGCGAGCCCGTCGCGCCGGAGGGGGTCACAGGCTGGGGTGGTGCCCGAGCCCGCGGCTGACCGGTCCGCGCGGCGCGGGACGGTCGACCGACACGCCCTCGCCGGGCACGACCTCCTCCTGCGCGGCCGACACGGCGCCCCCGTCCGAGTCGACGACGAGCGGCGCGTCGACCGGCACCGACCGCTTGACGACGGCGAGCGCGACGGGGCCGAGCTCATGGTGGCGCGCGACCGACGTGACGTGCCCGACGACGCGGCCCGGCTCCGGCGACCCGGGCTCGCCCGCGACGTCGTGCACCTCGGCACCGGCCTCGGGCAGCACGTGACCGGACCCGTCGAGGTGCAGCAGCACGAGCCGCCGCGGCGGACGCCCCAGGTTGTGCACGCGCGCGACGGTCTCCTGCCCGCGGTAGCAGCCCTTGTGCAGGTGGACGGCGGTGCGCAGCCAGTCGAGCTCGTGCGGGATGGTCCGGTGGTCGACCTCGCGCGCGGCACGCGGGCGCAGGGCCTCGACGCGCACGGCCTCGGCGGCCCAGGTGCCGACGAGCGGCCAGCCCGCGGCCTCACGCGCCCGCACCTCCTCGACGAGCCGCTCGCGCGGCACGAGCACGAGCCGCCACGCGCGGTCAGCACCCGGGTGCTCGTCGTCGGACGGGCCGTACCGCGTGCCGCCGGGTGCGGTGGTGGGCCACGGGTCGCGCCACGTGACCGGCTCGCCCTCGGCGCCCTCCGCGTCGACGGGCTCGCCGATCGCCGCCCAGTCGTCGGTGACGTCGTCGATCTCGACGCGCAGCATGAACTTCATCCGGTTCAGCCAGGCCGCGAGCGCGACGGGCGTCTCCGTGACCAGCCACGTCGCCTCGCCGTCGTCGACGACCGCCGCGGCGTGCTCGACGTGCCCCTGCGGGGACAGCACGAGCAGCTCGGTCGACGTGCGCGGCGGCAGGGCCTGGACGTCCTGCGACGTGATCGAGTGCAGCCAGCTCAGCCGGTCCGGCCCGGCGACCCGCACGACGCCGAGGTTCGACTGGTCGACGACCGCGCCGCCGCGCGTGAGCGCACGCTGCTCGGCCGTCGGGTCGCCGTAGTGCCACGCGACCCCGGCGTCGGGCCCGGAGCCCGCGACGGCCCCGCGCCGCTGCAGCAGCGGGCTCGTGTGCCGCACGGCCTCACCGTGGGTGGTCTGCTCGACGGCGTCGGCGGTCACGCGTCAGCCCTCGCTCGCGTCGGCGCGGCTGAGCCGCGCGGAGGCGTACGACTGCATCGGCTGCCCGAAGGCCGCGATGTCGTGCGCCCACATGAGGTCGCCCTGGACGAGCCCGTACAGGCGCTTCCCGGCGGTCACCTCGGCACCGGTCGCGGTGCGGGCGATCAGGTCGCTCGCGAGGTCGATCCGCCCCTTGCCGACCTCCCCGACGTACACGGCGACGTGGCCGGACGGGTCGGACACGAGCAGCTCGACGGGGTGCTGGTCCGCACCCAGGCCGTCCGGGCGCTCGGGGGGCACGCGCCAGTAGCCCGACTCGGTCGACCACACGGGACCCGGTCCGTCGGACGTCGCGGGGCCGTCGCGGAGCGCCGCGTCGTCGTCGAGCGCAGCCGCGTCGTCAGGGGCGACGACGAGCCGGATCGTCGAGGTGTAGGAGAGGTACGGGCCGCCGTCGTGGTCGATCACGACCTCCTGCGTGAAGGCGGTCTCCTCGATCCCGGGGTAGCCGACGACCCCCTCGCCGGTCCACGTGCCCACGAGCCACGCGAGCGGGTACACCTCGGGGGCAAGCCCCTCGGGCAGGACGAACGCCATGTCAGGCCTCTCGACGGATCAGCTCTGGCTCTTGAAGAGCTTCCAGACGACGAGCCCGGCGACCCACGCGATCGCCAGGGTCGCCGCGACGAGCAGGCCGATGAAGACTCCCTCGAGCGCAGTCATGCATCGAATCCTAACGACGCGGCACGCCTACGCTGTTCCGGTGAGCAGCGGTGTGCGACCCCTCGTGATCAAGACCACGTCCGGCCTCGAGCGGCCGGAGGCCACGAACCAGGCGTTCACCGTCGCCGCGGCGGCCGTCGCGGCCGGGGCCGACGTGTCCCTGTGGCTGACCGGCGAGTCGGCGTGGTTCGCCCTCCCGGACCGCGCCGCGGACCTCGACCTGCCGCACGCGACGCCGCTCGCGGACCTCCTCGAGGTGGTCCTCGAGGGCGGTGCGGTGACCGTGTGCACGCAGTGCGCGGCCCGCCGCGACATCACGGAGGACGACGTCATCCCCGGCATCCGCATCGCCGGCGCCGCCGTGTTCGTCGAGGAGACCCTGGCCCCCCAGGCCCAGGCCCTCGTCTACTGACCGTCCTCGACCGACCCTCGTCCGCCCCCCTCGTCCAGTGACCCCTCATA
>NZ_JAPESW010000058.1 GCF_028527925.1 Cellulomonas fimi
GTCGACGGGCGCGCCGTCGGGCGTGTTGAGCCACGTGTCGATGCCGCGGATCGCGGGCGCCGGGCCGCACTCCTCGAGCTCCTCGGCGCCGTCGGTGCAGCGGCTCAGGCCCTCGTTCTCCGCCGTGACGAGACCGCCGAGGTCGAGCTCGCGCTGCACGCGCGGGTCGGCGGCGATCTGCTCCTGGAGGCCGTCGGTGTAGCCGGGCAGCGCGCGCTGGATCGCGTCGGTGAGGTTGAACGACAGCGCGAGCGCGAGCGCGATCATGAGCGCACCGCTCACGGCCCGCACCGCACGCAGGTGCGAGCGGAACGCCTTCACGCGCTCGGACGCCCGACGCCCGGCCAGCGCGACGGCCAGCAGCGGCGCGGCGGCACCGAGCGCGAACGCCACGGTCAGCACGACGGTCCCCGGCCCGACGTTCCCGCTCGCGCCCGCGACCGTGATCGCCGCGAGCACCGGTCCCGCGCACGGCACGTACACCGCGCCGAGGCCCAGGCCCAGCACGAACCCGCCGCGGCTGGACCCCGGGGCGTTGCGCGGGGCGAGGCGCGCGAACGGCCGCTCGATCACGGCCTCGAGGCGCGGGACCAGCAGCCCGAGGCCGATCACGGCGAGCACGACGATGCCCGTCCAGCGCAGCAGGTCCTGCGGCAGGCCGAGGACCGACAGCACGAGGCTGCCGAGCAGCGTGACGAGCGTGAAGCTCGTGACCAGGCCCGCCACGACGAGGTACGGACGGGCGGAGCGGCGCTCCTTCACGGCCGTCGGCGCGTCGGCCCCGGGCGGACCGTCGAGCGTCGTTGTCACCGCCGGACCGCTGCTCGCGGCGCCGCCGCGCGCCGCACCATCGCCCTCCGCGTCGGCGCCCGCCGTCGCACCCGACGTGGTGCCCCGCAGGAAGTCAGGCATCGGGAGGACGCCGAAGCCGGGCAGCGGGGCCGGCGAGCCGCGCCCCGACGGCGACGCGTCCGCGGCGACGCGCCGCCGCTTCTGCCGGGACGACGTGGCACCCGGCGGCCCGGACGCTGCCGACGAGCCCGTCGCCCCCGCGACGAGGACGACGGGCAGCACGGGGAGGATGCACGGCGAGATCCCGGTGACGAGTCCGCCGACCAGGCCGATGAGCGCGAGCGTGAGCAGGTCCATGCCCGACGTTCGCCGCCGGTGGCGTCCGCGGATGGGTCGCGGGGGGCTCGGAAGCTCGTCGACATCCGCACCCATCCACCCCGCCGACCGCCCCGAACCACCCCTCGACAGGGGAGCCACCGGGCACCGGGCCGCTCCCTTCGGACCTCAGGAGGGAACCACCATGAAGACGACCACCCGCACCCGCGTCGCCGCGGTCCTGCTCGCCGGTGTCACCGGGCTCACCCTCACGGCCTGCTCCTCGGGCGACGACACGGCCGGCGCCGAGGAGACGGCCTCGATGGAGCAGACGCCCATGGAGGAGTCGACGCCCGAGGACGACGGCATGATGACCGCCGACCCCGCCGCGGACCTCGTCGGCCCCGGCTGTGCCGACTACGCGGCCGCCGTCCCCGACGGCCCCGGCTCGGTCACGGGCATGTCGACCGACCCGGTCGCGGTCGCCGCGTCGAACAACCCGCTGCTCAAGACGCTGGTCGCCGCCGTCTCCGGCCAGCTCAACCCCGAGGTGAACCTCGTCGACACGCTCAACGGCGACGAGTTCACGGTCTTCGCGCCCGTCGACGACGCGTTCGCGAAGATCGACCCCGCGACGATCGAGGGCCTCAAGACCGACGCCCCGACGCTGACGTCGATCCTCACGTACCACGTCGTGCCCGGTCAGCTCACGCCCGACCAGGTCGTCGGCACGCAGACCACCGTCCAGGGCGGCACCGTCGAGGTCACCGGCTCGGGCGACGAGCTCATGGTCAACGACGCCAAGGTCGTCTGCGGCGGCGTCCACACCGCCAACGCGACCGTCTACCTCGTCGACTCGGTGCTCATGCCGACGATGTGAGACCGCGGTCCGGTGCGTGCGGTGCCGGACCGTCCCGCTCCCCGGTGGGGGCACCCGCGTGGTGCCTGGACTGGTGCCCGCCGGGGAGCACGGAGCCCCCTCGCCTTCCGCCGGCGAGGGGGCTCTCGTCGTCTCCGGTCGGACGAGCGGCAGGTCACGCGCTCGGGGCGCGCCGGCGACCCGGATGGATCGGGGGGAGGGAGGCGACGAGCGGACGACCTGGGCGCGACCCGACGACCCGGGCGCGACCCGACGTCAGGCCGCGGCGAGGACGACGATCGGGTCGCTGGTCGGCTGCGCCGAGCCGCCCGCCGGCTCGACCGTCACCGCGAGCGCGTCGCCCGGCGCGAAGTCGTCCGCGAACTGCCGAACCGTCCCGTCGTCGCTCGTCATGACACCCGCCGAGAGCGGCTTGCCCTCGCGGACGACCCACAGCTGGTAGACGCGGCCGTCGTCCGGGTCGGGCAGGTTCTCGGCCGTGAAGACGGCCCGCGTGTCGGTCAGGATCGCCGTCACGTCGCCGCCGTCGG
The DNA here is from genome assembly GCF_028527925.1 of Cellulomonas fimi. Lineage (GTDB taxonomy): Bacteria > Actinomycetota > Actinomycetes > Actinomycetales > Cellulomonadaceae > Cellulomonas > Cellulomonas fimi_C. The sequence continues at coordinate 2,518 of NZ_JAPESW010000058.1, forward strand.
CCACGTCCTGGTGCACGAGCACCGCGGACGGGTCGGTGAGCAGGTCCGCGACCTGCTGCTGCTCGGCCTGGACCTGACGCGTGTGGTTGACCTGCTGCACGAGCAGCGCCCCCGGCACGGCGGCGCCGATCGCGACCGCGGCAGCGAGCGCGTACCAGCGCGCGGGACCACGACGCGGCGTCGACCGCTCGGCAGCGGACGGGACGACGGCCGGCGCGGCGACGGAGGGACCGGCGACGGAGGGACCGGCGACGGAGGGACCGCCGACGGAGGGACCGCCGACGGGGGGCGCGCCGACGGCCCCGGGCGCAGTCGCCGGCACCGCGGGCGCGACGACGGCAGGGGGCACGTCGTCGGTGGTCCGCGATGTGCTCCCCGGGGCGTCCTGCGGCGTCGACGCGATCGCGGCGAGCACGGCGTCGCGCGCACCCACGGGCGGCTCGGCCTCCACCGCGGCACCCAGCCGGGCGGCGACGGCCCGCAGGTCCGCGAGCTCGCGTGCGGCGTCGGGATCGGCGGCGACGAGGGCCTCCACGGCGCGGCGCTCGTCGTCGTCGACGGCGTCGAGGGCGTACGCGCCGAGAAGGGCGCGGACGTCGTCGTGCTCGCTCACGCGGTCACCCCCAGGCAGTCCTTGAGGCGCAGCAGCCCGTCGCGGATGCGGGACTTCACGGTCGGCAGCGCCGCGTCGAGCTCGCTCGCCACCTCACGGTAGGTGCGGCCGCCGTAGTACGCGAGGACCACAGCGGTGCGCTGCGTCTCGGTCAGCGAGCCCAGGCAGTCGCGCACCGCGGACTGCTCGAGGCGCTGCTCGACGTCGTCGGCCACCGCGTCGAACGGGCGCTCGGTGCTCGCGTCGAGCACGCGCTGGTCGCGGTCGCGCTGCGCCTGCACGGCGCGGACACGGTCGACGGCCCGGCGGTGCGCGAGCGTGGTGACCCACGTACGCACCGACCCGCGCGTCGCCTCGTAGCGGGTGGCCGTGCGCCACACCTCGACCCAGACCTCCTGCGCGACCTCGGCGGCGTGGTCCGGGTCCCGCAGGACGCCGAGGCACGTGCCGTGCACCGTCCGGGACAGCAGGTCGTACAGGCTCGCGAAGGCGGCCTGGTCACCGGTCGCCACCGCCGCCATGAGGTCCTGCGCGGAGTCGGCCACCGACTCGCGCGCTGGGTTCGTCACGCCGGTCAGTGTGCCCCACCGCTCGGGTGCGCGACGAACGCGCGCCGTGACCCGGACAGACGGGGAGGGCAGCGCGGCGGTCGCGCAGACGACCAGGGTGGGCATCGGGACGCTCGCAGTCGGCTCGTCGGGACGGGTCGACCGTGGTTCGGAGCTGACGCCGGCCCGGACGGGTGGCGCTCGGCATGCGCGGGCGGCAGCCGACGCGGTTCACCCGACGGTGAAGCCCCGACGTGGTGCCGCCGACGGGTCAGTCGGCGAGACCGATCGCGTACCCCACGAAGAACAGCCCGATCAGCACGACGAACGCGCCGATCACGGCGTACGCGATCCAGTTCGAGCGCGTCGAGGCGGTGCCGGGCTGCCGGTCGGACGCGCCCGACGTGGACGACTCCCCGGGCGGCGTGTCACCGGGCGCCACGCCGCCACCCGGTTCGAGCCCTGGCGTCTGGTCGGGATCGGGATCGGCGTTGCGGTACGGGTCGGTCGAGCTCATGCGTCCCCTCTCGTCGTCCCCCCAGCGTGCGGGGCGCACCGCCGACCGGCAACCGGCGGTCCTCGACACCGGCCCGCCGTGCCGGGCGGCATCGACGCAGGTGAATGCGCCGACGCACCAGTGAGCGCTACTGCATCCGCTTCGAACGCGGTCGTCGGCGAACTCAGAGCCAGTCGGTGGGGAGAGCGCTGACAGCGGGTGCCAAGGCTCGGAAAGCTCGCGCACCCCACGGTGTGGCGCTGGCTCGTATCCATCTCAGCGGTTGAACGGACTCGGCAACCGCTGATCGTGCCCGCGGCCGCATGGTGCGCTCGTAGTCGTGAACGGCGACGGTCGTGGTGACCTCGCCGGCCAGGGCGCGGCCGAGGTGTCGCGTCAGGTCGGCGGCATCCAGGATCGCGGTGGCAGCTCCTTGACCGCCGGTAGGAGGCATCGCGTGGACGGCATCTCCGAGTGCTGTCACGGTCCCCGATCTCCACGGGGCGATGTGGTCAGGATCAGCGGCGTTCAGGGAGTACGCCGCGATGCTTGCGGGGACGCTGCTGGTGAGCACGTCCACGAGTCGTGCGGTCCACCCCGACCGCCACAGGCGCTCCTGTGCGACGCGGAGCAGGGCGTCGCGGTCGAGGCCGAGCGTGCGGGTCGGCATCCGGTCGGCGAGTGCGATCAGGCCCCAGATCACTGCTGGCTCCACCGTGGCCGGCTCTGCAAGGTCGGTTGTCACCGCCGCACCGTTCACGGGGTCGTGCGCCGTCACGAAGAGCCCGGTGCCGTCTGGGCCCAGAGCCAGAACGGGAGCCTCGGTCAGCAAGGAGCGGGAAGCGGGGGGACGTCGCGCCACGCTGCCCGGCCGGCGATGCCGAGCAGGCCCGTCGGCGTCGAGGTGGGCGCGCCGGCCAGCTGGTGCGCCAGCCGCGAGCTCGCGCCGTCGGCGATGACCAGCACATCGCCCTGAGTGCTGCCACCGCCGCGGAGTCGCAGGCGCACGCCCGATGACGAGGACGAGTAGGACACGGCAGTCGTCCCCCAGTGCACGGCCCCATCGAGGTCCCGAGACAGCAGGGCCCGCAGCGTGGAGCGGTCGACGTCGAGGCTCAGTGCGTCCTGCTTCTCGCGGGCCAGGAAGAGCCGGCGCGCCCGATGGTCACGTACGACGAGGGTGAAACCCGAGGTGGCGATCGCCGACCCCAGCAGGCGCTCGACGCCGGTCGGAGTGAGGAGCTGACGCAGCGCTGCGACCGCGGGAGGGCCGAGATGCAGCTTGTACCCGCGCGACTCGCTCACGTCGTGATCCCGCTCGACGACCTCGACGTCGACCCCCGCGCGGGTCAAGCCCTGTGCCAGGGCCAGGCCCCCGATGCCCGCTCCCGCGACGAGGACCTTCATGAGTGGAGGCTAGACCCCTGGAGACGACCGTCTTCGACGTCGGCACGCAGGCACTGCTCGTCGTGGCCCGCGCGAGCGGGGTGCTGGTGAGGTAGGCGATGAGTCCTGAGACGCGGATGGTGCTCGGGGCCAAGTGGTTCTCCTGTGCGGGGAGGGAGGAACCGCGCCCGTCCACCCGGCGGTCCTCACCACCGCGGGCCGAGTCGGCCGAAGCCGGCGGGGCGCGAGGCGCGCCGTCAGGCCGGCGGGATGTTCTGGTTCAGGCGGAAGACGTTCGCGGGGTCCCAGGTGGACTTGACCTGCCGCAGCCGGGCGTAGGTGGCGTCGCCGTACGCGCGGCGGACGCCCGCGGCTCCCTCGTCGGCGAGCGCGTTGACGTACACGCCGGTGCTCCACGGCTCGACGCCCGCCGCGAGTCGGCGGCACGACGCGACGACGGCCTCGTCGTCCGCGGGGTCCTGCCAGCGGGCACCCACGTCGTACTCGAACTCGACGTCGCGGTGCACGAACGCCGTCGCGTCCGGGTCGACGTCGGCGATGGCACCGCCGTACGCGACGAGGCTCGCCGCGCCGACGCGCGCGTCGACGTGCGCCAGGAAGGCCTCGAGAGCGGCGTCGGTCAGCCCCCGCAGGTAGTGGCTCTTCGCGTAGCGACGGAAGCCGTGCGCGGTCGGCACGTCCGACTGGCTCTGCAGCTCGACGTACGAGCGCGGTTCGACGCGTCGGGCGAGCGGGGTCCCGAGCCGGTCGAGCTCCTCGACGAGCGGCCCGGCCCCCGCGGGATCACCGACCCAGGCGAACCCGAGCGTCAGCGAGCCGCCGGCCACGAGCTCCGCGTACGGCGTGGCCTCCCGCGGCGCCGTCGCGGCCCGGGCCACCCAGGTTCCCAGCGCGTCGAGCGCGTGCTCCGGGTCGAGGTCCACCTCGGCCACGAGCGCCCGGCTGCCGACGTCGTGCAGCGTGAGGTGGAACCGGGTGACGACGCCGAAGTTGCCGCCCCCGCCGCGCAGCCCCCAGAACAGGTCGGCGTTCTCGTCGGCGCTCGCGCGCACGACGTCGCCGTCGGCGGTGACGACCTCGAACGCCGTCACGTTGTCGCACGTCAGGCCGACCTGCCGCGCGAGCCAGCCGACGCCGCCACCGAGCGCCAGCCCGCCGATGCCCGTGTGCGACACGATGCCGGCCGTCGTCCCCAGCCCGAACGGCTGCGTGGCCGCGTCGAGCGACCCGAGGAGCGCGCCGCCCTGCACCTGGGCCGTGCGGGCGGCGGGATCGACCTCGACCTCGCGCATGCCCGACAGGTCGATCATCAGCCCGTCGTCGGGCACCGCCCACCCGGCGGCGCTGTGCCCACCACCGCGGATCCCCAGCGTCAGTCCGTGCTCGCGCGCGACGCGGACGGCGCGCTGGACGTCCGCCACCCCGGCGCACCGCACGACGTACCGGGGCTTCCGATCGATCGCGCCGTTCCACACCGCACGCGCCTCGTCGTACCCCGGGGCACCGGGGACCAGGACCTCACCGTCGAACGCGGGCAGCACGCGAGCCTCGGGCATGCCACGACTCTCTCGGCTCCGGCGGTCGCTGCCAAGGCTGCGACCGCCAAGGACCGCGCAGCGACGGCCAGAGGTGCCCGTCCTCCGCGTCAGCGAGGACCGGGGGCCGGGAGCGCCGGGGGTGTCCACCGCCCGAAGCGCGCCATCGAGCTGAGCGCCACACGGTCCGGGGTGAGACGCATCGCCGTGTTGCGCACCGCCACCGCGACGGGATGGCGCAGCTTCTGCCCGAACCGGCTGATCATCGTGGCGGCACGGCCGATCGACTGGCTTCGTGGTCGCCGCTGACGGTCGTACGCGTCCAGCGCGGACGTGAGGTCGGGCGTCGACGCGAGCGCAGCCGCGAGCACGACGGCGTCCTCGATGGCCTGGGCACCGCCCTGACCAAGGTTCGGGACCATCGCGTGCGCAGCGTCCCCCAGCAGGACCACCCGGCCGCGGACGAACGTCGGCAGGTCGGGGAGCCGGTAGACGTCGTGCCGCAGCACCGCGGCCGGGTCGGTGGCCGCGAGCACGTCGGCGATGGGGGCGTGCCAGGCGCCGAAGCGCGCACGCACCTCGGCGAGCTCGTCGGGCGCCCGCCCTCCCTCCGGCGCCGACGCGGCGGCGTACCAGTACACGCGTCCGTCGGCGAGAGGCAGGCATCCGAACTCCTGCGCAGCACCCCACGTCTGGCTCATCTCGACGTGGGTCGCCACGGGAGCCGTCGTGATCGCGCGCCACGCGGTGGACCCGTCGTAGACAGGTCCCGGCGCGTCCGACCAGCGCTGCGCGCGCACCCAGCTGCGCAGCCCGTCGGCGCCCACGACGAGGTCCGCGCGGAGTGTCCCCTCGTGCCCGTCGCGGGCGTAGCGCACCTCGACGCCGCGGTCGTCGTCGACGAGCGCCGCCGGCGTCGCGCCGGTGATCACCGACTCGTGCGGCAGGGCGCCCAGCAGCAGTCCCAGGAGCTCCGGGCGCGGCAGGACGACGGCATTGACACCCAGCTCGTCCTCCACCGCCGCGCCGTCGAGCCGGGAGAGCCAGGCGCCGGAGGGGGTCCGCATCCCACCGCCGAGCTGCGGGCGGGAGCCCTCGCGCACGGCCCCACCGAGACCGAGAGCGTCGAGGCAGGAGAGCGCATTGGACATGAGGCTGATCCCGGCGCCGACCTCCTCGAACGCGGCGGCGCGCTCCAGCACGGTCACCGACCAGCCGACCCGTCGCAATGCCACGGCCGTCGCCAGGCCGCCGATGCCTCCGCCGACGACAACGGCGTTCCGGGATTCCCGCATGTCCTACCCCTGCCTGCGCACTACACCTGTAGAATTCAGGCTACTACATCTGTAGAGACTCGAGGAAAGGTGTCGATGTCGTGAGGCAGGACCGGCCACCGCGCTTCGCACTCCTCACGGACGCGGCGATCCGGCTCATCGCTGAGGCCGGCATGCGAGGGCTCACCCACCGCGCGGTCGACGCGCGAGCCGGTGTCCCGACGGGGACCACCTCGGTGCACTTCCGCACCCGCCGGGCCCTCGTCGAGGCGGTCGTGGAACGGCTCGCCGATCTGGACCAGGCCGAGCTCGAGGACCAGGGACTGCGCTTCGCGGGCTCGACGGGCGAGGCGGCGGGTCTCCCCGATGCACTGCAGCCCGACCACCTGGACGCGTTCGCCGCTCAGGTCGCCGTCGTCCTCGACGCCTGGCTCAGCACGGGGCGCACCCGCACCCTCGTGCGCTACGCCTGCCTGCTCGAGGCCACGCACCACCCCGAGCTGCGCACGGTCCTCGCCCATGGCGTCGGGTTCCGTGTGCAGGCGCGCGAGCTGCTGGCTCGTGCCGGTGCTCCGGACGCGGAGCGACGCGGTGACGCCCTGGTGGCGTTCGTCGACGGCCTCGTCTTCGACCGTCTCATCGGTGCCGGGTCCCTCAGCGGCCCGGTCGCCGGGACGCCGGAGAGCGTCGCGGACCTGCAGAGCGCCGTTACGCTTGCCTTGCGGGCAGCGACGGCGCCGCTGGCAGAGCCGGCCTGAGGGACGCCGTCGGCTCAGCCGGTCAGTTCGCCTCGCAGCGGCCCTCGCGCCAGTAGCCCATGAACGCGACGGCCTTGCGGTCGACGCCGCACTCGGACACGAGGTGGCGGCGCAGCGTCTTGATGACGGCGGCCTCGCCCGCGAGCCACGCGTAGAGGTGCGCCTCCTCGGCGAGCGGGGCGCCGGTCGACCAGTCGACGGGCACCTCCCAGAGGATGCCCTCGTCGACGTCGACGTCCTCGAGGACGACGTCGGGCGCGGGCGCCTGGCCGGGCAGCATGCGCGCGCACGCGGCCTGGACGGCGGGGACGAGGAGCGAGCCGTGCGGGCTCTCGCCGCGGCCGTACCAGCGGACCGTCACGCCGTCCGGGGCTGCGAGGTCGAGGCGGTCCTCGGGGTGCGGCATCTCGATGATGGCCTCGCCGCGCGCGTCGGCGGGCAGGCGCTCGAGGATCCCGGCGATCGCGGGCAGCGCGGTCTCGTCGCCCGCGATGAGCAGGCGGTCCGTGCGGGCCGGAGGCACGAAGTCGACGCCGCCGTGCGGGCCGACCGCGTCGGCGTTCGGGCCGAGGATGACGAGCTCGTCACCGGGGGCGGCGTTGCCGGCCCAGCGGGACGCGGGGCCGAGGTCGCCGTGCAGCACGACGTCGACGTCGAGCTCGCGGCGGTCCTGCCGGACGGCGCGCGCGGTGTACGTGCGGACGGTGTGGCGGCGCTCGTCGGGCAGCGCGCGCCAGCGGCCGTACCAGTCGGCGCTGCCGTCGAGCGAGAGGAGCTCGTCGTACCCGGCGCCGTGCAGCGGCAGGAAGAACTTGATGCGCTGGTCGAAGCCGTTGTCCGCGAAGCGGTCCAGGTCGTCGCCCGTGAAGGTGAGGCGCAGGACGCTGGGGCACAGGCGCTGCACGTCGGACACCTGCACCGCGAACATGCGGAACGGCAGGGCGTCGGTCGCGGCGGCGGTGGTGTCCGTCGTCGTGGTCGTCGTCACGCTCGCCACCCTACGCGAAGGTGAGGCTTGCCTAAACCCGGGTGTTCGTCACATGGACACGGGAGGCGTGCGTGCTGTCAGGCGCGGCGGCTGCGCCAGAGGAGCCAGACGAAGTACGGGGCGCCGATGAGCGCGGCGACGAGGCCTGCCGGGATCTGCGCGGGTGCGATGACGGTCCGCCCGACGGTGTCCGCCGCGCTGAGGACGACCGCGCCGAGCAGCGCGGCGACGGGGATCACGCGGGCGTGCGACGAGCCGACGAGCGCCCGCGCCAGGTGCGGCGCGACGAGCCCGATGAAACCGACGACGCCGACCGCCGACACGGCCACGGCCGTGAGCAGCGCGGTGACGACGAGCAGCCCGAGCCGGGTGCGCTCGAGCGGGACGCCGAGCACGCGCGGCACGTCGTCGTCGAGCGCGATGACGTCGAGGTCCCGCCGCCAGCGCACGAGCAGCGGCGTGAGGACGACGAGCGCGATCGCGACGGGCCACACCTGCGCGGCCGTCCGGCCGTACGTCGAGCCGGACAGGAACGTGAGGGCCACGGTCGTGTTCCACGGGCTCGTGAGCACGACGAGCAGCGTGATGACCGACGTCGCGGCCGCGGAGACGCCGATGCCGACGAGGACGAGGCGGTCGGAGCTGAGCCCGCGCCGCGACGACAGCCCGTAGACGAGCGAGAACGTGAGCGCGGCGCCGACGACCGCGCCGAGGGACACGCCCCACACGGACGTCCCGGGCAGCAGGACCGTGGCGAGCACCGCGCCGACGCCCGCGCCGCCGGTGATCCCGAGCAGCCCGGGCTCGGCGAGCGGGTTGCGCGCGACGGCCTGCACCGACGTGCCGGCGAGACCCAGCGCGGCCCCCGCGAGCAGCGCCGCGAGGACGCGCGGCACGCGCTGGTCGAGCACGAACGACACCTGGAGGCCGCTCGTCCCGGCGAGCCAGTTCGCGACGTCGCCCGTGAGCAGCAGCCGGTCGCCCAGCAGGAGGCCCGCGACGAGCAGCCCGACCACGAGCACGACGAGCAGCCCGACGACGACGCCGACGCGCGTGCGCGAGGCCGCGCGTGCCCCGACCGAGGCCGTGACCCGCACGGGCCCGGACGTGCGCAGACGACGCGCGAGCCACACCATGAGCGACGCCCCGAGGAGGGTCGTGACGACGCCCGTCGGGATCATCACGCCCGCACGCGCGGGCACGAGCGCCCGGATGAGCACGTCGGCGGCCAGCACGACCGCGCACCCGGCGAGCGCCGCGAACGGCAGCAGGAGCCGGTGCCGGAACAGGCCGGGCACGCGCGACGCGACGAGCCGCGCGATGACGGGCGCGGACAGGCCGACGAAGCCGACGGGACCGGCGACGGTCACCGCGAGCGCAGCCAGCAGGACAGCGAGCAGCACGGCGACGACGCGCGTCCGGCGGACGTCGAGCCCCAGCACGGACGCGGTGTCGTCGCCGAGCGCGAGGACGTCGAGGCGGCGCGACCACACGACCAGCACGACGATCACGACGAGCACGACGGGCGCCGCCTGGGCGACCTTCTGCGTCCCCGACTGGACGATCGTGCCCTCGCCCCACGCGAACATGCCCTGCGTCTCCTGCTCGAACAGCAGCATCAGCAGGTAGGTGATCGACGAGAGCGCGAGCATCGTCGCCGAGCCCGCGAGCACGAGGCGCGAGGGACCCGCGGCGCCCCCGCGCGCGATCGCGAGCACGAACGCCGCCGCGGCCAGACCGCCGACGAACGTGAGCGCGCCGCTCGCGGCGAACGGCAGGGAGATCCCGAGGACGGCCGCGAGCACGACGGTGACGTACGCGCCCGCGTTGACCGCGAGCGTGTCGGGCGACGCGAGCGGGTTGCGCGCCACCGACTGCAGCACGCCTCCCGAGACGCCGAGCGCGGCCCCGACGAGCAGGCCGGCGAGCACCCGCGGGGCGCGCGACGCGACGAGGACCGCGAGGGTCTGGTCGTCGCTCGTGCCCCACAGCAGCTGCCACAGGTCGAGGGCACCCACGTCGGAGGTGCCCAGCGTGAGGTCGAGCACCGCGAGCGCCGCCACGAGGACGACGGCCGCGGTGAACACCCCCACCAGCGCGGGCGCCGCGGTCCGGAGCGGCACGGCGGGGGTCGCCGTCGCGCCGCCCCGGCCCGGGCGCGTGCCCGCCGGTGCGTCGACCTGCTCGTCGAGGCCGAGGCTCACTTCGTCAGCGCGTCCACCGTCGCGTCGATCCACGCCTCACCCGAGGCGGGACCGCCGAACAGCCAGATGCCGTCGGGCAGGCGGTGCACGTCGCCGGCGACGACGAACGGGAGCTGCTGCCAGATCGCGTTGCTGCCGAGGCCCTCGGTGAACGCGTCGCCGCCGTCGGTGTCGTTGGCGATGTAGAGGAAGTGCACGCCCTCGCCGAGCGCGGTCAGGCCCTCGACGTCGGTGCTGCCGAGGCCGTAGTCGGGGTCGCCCTCGAGCGACCACGGGTTCTCGAGGCCGAGCAGCTGCGCGATCCCGCCGAGGTAGGAGCCCTCGGTGTACGCGCGGATCGAGACGGCGCCGTCGGAGAGCCAGCCGTCGGCCATCGCGACCTTCGCGCCGGACAGGCCCGCGTCCTCGAGCTCGGCCTTCGCGTCGGCGACGGCGGCGTCGAACGTCTCGAGCGCCTGCGCGGCCTCGTCCTGCGTGCCGGTCGCCTCACCGAGGATCTCGATGGTCCGCTCCATGTGGCCGATCGGGTCGGTCGCGTCCGACCCGCGCAGCGCGATGACGGGGACGGTCTCCTCGATCTGCGCGATGACCTCCTCCGGGAGGTCGGTCGTGGTGACGACGAGGTCGGCGTCGAGCGCGGCGATCGCGTCGAGGCTCGGCTCGCCGCGCATGCCCACGTCGGCGACCGACTCGTCGAGCGGCACGACGGTGTCCCACGTGTTGTAACCCTCGACGTCGGCCTGGCCGACGGGCGTGACGCCGAGCGTCAGCAGGTTCTCGGTGAGGCCCCACTCGAGCGAGACGACGTCCGTCGCGGGGGCGTCGAGCGTGATCTCCTCGCCGCGGTCGTCCGTGATCGTGACGGGGCCGCCGGTCGCCTCGGGTGCACCGGACTCCGCCGCGACGGCGGGCTCCTCGGTCGTGCCGCAGGCGGACAGCAGGAGGGCGGCGACGGTGCCCGTCACGACGGCGGCGGGCAGGGCGCGCAGGGTTCGCATGGGGTTCCTCGGGTGGTGGTGGCGCGCCTCGCGGGGACGGGGCGCGGGTGTGTCAGGCAGGTCGGGCAGGTCAGGCGGGCGTGAGGGCGCGGTGCGTGTGCCGGCCGACGGGCCGCGTGCGCACGCGGCCGTGGTCGTCGACGGTCACGTCGATGCGGATGCCGTAGGTCTCGGTGAGCGCGTCGGCGGTGAGCACGTCGTGCGGGAGGCCCGCGCCGACGACCTCGCCGCGGCGCAGCAGCACCACGTGGTCGGCGACGGCGGCGGCCTGGTCGAGGTCGTGCAGGACGACGCCGACGGCGACGCCGTGCTCGTCGGCCAGGTCGCGCACGAGGTCGAGGATCTCGACCTGGTAGCGCAGGTCGAGATACGTCGTGGGCTCGTCGAGCAGCAGGACGCGCGTGTCCTGGGCGAGGCACGTCGCGAGCCACACGCGCTGCAGCTCGCCACCCGACAGCTCGTCGACCGGGCGCGCGGCCATGTCGGTCGTGCCCGTGACGTCCATCGCCCACGCGATCGCACGCGGGCCGTCGGGGTCGTCGTGGCGCCAGCGACCGCGGTACGGGTGGCGGCCGTAGCCGACGACGTCGCGGACGCACACGCCCGACGGCGTGGGCCGGGACTGCGACAGCAGCGTGACGCGGCGGGCGAAGTGCTGCGCGGAGAGCGTGCGGGCGTCCTCGACGTCGGGCAGCGCGATCGTGCCGGCCTCGGGCTTGTGCAGCCGGGCCAGAGCCCGGAGGAGCGTCGACTTGCCCGAGCCGTTGGGGCCGATCAGCGCGGTGACCTCACCGGGCAGCAGGCGCAGGCCGGCGCGCTCGACGACGACCGTGCCGTGGTAGGCCAGGCGCAGGTCGTGGCCCCGCAGCGCGGGGGCGCCGAGGGTGCCGTGCGGGGCGGCGGGTGCGTCGTCGGACGGGGGCGTCGTGGGCACACGCGCAGGTTAGCCTCAACTAAGTAAGGATTGCCAAACCTCGTCCACCCACCGGGCGCGCGAGGGTGCCGTGCACGCTCGCGTCGACGGGCTGCGCCGCGCTCGCGGCGACGTCCGCCACCCGGCAGACAGCATCGACGTCACCCCATCGGCGTCACGCGACCGACGTGCCGAACGCCAGGCCCAGCAGGTACGTGACCGCGGCCGCGCCGAACCCGATCGCGAGCTGGCGGAGCGCACGCCGCCCCGGCGACGCGCCCGACAGCACCCCGACCGTCGCGCCCGTCCCGAGCAGCGCCAGGCCGACGAGCGCCGCCGCCCACGCGACCGCGACCAGTCCGTCGGCGCCGAACAGGTACGGCAGCACCGGGATCGCCGCGCCCGACGCGAAGAAGCAGAAGCTCGCGACGGCCGCCCCCATCGCCGTGCCGACCGTCTCGTGCTCGTCGACCTCGACCACCGCGTCCTCGTCGCCCTCACCCGCCGCGACCGCGAGCGCCTCGCGCGCGACCGCCGGGACGCCCGTCGCCCCCTGGCCCCGCGAGCCGCCCGGACCGAACGCCGCGAGCACCTGCGTGGCACGCTCCTGCGCCTCCCCGGCGTCCAGACCGCGCGCCCGGTAGACGAGCGCGAGCTCGTTGGCGTCGACGTCGAGGTGCGGCAGCGCCTCGGCCGCGTGCCGACCGGGCCGCGACGCCTCCAGGAGCTCGCGCTGCGACCGCACCGACACGTACTCGCCCGCACCCATCGACAGCGCCCCCGCGAGCAGCCCCGCCAGTCCCGTGAGCAGCACGGTCGCCTGCGACGCGCCGCTCGCGCCGATGCCGAGGACGAGCGCGAGGTTGCTCACCAGCCCGTCGTTCGCGCCGAACACCGCCGCCCGGAACGTGCCCGACATGCGGTTGCGCCCGCGCGTCGCGAGGCCGCGCACGACCTCCTCGTGGATGCGCTCGTCGGCCGCCATGCGCGGGGTCGCGTCGGCCTCGTCCGCGTACTCCGAGCGGGCCTCCGCCCGCTGCGCGAGCGCCAGCACGAACACCGACCCGAACCGCCGGGCCAGCCAGCCCAGCACGCGCGTCCGGAGGTCCCCCTTGAGCGGCCGGCCCACGTCGTCGCCCAGCAGGTCCAGCCAGTGCTGCTCGTGCCGGCCCTCCGCCTCCGCGAGCGCGAGCAGGATCGTGCGCTCCTCGCCCGAGCGCCGCGCCGCCAGGTCCCGGTACACCGCCGCCTCGGCGCGCTCGTCGGCGAGATAGCGTCGCCACCTGCGGACCTGGCGGGGTGACGGTCGGTGGGCGGCGGAGGGTGCGACGGGAACCACGGCGTCCATGCTCACACGCAGGCGGGTGGACGACGGTCCCGAGGGGCGAGTTCGAGTTGCCGAATCGCCGGATGTGCACAACCGTGGCGGAGTCCCCACTGAGTCACCCCTGACGAGGTCGAGCAGGAGGCCCCGCATGCGCGCCGAGACGTCCGTCGCACCCGCGCTCTCCGCGGTCGCGCCGGCGCGCCGATGGGCACGCGAGCGCCTCGTCGAGGCCGGCGTCGAGCCCGCCCGGCTCGAGGTGCTCGTGCTGCTGGTCAGCGAGCTGGTGACGAACGCCGTCGCGCACGCCGACCCGCCCGTGACGCTGCGCGTCGACGTCGACGACGTCCGCACGCGCGTCGAGGTCACCGACGGCGCGCGTGACGAGCCGGTGCTCCGCAACCCCCCGCCCACCGCCCTCGGCGGCCGCGGGGTGATGTTCATCGACCGGCTGTCCAGCAGCTGGGGCACCATGCCCGAGGAGGACGGCATCGCCGTCAAGGCCGTCTGGTTCGAGCTCCGGCACGACGACGTCCCCGCGGACCTCGCCCGGTTCATGCCGCAGGCCTGACGCGTCCGCACGACGACCGGCCCGTCGCAGGCAAGGATGGGCGGCATGCCGGAGACCACCACCGCCCGCGTCGCCGTGTACGTCGACTTCGACAACATCGTCATCTCGCGCTACGACCAGACCTTCCGCCGCGGCGACTGGTACCGCGACAGCGCGCGCGAGCACCGCATGGACGCACGCGCCGACGACCCCGTCGCCCAGCGGCTCGCGCAGGCGCGCGTCGACGTCGGCGCGATCCTCGACTACGCGTCGTCCTTCGGGTCCGTCGTCGTCAGCCGTGCGTACGCCGACTGGTCCGTGCCCGCCAACGCCGCCTACCAGCGCCAGCTCGTCGACCGCGCGGTCGACCTCACGCAGCTCTTCCCGGTGACCGCCGGGCTCAAGAACGGCGCCGACATCCGGCTCGCGGTCGACGTCGTCGAGGACCTGTTCCGCCTGCCCGACGTCACGCACGTCGTCGTCGTGGCCGGCGACTCCGACTACGTCGCGCTCGCGCAGCGTGCCAAGCGGCTCGGCCGGTACGTCGTCGGCATCGGGGTCGCCGGGGCGACGTCCCGCGCGCTCATGGCCGCGTGCGACGAGTTCGCGGACTACGACGACCTGCTGGAGACGTCCGCGGCCGACGAGCCCGAGGACGACGAGCCGGCCGAGGCACCCGCCGACCGCGCGGCCGCGGCCGGCGCGCGCGGGTCGGGGAAGCGGGGGCGGAACGGGTCCGACAACGGCGGCTCAGCCGGAGCCGACGGCGCGGCCGCCGGCGGCACAGCCGGCGCGGTGACGACGTCAGGGGCGGGTGACACCGCGGCGACGGGTGCGGCTGGTGCGGGCGCTGCGGCCGACGCGACGGACGAGGCGGACGCCGACGCGGCGGACCGGCCGCCCGCGCGCACCGGCAAGGCCGCGCACCGCGCCGCGACGCAGCTGCTCATGCGCGCGATGCGTCTGGTCCGCACCAAGAAGCCCGACGACGAGTGGGTGTCGTTCGGCGAGCTCAAGAACCAGATGACGCGCATGGATCCGGCCTTCAGCGAGCGCTCGCTCGGCTACCGGTCGTTCGGGGACTTCGTCGCGGACCGCCCGAGCATCGTCGAGTCGGCCCGCTCGGCCGACAACCAGCCCCGCGTCCGCCTCCGCCCGGGCTACTGAGCCTGAGCCGTCACGCGGTCGCGACGGCTCGCCACGTCGACACGCCCGGCGCCGACGCCTCGACCATCGGCACCGTTCCGCCCGTCGACGTGGCGCGACTTCGGCTCCCGTCGGCGACATCCATGTGTCGCCCTCGTGCAAGAGCCTCGCCTCGCGGCGGGCCCGGCGAGGTCCGCAGGGTGCGGGGGCGGACCAGCCGACCCGAGGAGCGCGCGGGTCAGTCGTCCCAGGGCGGGGTCTCGTCGAGCTTGGCGTAGTACTTCGCCAGGTGGCTCTTGACCCGGTCGCGGTCCTTGTCGGGCAGGTCGACGCCGCCGCGCGACCCCTGCATGACGGCGGCCGCCGCGAACACGCCGCGCGGCACGGCCCGCAGCCGGCCGTCGACGACGTCGGCGATGAGCAGCTTGTACGCGGTGAAGTTGTCCTTCGCGTCGGCGTCGTACCAGACGTGCGCGTCGCGGTACCTCGCGTTGGGCTCGTCCTGCGCGTCGGCCCACTCGCGGACGCGCTTCTCGGCGGCGGCGCCGTCCCACGCGCGGTCACGGTCGGCGAGGGGCAGGTCCTGGAAGGAGGTCACGGCCATGGCTGGTGCTCCTCTCGGTGGTGCGGTCGGCAGACGTCCGGGCGCTCCGGACGTCGAGGGGTCGCCCGGTCGACGGGCGACGAGGATGCGCGGCGTCGCGTCGCGCAGGCTCAGGATGTCGCGGCGGCGCGCAGCTTCTCGAGCAGCGGCCCGGCGGCCTTCTCGAGGAACTCGGCCTGGTTCTCGTCGCCGACCTGCACGATCGCGACGTCGGTGAACCCTGCCTCCCAGTACGCGCGCACCGACTCGACGGCCGCGTCGAGGTCGGGGCCGCACGCGATCTGCTCGGCGACGTCCTCGGGCCGCACGAACTGGCTCGCGGCGTCGAAGGCCTCGGTCGTCGGCAGGTCGGCGTTCACCTTCCAGCCGCCCGCGAACCAGCGGAACTGCTCGTGCGCCCGCTCGATCGCGCGCTCCTCCGACGGGTCCCAGCTGATCGGCACCTGCCCGATCTTGCGCGACAGCGGTGCACCCGACGGGCGCGCGGAGTCCCAGGACGCGACCAGGTCGCCGTCGGGCTCGACCGCGACGAGGTGGTCGGCGAGCGGCGCGAACCGCTGCACCGACTGGTCGCCCGACACGGCCACGCCGATCTCGACCGGGCTGTCCGGGGTGTCCCACACGCGCGCCGAGTCGACGCGGAAGTAGGTGCCGTCGTAGGTCGTGCGCTCGCCGGTGAGGAGCTCGCGGATGATCTCGACGGCCTCCTCGAGCATGTCGTGGCGCTCGCCGACCGCGGGCCAGCGCTCGCCGACCACGTGCTCGTTGAGGTTCTCCCCGGCGCCGAGGTTGAGCGTGAACCGGCCGTCGGACAGCACCCCGAGCGTCGCGGCCTTCTGCGCGACGACCGCCGGGTGGTACCGCAGGATCGGGCACGTCACGTACGTCATGAGCTCGACGCGGCTGGTCACCTGCGCGACCGCGCCGAGCGTCGACCACGCGTAGCCGGCGTGGCCCTGCGCGTCGAGCCACGGGAAGTAGTGGTCGCTCGACACCTCGAAGTCGAAGCCGACCTCCTCGGCCGCGGCGGCGTACCGCACGAGCTCCTTGGGGCCGGACTGCTCGGTCATGAGCGTGTAGCCGAATCGCGTCATCTCTCGACCGTCGCACCGGTCCCCGCGGGCCGCATCCGGGAGCGCCTCGCGGCCGGCGGCACTCAGCGCACGTCGGCACGCTCACGGTCGTCGGCGGCGTCGTCGGCGGGACGCCCGCGCGTCGACAGCTCCGTCCAGACGGGTCCCGCGACGAACCAGATCACGAGGACGAGCGACGCCCGACCGAGCCACCCGAGCAGCACCTCGCGCTGGTCCGGCCCCTGCGCGAGAAGCAGCAGCACCCCGAGGACCGCAGCGGCGACGACCCATGCGACGACGACCCGACCCCACATGCGCCACTCGTGCGCCCGTGCCGGCGCCCCGGTCTTCGGCACCCGCGGCGGCCGGGGCCCGCCCGCGAACCGCCACGCCACCCACGCGTCGACCTTGTGGACCGTGTACTTCCCGAACCCCACCGTGAAGCCCAGGTAGAGCGCGGCGAGGCCGTGCGTCCACGTCGGCTCGCTGCCCCGCAGCAGGTCCCCGACGGTCGCGACGAGCAGCACGACCTCGAGCAGCGGCTCGCACAGCAGCAGGACGGTCGACGTGCGCCGCCACCGCAGCCCGTAGCGCGCCACGACGGCGGCGACGAGGAACACCCAGAACGCCACCTCGCACGCCACGACCAGCGCGGCGACGGGGTTCTCACGGATCAGGTCCACCAGCTCGGTCATGCCGCCACCCTCGCCGCGCACGCCGGACCGCCGCGTCGGGCGGAGGGCCGATCTCGTGCGGGGGCATACATCCTTCGGACGACGGCGCCCGTCGGCCGCTGTGCTGGGATGGGTGCATGACCGAGGCGACGGGCGTGGTGCGCGACGCCGACGTCCCGGCGGGCGCGGGCCGCACGGGCTGGTGGGACCGCGGCGCGCGCCTCGTCGCGGCCGTGCGGGCGCGCGGGTGGTGGGACGACCGGACGGTCGCCCTCGGCACGCTGCTGTTCGGGCTCGTGCTCCTCGGCCTGGGCGTCGCGAGCGCGGAGGCGCCGTGGGTCCCCGACGTCGTCGCCGACCGCGTCGGCCTGTGGCACGTCGTGCTGCTCGTCGTCGCGTCGACGGCGCTCGTCGTCAAGCGTCGGCACCCGGTGGCGGTGCTCCTCGTCACCGCGTCCTGCGCGATGCTCGACGCCCTGCTCGGCGGTAGCGTCGCGACGCTCGTCGCGCTGTTCGACGCGCTCTACACCGCCGCGCTCCTGACCCGCGAGACCGTGCGCCGGCGGATCGTCGTGGCCGTCGTCGTCCTCGTCGTCCTGTCACCCGTGGTGGCGCTCGCGCTGGGTGCACCGGGCCGCGAGGCCGTCCTCATGCTCCTGCAGTCGGTCGCCGTCTTCGGGACACCGCTGTGGTGGGCGCACGACGTGCGGCGCCGCGACGAGCTCGCCGCGCTCGAGTCGGACCGTGCCGCGGCGGAGGGACGCCGGGCGGAGGCGGAGCGGCAGCGGGCCGACGCCGAGCGGGCCGCCGCCGAGCTCGCCCGCGCGCACGCCGACGACCTCGCGCGCATCGCCGACCTCGACCGCGAGTCCGCCGTCCGCGAGGAGCGGGCCCGCACCGCGCGCGACCTGCACGACGTCGTCGCGGGCCACGTGTCGGCGGTCGCGATCCGCGCCGAGGCCGCGCTGGCCGGACCACCGGACCCCGACGCCGATCGCGAGGCGCTGCGGGCCGTCCGCGCCGGGACGCTCGACGCGCTCGCCGAGCTGCGGTCGATGATCGTCGTCCTGCGCGGCCGTCCCGACGCGGTGACCGCCCCCGCCGGGCTCGACCGCCTCGAGGACCTGCTGCGCGCGGCCCGCGCCGCCGGGCAGCGGGTCGTCGTCGACGGCCCGGTCCCCGCGGGCCTCGCCGCCGCGACCGACCACGCCGCGTTCCGCATCGTCCAGGAGGCGTTGACGAACGCCGCCAAGCACGCCCCGCACGCGACCACGCACCTCGTGCTCGACGCCGGCGCCGACGCGCTCGACGTCACCGTCAGCAACGCGACCGACGGCTCGTCCGTCACGCCGCCGCTGCACGGCGGGACCGGGCTGCTCACCATGCGCGAGCGTGCCGAGGCGCTCGGCGGGACGCTCGACGCGGGCGAGCGGGACGGCACGTGGACCGTCCGCGCGCACCTGCCGGCGGTCGTCGGATGAGTACCGCCGACGCCTCGTCGCCGGGGCACGCACCGGACGCCGTGCCCGCGACGAACCGGGCGTCCGACGCTGCGCCGACGACGGACCCGTCGTCACCCGCCCGCCCGACGGGGGTCGGCCGACCGTCCGACCGCGGGCCCGCGGCTGACCGCGCGCCCACCGTGCTGCTGGCCGACGACCACGCCGCGATCCGCGCGGGTCTGCGGCTGCTGCTCGAGCAGGGCGGCATCACGGTCGTCGGCGAGGCCGCCGACGGTGCCGCCGCGATCGCGAACGCCCGCGCGCTGCGTCCCGACGTCGTGCTCATGGACGTCCGCATGCCCGGCGTCGACGGGATCGAGGCGACCCGCGTCATCACGCGCGACGGGCTCGCCGACGTGCTCGCGCTCACGACGTTCGACCTCGACGAGTACGTCCTCGGCATGCTCCGCGCGGGTGCCGTCGGCTTCCTGCTGAAGACGACCGGTGCCGCCGCGCTCGTCGACGCCGTGCAGCGCGTCGCCGCAGGTGACGGGGTCCTCGCGCCCGAGGTGACGCGACGGCTGCTCGCGGACCTGGTCGCCGCCGCACCGACGCCCGTGCCCGCCGTCCTGCCCGACCCGGCGCAGGCCGAGGCGGTCGCGTCGCTCACCGCCCGCGAGCGCGACGTCCTCGCCTGCCTGGGCGCGGGGATGTCCAACGCCGACATCGCGGCCGCGCTGGTCATCACGGAGTCGACGGCGAAGACGCACGTCAGCCGCGTGCTCGCCAAGCTCGGCTGCGCGTCGCGCGTGCAGGCGGCGATCGTCGCCGTCGAGGCGGGCGTCGTCCGCGACTAGGTGCCCGGTCGCAACGGCGACGGTGTGACGCACGAGCCCGCGCCGGCGACCGCGCACTCGCGCGGAGGCCACCCGACGACGAGGGCTGCCA
>NZ_JAPESW010000059.1 GCF_028527925.1 Cellulomonas fimi
CCGCGAGCGCGGGCGTCAGGCTGCTCGCGATGCCCGTCATCGAGTCGCCCGAGATCATCCACCGCGAGACGCGCGAGGACGCGCTGCTCGGCGTGCAGCGGCTGCTCGACAAGCACCGGTCGTCGGTCCTCGCGGTCCGCACCGGCGCGACCGACCTGTGCAGCGTGTACGGCATCCGGCGCGGACGGGACCTCACGATCTGGGACGTGCGACTCGTCGCGGGCGTGCTCACGGACGTCATCAACGTCCTGGGACGCACGGACGGCACCGGGTTCGTCGTCACCGGGCCGGTGTGGGAGTACTTCAGCAGCGACGAGCGGCTGTTCAAGCCGCAGCTGCGGCACACGCCGTTCGACCAGCACGACGCGAACCGGCTGCGCGCCGACCTCATCACGCGCGACCTCGACGGGCTCATCCGCGAGGTGGTGCTCGACAAGGTCAACGGCCTCACCGGCAAGACCGTCATCCACCCGAGCCACGTGCCCGTGGTGCACGCCCTGTCCGTCGTCACGCACGAGGAGTACGCCGACGCGACCGACGTCCTGGAGGCGGCCGGCCGGTCCGGCGTCTCGGCGTCGCGCTACGGCAACAAGATGAACGAGTCGAAGCCGCACCTGTCCTGGGCCGAGCGGACGATCCTGCGCGCGCGGGCCTTCGGGGTCGCCGCGGAGGACGTCGGCCTCGTCGACCTGCTGGCCGCGACGGCGGGACGCGCGTGACGGCGCCCGTCGACGCGCTCCGCTCGGACGCACCCGGCGCCGCGTCGCCGGTGACGTGGACCGGTGCGTGGGTGTCGGACCGGCTCGACCTCACGCTGCGCACGTCGGTGTCGCCCGTCGGGCTGGACCTGACGGACCTCGTCGGGCTCGCGGTGCGCCGCAACCCGCGCCGCGCGCACCTGCTGGTGTCGCGCGTGCTCGGCAAGCACGTCCCGACCGACCCGCGCGTGGTCCGCGGCGCGGGCCTGCTGCTGGGTGCGCTCGCGGCGCGGTCGCTCGTCGAGCCGCCGCCGGCCGAGGCGACCGACACCGGCGCAGACCTCGACGACCGCCTCCTGAGCGCGGGCGCCGTGCTGCGCGACGCCCTCGACGGCGACCCCGTCGCCCCGACGCTCCTGACCGGCGTGGTCGCCGACCTGGTGGCCGAGGACCCCGCGCCGGCCCTCGTGCTCGGGTACGCGGAGACGGCGACGGCCCTGGGTCACGCGGTCGCGGACGCACTCGGTGGTGCGCCGTACCTGCACTCGACGCGGCGACCTGTCGAGGGCGTGCCGTCGGTCGGGGCGTTCGAGGAGGACCACTCGCACGCGACGACGCACCTGCTGCTCCCGGCCGACCCGGTGCTGCTCGCGTCGGCCGCCCCGCTCGTGCTCGTCGACGACGAGCTCTCCACGGGCACGACCGCGCTGCACACGATCGAGGCCGTGCACCGGCTCGCTGCGCGCGACCGGTACGTCGTCGCGACGCTCGTCGACCTGCGCACCGACGACGACCGCGCCCGCGCCGTCGCCCTCGCCGACCGCCTGGGTACGCGCATCGACGTCGTCGCGCTCGTCGCGGGCCAGGTCGACGCCCCGGACGACGTGGTGACGCGCGGCGCGGCGCTCGTCGCGGAGGTGGACGCCGCGGCGGCCGCGCACGACCGCCCCGACGCCGCGTCCGCCGTCGCGGGTGACGCGCTCGCCGAGGACGGCGCCGACCCGGCGTCCGTCGTCGCGCACGACGCGCCTGCGGTCGCTCGCGGGAGCATCGCGGGCGGGACCGGCACGGTCGGTGCCGCAGCCCGCGTCGACGACGGCCGCGCACCCGCCGCGGACCCCGACCGGCCGGGACGCGCGGCGGTCCGTCGCGTCGACGTCGGGTGGCCGGCCGGGCTGCCGGAGACGGGGCGGCACGGTGTGGACGCCGAGGACCGTCGGGCGCTCGACGCCGCGCTCCCGACGTGCGTGACGGCGCTGCGGGATGCGCTCGCCGCCGGCCCGTCGCGCGCGCTCGACGCCGGGGGACGCGTCCTGGTCCTGGGGACCGAGGAGCTCATGGACGCGCCGCTGCGGCTCGCGGAGTCGCTGGCGGTCGTGCTCGACGGCACGGTCGAGGTGCGCTTCTCGACGACGACGCGCTCGCCGGTCCTGGCCGTCGACGACGCGTCCTACGCGATCCGCTCGGCACTGACGTTCTCCGCGCACGACGACCCCGCCGACGCGGCCCCTGGCGAGCCCGGGCACCGCCGCTTCGCGTACAACGTCGCACCGGCGACGCCCGGCGACCGGTTCGACGCGGTCGTCGTCGTGACCGACGCGCCGGGCGACTCCCCGGCGCTGAGCTCCCCGGGCGGCCTGCTCGACGAGGTCGCGGCGCACACCGACGACGTGCTGCTGGTCGTCCTCCCGGGCGCTGCGGCGCAGCGCGCGGCGGCGACCCGCGCCGCCCTCGGCCTGCCAGGGCACCGCACCGACGCCACTGCGCTGCCCGAGCCGCTGCGCGGACCCGCGTTCGGGTCGTACGCGCCCGACGAGGTCACGTGGCTGCTCACGGACCTGTCAGGTGTGGCGCTCGAGGCGCCCGTCGAGGAGCGCGAGGAGGCCGTGCAGTCCGGCGGCGCGCACTACGCGGAGTCGCTGCCGGTCGAGTACCAGCCGAGCGCGGCGTACGTGCGGCTGTTCGACGAGGCGCTCGAGGCGGGTGCGGAGCGGCTCGCGCACGCGGTCGGCGTCGTCGCGGAGCAGGTCCTCGCGGCGCGCGGCGACGGCGTGACGCTCGTGTCGCTGGCCCGCGCGGGCACCCCGGTCGGCATCCTGGTCCGCCGCTGGGCGCACCGGGTGCACGGCCTCGACCTGCCGCACCACGCGGTCTCGATCGTGCGTGGCCGCGGCATCGACGACGTCGCGCTGCGGTACCTCGCGGCGCACCACGACCCGGCGTCGGTCGTGTTCGTCGACGGCTGGACGGGCAAGGGCGCGATCGCGCGCGAGCTCGACGCCGCGCTGGCCGACCACGAGCGGCGCACGGGTGTCGCGTTCCCGCGGGATCTCGCGGTGCTCGCCGACCCGGGCCGCTGCGTGCGGCTCGCGGGGACGCGCGACGACTTCCTCGTGCCGTCGGCGTGCCTGAACTCGACGGTGTCGGGCCTGGTCTCGCGCACGGTGCTCAACCGTGACCTCATCGGCCCGGACCAGTTCCACGGCGCGAAGTTCTACGCGGACCTCGCGCCCGCGGACGTGTCGGGGCGCTTCCTCGACGCGGTCGCGGCGCGGTTCGACGACGTCCGCGACGCGGTCGAGCGCGACTGGCGCGCCCTGGCCGACGCGCACGCCGACGTCGACTGGGCCGGCTGGGCCGCGGTCGAGCGGATCGTCGAGGAGTACGGCATCGGGGACGTGAACCTCGTGAAGCCCGGCGTGGGCGAGACGACGCGCGTGCTGCTGCGGCGCGTACCGTGGCGTGTCCTCGTCCGACCCGACGTCGACCCCGCCGACGTCGCGCACGTCCGGCACCTGGCCGCCGAACGAGGAGTTCCCGTGGAGACCGTCGCCGACCTGCCCTACTCGTGCGTGGGCCTCATCCACCCACGGTTCACCGCCGGCGCGACGGGCGCCGACGGCCGGGCCGTGCGGGGTGACGCGTGAGCGCCGTGGTGGTCGCGTGCGACCTGGACCGGACGCTCATCTACTCGGCGGCGGCGCTGCGGCTCGGCGGCGACGACGAGCAGGCGCCCGCGATGACGGTCGCCGAGGTGTTCGAGGGCGAGCCGGTGTCGTTCTGGACGCGCGACGCGGAGGAGATGATCGGCGACCTCGTCGAGGCGGCGTGGTTCGTCCCGACGACGACGCGCACGCGCAAGCAGTACGCGCGCGTCCGCTTCCCCGAGCCGGGTCCGCGGTACGCGGTGACGTCGAACGGCGGGCACATCCTCGTCGACGGCGAGCCCTGCGCGGACTGGTCGGCGACGGTGCGCGCGCGGCTGGGGGAGTGCGCGCCGCTCGCGGAGGTCGTCGAGCACCTGCGCGTCGTCGCCGAGCAGCCGTGGGTGCGCAAGCACCGCGTCGCGGAGGACCTGTTCACGTACCTCGTGGTCCACCGCGACCTGCTGCCGCCGACGTTCGTCGACGACCTCACGGCGTGGTGCGCCGAGCGCGGGTGGACGGTGTCGCTGCAGGGGCGGAAGGTGTACTGCGTGCCCGCTCCGCTGACGAAGTCCGCCGCCGTGGCCGAGGTGGCGCAGCGCGTCGGCGCCGACCTCACGTTCGCGGCCGGCGACTCGCTGCTCGACGCCGACCTGCTCGTGGCGGCCGACCGCGCGTTCCGCCCGGCGCACGGCGAGCTGCACGAGGCCGGCTGGCAGGCGCCCCACCTGACGGTGACGCGGCGCGCGGGTGTCGCGGGTGGCGAGGAGATCGTCGCGCGCCTGCTCGCCGCGGTGCGTGCGCAGGCCGCCGGTGCGCCGGCCCCGGCCGTGATCGTGGCCGGCCCGTGAGCGTCCGTCGCTCGCTCGCGCGCGCGTACTGGCGGGTCAGCCGCTGGACGCTGCGCACCGAGCGCGTGCCCGCGGACGGCGCGGGCATCCTCATCGGCGCCCCGCACACCTCGAACTGGGACTTCGTGCTGATGCTCGCGATCGCGGGCGAGGCCGACCTGACGTTCCGCTGGCTCGGCAAGCACACGCTGTTCCGCGGCCCGGCCGGTCCCCTGATGCGCGCGCTCGGCGGCATCCCGGTCGACCGCCGCGACCCGGCAGGGCTCGTCGACGAGCTCGTGGGACGGCTCGGCAGCGGCGAACGCTTCTACCTCGTCGTGACCCCCGAGGGGACGCGCCGCGGCGACGGCTGGAAGTCGGGCTTCTACCGCATCGCGCGCGCGACGGACCTGCCCGTGACGCTCGGCTACGTCGACCGCAGGACGCGCACGACCGGCCTGGGCCCGACCCTCACGCTGACCGGCGACGTGCACGCCGACATGGACGAGATCCGCGCGTTCTACGCCGACAAGGCGGGCCACACCCCGTCGCGCCGCACGGAGCCCCGCCTCCGCGACGAGTCCCCGACCCCGCCGCCGCCTCCGCCCGCCTGACGCCGGAGACGCCGCCGGAGCGGTCCGCGTCTCGTCCCGGTGCGTCCACAGGACCGGGCATTTCACCCGATCGTGAGCGCACCGCCCTGCCAGGATGCTCGGCGTGACAGCCGCCGTGGACGTGCCGGACGACGTCCGCGCCGACGTCGAGCCGCGGCCGGCCGCGCCGTGGTGGCGCCGGGCGGTGGCGCTCGCGCTCGACGCGGCGGTCGTCGGGGCGGTGACGTTCCTCGCCGTCGGGCCCGGCGGCTGGCCGTGGGAGTGGTCGGTCGTGCTGGGCGGGACCAATCCCGTCCCGGGTGCCGGCGTCCTGGTGTGCGTCGGGGCGACGTGGCTCGTGCTGCTCGCGCTGCAGGCGTGGACGGGCGCGACGCCGGGCAAGCGGGTCGTCGGCGTCGTCGTGGTGGGCCGGGCGGACGGGCGGCCGCTGGGCCCGGTCCGCACCCTGGTCCGGGCAGCCGCGCACGCGCTCGACCTGCTGCTGCTCGTCGGCTTCGTGCGTCCGCTGTGGGATCCGGAGCGTCGGACGTTCGCGGACAGCCTGTGCGGGACCGACGTGCGCGTCGGCCGCAGCGTGCCGCGGCGCGACGGACCGCACGGGCGACGGCGTGGTGCCGCCGTGGGCGCCCGGCGGGCGCGCGTCGCGCGCCGGGGTGCGGTGGCGACGACGGCGGCCGCCACCGCGCTGTGCGTCGCCGGGGTCGCGCTCGGGGCGGTGCAGTCGACGGTCGTGACGCCGGCGTCGGACCGCGCGTGCGGGTTCGCCGACCGCCCGATGGGGGAGGACCCGCCGATCGCGTCCGTCGAGCTGCGCGTCCCGGAGGTGACGCGGCAGACCCGGCTCGGGATCACGCGTCAGGTGGGTGGCCCGGCGGACGCGACCGTGACGTGGGTCGTCGCCGACCAGGAGGAGGCGCCGGACGGGACGCGCCTGAGCGTCCGGTTCAGCACGGCGTCGGGGGACGTCGTGGCGGAGGCCGGCGGCACGGTCCGCGGCGGCACGCTGGTCCCTGACGACGGCCCGGTGCTGGGGGGCCTCGTCCTCCCGGTCCCGCGGCACGTGCTGGAGGCGGCCGGCGCGGGCGGGTCGTGGGAGGCGGGCGTCGGGACCGCGTCCGTGCGCGCGGCGCTCTGCGGGGACACGCTCGACCCGTCCTGAGTCGCCGACGGCAGCGCGGGGGCGCGCTGACGGGCGTCGCCCTACGCTCGGCGCATGGAGCGTCGGCGCGCGGAGCCTGTGGTCGTCGAGCGTCCCGCGGTGCCGTACGTGGGGATCGCGGCGCGCGTGACGACGGCGACGCTCCCGTCCGTGGCCGAGCGCTTCGACGACCTGTTCACCTGGGTCGAGGCGCACTCGCTGACCCCGGCCGGCCCCCCGTTCTTCCGGTACCGGGTGGTCGACATGGAGCGCGAGCTGCTGGTCGAGGCCGGGCTCCCGCTCGACGAGGCGGTCGCCGAGGCCGACGGCGTCGTGACGCCCGACGTGCTGCCTGCGGGCCGCTACGTCGTCACGACGCACGTGGGTCATCCGGACGAGCTGGTCCAGGTGACGGCGGACGTGCTGGCGTGGGCGGAGGCGCACGGCGAGGCGTGGGACCGGTGGCCGACCGAGGACGGCGAGGCGTGGGGCTGCCGACTAGAGCTGATGTTGACGGATCCGCGCGTGGAGCCCGACATGAGCCGCTGGGAGACCCAGCTGGCCTTCCGGATCGTGGACAGCCCGGGCCGGTGACACGTGCCGAGCCGCGTCTTCACGCGGAAGCGCGCCCGGGAGTGCGCCGACCGGGTGAATTGGACGGCCGTACGGAACTGGTGACTGGTAGCGCTTCCCTTCTCGTCTCATGTTGCTCTAATGTCGGACTTGTCAGCGAAACGGCAAACCCTCCGCAAGGGGGGGACGCAAAGCCACGGGACCCACGGGGTCAGCCGGGCTACCGAACAGACAGGAAGATGACATGGACCAGCGCGGGTTCTCCGTCGACCCCTCCGAGGCAGCCACCCCCTTCGTCCTCCCGGCCTCGCGCCTGCAGGCATGGGCGGCCCTCGCGGAGCGGCAGCACACTCTGGAGCTCGTCCCGGCGCAGCGCGACTACCTCGCCGCCTGACGACGACACCACCTCACGGACGCCGGTCCCGGGTCACCCCGGGGCCGGCGTTCGCGCGTGCGCCGGCGGTATCGGCCGCGTCGGGTCGGGCACCCGCCGGCTGCGCGGGTCCGCGACGCCGCAACGCCGCGAGCCGCACGCGCCGTGCCCGCCTCGCGCGGTTTCGTCCGGTTCTTGGCTAGCCTCGGCTCACCGGGCTCGCCACTCGGGGCGGCTCGCTTCCGAGAGAAGGTCGCATGGACAGCTTCTGGAGCTGGTTCTGGCTGCTGATCTGGTGGTTCCTCTTCTTCGCGTACCTCGTCATCCTCTTCCAGATCCTCACCGACCTCTTCCGTGACCGGACGCTCAGCGGCTGGTGGAAGGCGGTGTGGATCGTCGGCCTGGTCGTCTTCCCGTTCCTCACGGCGCTGATCTACGTGATCGCGCGCGGCGGCGGCATGGCGGAGCGGCAGCACGCCGTCCTCAAGCAGGCTCAGGCGGACACGGACAGGTACGTCCGTGACGTCGCCGGCGCGTCGCCCGCCTCGCACATCACGGAGGCCAAGGCGCTGCTCGACCAGGGCGTCATCACGCCCGCGGAGTTCGCGCAGCTCAAGGCCAAGGCGCTCGCCTGACGGTCGTCGCAGCACTCCGGCTCAGACCGACGGACCGGCCCCACGACCGGGGCCGGCCCGTCGGTCGTCGCGAGCGTCCGCGCCGACGGAGCCGCCGTGCGCGCGCGGCCGTGCCGTCGTGCGGGCGTCAGAGCTCGCCGCTGCGTTGCAGGTAGCGCATCGCGGCCCAGCCGAACGGGATGCGCAGCCAGTAGGTCAGCGCGCGGAACAGGACCGCGATGGACGTCGCGACACCGAGGTTCATCCCGGTGACGCCCGCGAGGGTCGTCGCGAGCGCGAACTCGACGGCACCCATGCCGCCCGGCGTCGGCACGAGCGCCCCGGCCGTGTTGCCCGCGAGGTACACGAGCGCGACCTGGATGAGGCTGGCGTCCTGGTTGAGCGCCTGCAGGCACGCGTCGAACGCCAGGATGTAGCCGAGCGTCATGGCGAGGTTGCCGCCGACGGCCAGCGCCAGCCGCCACGGCTGACCGAGCACCTCGATGAGCCGGGGCCACGTGCGCTGCAGGGTCGGCAGCGACTTCGCGAGCACCCACTGGCGCACGGGCGGCACGAGCAGGGACGCGCCGACGAGGGCGGCGACGATCCCGATCGCGACGAGCATCGCGCCCGAGATCGGCAGCTGCGACTCGCTGCGCCCGGAGATGATGGTCAGGCCCAGCAGCAGCACGAGCGTGACGATGAACTGGCTCACCTGCACGAGCGCGACCGTCGCGGCGGACAGCGTGGTCGACACGCCGCGCTTGGTGAGCATGCGCAGGTTGAGCGCCGCCGGGCCGATGCCCGCGGGCGCGGCCAGGGCCACGAAGGTCGCGGCGGTCTGGACGAGCGTCGCGCGCCAGATCGGCAGGCGCACCGGGGAGAACGCGACGAACGCGAGCGCGGCGGTGACGAGCGTGCTCATGCCGAGCGCGAACGCGAGGACGGACCACCGCCAGTCGCTCTTGGCGAGCGCGTCGCCGATCTCCTCGACGTTGATCGTCGCGAGGATCGCGAAGATCGCGACGACGGTGAGGAGGATCGTCACGACGGTGCGGGCACCGAACCGCACGAGCTGCTCGGGCTCGACCGACGCCTCGGGCAGGCGCGCGACGAGCGCGGTGCGCAGGTCGGCGAGCACCTGCTTGTGCGCGCGCATCTCGACGCGGGTCTCGCGCGGGAGCGTGATCGTCTGGAGCAGCGGTCCGACGGCGGCGAGGTCGGACTCGGGGAGCACGGCGGCGGCGGACTCGAGCGCGCGGGTCGCGCCGACGCGCAGCGCGAGGAGCGCGACGAGCTGCGTGACGTCCATCCGGCGCGCGAGGTCGGACGACGCGACGTCGCCCTGCTCCCACCCGACGAGCCACACGACGGGCTGCCCGACGAGGTCGTCGACCAGCACGACGTCGCTGGTCAGCGCGCGGTGCGCGACACCGGCGGCGTGCGCGAGCTGCAGCTGCGCCCAGATCTCCCGCAGCAGGTCGTCGGTGAGCCGCTCGGGCGGCAGGTCGGCGAGCGGCACCGCGCGTCCGGGGCGCTCCTGCACGAGGAGCATCGAGTCCTCGGCCTCGGCGATCGACAGCAGCTGCGGGGTGCGGACGCCCGCGGCGCGCGCGGCGTAGGCCTGCAGCGCCGCCCGGCTGGTGGCCTGCCGCAGCGACACGACCGAGCGGCCCTCGATGCCGCGCATCCGGATCGACCGCCAGAGCCGTTCGAGGCCGCCCACGACCTGCCGGTCACCGTCGATGACGAGGACGTCGAGCTCGTCGCCCGAGGTCGTCGTGAGCTCGTAGACGCGGTTGCCCGTCGAGCGGGTCAGGGCACGGGACGCGGGTGACCCGTCGAGCTCGACCGGCTCGGTGCCCTCGCGCTCGGCGAGCCGGGCCGCGTCGGCATCGGTCGTGTCGTCGGCGACGCGGGCCAGGCGCGCGGGCTCGAACCCGGCGCGCCGGATGCCGTCGAGCAGGCTCGTGCCGTACGCGCGCTCGGACTGCACCCCGGAGACGTACCGGACGACCATGCCGGCGACGCGCCCGATCAGCAGCGACACGACGAGGCCGGGCAGCGAGACGCGCCCGATGACGAGCAGCACGGCGCCGCTGATCCAGACGACGTTCCACGACCAGTCGACGGAGCGGCGCCGCCCGCGCGGACCGGCGACCGTCAGCAGCGCGACGACCATCGCGAACACGGGCGGGAGCGAGACGACCAGATCACCGCTGACCCGGATCGACAGGCCGGTCGCGAGGTCCTCGGACCCCCACTCGACGATGACGAACCGCAGCGCCTCGTTGAGCGCGACGGCGACGACGGCCGCGGTCACGCCCTCGAGGAGCTGGCGGCCCAGCCGGCGGATCGCGAGCTCCGCGAGCACGGCCAGCGGGATCACGAGCGCGACGAGGACCTCGAGCAGCTGCACGGGGATGAACAGGATCCGCCGCAGCAGGCTCGCGAAGCCCTGCACGTCCTCCGCGACGCCGCTCGTCGTGTTCGGCGCGTAGAGCGCGAGCGCCAGGACCAGGACCACGCCGGCCGCGGCCAGCACGGCGTTCAGCAGGTCGGTCGGATGGTGCACCCGGACGGTCGGGACGTCCTCGACGACGACGCGCGCCTCGGCCGGGTCGCCGCCGTGCTCGCCGACCGTCGGGTCGGTGGGCGCGCCGCCGCGCGCGCGGTCCGCGTCGACCGCGGCCGCACGACCCGAGGGCGGCGTCGACGACATACCGGCGAGTCTAGGCAGCGAGGGCCTGTCTGCCCGGGAGCTTGCACGTGACGTGGGACGGGACCGGACGTCCGGTGCGGGCGTGTTCGGCGCGCTTCGTCCCGATGTGCGGGTCTAGCGTGGCCGACGAGGGACACCGTTGGCGTGCGGGTGCGGTCCCGCGAGGTGCCCCGGGGCGTGTGCCCGAGGAGGTCACGTGGTCGACGAGGTGGGCGCAGAGGTCGAGACGACGCTGCGCAAGATCTGGTGGCTCCCCGTCCTGCGCGGAGCCGTGCTGCTGGTCCTGGGTCTGCTGATGCTCGTCCGACCGATCGACACGGCGACGCTGCTCATGTGGATCTGGGGCGTGTTCGCCGTCATCGACGGGGTGCTGTCGCTGGGCATGTGGCTCGGCAACCGCAAGGAACCGGGTGCGGGCTGGTGGGCGGTCGCCGGCCTGGTCGGGATCGCGTTCGGCGTGATCGCGATGGTGTGGCCCGACAAGTCGGTGACCGTCGTGTTCTACCTGATCTCGCTGTGGATCCTGGTGCTGGGCGTCCTCGCGATCATCGCGTCGGTGACCCTGTACCGGGCGCGCGACATCGGCTGGTACTGGGTGCTGACGTTCGGGCTGGTGTCGTTCCTGTTCGGCCTGCTGGTGCTCATCAACCCCCAGGAGACGATCGCGGTCGTCATGGTCCTGCTGGGCCTGTTCGCGTTCGTCGGCGGTGTCGTGCTCATCGTCAGCGGCTTCGCGACGAAGTCGTTCGTCCGCGCGGTCGGCCGCGGCTCGGCCGTCGTCTGACCGGTCCGGACCGGCGGGTGGTGGGGCGCGTCAGGACAGGAGCAGCGCGTCCCGCCACTCGTCGGGCACGAGCGCGTAGCCGACGAACACGAACACGTCCATGAGCGTGTGCGCGACGACGAGCGGCATGACCCGCCGTCGTCGCCGGTAGTACTCCGCGAAGACCAGGCCCATGACGACGTTGCCCGCGAACGCGCCCCACCCCTGGTACAGGTGGTACGACCCGCGCAGCAGGGCGCTCGCGACGACGATCGCGGGGGCGCTCCAGCGCAGGTCGCGCAGGCGCTCCATCAGGTAGCCGACCGCGATGACCTCCTCGAGCAGCGCGTTCTGCAGCGCCGACAGCACGAGGACTGGGACGGTCCACCAGGCGGCGTTCAGGGCCGCGGCCTGCACCTCGACCGTGATGCCGAGCAGGCGTCCGACGGCGTAGAGGCCGAGACCGGGGATCCCGATGAGCGCGGCGAGCCCGGCGCCGACACCGAGGTCGCGCCACGGCCGCGTGCCGTCGAGCCCGATGCGGCGCACCGCGGAGCGCCCGTTGGCGGACAGCAGGTAGAGCGCGAGCGCGACGGGGACGAGCGCGAACCCGATCGACAGCAGCTGGTAGGTGAGGTCGAGCCACGGGCGCGGGGAGCGGCTGGGGTTGAGCGTCGCCGTCTGGCTGCCGAGCGACTCCTCGCGCGTGAGGCGGTCGAGGATCGCGACGACGGCGTAGACGCCGGACCGCCCGAGCGACAGGCCGAGCACGATCCAGATCTCCGCGGTGAGGCGGCGGCGGACCGCCCGTGGGCCGGGCGGCGGGGCGAACGGGGGCCGCGCGTCGTCGTCGCGGGGCGACGTCACGGTCGAGCCTGCGGTGCCGCCGGTGCGCCCGGGGTCGGCGGGCGTCGCGTCGCCGGGCGCCGTCGTCGTCATGCGTCCGAGCCTAGGTCGCCCACCTGGACGTGCGCTGACAGCGGCCTGTGCCGAGGACCCGTGGGTGCGCGGACGGCTGCCGGCCGTCGACGTGGGCTCTCGGAGACACATCCGCGCGAGAGCGCGACATCGATGTCGCGCTCGGGAGGGGAAGTCGCACCGGGACGGCGCGGCGAAGCCCCTTGCGCGCGGGCACGTGCGCAAACTACTTTGTGATGCAAAGTTGATCGAAGCGGACATGCAGAGCGCGCGAGGGGGACGGCGATGAGCGGCGACACGGGCGGCTCGGCCGACGGCGGGCGCTCCGGCGACGGGCGGTCCGACGACGAGCGGTCCGACGACGCGCCGCTCGACGCCGCGCAGGCGCTCGCGGTCATGGCCGCCGCACGACGCTCCGCCGGCGCCGCGTACCCGTCGGGGGCGTTCCTGTTCCTGCTGTGGGGAGCCGTCTGGCTCGTCGGGTACGGGCTGATGTGGCTCTCCGCGGGGGACGACGGCACCCCGTCGGGGATCGCGGCGGGCGTCGCGATCACGCTCGGCGTCCTCGGCACGGTCGGGACGCTGTGGCACGTCCTGCACCGCAGTCGTGGGCTCGTCGGGTCCAGCGCCCGGACCGGAGCCCTCTACGGGTGGTCGTGGGCGATCGGGTTCGTCACGCAGGCGCTGATCGTCACCGCGCTCGCCGACGCCGGCGCACCCCCGGAGGTGTCGGCGCTCGCGGGCAACGCGCTCGCCGCGCTCGTCGTCGGCCTGCTCTACCTGGCCGGGGGAGCGCTCTGGGACGACCTGCCGATGTACCTGCTCGGCGCCTGGATCGCCGTCGTCGGCGGTGCGAGCGCGCACGTCGGCCTCCCCGGCACCTACCTCACGATGTCCCTCGCGGGCGGCGGCGGGATGCTCGTCGCCGGCACGTACGCGGCCGTCCGGGAGTGGCGGAGGCGCCGTGCCTGACGCCCCGCTCGACCCCGTCATCCACACCGAGGCGCGCCTGCGCGTCGTGTCCGCGCTCTCCGCGCTCAGCCGCGGCGACCGCATCAGCTTCCCGCGGCTGCAGCAGCTGCTCGACATGACCGCGGGCAACCTCTCGACCCACCTGCGCCGACTCGAGGAGGCGGAGTACGTGACCATCACCAAGACCCACGAGGGCCGCACACCGGTGACCTACGTGGAGCTCAGCGACACCGGGCGCGCCGCGCTCGCCCGGTACACGCGCGTGCTGCGCGACCTGCTCGGGGGGCGGCTGTGAGCGCCGTCCTCGAGGTCGACCACGTCATCCGCCGCTTCGGTGCGGTGACGGCGCTCGACGACGTGAGCCTCACCGTCCAGCACGGCGAGCTCGTCGGCCTGCTCGGACCGAACGGCGCGGGCAAGACGACGCTGCTCAGCCTCGTCAGCGGCCTGCGCAAGCCCGACAGCGGCACGGTCCGGCTGTTCGGCGGCGACCCGCGCGCCGCCGCGTCCCGCATCGGCCTCGGCACCACGCCGCAGGAGACGGGCCTGCCCGCGACGCTCACGGTCGGGGAGGTCGTCGACCTGGTCGGCGGGCACTACCCGGACCCGATGTCGCGCGCCGAGGTGCTCGGCCGCTTCGGCATGACGGACCTCGTCAAGCGGCAGACCGGCGGGCTGTCGGGCGGCCAGAAGCGCCGGCTCGCGGTCGCGCTCGCGCTCGTCGGGCGGCCGCGTCTGGTGCTGCTCGACGAGCCGACGACGGGTCTCGACGTGGAGGCGCGGCACATCCTGTGGCAGGCGCTGCGGGACTACCACGCCGACGGTGCGACGGTCGTCCTCACGAGCCACTACTTGGAGGAGGTCGAGGCGCTCGCGGAGCGCGTCGTCGTGGTCGGCGGCGGCCGCATCCTCGCCGACGACAGCCTCCAGGCCGTCATCGGGCTGGTCGGGCTGCGGCGCGTCCTGCTCACGCTGCCGGCGTCGTCGGCCCTCGACCCCGCCACGCTGCCGGGCGCGCACACCGCGCACGCCGAGGACCACGGGGGCGGTCGCCGCTGGACCGTGCTGGCCGAGGACGCCGACGCGTTCGTCCGCGCGCTCGTCCGGACGGACGCGCCGTTCACGGACCTGGAGCTGCGGGGCGCGTCCCTCGAGGAGGCGTTCCTCGCGCTCACCGAGCGGGGCGCCCCCGCGGGCCCCGCCGACCCCACGGCGACCGACCGGTCCCGCCGTGACGACGACGTCGAGGAGGCCGTCCGATGACCGCGACCACCGCCGACCGGCCGGTCGCCCGCGTGCGGCCGTTCTGGCCGCTCGCCCTGCTGCACGCCCGGCTCAACTTCATCGAGACCGTGCGCATCCCCATCGCGGTGCTCGGCAACCTGCTGTTCCCCGCGCTCGCGCTGCTGTTCTTCGTCGTGCCGCAGCGGTCCGTCGCGGAGGACCCGCTGGTCGCGACCGCGGCCGTCGCGCAGCTCGGCACGTTCGCCGTGATGTCGACGTGCCTGTTCACGTTCGGCGTCGGTGTCGCGGAGGACCGCGCGCTCCCGTTCGACCCGTACCTGCGCACCTTGCCCGCCGGCGCCGGACCGCGGCTCGCGGGCCGTGTGCTCAACGGCGTGCTGTGGGCGTACCTCGCGCTCGTGCCGCTCGTGGTCATCGGCGCGCTGCTCACCGAGGCCGTGCTCCCCGTCGGGCGGGCGCTCGCGGCGGTGGTCGTCGTGCCGCTCGTCGCGGTCCCGTTCCTGCTGCTGGGCGTCGCGATCGGCTACCGGCTGTCGTCGAAGGCGGCCATCGCGGTCGTGCAGGCGACGCTGTTCCCGCTGGCCTTCGCGGGCGGGCTGTTCCTGCCGCCCGAGGCGTTCCCCGGCTGGCTCGACACGATCTCGAAGGTCCTGCCGTCGCGCGCCGCGCGCGACCTCGCCGTCCAGGCGACCACGGGCTACGAGGCGTACGCGTGGGCCGTGCCGGTCCTGGTCGGCTGGACCGTGCTGTTCGCGGTCCTCGCGGCGCTCGCGTACCGCAGCGACGAGGGCCGCCGCTTCCGCTGAGGCGTGGCGTCAGCGCTTCTTCGGGATGAGCGCGAAGTCCTCCAGCACCAGCCGGTTGCGGTCCTGCTTGGCCTTGAGCGTGGTGTCGTCCTTGACGCTCTTGCTCGCCTCCGTCAGGTTCTGCTTGTCCGAGGTGACGACGTCGATCACGGAGAAGACCATCCGGACGGTGCCGGTGAACCCCCGCTGGTGGAGCCGGCGCAGCACGTGGTACGCCTCCATCTCGACGGTCCGGACGCCCAGGCGCAGGAACTCCTCGACCTGGGTGGGCGTCTCGTGCAGGACGTTCTCGACGTGCCCGTGCGTGACCTCGGCCGCCGCCTCGACGGTCGACCGGTTGCGCAGCTCGAGCGGGGCGCCACCGCGCTCCGGGTACACCCTGCCCTGCGGACGGACGAGCGCGCCGGGCCCGATCTTCTCGTCGAGCGACCCGCAGATGCCGTGCAGGTTCACCGCGGACAGCGGCACACCGCGCTCGTGCAGGACGTCGAGCAGCACCCCGGCGAGGTCGGCGTTCGCCCACGCGATCTCGACCGCGAGCTGCAACGAGCCGTCGACGACGAACGCGACGAACCGCAGGTCCTGCGCGAGCACCTTCAGGCGCTTGCGGTGCTCGAGGAGGACGGGGTGCACGAGCGACAACGGCAGGATCGACAGCCCGACCGGCCCGTCGCGGTACCACCGCAGGTCCCCGATGCCGGCGAGGACGGGCTGCCGGGCGTCGAGCCGCCCGCGTGACGTCGTGACGCGGCCCTCGGCGCCGAGGACCCGCAGGTAGGTGCGGGTCTGCTCGTACGCGCTGTCTCCCGCGAGGTTGACGACGCGCAGCACGCCCTCGGACGCGTGGTGGAAGACGCCGCCGACGAAGTCGCTGCCCTCGTTCACGTGGGTGTGCCCGGGGAGGCCGGTGATCGTCGACCGGTCGCGGTGGAGGACGATCCGCGGCACCGTGCGGATGAGCGTGACCCGGGCCGCCAGGTCCTCCGCCGATCCCTGCCCGGCGAGCTTCTGACGGGCGTAGGTCACGGGGTCGAGCCCGGTGGGAAGTCGCTCCGGCAGGTCGGCGGGCCCGGTGTCCTCGAACTGGTCCGAGGGTGCCGGCTCGTGGGCGGACGGGAGGAGGTAGGCGGGCGGCGGGTACTGCGCGCTGAACGCGACCGTCCCGACCACGGGGTGCTCGAACGTCCGGTCGTAGTGGCGCGCCACGGACGCCGGGAGGTCGGCGATGGGGATCGGCCGACCCTTCCACGCCCACGCCGGCGGGCGCGGCGAGGGTGCGACGGTCGGGGGTCCGAGCCGGGGCGGCGGTACCTGCTGCTCCCCGACGGACGGTCGCGGCTGCTCACCGGGCAGCAGGCCGGGCTGGTAGCCGGACGTCGGCACGGGTCCTGTCGTCAGCGGCGGGGGCGGGGTGACGCCGATGGCGGACGACCATCCCCTGCTGACCACCCGCTACACGCAGTCCTTCGACGACGGCAGCGGCGTCGTGCGGTACGCCCCGGACGACCCGTACCCACCCGCCGTCGCCGCCGCGAACCCGGCACCCGCGCTCGTGCCCGGACCGGGCGCCCCGGTCGGGCCGCCGCCCACCACCGGTCCCCCGCCCCCGGACCAGACGAGGACCGTGCCCTTCCCGCGCTGGACGACGACCGGGCCGTGCAGGAGCGCCGTCACCGCCCGGTTACCGGCGGCCCGCTGGAGCGCGAGCAGGGCGGTGACGCCCGGCGGGTGGGCCGGTCTGCCCGGGGCGGCCGCGCCCCGGTGACGCGCGGCGGCCGTGGGCGACGCCGACCGCGCCGTCGTGCCCGGGGCGTGCGCGGCCGGTCCGCTCATCACCCCACGCTCGCACCGCGCAGACGCGGACGGGCACCCCGTGCGCCCGTGCCCGGAGGGCAGGGCGGGGTGCCCGTCCGGGCAACGGCCGCAGCGGTCAGGCGAACGTGCGCAGACGCAGCGAGTTGCCGACGACGAGGACCGACGAGAACGCCATCGCGGCGCCGGCGATCATCGGGTTGAGCAGCCCGAGCGCCGCGAGCGGGATCGCCGCGACGTTGTACGCGAACGCCCAGAAGAGGTTCTGCCGGATCACCGACAGGGTCTTCCGCGACAGCCGCACCGCCTGACCGGCCGTGCGCAGGTCGCCACGGACCAGCGTGAGGTCGGCCGCCTCGATCGCGACGTCCGTCCCCGTGCCCATCGCGAGGCCCAGGTCCGCCGTGGCGAGCGCCGCGGCGTCGTTCACGCCGTCGCCGACCATCGCGACGCGCCGTCCCTCGGCCTGCAGCCGCTGGACCTGCGCGACCTTGTCGGCCGGCAGCACCTGCGCGATGACGTCCTCCTCCGCGATCCCGACGGACCGCGCCGCGGCGCGCGCGGCGCCGAGGTTGTCGCCGGTCAGCAGCACCGGCCGCAGCCCGAGGGCCCGCAGCTCGGCGACGGCCTGCGCCGACGTCGGCTTGACCGGGTCGCGCAGGACGAGCACGCCCCGCGCGGCACCGTCCCACGCGACGACGACCGCGGTCGCACCGTCGTCCTCCGCGCGACGGACCACGTCGTCGACGGCGTCGGTGGTGACGCCCTCGTCGCGCAGCCAGCCGGTGCGGCCGACGAGCACGCGACGCGAGAGCCCGACGCCCGCGTGGGCGGTGCGGACGACGCCCGACACGCCGTGCCCGGCGTGCGCGCGGAAGTCGTGCACCTGGTCGGCGCCGATGACGACGCCGTCCGCGCCGACCTCGACGCGCCCCGGACCCTCGGCGGGGCGCGCGTCGGTCCGGGCGTGCGCGGCGGCGGAGCCCGCGCCGGTGGCCGGCACGAGGGCCCCTTCCGCCGTGTCGCGGGACGGGTCGGTCGCGGCCCCGGCGATCGCGCGGGCGACCGGGTGCTCGGCGAGCTGCTCGACCGCGGCGGCGTAGCGCAGGGCGTCCTCGCGCGTCGTGCCCTCGACGGGCAGGACGTCGACGAGCGCCATGCGGCCCTCGGTCACGGTGCCGGTCTTGTCGAGCACGACGGTGTCGACGGTCCGGGTGTTCTCGAGGATCTCGGGACCCTTGATGAGGATGCCGAGCTGCGCACCGCGGCCCGTGCCGACGAGCAGGGCGGTCGGCGTCGCGAGCCCGAGGGCGCAGGGGCACGCGATGATGAGGACGGCGACGGCGGCCGTGAAAGCCGCCTGGACCGAGCCGCCTGCGAGCAGCCACGCGACGAGCGTCCCCACCGCGAGGACGAGCACGACCGGCACGAAGACCGCCGAGATGCGGTCCGCGAGCCGCTGCACGGGCGCCTTGCCCGTCTGCGCCGCGGCGACGAGCCGGCCGATCTGGGCCAGCCGCGTCTCCTCCCCGACGCGCGTCGCGCGCACGACGAGCGCACCGCTGGTGTTGACGGTCGCGCCGGTGACCTCGTCACCCGGCCCGACGTCGACGGGCACGGGCTCGCCGGTCAGCAGCGACGTGTCGAGCGCGCTGGTGCCGGACACCACGACGCCGTCGGTCGCGACCTTCTCGCCCGGGCGCACCGTGAACTCGTCACCGACCGTCAGACGAGCGACCGGGACGCGCTGCTCGGTGCGACGCCCGTCCGGGCCCGTGACCAGCAGCGCGACGTCCTTCGCGCCCAGGTCGAGAAGCGCGCGCAGCGCGTCGCCCGCGCGGCGGCGGGACCGGTGCTCGGCGTAGCGGCCGGCCAGCAGGAACGTCGCGACGACGGCCGCGACCTCGAAGTAGAGCTCGGGCATGCCCATCTCGCCGTGCCCGGCGTCGGCCGCGGGCCACAGCGTCGGCGTCATCGTCATGCCGAGCGTGCCCGCACCGCCGAGCAGCAGCGCCCACAGCGACCAGCCGGTCGCCGCGACGATGCCGATCGACACGAGGGTGTCCATCGTCGACGCGCGGTGCCGGGCCGCGCGTGCGGCGGCCTTGTGGAACGGCCAGGCCGCCCACGTCGCGACCGGCAGGGCGAGCGCGGCGACGACCCACTGCCAGCCGCGGAACTGCAGCGCGGGGATCATCGACAGCAGGAGGACGGGGACCGTGAGGACGGTCGCGACCCGCAGCCGGCGGCGCAGGTCGGTGCCGCGCGCGTCGGTGGGGGCCGACGTGTCCTCGTCCTCGTCCATCTCGTGCCCCGGCGCCATCGAGTGGCCCGAGAGCGCGTGCTCGAACGGGTCCATGGCGTGCCCGTGCCCGGCGCCCTCGTGGGCGGCGGCGACCGTGGCGGCGCCGTGACCGGCGTGGTCGACGGTCGCCTGCGGGTCGACGCCCTGCGTGCCGCCGGCCTGCCCCTGCGCGGGGTGCGCCGCCCCGTGCGCGCCGTGGCCCTCGTGGCCCACGTGCTCGGTCGCGGACGCCGGCGCGTCCCCGCGACGGGCCGTGACGCGACCGTCGTACCCGGCGCGCCGGACCGCGGCGAGCAGCGCGGAGTCGTCCGCGACGCTGCCGTCGTCGGACGGCCGCAGCTCGACGTGCGCGGTCTCGAGCGCGAGGTTCACGGTCGCCGACGCCCCCGGCACCTGGTTGAGCCGCCGCTCGACGCGCGCGACGCACGACGCGCACGTCATGCCCTCGACGTCGAGGTCGACGAGGGCGACGGGTGCGCCCGTCGTCGGGCGCTCGTCCTGGGTGCTCACAGCAGGGACCTCCGGGGGGTGACGGCGTAGCCGGCCTCGACGACGGCCTCGGGGACCGCGTCGTCGGCGAGCGGGGCGTCGGACGTGACGCGGACGGTGGACGACCCGCCGACGACGAGGTCGACGGCGACGTCGGTGACGCCGGGGAGGGCGGACAGCTCGGTGGTGACCGCGTGCACGCAGTGGCCGCAGGTCATGCCGTCGACGCCGAAGGTGGTGGTCTGGGACATGGGTCTCTCCTTGATCGGGTGGGGGAGCGGGGTCAGCTGCGGACGAGCCGGGCGATCGCGTCGGAGGCCTCACGGACCTTCGCGGCGCCCTCCTCGGGGGACTTCCGTGCCGCGTCGACGACGCAGTGGCCGAGGTGGTCCTCGACCAGGCCGATGCTCACGGCCTGGAGCGCCTTGGTGACGGCGGAGATCTGGGTGAGGACGTCGATGCAGTAGACGTCCTCGTCGACCATGCGCGCGATGCCGCGGACCTGCCCCTCGATGCGGCGCAGGCGCTTGAGGTAGTCGTCCTTCGCGTCGGTGTACCCGTGCACGGTGGCCTCCCCGGTGGTCGTCATACGCACCCCAACACGGTACCCCCCGGGGGTATTCCCGATCATCATGTGAGACGCCCTGGTCACGTCGTGGACGCGCATCCCTACAATTACGACCGACCTACTCAGGTTTATCGACCCGTCGTCGTGCCCCCGCACGACCCCCTCCTCGAGGAGCCCCATGAACGCCCGCACCACGCGTCGAGCACGGATCGGAACGGCGCTCGCGATCGCGGCTGTCTCCCTGCTGACGGCCGCGGGCTGCGCGTCCTCCGAGGCCGCGGACAGCGGCACGGACAGCACGGCCGACTCCGGCGCCGCCGAGCCCACCACGATCGACCTCGTCGGCTTCGCCGTCATCAAGTCGGCCTACGACGCGCTCGGCGAGGCGTTCGCCGAGACCCCCGAGGGCGAGAACGTCACCATCGCCGCGTCCTACGGCGCGAGCGGCGCGCAGAGCCGCGCGGTCATCGCCGGCCAGCCCGCCGACGTCGTCGCGCTGTCGCTCACGCCCGACGTGCAGGCGATCGCCGACGAGGGCCTCGTCGCCGAGGACTGGGCGTCCGACGAGGACAAGGGCATCGTGTCCCACTCGGTCGTCGTCATCGCCGTCCGCGAGGGCAACCCGCTGGGCATCACGGGCTGGGACGACATCGTGAAGCCGGGCGTCGGCATCGTCACCGCGGACCCGGGCACGTCCGGCTCGGCGAAGTGGAACCTGCTCGGCGCCTACTCGCAGGCGCTCGGCGAGAACGACGACAAGGCCGCCGCGGAGGCGTACCTCGGCAAGTTCGTCGACAACGTCGTGAGCTGGAACGACAGCGGCCGCACCGCGACCGAGGCGTTCGTCAACGGCACGGGCGACGTGCTCATCTCCTACGAGAACGAGGCCATCGCGGCGCGCGCGTCGGGCATCGCGCTCGACTACGTCGTGCCGGACACGACGTTCCTCATCGAGAACGCCGCGGCCGTGACCGTCGACGCCCCCCAGCAGGCGAAGGACTTCCTCGACTTCGTGCGGTCCGACGAGGGTCAGCTCATCCTCGGCAGCAAGGGCTTCCGTCCGGTCGGCGACGCGGAGGCGGCGACCGACGTCGAGGGCGCGAACGACCCGTCGAACCCGTTCCCGGACGTCGAGATCGTCACGGTCGAGGACCTCGGTGGCTGGAAGACGGTCAACACCGAGCTCTTCGACAAGGAGAACGGTCTCGTCGCGCAGCTGCGCAAGTAACGGTCATGGCGCTCCTGACCAGGACCGAGGAGGTGACGCCCGCGCGGGTCGCGCGCGGGCGTCGCCCCGCCCCCGACGGCCGCTCCCGGCTCGGCCGCGGCTCGGCCGTCGGGCTCGGCGTCGGCGTGCTGTGGCTCAGCCTGCTGGTGCTGCTGCCCATCGCGGCGCTCGCGTCGACCGCCTTCGAGGACGGGTTCGGCGCGTTCTGGGCCGCGGTCACGACGCCCGAGGCGGTCGCG
>NZ_JAPESW010000005.1 GCF_028527925.1 Cellulomonas fimi
GAGCTGGCCGCAGACCGCGAGGCCCGACGCCCACGCGAGGATCCCCACGCCGATCGCTGCGAGGACCAGCCCCCACACGACCGTGCCGCCGCGCAGCCGGGCGCGCGGCGCTGATCGACGAGCTCGCGGGCCTGTCGACCCCGGCGACGGCCGCCCGACCGGCCCCGGCACCGGCCTCGGCGCCGATCCCCGCCCCGGCTGCGTCGTCCGCCGCGGCGACGACCACCCCGCCGGCCGTCGAGCCGGAGACGGCGCCGCGCGCCCGGCTGCGCGTCGGCACGGTCGTGTGGGGGCTGGTCCTCGCAGCGATCGGCGTGGGGATCCTCGCGTGGGCGTCGGGCCTCGCGATCGACGTCCAGCTCGCGCTGATCGTGCTGCTCGCGGTCGCGGGAGCGGCGCTGCTGGTCGGGTCGCTGCTGTCGGCCGCCCGCAGCTCGCGCCAGGCAGCGGCCGCCGCGCGGCGCTGACGTCGGGCGGCCGCACCCCGCCGTGGCCGCCCGCACGCACGAAGGTCCGGTCCCCACCCCCGGGGGACCGGACCTTCGTCGCTCCACCGAGCGGGCCGCCTCGACGCGGCCCGGTCGGTCAGGCGTTGGCGGTCGCCGGCGGCGCCGTCTGGGTCGTGTCGGCCACGACGGCGCGCGGGACGGTCCCGAGCTTGCGCAGCGCCCAGCCGACGAGCACGAACGTCACGCCGACGCCGAACACGAGGAGCGCGACGCCGAACGCCACGACCGAGGTGAACAGCGACGCCCGGAGGAACGACGCGGTCATGACCGTCGAGCGCGTCGGGTCGTCCTGGTCGAGCTCGGCGTACGTCTTGCCGTCCGACGCCTCGAGCGCGTGCGTGTTGATGACGTCCGCCTGGACCCACGCCTCCCAGGGC
Organism: Cellulomonas fimi; assembly: GCF_028527925.1. GTDB lineage: Bacteria > Actinomycetota > Actinomycetes > Actinomycetales > Cellulomonadaceae > Cellulomonas > Cellulomonas fimi_C. The sequence continues at coordinate 887 of NZ_JAPESW010000005.1, forward strand.
GTGTCGACGAGCTGGCCCTGGAAGGCCGACGCGTCGTCGGACACCGTGATCTTCTCGGCGGCGAGGTTGCTCGACACCGCTCCCCACGTGACTCCCCCGGCGACGATGAAGACGACGCCCAGGATCAAGGTGATGAGGCCGACGACGCGCACCGCGCCCGACCGCTCCCCCACTGCAGCACTCGACATTTCCCGATCCCTTCTGCACCACTGACAGAACGGGCCCGGACACCCGGGCCCGACAGGCCGAGCTCACGAGACAGCACCGTGCGCTTCGAGCGTATCCCCAGGTGGCAGCGGGAGGAATCGGTCGACACGCCCGCGCCTGCACGCGGGCGTGTCGACCGGGCCGTGGTCAGGCGGGGACGGCGACGGGCCGCGCGCCGTCGGTGGCGTCGTCACGGGTCCCGGTCGGCGGTGCGGCGAGCGAGCGCAGCGCCCCGCCGACGAGCAGGAACCCGACCCCGACGCCGACGACGAGCAGCGCGACGCCGAACGCGATGACCGACGTCATGAGCGACGCGCGCAGGAACGAGGCCGTCTGGACCATCGGTCGTGCGGCGTCGTCCTGGTCGAGCTCGGCGTAGGTGCGGCCGTCGGACTCGGCGAGCGCGTGACCGCGGATCGCCTCGGCCTGCGCCCACGCCTCCCACGGGGTGTCGACGAGCTGGCCGGCGAAGGCCGGGGCGTCGTCGGAGACGCGGATCTCCTCCTGGCCGAGGCTCGCGCCGACACCGAACCAGGTGGCGACGCCGGCGACGGCCAGCAGCGCTCCGAGCGCGAGGACGAGGGTGCCGAGGAGCCGGGCGGGACGGCGACGTGCACGTGCGGACATGGTGGTCCCCCTGTCGTTCCGGTGTGATGGTGAGGCCGGGGGGTCGGCGACCGCCCCGGCTGTGGCATGCACCGCGCGGAGTCGTGACGCTAGCCGCTGTCACACGCCGCGTGCGCGTAGTTGTCCACGATGTGACGACGGGACGCGCGACGAAACGGTTCAGTGCGTTCGCAACAAAGACGTATCGAAAGTCGAGGTCAGCGCATCGCGCGAGCGCGGTCGTACTCCGCGAGCGCCGCACCGAGCACGTCGTCCCAGCCGAACGCGGGCCGTACGGAGCGGTTGTGCGCACGGATCCCCGCCAGGAGGCGACCGTCCTTGGCCAGGTGCACGACGGCCTCCGTCATCTCGGCGTCGTCCGCGACCAGCAGCCCGTCCACGCCGTCGGCGACGAACTCGGCGATGCCGGTGCCCCGGCGCGCCACGACGGCGAGCCCCGCGGTCCGAGCCTCGAGGGCCGCGATCCCGAACGCCTCGAGCTCGGCCGGAGCGAGGAACACGTCGGCGTGCGCGTACGCGGCGCGCACCTGGGGACGCGTGAGCCGCCCGCGGAGGTCGACCGCGCCGTCGAGCCCGTGCGCCGACACCGCAGTCCGGACGCGGCCCATCGCCGGTCCCGACCCGATCACGGACAGGTGCAGCCGACCGCGTGGCAGCCGTCGGGCGGCGGCGCCGACGAGCTCGACGAGGGGCACCGCGCGCTTGCGAGGCGCCAGCCGCATCGTCGACACGAGCCGGACCGGTGCGGACTCGTCCTCGGCGGCGGGCGTCGTCGCGTCGTCCGCGGGTGCCCACGCGTCGAGGTCCAGCCCGTTCGGCACGACCGCGACCTTCGTCTCGAAGACCGCCTCGACGCGCGCCGCCGCGGCGGAGCTCACCGCCGACAGCGCGAGCGGGGCGTCCGCCCAGCGCGTGCGCCGGACCGCGCCGCGCAGCGCCGGCACCGTGCCGTCGAGCATGCAGTGCCAGGTCACCGCCGTCGGCAGGCCGGCGTCGAGCGCGAGCCGCGCGCCGTCGAACGCGAACGGCGACAGCACGCCCGCGTGCACGTGGACGACGTCGGGGCGGAGGTCGTCGAACGCGGTGCGCAGCAGGCGCGGGCCGGCCGCGGGGTTGATCGGGAGGTCGAAGGGCAACCGCGCGCCGAGCCGGTGCACGTGTACCCCGTGCTCGACGTCGACCACACCGCCGCGCTCCCCCGCGGTGCCCAGCGTCGCGGTGAGGACGTGCACGTCGTGACCCTGCTCCGCCTGCCGGGCGGCGAGGTCGCCGACCTGCGACTCGATGCCGCCCGTACGCGGCGCGAAGCAGTCGGAGACGTGGACGATCCGCACGGGCCCTCCGGTCAGGCGCGCGCGTCGATCGCGGCGAGCGCCTCGCGGTGCACCTTCCGCTCGAGCACGAACGACATCACGGGCACGACACCGGCCGCGGCCATCGTCGCGAGCCGGCCGAGCCGCCACCGCATCGTCGACCACAGGTCGACCACGGTGACGAGGTAGACGACGTAGATCCAGCCGTGCGCGAACGCGACCCACGCGCCGATGACGGCCTTCGGGTGGCCCTCGGCGTCGTACCCGTTGACCTGGAAGACGTACTTGAGGACGAGCTCGACGCACAGCAGGAGCAGCATCGTGCCCGTGATCCACGCGAGTGCCCGGTACCGCTGCGCCGCCCCGCGGGCACGCTTGACCCAGGGGTCCGTGCTCGTCGCCGTCGTGCCGTCGCTCACCGCTGCTGGTCCTTCCGTCGTCCCACCGGTCACTCCCACTCGATCGTGCCCGGCGGCTTGCTCGTCACGTCGAGGACGACCCGGTTGACCTCGGGCACCTCGTTCGTGATGCGCGTGCTGATCGTGGCGAGCACGTCGTACGGCAGGCGCGTCCAGTCGGCCGTCATCGCGTCCTCGGACGAGACGGGCCGCAGCACCACGGGGTGGCCGTAGGTGCGGCCGTCGCCCTGGACGCCGACCGAGCGGACGTCGGCGAGCAGCACGACGGGGCACTGCCAGATCTCGCGGTCGAGCCCGGCCTTCGTGAGCTCCTCGCGCGCGATCGCGTCGGCCGCACGCAGGACGTCGAGGCGCTCCGCGGTGACCTCGCCGATGATGCGGATGCCGAGGCCCGGGCCGGGGAACGGCTGACGCCAGACGATGGCCTCGGGCACGCCGAGCTCGAGGCCGACGGCGCGCACCTCGTCCTTGAACAGGGTCCGCAGCGGCTCGACGAGCTCGAACTGCAGGTCGTCCGGCAGCCCGCCGACGTTGTGGTGCGACTTGATGTTCGCCGCACCCTCGCCGCCACCGGACTCGACGACGTCGGGGTAGAGCGTGCCCTGGACGAGGAACTTCACGGCCTCGCCGTGCGCGCCCGCGTCCTCGACGACCTCCCGCGCGGCGTCCTCGAAGACGCGGATGAACTCGCGGCCGATGATCTTGCGCTTGGTCTCGGGGTCGGTGTGGCCCGCGAGCGCGTGCAGGAACCGCTCGCGCGCGTCGACGATCTTGAGCTGCACGCCCGTCGCGGCGACGAAGTCCTTCTCGACCTGCTCGGCCTCGCCCGACCGCAGCAGCCCGTGGTCGACGAACACGCAGGTCAGCTGATCCCCGACCGCCTTCTGCACGAGCGCGGCGGCGACCGACGAGTCGACGCCGCCGGAGAGCCCGCAGATGACGCGCGCGTCGCCGACCTGTGCGCGGATGCGCTCGACCTGCTCGGCGATGACGTTGCCGGGGTTCCAGTCGGGCCGCAGGCCCGCGCCCTCGTAGAGGAAGTTCTCGAGCGCCTTCTGGCCGAGCGGCGAGTGCTTGACCTCCGGGTGCCACTGCACGCCGAACAGGCGGCGCTCCCGGTCCTCGAACGCGGCGACCGGGCTGCCGGCGCTCGTCGCGAGCACCTCGAAGCCCTCGGGCGCGGCGTGCACCGCGTCGCCGTGGCTCATCCAGACCGTCTGCTGCTCGGGGCTGCCCGCGAGGACCGTGCCGGTGTCGGTCACCTCGACCGCGGTGCCGCCGTACTCGCGCTGCCCCGTCTGCGCGACGGTCCCGCCGAGCGCCTGCGCCATCGCCTGGAACCCGTAGCAGATGCCGAGCACCGGGACGCCGGCCTCGAACAGCGTCGGGTCGACGAACGGGGCACCGGCGGCATACACCGACGACGGGCCCCCGGACAGGATGATCGCGGCCGGGTCCTTCGCGAGGAGGTCCGCGACGGAGGCCGTGTGCGGGACGATCTCGGAGTACACGTTCGCCTCACGGACCCGGCGCGCGATGAGCTGCGCGTACTGGGCGCCGAAGTCGACGACGAGGACCGGACGGTGCGCGGGGGGCACCGGAGGGTGCGCAGGCGACAGCGGCTCAGGCGTCTGGGTCACGCCCCCAGGGTAGTCGTCGCACGGCCGTCCTCGGCCCGGTCGTCCGCGCGGTGGCGGACGTCACGCGGCGCCTCGCAGCGCTGCCTCGACGAGCCGGCCCGACGAGCGCCGATAAGGGTTCGAGCCGTGTCGGTACCCGGTCGTAACGTTGACGCTCGTGCGCTCGCTCCCCCTCCCCGACCCCGGCACCCCGCCGCTGACCGGTCCCGTCGCCTACCTCTGGTGGCTCGCCCGTCGGCAGTGGGGCATCCTCACGGTCGCCGTGCTGCTGGGGATCGTGCTGTTCGCCTGCCAGGCGCTGCTCCCCTATCTCACCGGCCGCGCGATCGACGGTGGTCTGGAGCACGGCTTCGGACCCGACCTGTGGCGCGCCGCGGGTGCGCTCGGGGCGCTCGGCGTCGTCAGCGCCGGGGCGGGCGCGATCGGCCACCGCTTCGACGTCCAGAACTGGCTGCGCGCCGCGTTCACGTCGTCCCAGCTCGTCGGTCGGACCGTGGCGCGCTCGGGCCACGCGATCACCGCCGAGCTCCCGACGGGCGAGGTCGTGTCGGCCGTCGCGAACGACGCGCTGCGCGTCGGCGAGGTCTACGCGATCGCCGCCCGGTTCATCGGCAGCCTCGTCGCCTACGGCGTCGCCGCCGTCCTCATGCTGCGCGTGTCCGTCACCCTCGGCCTCGTCGTGCTGCTCGGCCTGCCGACCGTCGCCGCCGCGCTCGGCCTGCTCGTCAAGCCCCTGCAGAAGCGTCAGATCGCCCAGCGTGAGGCGTCGGGACGTCTGACGACGCTCGGCGCCGACACCGTCTCCGGCCTGCGCATCCTGCGCGGCATCGGCGGCGAGGGCGTCTTCAACGCGCGCTACCGCGAGCAGTCGCAGCGCGTGCGCCGCCGCGGCGAGGAGGTCGCGGTCACGCAGTCCTGGCTCGACGCGCTGCAGGTGCTGCTGCCCGGCATGTTCGTCGCCGTGCTCATCTGGCTCGGCGCGCACATGGCGCTCGACGGGACCATCACCCCCGGGCAGCTCGTGGCGACCTACGGGTACGCGGCCTTCCTCGCGTGGCCCGTGCAGAACGCCACGATGTTCCTCCAGTCGGCCACGCGCGCCCACGTCGGCGCGGGCAAGGTCGTCAAGGTGCTGCAGGTCGTGCCCGCGACGGGCGCGCGCCCGGGCACCGCGGAGGCGCCGCCCACCGGGTCGACGCTGGTCGACGAGACGAGCGGCGTCGTGCTGGAGCACGGGCGTGTGGTCGCCCTCGTCAGCGCCGACCCCGACGAGTCCGCCCGCATCGCCACCCGCATGGGCCGGTTCGACGACGAGACCGAGAAGGACACGCCCGTGCGGCTCGGCGGCGTGCTGCTCGCCGACCTGCACAAGGAGGACGTGCGCACGCGCGTCGTCGTCGCCGAGGCCACGCCGCACCTGTTCTCCGGCGCGCTCGGCGAGGAGCTCGACGTGCACGGGTCGCGCGAGGAGCAGCGGCTGCTCGACGCGATCACGCTCGCCGACGCCCACGACGTGCTCGACTCCGTGCCCGACGGCCTCGCCGGCGAGCTGCCCGAGAAGGGCCGTTCGCTGTCCGGCGGCCAGCGGCAGCGGGTCGCGCTCGCGCGGGCACTGCTCATGGACCCGGAGATCCTCGTGCTCGTCGAGCCCACCAGCGCCGTCGACGCGCACACCGAGGCGCGCATCGCCGCCCGGCTCGCCGACCACCGGCGCGGGCGCACGACGCTCGTCGTCACCGCGTCGCCGCTCGTGCTCGACCACGTCGACGAGGTGCAGCTCGTGCAGGACGGCCGGCTCGTCGCCCGCGGCGCGCACGCCGAGCTGCTCGACGGCGCCGCCGGACCGGCCGTCGCCGCCGCCTACCGCCGCGTCGTCGGCCGCGTGCTCGACGACGCCGACACCCCGCCCCACGGCGTGGCCGTCACCGACGACCTCGCCGACGTCTCGCCCGCAGGAGGACGACCGTGAAGCTCCCCATCGCCGACTCGGCGGCGGTGCGCGCGTACACCGGCCGCCTGTTCCGCACGCACCGCGGCGACCTCTCGCGCATCGCGACGCTGCACACGCTCGCCGCGGTCGCCGGCCTCTCGGGCCCGTTCATCCTCGGGCGGCTCGTCGACGCGGTCACCGACGGCACGACCGTCTCGTACGTCAACACGCTCATCGGGCTGGGCGTGCTGGCGGTGCTCGCGCAGACCGTCCTCATCCGGTTCGCGCAGCGGACGTCGATGGTGTTCGGCGAGAAGGTGTTCGCCGAGCTCCGCGAGGAGTTCATCGCGACCGTCACGTCGCTCCCGCTGTCGACCGTCGAGCGCGCCGGCACGGGCGACCTGGTCGCGCGCACGACGAACGACGTCAACCGGCTGCAGCACGCGGTCCGGTTCGGCGTGCCGCGCGTCATCGTCGCGGTCGTGACGATCACACTCACCGTCGTCGCGAGCGTGCTGCTGTCGCCGCTCGTGGCGATCGCGATGTTCGTCGGGGTGCCCGGCATGCTCGTGGTCGTCCGCTGGTACCTCAAGCGCGCGACCCCCGCCTACCAGCGCGAGTCGGCGTCGTACGCGGCGCTCAACGGCACGATCACCGAGTCCGTCGAGGGCGCCCGGACCGTCGACGCGCTGCGCCTCGGCCCGCGCCGCGAGGCCCGCGTCCGCGACGACCTGCGCGAGGCGTTCGCCGCCGAGAAGGTCACGCTCGACCTGCGCACGGTCCTGTTCCCCGGCATCGACCTCGCGTTCGTGCTCGCGCCCGTCGCGGTGCTGGTCTGGGGCGGGTACCTGGTCTCCGAGGGGTACGCGTCGCTCGGCGCGGTCACGACGATCGTCATGTACACGTACCAGGTCACCGGGCCGGTCTGGGAGCTGATCTTCTGGGTCGACGAGATCCAGGTCGCGGCCACGTCGCTCGCGCGGATCGTCGGCGTGCAGCTCGTCGCGCCGGACCGTGAGCCGGGGACGGCGGAGCCCGTCGACGAGGACGTGTCGGCGCGTGACCTGCGGTACGCGTACCGCGAGGGGCACGACGTGCTGCACGGCATCGACCTCGACCTGCGCTCCGGTGAGCGGCTCGCCGTCGTCGGGCCGTCCGGCGCGGGCAAGTCGACGCTCGGGCGCATGCTGGCCGGCATCCACCCGCCGACGGGCGGGTCCGTCACCGTCGGGGGCGTGCCGCTCGTCGAGCTGCCGCTCGAGGACCTGCGCGGGCACGTCGCGCTCGTCACGCAGGAGCACCACGTGTTCGTCGGCGAGCTCGCCGACAACCTGCGCCTGGCGAAGGAGGACGCGACCGACGCCGAGCTCGAGCACGCGCTGCGGGCCGTCGACGCGTGGGAGTGGGTGTCCGCGCTGCCCGACGGGCTCACGACCGAGGTCGGATCCGGCGGCACCCCGCTGACGCCCGCCCAGGCGCAGCAGATCGCGCTCGCACGGCTCGTGCTGCTCGACCCGCACACCCTCGTCCTCGACGAGGCGACGTCGCTGCTGGACCCGCGTGCCGCGCGGCACCTCGAGCGGTCGCTGTCCGCGGTGCTCGAAGGCCGGACCGTCGTCGCGATCGCGCACCGGCTGCACACCGCGCACGACGCCGACCGCGTCGCCGTCGTCGACGCCGGGCGGATCACCGAGATCGGCCCGCACGACGAGCTCGTCGCCGCGGGTGGCGACTACGCCGCCCTGTGGCACTCGTGGCAGCACGAGTGATCTGACATGGGTGCGCCGATCGCGCTGCGAGGGGGTGTCGTCCTTCCCGACGACGCCCTCTCGTGGCGTTTCTCGCGGTCGAGCGGACCCGGCGGTCAGGGCGTCAACACCGCCGACTCGCGCGTCGAGCTGTCGGTCGACGTCTCCGCCGTGCTGTGGGCCGTGCCCGAGCAGGAGGAGCGCGTCCGCTCGCGTCTCGCGTCACGACTGCGCGGTGACGTGCTCACCGTCGCGGCGTCCGAGCACCGGTCGCAGCTCCGCAACCGCGAGGCGGCGCTCACGCGCGTCGTCGCGCTCCTCGACGAGGCCCTCGCTCCCCCGGGCCCGCCCCGCCGCGCGACCCGGCCGAGCCGGGCATCCCGCGAACGCCGAGCCGCGGGAGAGCGCCAGCGCCGCGCGGTCAAGGAGCTCCGTCGCCGCCCCCGCCTCGGCTGACGCTTGTCAGTTCTCCGACTCACGACGCGGCGATGAGTACCGCTGTGGTACCACCAGCGGTACCCATGACCGGGTCACCGGCGCGCGGGACGGACGGTCACCCGTGGGCGCACGAGGTCGACCCGCGCCGCAAAGGCGATCAGTCGCTCGACGCCGCGGTCGACGACAACCCCACGGTCCGCGATGCGCTGCTGTGGAACTTCACCGTGCTCACGTCACGCCGCATAGAGCATCCGGGCCTCGGCCTCGACGTGCTCACGGAGCAGAGGGTGGACGGCTCGTCGGGAGACGAGGTCGACCGGCCTCCCGATGATGGCGGCGAGGTCGTCCGCCGCATCGACGACCTCCCAGGTCAGATGACGTCCCGGGAGGAGGTCGTACATCACGTCGACGTCCGACCGGTCGTCATCCTCGCCGCGGGCCACCGACCCGAACACCTCGAGCCTGGCGAAGCCGTACCGAGCGCACAAGTCGGCCAGCGCAGTGCGCAGACGCTCGTCGACCTCGATCACGCCGACAGGTTAGCGGGACGCGAATGTCCACGGCAGGTCGCGCTAGGTGTGACCAGCGCGGACAAGCCGGCTCGGGTCGTGCGTGTCAGGGTTCGAAGGTGTAGCCCAGGCCCGGGTGGGTGATGAGGTGGCGGGGGTGGGACGGGTCGTCCTCGAGCTTGCGGCGGAGCTGGGCGGAGTAGACGCGCAGGTAGTGCGTCTCGTCGGAGTAGCCGGGACCCCACACGTCCTGGAGGAGCTGGCGGCGGGAGACCAGGCGGCCGCGGTTGCGGACGAGAACCTCGAGCATCGCCCACTCGGTCGGGGTCAGACGGACCTCGGAGCCGCCGCGCAGCACGCGGGCGCGGGCGAGGTCGATCGTGAGGTCGCCGGCGGTGACCACCGCCTCGCCGGGGTCGTCGGGGACGGCGGCGCGGCGGACGGCGGCGCGCAGGCGCGCGAGAAGCTCGTTCATCGCGAAGGGCTTGGTCACGTAGTCGTCGGCGCCGGCGTCGAGGGCGTCGACCTTGTCCTCGCCGTGCTGGCGCGCGGACAGGACGACGATGGGTACGCGCGTCCACGCGCGCAGGGCCGTGATGACGTCGAGGCCGCTCATGTCGGGCAGGCCGAGGTCGAGGAGCACGACGTCGGGGCGGTGGTGCGCGGCGGCTGACAGGGCGTGGGCGCCGTCGGCCGCCGTCGTCACCTGCCAGCCGGACGCGCGGAGCGTGATCGCGAGGGCGTGCGCGAGGCCGGGCTCGTCGTCGACGACGAGCACGTGGGCGCCCGGACGTTCCTCGCTCACGACGTCACCTCCGACGGCACGCCGACGCGGTCGGGGGTGTCGGCGACAGGCAGCACGAGGACCATCGTGAGGCCTCCGCCCGGGGTGTCCTCGGCATGGAGATCGGCGCCGACGGCCGTGGCGAGGCCCGACGCGACGGCGAGGCCGAGGCCCAGGCCCGTGCCGCTCGCGTCGCCGAGGCGCTGGAACGGCTCGAACATGCGCTCCTTCGAGTCGTCGGGGAGCCCTGGTCCGGTGTCGACGACGCGCAGCACGAGCCCTGTCCCGACCGGGGACGCGCTCACGACGACGGGGGCACCGGCCGGGGCGTGGCGGACGGCGTTGGAGACGAGATTGGCGACGACGCGTTCGAGCAGGCCGGAGTCGGTGCGGACGAGCGGCAGGGTCTCGGGGAGGTCGAGGCGGACGGCGTCGTGCGGGTAGCCCTCGACGGCGAGCGGCACGATCTCGTCGAGCGAGGCGTCACGGAGGACCGGGGCGACGGAGCCGGTCGCGAGGCGCGACAGGTCGAGCAGGTTGTCGATGAGGCGTTCGAGGCGGCCGGTCGCGTCGCCGAGAGTGTCGACCAGCGCCGCACGATCCACCGTGGCGAGGTGCAGGTCGGTCGCGGTGAGGGCGTCGACGGACGCGCGGATCGTGGCGAGCGGGGTGCGCAGGTCGTGCGAGACCGCCGCGAGCAGCGCGGTGCGGGTCGCGTCGGCCTGCTCGAGGACGCGGGCCTGCTCGGCGGCCCGGCGCAGGCGCGTCTGCTCCAGGACGGCACCGACCTGCGAGGCGAACGCGTCGAGCACGCGGCGGTCGGACGCGGGCAGCACGCGGCCGTCGAGCGCGAGGACGCGCATGTCGTCGACCGTGACGACCGCTGACGCGTCGTCGGGTGTCGTCGGTGGCTCCGGACCGTCGGACGCGAGCACGACCCATCGCGGTCGCCCGGCACGACGAGGCCCGCCGTCGGGCGCGTCGACGTCGCCTGCGTCACTCGTGGGAGTCGGGCCGTGGGCCGGACCGTCCGGGGATCGTTCCAGCAGGGAGACCGCGCGGAGGGTGAACGTCTCGCGGAGGCGGGCGACGAGGGCGTCGGCGGTGTCCTCGCCGGTGAGCACGGCGCGCGAGACCGACGCCAGGGTCGAGGCCTCGGCGCGCGCGCGGAACGCCTCGGCGCTGCGGCGGGCGGCCAGGTCGACGACGGACGCCACACCGGCGGCGACCAGCACGAACACGGCGAGGGCGAGCGCGTTCTCGGGCTGCGCGATCGTGAGCCGGCCGGTCGGCACGGTGAAGAACCAGTTGAGCAGGAGGAACCCGGCGACGGCACTGACGACGGCCGGCCAGAGGCCTCCGACGAGCGCGACACCGACCGTCAGCGCGAGGAAGAGCATGAGGTCCGTCGCGAGGGTCACTCCCCCGTCGAGCGCCGAGAGCACGGCCGTCAAGGCGATCGGCCCGACGACGGCGAGCAGCCACCCGGCGACCTGCCGGGTCCGGGACAGGGGCGACCGCCGCCGCATCGACAGGCGCCCGGAGCGGGCGCGCTCGTGCGTGACGAGGTGCACGTCGACGGCCCCCGCCATGCGCGCGATCGACGTCCCCGCGCTGTCGGACAGCGCCTCGCGCCAGCGTGGGCGTCGGGACACCCCGACGACGACCATCGTCGCGTTGACCCCGCGCGCGAAGTCGACGACGGCGGTCGCGACGTCCTCGCCCACGACGGTGTGGAACGTGCCGCCCAGGGACTCGACGAGTCGCCGCTGCTCGGCGATGCGCGCAGGACCGGCGCTCGGCAGGCCGTCGGTCGCGAGGACGTGAACGGCGAGCAGCTCGGAGCCTGCGGCCCGCTGTGCGATGCGAGCCCCGCGGCGGATGAGGGTGTCGCTCTCGGAGCCTCCGGTGACGGCGACGACGATGCGCTCCCGCGCGGGCCACGGCGCGTCGATGCGGTGGTCGCGCCGGTAGTCGGTGAGCGCGTCGTCGACGCGGTCGGCGAGCCACAGGAGCGCGAGCTCGCGCAGCGCGGTGAGGTTGCCGACGCGGAAGTACGACGACAGCGACGCGTCGACCTGCTCGGCCCGGTAGACGTTCCCGTGTGCGAGCCGGCGGCGCAGCGCCTGGGGCGGCAGGTCGACGAGCTGGATCTGGTCGGCGGCGCGCACGACCTCGTCGGGGACGGTCTCGCGCTGGCGGATGCCGGTGATGGCCTCGACGTCGTCGTTGAGCGACTCGAGGTGCTGCACGTTGACGGTGGTGACGACGTCGATCCCGGCGTCGAGGAGGTCGTGCACGTCCTGCCAGCGCTTGGCGTGCCGGGAGCCGGGGACGTTGGTGTGCGCGAGCTCGTCGACCATCGCGACCTCCGGCCGGCGCGCGACGACCGCGTCGACGTCGAGCTCGGTGAGGTCCTGCCCGCGGTAGGCGATCGTGCGGCGCGGGACGACCTCGAGCCCCTCGAGCAGCGCGGCAGTCCCCGCCCGGCCGTGCGTCTCGACGAGCCCGACGACGACGTCCGTGCCGCGCGAGAGCCGGCGGTGCGCCTCGTCGAGCATCGCGTACGTCTTGCCGACGCCCGGTGCGGCGCCGAGGTAGACGGTGAGGCGTCCGCGACGTGCGGCGCCGTCCGGGCTGGTCACGAGCCCATTGTCCGCAGCGCCAGGTTGAGGCGCAGCACGCTGACGCGCGGCTCGCCGAGGAAGCCGAGGTCGCGTCCGACGATGCTGCGCTCGACGAGTGCCGCGACGTCCGCGACGGGGAGCCCGTTCTCCCGCGCGACGCGCGCGACCTGCAGGCGCGCGTACGCGGGCGAGATGTCGGGGTCGAGCCCGGACGCGGACGCCGTGACGGCGTCGGGCGGGACGGACGCCGGGTCGACGCCCTCGCGCTCGGCGACGGCGGCCCGGCGCTGCTCGATCGTCGCGACGAGGTCGGGGTTGTTCGGCCCGAGGTTCGACCCGCCCGACGCGAGCGTGTCGTACCCGTCGCCTGCGACGGAGGGGCGCGGCTGGAACCACCGCGGCCCGTCGAAGGACTGCCCGACGAGGGCGGACCCGACGGCGTCCGACCGGGAGCGCACGTGCGACCCGTCGGCCGCGACGAGCGACCCGTCGGCCCGCCAGCCGAGCGCGACCTGCGCGACGCCGGTGACGGCGAGCGGGTAGACGACGCCGAGCAGGACCGCGAGGACGAGCAGCACGCGCAGGCCGGCGAGGGTCTGCCGCACGAACGGGACGAGAGTGGCGGGCCGCCCCGACGCGACGGGCGCGGCGGCGGCAGCGACGGGGACGGACGAGGTGAGCGTGGACATCAGGCGATCCCGGGGAGGAGGGAGAGGACGAGGTCGACCAGCTTGATCCCGACGAACGGCGCGACGAGCCCGCCGACGCCGTAGACGAGCAGGTTGCGGCGGAGCATCGCGGACGCGGACGCGGGCCGGTACCCGACGCCGCGCAGCGCGAGCGGCAGCAGCGCGACGATGACGAGCGCGTTGAACACGACGGCGGAGAGGATCGCCGACTCGGGCGAGTGCAGCCGCATGACGTCGAGCACGCCGAGCTGCGGGAACGCGCCGACGAACATCGCGGGCAGGATCGCGAAGTACTTCGCGACGTCGTTCGCGATCGAGAACGTGGTGAGAGCGCCGCGCGTGATGAGCAGCTGCTTGCCGATCTCGACGATCTCGATGAGCTTCGTCGGGTTGGAGTCGAGGTCGACCATGTTCCCCGCCTCCTTGGCGGCGGTCGTCCCCGTGTTCATGGCGACGCCGACGTCGGCCTGCGCGAGCGCGGGTGCGTCGTTGGTGCCGTCGCCGGCCATCGCGACGAGCCGCCCGCCCTGCTGCTCGCGCCGGATGAGCGCGAGCTTGTCCTCGGGTGTCGCCTCGGCGAGCACGTCGTCGACCCCGGCCTCGGCGGCGATCGCGCGTGCGGTCAGCGGGTTGTCGCCCGTCACCATCACGGTGCGGATCCCCATGGCGCGCAGCGCGTCGAACCGCTCGCGCATGCCCTCCTTCACGACGTCCTTGAGGTGGATCACGCCGAGCACGCGCGCGGGCGCCGACCCGACCTGCTCGGCGACGACGAGCGGCGTGCCGCCGGACGCGGAGCTCGCGTCGACCGTGGCCGCGACGTCGGGACCCGCGTCGCCGCCGGTCGACCGCACCCAGTGCGTGACGGCCGCGGCGGCCCCCTTGCGGACCCGTCGCTCGGCGCCGGGCAGGTCGACGCCGCTCATGCGCGTCCGTGCCGAGAAGGGCACGAGGACCGCGCCCGCGAGGTCGCCCTCGGCCCGGGCGCGCAGGCCGAACCGTTCCTTGACCAGCACCAGCACGGACCGGCCCTCGGGCGTCTCGTCGGCCATCGACGACAGCTGTGCCGCGTCGGCCAGCTCCTCCGCCGCGACCCCCGGCGCGGGCAGCAGGTCGGCGGCCTGGCGGTTGCCGAGCGTGATCGTCCCGGTCTTGTCGAGCAGCAGCACGTCCACGTCCCCCGCGGCCTCCACCGCCCGCCCCGACATCGCGAGCACGTTGCGTCGCACGAGCCGGTCCATGCCCGCGATGCCGATGGCCGACAGCAGCGCGCCGATCGTCGTGGGGATGAGGCAGACGAGCAGCGCGACGAGCACGACGAGGTCCTGCGTCGCGCCGCTGTACGTCGCGAACGGCTGGAGCGTCACGACGGCCAGCAGGAAGACGATGGTCAGCGTCGTCAGGAGCACGTTGAGCGCGACCTCGTTCGGGGTCTTCTGCCGCGCCGAGCCCTCGACGAGCGCGATCATCCGGTCGACGAACGTCTGCCCCGGTTGCGCGGTGATGCGCACGACGATCCGGTCCGACAGCACGACGGTCCCACCCGTGACGGCGGACCGGTCGCCGCCCGACTCGCGGATCACGGGCGCCGACTCGCCGGTGATCGCCGACTCGTCGACGGACGCGACGCCCTCGACGACGTCGCCGTCGGACGGGATCGTCTCCCCCGCCGCGACCACGACGACGTCCCCGACCCGCAGCACCGACGACGGCACGTCCTCGGTCGGCACGTCCGCTTCCCCGAGCACCCCCGCACCGGCGGCCCCGACGACCCGCCGCGCGGTCGTCTGCCGCTGCGTCGCCCGCAGGCTCGCCGCCTGCGCCTTGCCGCGCCCCTCGGCGACGGCCTCGGCGAGCGTCGCGAACAGCACGGTGGCCCACAGCCACAGCGCGACGGCCCACGCGAACACGGACGGGTCCAGCGCGGCGAGCACGGTCGTGAACGCGGCGCCGACCTCGACGACGAGCAGCACCGGCGCGTCCCACAGCCGCCGCGGGTCGAGGCCGCGCAGCGCGGCGGGCACGGCGGCGAGCAGCTGGCGTCCGGAGAGGGCGGAGGCGGGAGCGACGCGGTGCGGGCCGGCGCCGGCCGACGGCCCGGTCGGGCGGGCCGGGCTCAGGGTGGTGCTCATGACAGGGACTCCACGACGGGACCGAGGGACAGGACGGGGACGAAGGTGAGCGCGACGACGACGAGGGTCACGCTGACCAGCAGCCCGACGAACAGCGGGCCGTGCGTCGGGAGCGTCCCGGACCCGGCGGGCACGGTCCGCTGCGAGGCGAGCCGCCCGGCGAGCGCGAGGACGAGCGCGATGGGCACGAACCGGCCGACGAGCATCGCGACGCCCAGCAGGACGTCGTAGAAGGGCGTGCCGCTCGTGAGCCCGCCGAACGCGGACCCGTTGTTGTTGCCGGCGGACGCGAAGGCGTACAGCACCTCGGACAGCCCGTGCGGTCCGGCCTCCTGGATGCCGGCCTGCCCGGCGGGCAGCGCGACCGCGAGCGCGGTGCCGACCAGGACGACCGCGGGCATGGTGAGGACGACGAGCGCGACGAGCGTGATCTCCTGCCGCCCGATCTTCTTGCCGAGGTACTCGGGTGTGCGCCCGACCATGAGCCCGGCGAGGAAGACGGCGACGATCGCGAGGACGAGCAGGCCGTAGAGCCCGCTGCCGACGCCGCCGGGTGCGACCTCGCCGAGCAGCATGTTCACGAGCGTGACGCCGCCGCCGGGTGCGGTGAGCGAGTCGTGCATCGCATTGACGGCGCCGGTCGACGTGCCGGTCGTCGACGCGGCGAACAGCGCGGACGCCGCCGCGCCGAACCGCGTCTCCTTGCCCTCCAGCGCGGCACCGGCCGCAGCGGGCGCGAGCCCGGGTCCGGCGGTCTCCGCCCAGGTCAACAGCGCGACCGAGCCGGCCCACAGCACGCCCATCGTGGCGAGCACCGCCCAGCCCTGCCGACGGTCGCCGACCATGAGCCCGAACGCGCGGGGCAGCGAGAACGGCACGAGCAGCATGAGGACGACCTGCAGCGCGCTCGTCCACGGCGTCGGGTTCTCGTACGGGTGCGCCGAGTTGGCGTTGAAGAAGCCGCCGCCGTTGGTGCCGAGCTGCTTGATCGCCTCCTGCGACGCGACGGGCCCGCCGAGCACGTGCTGCGTGCCACCCGCGAGCGTCGTGACCTCCGTCGGCGCGTGCAGGTTCTGGATCACGCCGCCCGCGACGAGCGCGAGCGCCGCGACGAACGCGAGCGGCAGCAGCACGCGGACCGAGCCGCGCACGAGGTCCGCCCAGAAGTTGCCGACGCGCGCGTCGGTCCCGGACCGCGCGAACCCGCGGATCAGCGCGACGGCGACAGCCAGCCCGACGGCGGCGGACACGAAGTTCTGCACCGCGAGCCCGCTCATCTGCAGCAGGTGACCTGCGGCGGTCTCGCCCGAGTACCACTGCCAGTTCGTGTTCGTCACGAACGAGACGGCGGTGTTCCACGCACCCGCAGGGTCCATCGGCGGTGCGCCGACCGCCAGCGGCAGCCGGTCCTGGAGCCGCGCGAGCCCGAAGAGGACGAGCACCGACGCGAGCGAGAAGCCGAGCAGCGACAGCAGGTAGGTGCTCCACCGCTGCTCGGCGTCGGGGTCGACGCGCATGACGCGGTACCCGGCACGCTCGACCGCGAGGTGGCGGCGCGAGGTGAAGACGCGCGCGAGGTACGCCCCGAGCGGGCGGTGCGCGGCGGCGAGGACGGCGACGACGAGGCCGACCTGGAGAAGTGCAGCCATCGCGCTCACCGCACCTTGTCGGCGCGCAGCAGCTGTACGACGAGGTAGACGAGCAGCGCGGCCGCGACGACGAGCGCCGCGACGTCGAGGCCGCTCACGACCGCTCCCCCGGTCGTGCGGCGGCCGGAGCGCCGCCCGGTGCGGCGGGCCGCTCGGCGGAGGGGGCGGACGGCAGGTCGGCGGGGAGCGCGGACGGCCGGTCCGCGCGTCGGGCGACGAGCGCGACGGCGGCGAAGAACACCACGGTCAGCGCGACGAGGGCCATGTCGGCCACGGGATGCCACCTTCAGGACGGCGTGCGGACGCTCACGCCGGAGCGCCCGACGGTCCTCGGGAGGGACCGCACCCGCAGGTCTACGCCGCGCTGCGGCCCGTTCCGGCCGTCCTGACGGTTCCTTGACGGTGGGCGCACGAGCCTTGACGGCTCGGCGTCGCTGGGCGGGCGTCAGGGGAGGATCGAGTCCACGTACCCGCCGTCGACGCGGACGGCGCCACCCGTGGTCGCCGAGGCGAGCGGCGAGGACAGGTAGACGACGAGGTTCGCGATCTCCTCGGGCTCGATGAGCCGCTGGAGCAGCGACTGCGGCCGGTGCAGGCGCATGAACTCGCGCTGCGCCTCGTCCCACGGCAGCGAGCGGTCGACGAGCTGGTAGACGAAGTCCTCGACGCCGCCGGTGTGCGTCGGGCCGGCGATGACCGAGTTGACGGTGACCCCCGTGCCGGCAGCCTCCTTCGCGAAGCCGCGCGCGACGCCCAGCAGGGCCGTCTTGGAGACGCCGTAGTGGATCATCTCGGCGGGGATCACGACGGCGGAGTCGCTCGCGATCATGAGCACGCGTCCCCAGCCGCGCGACGTCATGCCGGGCAGGTACGCCCGCGTCAGCCGGACCGCGGTGAGCACGTTGACCTCGAAGTAGCGGCGCCACTCGTCGTCCGTGATCTCGAGCGCCGGGCGCGACCCGAAGATGCCGAGGTTGTTGACGAGCACGTCGACGTCGGGGAGCCGCTCCAGCACGGCGGCGGTGCCGTCGTCGGTCGCCACGTCGCCGGGCGCCGCGACCAGGTCCGCACCGGGCACGTCCTCGCCGATGCGGGCGATCGCCGCGTCGACGGACGCCTGCGAACGACCGTTGACGCCCACGCGGGCGCCGGCTCTCGCGAGGCCGGTGGCGATCGCGGCGCCGATGCCCTGCGTCGAGCCGGTCACGAGCGCGGTCCGGCCGCTGAGGTCCAGGACGGTCATGCGACCGACGCTAGGTCACGCGACGGGCGACCGCCCACCGTCGGGATCGGGCTCGGGGGCGGGCTCGCCGTCGTGCTCCGGCGGCCGACGGTCCCCCGCCGCCTCGTCGCGCACGAGCCGCCACCACAGCGCGACCGCGAACCCGCCGAAGATCCACCACTGCGCGGCGTAGGCGAGGTTCTGGATGTTGAGGCCTGACCCCGGCGACCGCGGCGGGTCCAGCAGCAGGACGTCCGGCGACTGCGCCGGGTCCGACGACGCCACCACGAGGTACCCGGTCCAGATCGGCCCGCCCCACACGTTGAGCAGCTCGGGCGAGCTGATCGCGTCGGTCTGCCCGTCGCGCACACCGCTGCCCGCGGACTCGGACACCTGGAGGTAGCCGACGACGTCGACCTGCCCGGACGGCGGCACGTCGGCGTCGGCGGGCGACGCGACCCACCCGCGGACGACGGGCAGCACCGCGTCGTCGCCGTCGGCCGCCGCCTGCGGGACGTGCAGGGGCGTGAGCAGCAGGTAGCCGGTGACGTCGTCGTGCGCACGCCCCGGGACGAGCAGCTGTCCCGACGCGTCGTACGTCCCGGTCACCGCGACCTTCTGCCCGACCATGTCGCCGTGGAACGCGGTCTGCGGCGCGAGGACGCCCTCGAGCGGCACCGGGTCGGCGGCGACCTGCTCCGCGACGTGGCGGGCCTCGGCGCGCGCACCGCGGACCTCGGCACGGTCGAGCTGCCACGCGCCGAGCCGCCCGCACACCGCGGCGGCACCGAGCAGCACGACGAGCAGCAGCAGCATCCGCGGCCGCCGGGCGGCCTGCCACCACGTCGTCGTGGGCGCGTCGGGCTCGGTCACCGGGTCACGGTAACCCGGGCCGCGTCCGGCACCCGCCGGCAGCTCCGCGAGGGACCGGGCACGTCCTCGCGCCGTCCACCCCCACACGGGCTGACCTGCGCGCGAACACCTGGCGACGACCCGGACGAGACGAACGTCACCCGCTGCGCAGGGCCCCTTTCTGCGGTTGTATGACACGTGGACGTGCCGTCGTCCGCCGGTGTAGGCCGGAAGTCCCGCACGGCGGTGCGATCTGAGGGAACGCTGGCAACGGGGGCTCCGGCGAGAGGCGCCGGACGACGATGGGGAGCTGAGCATGAGCACTGCGACGTCCGCCGCGACCACCTGGCGCACAGGGTCCGGCGAACCCGTGTCCGCGGACACCCTGGCACGCATCGACCAGTGGTGGCGCGCGGCCAACTACCTGTCCGTCGGGCAGATCTACCTGCTGGACAACCCGCTGCTGCGCGAGCCGCTGGACCGCGACCACGTGAAGCCGCGCCTCCTGGGCCACTGGGGCACGACGCCGGGCCTGACCTTCCTGTACGCGCACCTCAACCGCGTCATCGCCGAGCGGCAGCAGTCGACGATCTACGTCACCGGTCCCGGCCACGGCGGTCCGGGTCTGGTGGCCGCGGCGTACCTCGACGGCACGTACTCGCAGGTGTACTCGGACATCACCGAGGACGCCGAGGGCGTCAAGCGCCTGTTCCGGCAGTTCTCGTTCCCGGGCGGCATCCCCAGCCACGTCGCGCCGGAGACGCCCGGGTCGATCCACGAGGGCGGCGAGCTCGGCTACGCGCTGTCGCACGCGTACGGCGCGGCGTTCGACAACCCCGACCTGCTGGTCGCGACCGTCGTCGGCGACGGCGAGGCCGAGACGGGCCCGCTCGCGACGAGCTGGCACTCGAACAAGTTCGTCAACCCGGTGAAGGACGGCGTCGTCCTGCCGATCCTGCACCTCAACGGCTACAAGATCGCCAACCCGACGGTGCTCGCGCGCATCAGCGACGACGAGCTCGAGGCGCTCATGGTCGGCTACGGCCACAAGCCGCACGTGTTCGTCGCCGGCTTCGACGACGAGTCGCACGAGTCGATCCACCGCCGCTTCGCGACGCTGCTCGACGAGGTGCTCGACGAGATCGCCGAGATCAAGCGGCTCGCGCACGACGGCAAGGACGACCGCCCGCAGTGGCCGATGATCGTCTTCCGGACGCCCAAGGGCTGGACCGGCCCGGACTACATCGACGGCAAGAAGACGACGGGCTCGTGGCGCGCGCACCAGGTGCCGCTCGCGAGCGCGCGGGACACCCCGGAGCACCTCGACGTGCTGCGGCAGTGGCTCGAGTCGTACCGGGCCGACGAGCTCTTCGACGAGGCGGGCCGGCTGCACGACGACATCCGCGAGCTCACGCCGCCCGCGGGCCTGCGGATGAGCGACAACCCGCACGCCAACGGCGGTCTGCTGCTCAAGGACCTGCGCCTGCCGGACTTCCGCGACTACGCGGTCGACGTCCCGACACCGGGCGGGTCGATCAGCGAGGCGCCGCGCGTGCTCGGCCAGTGGCTCACGGACGTGATCCGGCAGAACCCGGACAACTTCCGGATCTTCGGCCCGGACGAGACCGCGTCGAACCGTCTGCAGGCGGTGTTCGAGACCACCGACAAGCAGTGGAACGCGGACTTCTACGGCGAGGAGGTCGACGAGCACCTGTCCCGCGCGGGCCGCGTGCTGGAGATGCTGTCGGAGCACCAGTGCCAGGGCTGGCTCGAGGGGTACCTGCTCACGGGCCGCCACGGGCTGTTCAACTGCTACGAGGCGTTCATCCACATCATCGACTCGATGTTCAACCAGCACGCGAAGTGGCTCAAGGTCACGAACCACATCCCGTGGCGCCGGCCCATCGCGTCGCTCAACTACCTGCTGTCGAGCCACGTGTGGCGGCAGGACCACAACGGCTTCAGCCACCAGGACCCCGGCTTCATCGACCACGTGGTCAACAAGAAGGCCGAGGTCGTCCGGGTGTACCTGCCGCCGGACGCGAACACCCTGCTGTCGACGTACGACCACTGCCTGCGCAGCCGGCAGTACGTCAACGTCGTGGTGTCCGGCAAGCAGCCCGCGCCGAACTTCCTCACGATGGACCAGGCGGTCGCGCACTGCACGCGCGGCCTGGGCATCTGGGAGTGGGCCGGCACGGAGGTGCCGGGCGAGAAGCCGGACGTCGTGCTCGCCGCGGCGGGTGACGTGCCGACGCTCGAGGTGCTGGCGGCGGCCGACATCCTCAAGCGCGAGCTGCCGGACCTCAAGGTCCGCGTCATCAACGTCGTCGACCTCATGCGTCTGCAGGATGAGAAGGAGCACCCGCACGGGCTCTCCGACACGCAGTTCGACGGCCTGTTCACCCCGGACCGGCCGGTGATCTTCGCGTACCACGGCTACCCGTGGCTGATCCACCGCCTCACGTACCGCCGCAACGGGCACGCGAACATCCACGTGCGCGGGTACAAGGAGGAGGGCACGACGACCACGCCGTTCGACATGGTCATGCTCAACGACCTCGACCGGTTCCACCTCGTCATCGACGTCATCGACCGCGTCCCGCACCTGGGCACCGCGTACGCCGGCCTGCGTCAGCGCATGGTCGACAAGCGCATCGAGGCGCGCGAGTACACCCGCGAGCACGGCGACGACCTGCCCGAGGTGCGCGACTGGGTGTGGCCGGACGCGGGCGAGACCGGCACCGAGCAGGGCGGCCCGCAGCAGAACGCCACCATCTCGACCGGCGGTGACAACGAGTAACCGCCCCCTCGGGCCCTCGTGAGCGAG
This sequence comes from Cellulomonas fimi, assembly GCF_028527925.1. Lineage (GTDB taxonomy): Bacteria > Actinomycetota > Actinomycetes > Actinomycetales > Cellulomonadaceae > Cellulomonas > Cellulomonas fimi_C. The sequence goes on from NZ_JAPESW010000005.1 coordinate 22,503, forward strand.
GTGCCCGACCCCGGACCCGGGCGGGTCGCGCCGACGCCACCGCGAACCGCCGCGACCCGCCCGCAGGTCCCGCACCGCACCGCACCAGCACCACCCCCGGCACCCCGGGGATCACGCACCAGGAGCAGCCCCCGTGGCCCGCAGCATCTACCTCACCTCCCCCGAGGGGGACTCCGGCAAGTCCGTCGTGGCGCTCGGCCTCGTGGACCTGCTCTCGCGCACGGTGCAGCGGGTGGGGGTGTTCCGGCCGGTCGCCCGCTCGACCAAGACGCGCGACTACGTCCTCGAGCTGCTGCTCGCGCACGACGGCGTCGACCTCACGTACGACGAGTGCGTCGGCGTCACGTACGAGGAGCTGCTGGCGGACCAGGACGCCGCGCTCGGCAAGATCGTGCAGCGGTACCACGAGGTCGCGCGGCGCTGCGACGCAGTCGTGGTCGTCGGCTCGGACTACACGGACGTCGCCGGGCCGACGGAGCTCGCGTACAACGGCCGGATCGCCGCCAACCTGGGCGCGCCCGTCGTGCTCGTCGTCAACGGGTCGGGCCGAACGCCTGAGGCGATCCACCAGGTCGTCGACATCGTGGTCGGGGCGATGCGCGACGAGCACGCCCAGGTGCTCGCCGTGACGGTCAACCGGTGCGGACCCGCGTCGCTCGACGCCGTCACGAGCGAGGTCGAGGGCGGCACGGGCCTGCCGACGTTCGCCCTGCCCGAGAGCCCGCTGCTGACCGCGCCGACCGTCCGGCAGCTCATGGAGGCCGTCGGCGGCTCGCTCATGGCGGGCGACGACGAGCTGCTCTCGCGCGAGGTCCTCGACGTGCTCGTCGGCGCCATGTCCGTCGAGCACCTGCTCGACCGGATCGCCGACGGCGCGGTCGTCATCACCCCCGGCGACCGGTCCGACGTGCTGCTGGGCCTGCTCATGGCGCACGCCGCCGAGGGGTTCCCGTCGCTCGCCGGCATCATCCTCAACGGCGGCTTCGAGCCGTCGCCCGTCGTCATGCGGCTCATCGACGGCCTCGGCACGCGCCTGCCCATCATCAAGACGTCACTCGGCTCGTTCCGCTCGGCGAGCGCCGCCGCCGCGACCCGCGGGCACCTGTCGGCGGACAGCCAGCTCAAGGTCGACACCGCACTCGCGCTGTTCGAGGAGCACGTCGACGGCACCGCACTGCTCGGTGCGCTCGACGTCGCGCGGCCCGAGGTCGTCACGCCGCTCATGTTCGAGTACGAGCTGCTCGACCGGGCGCGCGCCGACCGCAAGCACATCGTGCTGCCCGAGGGCACCGACGACCGGATCCTGCGCGCCGCGTCCACGCTGCTGCGCCGCGGCGTCGCGCGCCTGACGATCCTCGGCGAGCCAGCCGCGATCCGCAGCCGCGCGACCGAGCTCGGCCTCGACCTCGCGGACGCCGACCTCATCGACCCGCACGACCCCGCGTGGGTCGAGCGGTTCGCCGCGGAGTACACGCAGATCCGCGCGCACAAGGGCATGACGCTCGAGCGCGCGCGGGAGATCGTCCCGTCGGTGTCGTACTTCGGCACGATGATGGTCCACCTCGGGCTCGCGGACGGCATGGTGTCGGGCGCCGCCCACACCACCGCGCACACCATCAAGCCGTCGTTCGAGATCATCAAGACGGCCCCCGGGACGAGCAGCGTGTCGAGCTGCTTCCTCATGTGCCTCGAGGACCGCGTGCTGGTCTACGCAGACTGCGCGGTGATCCCGGACCCGACGGCCGAGCAGCTCGCCGACATCGCGATCTCGTCCGCGGCGACCGCGGTGCAGTTCGGCATCGAGCCGCGCATCGCGATGCTGTCCTACTCGACCGGCGCGTCCGGCACGGGCGCGGACGTCGACAAGGTGCGCGCCGCGACCGCCCTGGTCCGCGAGCGCCGCCCCGACCTGTCCGTCGAGGGGCCGATCCAGTACGACGCCGCGGTCGACGCCTCCGTCGCGCAGACCAAGCTGCCCGACTCGGCCGTCGCCGGCCGCGCCACCGTCTTCGTCTTCCCCGACCTCAACACCGGGAACAACACGTACAAGGCCGTGCAGCGGTCCGCGGGCGCGATCGCCGTCGGACCCGTCCTGCAGGGCCTCAACAAGCCCGTCAACGACCTGTCGCGCGGCGCGCTCGTCCAGGACATCGTCAACACCGTCGCGATCACCGCGATCCAGGCGCAGGCCGACGCACCGGCCGGCGCGACCACGAGCCCGGAGGCCGTCGCCCGATGACCATCACCCAGCCCCGCCCGCACAGCGCGCTCGGCGCGCACGGCAGCGTCCTCGTCGTGAACTCCGGGTCGTCGTCGATCAAGTACCAGCTCGTCAACCCGGTCGGCGGCGAGGCGATCGCCTCGGGGATCGTCGAGCGCATCGGCGAGGACGTCGGGACCGTCAAGCACACGTTCGCCGGAAGCACGACGCAGCGCGACGAGGCGATCGCGGACCACGGCGCGGGGCTGCGGGTCGTCCTCGGACTGTTCGAGGAGATCGGCCCCGACCTCGCGGCCGCGCACGTCGTCGCGGTCGGGCACCGCGTGGTGCACGGCGGGTCCGACTTCACGGGACCGGCGCTCGTCGACGACGACGTCATCGCCCGCATCGACGCGCTCGCGCCGCTCGCCCCGCTGCACAACCCGGCCAACCTCACGGGCATCCAGGTCGCGCGCGAGCTGCTGCCCGACGTGCCGCACGTCGTCGTGTTCGACACCGCGTTCTTCCACACGCTGCCCGACGCGGCCGCGACGTACGCGATCGACCAGGGTGTCGCCACGACCTACGGCGTGCGCCGGTACGGCTTCCACGGCACGTCGCACGAGTACGTGTCCGGCAAGGTCGCGCGCGTGCTGGGCCGCCGGATCGAGGAGCTCAACCAGATCGTCCTGCACCTCGGCAACGGCGCGTCGGCGTCGGCGGTCCGAGGCGGCGTGGCGGTCGAGACGTCGATGGGCCTGACGCCGCTCGAAGGGCTCGTCATGGGCACGCGCTCGGGGGACGTCGACCCGGCCGTCCTGATCCACCTGCAGCGCAACGCCGGGATGTCCGTCGACGACATCGACGACCTGCTCAACCGCCGCTCGGGGCTCAAGGGGCTCGCAGGCGAGAACGACTTCCGCGAGATCCACCGGCTCGTCGAGGAGGGCGACCCCAGCGCGCAGCGCGCCCTCGACGTGTACATCCACCGCCTGCGCAAGTACGTGGGTGCGTACCTGGCGATCCTCGGTCGCGTCGACGTCATCACGTTCACCGCGGGCGTCGGCGAGAACGACGACGTCGTGCGTGCCCTCGCGCTGGCCGGGCTGGAGCCGTTCGGCATCGCGGTCGACCCCGAGCGCAACGCGGGCCGCAAGAAGGAGCCGACGACGATCTCGCCCGACTGGACGAGCACGCGCGTCATGGTCGTGCCGACCAACGAGGAGCTCGCGATCGCGCGTCAGGCGATCGCGACGATCGAGAAGGCCGGCCTGGAGGGCACGTCGGACGAGACGGACCCGGCCCCCGCGGCGACGGGGCACGCCTGACCCGGAGCGAGGCGCGCGACGCCGCCGGTCAGGGCAGGCGGGCGGCCTTCATCGCGCGCAGCAGCTCGGTGTAGACCCGCGGCCACGTCTCGGTGCCGAGGTCGAACAGGCGGTGCAGGCCGAGCCCGGCGTGGACGCCGTGCTGCACGGCGACCGTCTGGACGCGCGTCGTCTCCCACAGGCCCTCGCGCCCGTGCCGGTGCCCGTGCCCGGAGTCGCCGACGCCACCCTGCGGCGCGCCGACCGAGCCCCACGTCGCGACGTAGCCCTCGTTCACGTTGACCGTGCCCGCCCGCACCCGCCGGGCCAGCGCGGCACCGCGGCGCGTGTCGGCGGTCCAGATGCTCGCGTTGAGGCCGAGGTCGCTGTCGTTCATCGCGGCGACGGCCTCGTCGTCCGACGCGACCGGGTAGAGCGCGACGACCGGGCCGAACGTCTCCTCGCGGTGCAGCCGCGCCTCGGGCGGGACGTCGACGAGGATCGTCGGCTCGTAGAAGTACGGGCCGACGTCGGTGCGGTGCACGGCGCCGGCGAGGACGGTCGCGCCGTGGCCGATGGCGTCCTCCACGTGCTCGACGACGGTCGCGAGCTGCGCGGCGGACGTGAGCGACCCGACGTCGGACCGGTAGTCCAGCCCCGAGCCGAGGCGCAGCGCACGCGTGCGGCGGGCGAACGCGTCGGCGAACGCGTCGAACACCTCCTCGCGCACGTAGATCCGCTCGACGCTCACGCACACCTGGCCGGTGCCGACGAAGCAGGCGCGGACCGCACCCTCGGCCGCGATCTCGACGTCGGCGTCCTCCGCGACGTACATCGGGTTCTTGCCGCCGAGCTCGAGGGTCACGGGCACGAGCCGCTCCCCCGCGCTCGCGGCGACGACGCGGCCGGTGGCGGTCGAGCCGGTGAAGCTCACGTGGTCGACGTGCTCGACGACGGCCGCACCGACGGTCGGCCCGTCGCCGACGACGACCTGCAGCAGCCCGTCGGGCAGCCCGGCCTCCTCGAGGAGCTCCGCGGCCCACAGCGCCGTGAGCGCGGTCTGCGGGTCGGGGCGCAGGATCACGGCGTTGCCCGCGACGAGCGCCGGCAGGACGTCGCCGAGCGTGAGCGTGAGCGGGAAGTTCCACGGCGCGACGATGCCGACGACGCCGACCGGGTGCCGCAGCACGCGGACGGACGTCAGTCCCGGGATGAGGCCGGGCACGCGGCGGGTGCGCAGGTACCGGCCGGCGCGCGCGGCGTAGTGCCTCGACACGAGCGCGATGTCGCAGACCTCCTCGAACGCCGCGACGCGCGCCTTGCCGGTCTCGAGCTGGATGAGGTCGAGCACGTCGCTCTGCCGCGCGAGCACCAGGTCGTGCACGCGGGACAGCACCGCGGTGCGGGCGCGCAGGGGCGTCGCCGCCCACAGCCGCTGGGCGGCGCGGGCCGCGCGCGCGGCCCGGGCCACGTCGGCGGGTGTCGACAGCGGGACCGCGGCGATCGGACCGCCCGTGTAGGGCGCGTGCGGCGTGTGCGTCGCGGCGCCCGGCGCGGCGACCACGCGGGCGAGGAGCGTGCGGACGTCCTCGGGCTCGAGCACGTACGTCGCGAGCGGGTCCGTCTCGGGGTCGTGGAGCTCGGTGTGTCCGTCGTGCGCCATGCGCGTCAGGGTACGCGCGGCACCTGTCACCCGGGCCTGCGCGGCACGGGTGTCGGCGGGCGTCGCCTCGCCGGGTGACGCCGGCCGCGGCGGACGCCGGTCGGGGCGGACGCCGGTCGGGGCGGACGCCGGTCGGGGCGCCCGTCATGGCGCCGATCGTGGCGCCCGCCGCGGTCGGCGGTCAGACGCCGAGCGTGTCGCGCACCTCCGGCACGAGCATCGCGACGACGGCCGCCCGGGCGGCCTCCGCCGACTCGGCCGCGAGCGCGGCGGCCGCCATGGTGGCGCACTGCGCGCCCGTGTGGTGGCGCAGCGCGTACCGGACGGCGGGCACGGCACCGGCGGACATCGACAGGCTCGTGACGCCGAGCCCGACGAGGACGAGCGCGAGCACCGGGTCGGACGCCGACTCGCCGCACACCCCGACGGGCTTGTGCAGCTCGTGCCCGGCGCGGGCGGTCGCGTCGACGAGGTCGAGCACCGCGGGCTGCCACGGGTCGAGCAGGTCGGCGAGCTCGCCGCGCAGGCGGTCGGTCGCCATCGTGTACTGCGCGAGGTCGTTGGTGCCGAGCGACACGAAGTCGACCTCCGCGAGGATCTCCCGGGCGCGGAGGGCTGCCGCCGGGATCTCGACCATCACGCCGACCGTCGACAGGCCGTGCGCGCGGGCGCGGGTCGCGAAGTCGCGCGCCTCGGCGGCGGTCGCGATCATCGGCGCCATGACCCAGGGGGCGGCTCCCGTCTCGGACTGCGCGGCGCCGAGCGCGGCGAGCTGGACCTCCAGCAGGTCGGGGTCGTTCCGGACCAGCCGGTACCCGCGCACGCCGAGCGCCGGGTTCTCCTCGTCGGCCTGCGTCGCGAACGCGAGCGGCTTGTCGGCACCCGCGTCGAGCGTGCGGACGACGACCTTGCGCTCGCCGAGCGCCGCGAGCGTCCGCACGTACACCGCGGACTGCTCCTCGCGCGTCGGCGCCGTCGTGCGCTCGAGGAACAGGACCTCGGTGCGGAACAGCCCGACGCCCTCGACGGCCGCACCGGAGATCCGCTCCGCGTCCTCGGCCGTGCCGATGTTCGCGAGCAGCTGCACGGGTCGCCCGTCGGCCGTCCCGCCCGCCGCGGTGTCGGCCGCGAGCGCGTCCTCGACCTGCGCGCGGCGGGCGAGCTCGGTGCGCAGCGCGTCGTCGGGGTCGAGCGTGAGCGTGCCCGCCGCGGCGTCGACCGCGACCTCGGTGCCGTCCTCGATCGTGGTCGCGAAGGGCACCTGGACGAGGCACGGCAGGCCGAGCTGTCCGGCGATGATCGCGGTGTGGCCCGTCGGGCCGCCGAGCTCGGTGACGATCGCGAGCACCTTGTCGAGGTCGAGCGCCGCGGTGTCGGCGGGCGCGAGGTCCCGCGCGACGACGACGGACGGCCGGTCGAGGTGCGGGACACCCGGCGCGGGCAGGCCGAGCGCCTGCGCCACGACGCGGTCGCGCACCGAGTGCAGGTCGGTGACCCGCTCGGCGAGGTAGCCGCCGGCCTGCTGGAACATCGTCGCGAACATCGCGACGACCCCGTCGACCGCGTGCACGACGTGGTCTCCCGCCGAGACGCGCGTGAGGACCTGGCTGCGCAGCGCCTTGTCGTCGGCCATCTGCGCGGTCGCGGCCAGCACGTCGCGGACCGTGCCCGTCGCGCGCGACGACTGCTCGCGCAGGTCCTCGACGACCCGCGTGAACGCCTCGTCGACGATCCGGTGGGCGGTCGCCGGGTCGGCCGGGACGCCGTCCACGAGGAGCGGGGCGTCGTCGTCGACGTGCGGCGGCGGCTGCACCTGGGCGACCGGGCCGACGACGCCCCGCCGGCCCACGCCGACGCCGCGCAGCACGCGGTCGGCGTCGCGCGCGGTCGGCTCGGTGGCCGTCGCCGGCGTGGTCGGCGTGCTCACGAGCCCGTGCCGGAGGCCGCCGGGGCGTCCTCCGCGTCGAGGTCGGTCTCGAGCAGCGTGACGAGGTCGTCGAGCACGCGCTCGGCGCCGTCGTCGGTGCTGAGCGTGACCTCCTCGCCGTGCGGGACACCGAGCGACATGACGAACAGGATGCTGCTCGCGTCGACGGGGTCGCCGCCCGGCCGGGCGATGGTCACCGGGACGCCGGTCGCGGCGACGGCGTTGGTGAAGATCATCGCGGGGCGGGCGTGCAGCCCGACGCGGGACGCGACGACGGCGGTGCGCTGAGCCATGGTGCTGGTCCTCCGGGATCGTTCCTGCAGGGGTGCCGCGGTCAGGCGGCCTGCGCCACGAGGGCCGCCTGCTCGTCGGCGGCCTGCTCGGCCTGGACGAGCGGGTTGGGCTTGGCGCTCTTGAGGGCGATGACGATCACGGCCATGACGACCATGCCGATCGCGACGGCGGCGAGGAACCCGAGCGGGTTGCCGATGAGCGGCAGCACCCAGATCCCGCCGTGCGGGGCGCGCAGCGTGCAGCCGAACGCCATGACGAGCGCACCGGTCGTGGCGGAGCCGGCGATCGACGACACGATCACGCGCCACGGGTCGGCGGCGGCGAACGGGATCGCCCCCTCGGAGATGAACGACGCCCCGAGCAGCCACGCGGCCTTGCCGTTCTCCTGCTCGGCGTGCGTGAACAGCTTCTTGCGGACGACGGTCGCGAGCGCCATCGCGAGCGGCGCGACCATGCCCGCGGCCATCACGGCGGCCATGACCTTGTACTGCGTGGCGTCGGCGTCGAGGCCCTCGGTCGCCAGGCCGGTCACGGCGAACGTGTACGCGACCTTGTTGATCGGGCCACCGAGGTCGAAGCCCATCATCGCGCCGAGCAGCAGGCCGAGGAGCACGAGGTTGGAACCGGACAGGCCGTTGAGCCACGAGCTCAGCCCGTCCATGAGCGACGCGATCGGGCGACCGATGATCACGAACATCACGAGGCCGACGACGAACGACGAGAGCAGCGGGATCACCACGACGGGCATCACGCCGCGCACGCCCTTCGGGACCTTCCAGCGCGCGATCCACAGGGCGACGAAGCCCGCGAGGAAGCCGGTGACGAGGCCGCCGAGGAACCCGGCGCCGACGAGCACGGAGATCGACCCGCCGACGAACCCGGGCACGAGGCCGGGCCGGTCGGCGATCGCGTACGCGATGAACCCGGACAGCACCGGGACGAGGAACCCGAACGCGACGCCGCCGGTGCGGAACAGCAGCACCGCCCAGTCCTGCAGCGACACGACGTTGAACGAGGTCATGAGGTCGTCGAGCGGGACCTCGGTGACGCGCACGACGCCCTCGTCGCCCCACGCGAGCTGCGCGAGCATGAACGACAGGGCGATGAGGATCCCGCCCGCGGCGACGAACGGGATCATGTACGACACGCCCGTCATGAGCCACTGCCGGATCCGCGTGCCGACGCCCGCGTTGGCGTCCACCTTGGTCGTGGGGCCGACAGGTCCGGTGCCGGGCGCGTGGCCGGTCGCGGCGGGTGCGGGCACGCCGGACTCGACGGCCGCGATCGCGGCGGCGATGACGCCCGGGGCGTCGTGCACGGCCTTCTTGACGCCGACGTCGACGAACGGCTTGCCGGCGAACCGGTCCTTGTCCTTGACCTCGAGGTCGGCGGCGTAGATCACGCCGTCGGCGTCGGCGATGACGCGCGGGTCGAGCGGCATCGAGCCGGCGGCACCCTGCGTCTCGACGGCGACCTCGTGGCCGGCGGCGCGGCCGGCCTGCTCGAGGGCCTCCGCGGCCATGTAGGTGTGCGCGATCCCCGTGGGGCACGAGGTGACGGCGACCAGCTTCATGCGGGCACCACCTCTCGGGTGACGATCTCGGCGACGGTGGCGGCGTCCGGCGCCTCCTTGAGCGACGTCCGGAACGACTCGTGCACGAGCCGCCGGGCGAGCGCGGCGAGGATCTGCAGGTGGGCGCTGTCCCCGGAGTCGGGGGCGGCGATGAGGAAGACGAGCGTCGCGGGCCCGTCAGGCGCGCCGAAGTCGACGCCGCCGGGCACCTTGCCGACGGCGAGGCTGGGCGCGGTCACGTGCGCCGAGCGGGCGTGCGGCAGGCCGATGCCGCCGGGCATGCCGGTCGCCATCTGCTCCTCGCGGGCACGCACGTCGGCGTGGAACCCGTCGGCGTCGGTCACGCGACCGGCGGCGGCGAGCAGGTCGATCAGCTGGCGGGTCGCGTCGTCGCGGTCCGTCGCGACGAGGTCGACGGCGACCAGGTCGGCGGTGATGAGGGGGGTGGTCACGTCACAGCTCCTTCAGCGCGGTACGGGGGTCAGGGTTCTCGACGACCTGGACGGCGTCGACGTCGATCTGGTCGGGGGTGGGGACCGCGGTCCCGGGAAGCAGGACCGCGGCCCTGCCGAACGCGACGGCGCGACGCAGACGCGTGGGGGCGTCGCCCTCGCCTGCGATGAAGCCCGCGAGCGTGGTGTCGCCCGCGCCGACGGTGGACAGCGGGACGAGCGGCGGGCCACCGGCCCACCAGTGGTGCCGGGCGGTCACGAGCAGCGCGCCGTGCGCACCGAGGCTCACGAGCACGGCGCGGGTGCCCGCGTCGATGACCTCGCGCGCCGCGTCGACGACGTCGCCGACCGTGACGAGCTCGTGGCCGACGAGCTCCGCGAGCTCCTCGTCGTTGGGCTTGACGAGCGTGAGCCCGCCCGAGCGGACGGCCCGCGTCAGCGGCACGCCCGAGGTGTCGAGCGCGAACGGCACGCCGTGCCGGGCGGCGAGCCCGGCGACCTGGACGAAGAAGCACTCGGAGGCCCCCCGCGGCAGCGACCCGGCACTCACGAGCGCGGCGGGCTGGGTCGTCAGCTGCTGCTCGACGGCCCGCAGCAGCGCGTCGCCCTCGTCGTCGGTGAGCCGCGGACCGGGCGCGTTGACCTTCGTGGTCGCGCCGCCGGCCTCGACGAGCGTGAGGTTCGTGCGGGTGTCCTCGGCGATCGGGACGGGCAGCGCGGGGACGCCCTGCTCGCCCAGCAGCTCGACGAGCCGCGCCCCGTCGGCGCCGCCGACGGGGAGGACCGCGAGCGTCGGGACGCCGTGCGCCATGAGCACCCGGGACACGTTGATGCCCTTGCCGCCGGGGTGCACCCACGCGCCGTCGGCACGGTTGACCTCGCCGACGGCGAGCCGGTCGACCTGCAGCGCGCGGTCGAGGCTCGGGTTGGGCGTGAGCGTGAGGATCATGCGCGCACCACCCGCGTCCCGGCGGCCTCGATCTCGTCGACGAGCTCGGGCTCCGCACCGGTGTCGGTCACGAGCGTGTCGACGGCCGAGAGCGGCACGACGTGCGCGAAGTCGACCCGCCCCAGCTTGGTGTGGTCCGCGAGCACGACGGTCCGGCGCGCGTTGGTGACCAGGGCGCGCTTGACCGCCGCCTCGGCGAGGTCCGGCGTGGTCAGGCCGTGCTCGACGGACAGCCCGTTGGTGCCGACGAACGCGACGTCGGCGTGGATGTCCGCGAGCGCCCGGACGGCCCACGTGCCCACCGCGGCGAGCGTGCGGCCGCGGACCGTGCCGCCGACGAGGTGCAGCGTGATGCCCGGGCGCGTCGCGAGGACGGTGGCGACGGGCAGCGCGTGCGTCACGACGGTGAGCTCACGGTCGGTCGGCAGGAGCTCCGCGAGGCGGACGGTCGTGGTGCCCGCGTCGAAGATGACGGCGCCGCCGTCGGGCAGCTCGTCGAGCGCGGCCTTCGCGATGCGCTCCTTCTCCCCCGCCAGGACGCCCTCACGGTCCGCGATGCCGGGCTCGAAGCCGAGGCGCTCGACGGGGATCGCGCCGCCGTGCACGCGCCGCAGGAGGCCGTGCCGCTCGAGCGCGGTGAGGTCTCGGCGGATCGTCTCGGGCGTGACGTCGAGCTCGTCGGCGAGGGCGGTGACGTCGACCCGACCCTCGGCGCGGGCGCGAGCCAGGATCTGCTGGTGCCGCTCCGGTGCGTACACGCTGCCTCCGTGTGCCGGACACCGCGTCCGTCGCGATGTCTGATGCGTCCAGAGTCCGCCTCTCACCCTGCCATGTCAAGAGATTCGGGCCCATTCGGACTTAAACAGACGCCTACCTGGGCAGATCCGGGCATCGTCCTGCCCGCGATGCGGACCTGCCGCGCATGTCCGACTCCGACTGGGAGTCGCGCGCCGGGAAACGGACATGATCGGACAGGGCGGCCGGACGACGCACGACGCGGGCGACGACGGAGACGACGGACGCCCGCCCCGGCGGACCGGGACGGGCGTCGTCGAGAGGTGACGGAGGTCAGTGCGGCTGGTACGGCGAGACCACGACCTCGACCCGCTGGAACTCCTTGAGGTCCGAGTAGCCGGTCGTCGCCATCGCCCGCTTGAGCGCCCCGACGAGGTTGAGCGTGCCGTCCGCGGTGTGCCCCGGGCCGAACAGGATCTGCTCGAGCGAACCGGCCGTGCCGACCTCGACGCGCTCGCCGCGCGGCAGGTGCGGGTGGTGCGCCTCGGGACCCCAGTGCCAGCCCCGACCCGGCGCCTCGGTCGCGCGCGCGAGCGCCGCCCCGAGCATCACGGCGTCCGCGCCGCACGCGATCGCCTTCACGAGGTCGCCCGAGCGGCCCACGCCGCCGTCGGCGATGACGTGCACGTACCGGCCGCCCGACTCGTCGAGGTAGTCGCGACGCGCCGCCGCCACGTCCGCGACGGCCGTCGCCATCGGCGCGTGGATGCCGAGCGAGACCCGCGTCGTGTGCGCCGCTCCCCCGCCGAAGCCGACGAGCACGCCCGCGGCACCCGTGCGCATGAGGTGCAGCGCCGCCGTGTAGGTCGACGCGCCGCCGACGATCACCGGGACGTCGAGCTCGTAGATGAAGCGCTTGAGGTTGAGCGGCTCCGCACGGCCCGACACGTGCTCGGCCGACACCGTCGTGCCGCGGATGACGAACAGGTCGACGCCCGCGTCGACCACGGTCCGCCACAGTTCCTGCGTGCGCTGCGGCGACAGCGCGCCCGCGACCGTCACGCCGGCCGCCCGGACCTCCTTGAGCCGCTGGCTCACGAGCTCGGGCTGGATCGGCGCGGAGTAGATCTCCTGCATGCGGGCCGTCGCGCGCGCCGCGTCGAGCGTCGCGATCTCCGCGAGCAGCGGCGCCGGGTCCTCGTACCGCGTCCAGAGACCCTCGAGGTCCAGCACACCCAGACCGCCGGCCTGGCCGAGCGCGACCGCGGTGGCGGGGCTCATCACCGAGTCCATCGGCGCCGCGAGCACCGGCAGGTCGAAGTGGTAGGCGTCGATCTGCCAGCCGACCGAGACCTCCTCCGGGTCCCGCGTCCGCCGCGACGGGACGACCGCCACGTCGTCGAAGGAGAAGGCCCGCCGCCCGCGCTTCCCGCGCCCGATCTCGATCTCGTTGCTCACCGGACCAGGTTACCGGCGCCACGTGGGGCTCCGGCGCGCGCCGTGTCGGTGCGCGGTGCTGTCGGTGGTCGGTGCGATCCTGGCGAAGCGGGCGGCACCACGAGCCCGCCACCGCCAGGCGCTCGCGCCGCGCGGTGAGCACGCCGGACGGACGAAGGACGCACGATGGGCTGGAACGACGGACCCCTGCTGGGCTTCGACACGGAGACCACGGGGCTCGACGTCGACCGCGACCGCATCGTCACCGCCGCCCTGGTCCGCCGCGACACCTCCGGAACGCACGTCCGCACGTGGCTGCTGAACCCCGGCGTCGACATCCCGGAGCCCGCGGCGGCGATCCACGGCGTCAGCACCGAGCACGCGAAGGCGCACGGCATGCCGCCCAAGGTCGCGCTCGACGAGATCGCCGCCGAGCTCGCCGAGGCCTTCCGCGCGGGCGTCCCGGTCGTGGCCTACAACGCCGCGTTCGACCTGTGCCTGCTCGACGCCGAGCTGCGCCGCCACCGGCTCCCGACGCTCCCCGACCGGCTGCTCGGCGCCGCCCGCCCGGTCATCGACCCGCTCGTGCTCGACCGCGCCGAGGACCGCGAGCGCGAGGGCAAGCGCAAGCTCGTCGACCTGTGCGGCGTCTACGAGGTCGTCGAGTCGGGCGACCTGCACAACGCCGACGTGGACGTCGTCGCGACGCTCGACGTGCTCGAGCGGATCGTCGGGCGCTTCCCGCACCTCGCCGACCTGGACCTCGACACGCTCCACGAGTACCAGGTGACCGCGCACCGCGCGTGGGCGGAGAGCTTCAACGCGTGGCGCACCGAGAAGGGCCTCGTCGGCCCGGGCGCCGAGCCGACGTGGCCCGCGCGCGAGCCTGTCGGCACCCTCTGGTAGCCAGGCGGGCACGACGACGCCCGGGCCCCCACGTGCGGGACCCGGGCGTCGTCGGGCGTCAGCGGTGCGAGCTGTAGTTGGGCGCCTCGACCGTCATCTGGATGTCGTGCGGGTGGGACTCCTTGAGCCCGGCCGCGGTGATCCGCACGAACTGGCCCTTGGTCTGCAGCTCGGGGATGGTGTGCGCGCCGACGTAGAACATCGACTGGTGCAGCCCGCCGATGAGCTGGTGCGCGACCGCCGCGAGCGGGCCGCGGTACGGCACCTGCCCCTCGATGCCCTCGGGGACGATCTTCTCGTCGGTCGTGACGTCGGCCTGGAAGTACCGGTCCTTCGAGTACGACACGCGCCCGCGGGACGCCATCGCCCCGAGCGAGCCCATGCCGCGGTAGTGCTTGAACTGCTTGCCGTTGACGAAGACGAGCTCGCCCGGCGACTCGTCGCAGCCCGCCAGCAGCGAGCCGAGCATCACCGTGTCGGCCCCCGCGACGAGCGCCTTCGCGATGTCGCCCGAGTACTGCAGGCCGCCGTCGCCGATGACCGGCACCCCGGCGGGCCTGCACGCCTGCGCCGCGTCGTAGATCGCCGTGACCTGCGGGACGCCGACGCCCGCGACGACGCGCGTCGTGCAGATCGAGCCCGGGCCGACGCCGACCTTCACGGCGTCCACGCCAGCGTCGACGAGCGCCTGCGCGCCCGCGGTCGTCGCGACGTTGCCGCCGATGACCTGGACCGCGCGCGTCGACGGGTCGGTCTTGAGGCGCCGCACCATGTCGAGCATGAGCCGCGCGTGCCCGTTCGCGGTGTCGACGACGAGCACGTCGACGCCCGCGTCGACGAGGGCCGTCGCGCGCTCCCACGCGTCGCCGAAGAACCCGATCGCCGCACCGACGACGAGGCGGCCCTCGCCGTCCTTGGTCGCGTCGGGGTACTGCTCGGACTTCACGAAGTCCTTGACGGTGATGAGCCCGCGCAGGACGCCCGCGTCGTCGACGAGCGGCAGCTTCTCGATCTTGTGCTTCGCGAGCAGCGCCGCCGCGTCGTCGCGCGCGATCCCGACGGGTGCGGTGACGAGCGGCATGGGCGTCATGACCTCGTGCACGCGGCGGTGCTCGAAGTCGGCGGCGGGGACGAACCGCAGGTCGCGGTTCGTGATGATGCCGACGAGCCGGTCCTGCGCGTCCACGACCGGGAGGCCCGACACGCGGTAGGTGCCGCACAGGCGGTCGAGCTCGGCGAGCGTCGCGTCGGGCGAGACGGTCACGGGGTCGGTCACCATGCCGGACTCGGAGCGCTTGACGCGGTCGACCTGGTGCGCCTGGTCCTCGATCGACAGGTTGCGGTGCAGGATCCCGATGCCGCCCTGGCGGGCCATCGCGATCGCCATGCGCGACTCGGTGACGGTGTCCATCGCCGCCGACAGCAGCGGGACGCGCACCGAGATCTCGCGCGTGAGCCGGGAGGTCGTGTCGACCTCGCTCGGGATCACGTCCGTCTCCCCCGGGAGGAGCAGGACGTCGTCGTACGTGAGCCCGATCCGCGCGAAGGGGTCGGTCGGCGAGGGGGTGCCCGTCATCGGTCCAGGATACGTCCCGCGACGGGCAGCACCGGCCCCCCGGTCCGCCCCCCGGACGCCGCCCCGACGCCCGCAGGGACGTCGGGACCGCGACCGCTCGTCAGCGGATGAGCCCCCGACGCAGGCCGATCGCGACCGCCTGCGCGCGGTCCTTCGCCCCGAGCTTGCGGAACAGCCGGCGCGCGTGCGTCTTGACCGTGTCCTCGGAGAGGAACAGCTCGGCACCGATCTGCGCGTTCGACCGGCCGTTGCTCATGCCGACCAGCACCTCGACCTCGCGCTTCGTCAGCGGCGCCGGCCCGGGCTCGGACGACGCCGGAGCGCCGTCGTTGCCGTCGACCGTGCCACCGACGGGGCGCGACCCGTCCATCCCGGACCCGCCGATCGGCGTCGGCACCTCGACCGTCGCCCGCGGACCCTGCACCGGCAGCACCGCGCTCGCGAGCACGTGCGCGGCCACCGCCGACAGCTCCGCGCGGCCCACGTCGGGCGCGAGGAAGCCACGCGCACCGAGCTGCAGCGCCCGGTCGAGCGCGACCGAGTCGTCGGGGTTGGCCAGCAGCACCACCGCGGCCGACGGCGAGACGGCACGCAGCCGTCGGATCGCCTCGGTGGCGCCGGGTGCCGGCAGGTGCGCGTCCAGCAGGACGACCGTCGGCGGGACCCTGCGTGCCAGCGTGATCAGCTCGTCCACCGACGCCGCCGCTCGCACCGGAGTGAGAGCAGGCACACCGATGGAGGTCACCACCAGGCGCTCGCGGATCACCGCTGAGCCGTGACAGACCACGACTCCCGCCATCGTTCCTCCTGTTGCCCAGACCGTCTCGTACGCCCGTCAGCTCCGACGGGCGGCGCGGCCCCTGCCGACCGGTCCGTCATCCGAACGGTTGTTCAACACGGATATCGGTCGGCGCGCACGCAGACGTTAGCCCGCCAGGGCACTCCTGCGCCTCCCCCTGCCCCGGTTCCTCCCGCCGCGGGGGCTCCTGGAGGGGAATGTCCACTGGGCCGGACGGGGGACACCCGGGGGGTCGACGGGCCTCGCCCGGCCGGGTGAGGGCCGTCGTCCGGACCCGGTGCACGCCGTCCGAGCGCCGTCGCGCCCGCCCGCCCGGGCACGCCGTCAGACGCCGTCGGCGGGGGCCGCGACCGCGAGCACCTCGTGCAGGAGGCCGGTGAACGTGCGGGCGCGGTGCACGTGCCGCTCGACGGGCACGTGCCGGTGCGCGCTGTCGGGCAGCATGACGAACTGCGGCAGGTCGGGCCGGTCGTGCGCGAGCCGCACGACGACCTCGAGGTCGGGCTCGGCGCGGCGCCCCACGGTGACGACGGCCCGCGCGCGCGTCATCGCGACGAGCTCGGACGCGTGGTGCGCGGTGACGGGCCCGCCGACCAGCCGCCCGTCGACACCCCTCTCGACGAGCGCGCCGGCGAGCGCGTGCGCGACGAGCGGTCGCTCCTCGCCGGGCGGCACGAGCACCAGGACGACCGGGCTGCCCGCGGCCGGCGGGTCGACGGTCGCGTCGCGCAGCGCGGCGGACGCTGCGGCGCGCACGGTGAGCGCGGCGTCGACCCCGGGCCGGTCGACCACGGTCCGGCGCGCGAGCTGGGTGAGCGCGGGCTCGACGAGGTCGGTCCACCAGCGTGCGACGGCGCCAGGCGTGCCGGTCGCGAGCGCGAGGAGCCGCGCGCAGCGGTCGGCGTCGTCCGCGAGCGCGGCGTCGACGACGGCCGTGGGGCTCGCGTCGGGGTGCGGGGCGACGGGGCGGACGCGGTGGCCGTGCTCGGCGGTCACGTCGGTCGCGAGCGCGAGACGCGCGGCCTCGCCGGGCGCGACCCCCTCGAGCGTGAGGCGCCGCATGACGAGCAGCCGTTCGACGTCGTGGGCGCTGTACCGGCGGTGCGCGCCCGCGGAGTGCTCGGAGGGCCCGAGCCCGTAGCGGCGGTCCCAGGTCCGCAGGGTCGCCGGCGCGACGCCGAGCCGGCGCGCGACGGCCGCGACGGCGAGCGCGGGGGCTCCCGCGTCGGGCGCCGTGGTCGTGGGCGTCGAGACGTCCTCGTCGGCGGGCATGACGCGATTGTGCCAGTGCTGCCGGGGTCGCCGTGCGGTGACGACGGCGACGCGCGGACCGGACCGCGCCAGCCGACCTGGGCGTCCGCTCAGAAGCGCGTCATCACACGATCGTGCGAAGCAGTCTTGAACAACTTCTGGCGCGGTTGTAGCGTTCAGGCCATCGCACCACCCGCACACCCTGCGGAGTGCCGCACGACCCGAGCTACCGAGCGCGCTGGAGCCCACGGCCCGCCGACTCGGATTGACTGAGGAGGACGCATGGCGGAGATCTCGCGGTTGCCCGGACCGGTGATGGACCTGTGGGAGTGGCAGTTCGAAGGCGCGTGCCGCGACGCCGACCAGGACCTGTTCTTCCACCCCGAGGGCGAGCGTGGGTCGGCACGTCGGCGCCGTGCGGAGGCCGCGAAGGCCATCTGCGCGACGTGCCCCGTGCTCAAGGAGTGCCGTGAGCAGTCGCTCGCGGTGCGCGAGCCCTACGGCGTGTGGGGCGGCCTGTCCGAGGACGAGCGGGCCGCGATCCTGGCGCAGCGCAACGGTCGCCGCGCGGTCGTCTGACCGCCGACCCACCGGTACGACGAAGGCCCCCGACCAGCAGGTCGGGGGCCTTCGTGGTGCCCGGCGCCGTCAGGGACGCGCGCCGGGCACCGTCAGATCACTTGACGACGACCGCGAGGATGTCGCGGGCCGAGAGGATCAGGTACTCCTCGCCGGCGTACTTGACCTCGGTGCCGCCGTACTTCGAGTAGATCACCTTGTCGCCGACGGCCACGTCGAGCGGGATCCGGTTGCCGTTGTCGTCGACACGACCCGGACCCACCGCCAGGACCTCGCCCTCCTGGGGCTTCTCCTTGGCGCTGTCCGGGATGACGAGACCCGAGGCCGTCGTCGTCTCCGCGTCGAGCGTCTTGACGACGATCCGGTCCTCGAGGGGCTTGATGGAGACCGACACAGCGGACCTCCCCTTCGCATGTGAGTCGTATTCGAGCTGTCCGAGCGCACCGACTCACGTCGTCGCGGGTGCCGTGACCAGGTGCGCAACTGGCACACTCATACCGAGAGTGCCAGCTCCTCACTCTAGGAACGGGTTAGCACTCGGTCAAGGCGAGTGCCAACGTCACGGCGTGGCGCGGACACCGACGACCCTGGCCCCGCCGTCCGGCGGCCGCCGCGCGGCCCGGCAGGCCGTGGAAGGATCGCCCGCATGGACGCCGCCGGCCTCACCGCGCTGCTCAGCCCTCAGGGATGGGCGCTGCTCTCGGCGCTCCCGCCGTACGACGAGCAGCGGGCGATGGCCCTGTCCGCGCGCCTGCACGCCGAGGGGCTCGACCCCGCGCTCGTCGCCGCCGCGCTCACGCAGTCCCGGCTGCGGGCCCGCGCCCGCGCGAAGCTCGGCGACTTCGCCGACGGGATGCTGTTCACCGCCGCGGGCCTCGAGCAGGCGACGCGGCTCACCGTCGCGGCCCACCACGCGCGGCGCTACCGCGACGCCGGCACGACCCGCGTCGCCGACCTCACGTGCGGCATCGGCGCCGACGCGATGGCGTTCGCGGGCATGGGGCTCGCGGTGCTCGCGACCGACGTCGACGAGGCCACGGCCGCGATCGCGACCGTCAACCTGCGGCACTTCCCCGACACCGAGGTGCGGCACGCCGACGGGCTCACGCTCGACCTCGCGGCCGAGGGCGTCGACGGCGTGTACGCCGACCCGGCGCGCCGCACGTCGTCGGGCAGCCGCGTGTTCGACCCCGGCGCCTACGCCCCGCCGCTCGACGCGGTGCTCGCGCTGCGCGACCGCGTCCCCGCGCTCGGGCTCAAGCTCGGGCCCGGCGTCCCGCACTCCGCGCTCCCGGCCGACGCGCAGGCGCAGTGGGTGTCCGTCGACGGCGACGTCGTCGAGGTCGGGCTCTGGTTCGGCCCGCTCGCGCCCGAGGGGCCCGGACGCTCGGCGCTCGTGCTGTCGGGGACGACGGCGCACACCATCGGCACCGGTCCCGACGGCCCCGCGCACGCGTCCGCCGGACCCGTCGGCGCGTACCTCTACGAGCCCGACGGTGCCGTCATCCGGGCCGGGCTCGTGGGCGACGTCGCCCAGCGGGTGCGCGGGACGCTCGTGGACCCGACGATCGCCTACGTGACGTCCGACGAGCTGCACGACGAACCCGTCGCCACCGCGTACCGCGTGCTCGACACGATGCCGTTCGGCCTCAAGCGGCTGCGCACGTACCTGCGCGAGCGTGGCGTCGGGCGGCTGACCATCAAGAAGCGCGGCACGGCCGTCGTCCCCGAGCAGCTGCGCAAGCAGCTCGACCTGCGCGGCGACGCCGAGGCGACCGTCGTGCTCACCCGCGTCGCCGGGCACCAGCAGGTGCTCGTCGTGGAGCGCGTCTGATGGCCGCGCCCGTCACGCTTCCGTTCGCGCGGTCCGCGCGGTCGAGCGTCGGGCTCGAGTGGGAGGTCGCGCTCGTCGACGCCGACTCGGGCGACCTGCGGCAGGCCGCGCAGGCCATCTTCGACACGGTCCGGCCCAACGACGGGTCCGAGCACCCCCACATCAAGCAGGAGCTGCTGCTCAACACCGTCGAGATCGCGTCGGGCGTGTGCCGCACCGTGGGCGAGGCCGGGGCCGACCTGCGCCGCGCGCTCGACGAGGTCGGGGCCGCCGCCGAGCCGCTGCGCATCGAGCTCATGGGTGGCGGCACGCACCCCTTCGCGAACTGGGCGCAGCAGAAGGTCACCGACAAGCAGCGGTACGCGACGCTCATCGACCGCACGCAGTGGTGGGGCCGGCAGATGCTCATCTACGGCGTGCACGTGCACGTCGGCATCGAGGACCGCGACAAGGTCCTGCCGTTGTCCCGGGCGATGCTCACCGTCTTCCCGCACCTGCAGTCGCTGTCCGCGTCGTCGCCGTTCTGGGGCGGGAAGGACACCGGCTACGCGTCCAACCGCGCGCTGCTGTTCCAGCAGCTGCCGACTGCCGGGCTGCCGTTCGGGTTCGAGCGGTGGGAGCAGCTCGAGCAGTACGTCGGCGACATGATGCACACGGGCGTCATCGACCAGTTCGACGAGGTCCGGTGGGACGTCCGGCCGTCGCCGCGGTTCGGGACGCTCGAGATGCGCGTCGCCGACGGCGCGACCAACCTGCTCGAGGTCACCGCGATCTCGGCCCTCACGCACTGCTTCGTCGAGCACTTCTCGTCCATGCTCGACCGCGGCGAGACGCTGCCCGCGCTGCCGCCGTGGTTCGCGCAGGAGAACAAGTGGCGCTCGGCCCGGTACGGGATGGACGCGATCATCATCACGAACGCCGCCGGGGACGAGGAGCTCGTCACCGACGCCGTCGGCCGCTGGCTCGTCGAGCTCGCGCCCGTCGCCGAGCGGCTCGGGTGCAGCGAGGAGCTCGACCAGGTGCGCGTCATCCTGCGCCGCGGCGCGTCGTACCAGCGGCAGCGCGCCGTCGCGCGCAGGAACGCGGGCGAGCTCGACGCGGTCGTCCGCTCGCTCGTCGCCGAGCTCAGGGCGGGCCGCCCGCTCTAGGGCCGTGGGGCTGACGCGGGGTGTCGTCGCCGGTCAGGGCAGGCGGGTCGCGGCGAGGTCGTCCCAGCGGACCGTCGTCGGGCCGTTCGTCGTCGACGAGCTGAGGTAGGCCATGAGACGCACGCCGCCCGCGGTCTGCAGGCCCGCCGTCGCGTCGGTCGCGGTGTACTGCCACGTCGTCGGCTCGGGGGTGCCGTCGAGCCAGGCGCGCGTACGGACCGTCGTCGGCGCGGTGCCCTGGACCTGCACGCGCACGTGGAGCCGCGCCCCCGGCGTCAGCACGACACCGGGCAGCGTGTTGCCCGTGAGGACCGTCCCCGACCGCTCGGTGTGCAGCTGCACGCCGCCGCCCGCGAGCACCTTGACCCGCGCGCCGTAGTCGGCCGAGCCGACCACGCGGCCGGACACCGTGGCGTAGAGCGGGCCGTTCGGCACGGTGTCGAGCGCGAGCGTCGTGTGCACGTCCGTCGCCGTCGCCGCGACCGCCGCGGAGCCGAGCGTCGCGGTGAGGGTGGCGCCCGCCGGCACCTGCATCGCGCCCGTCCCGGCACCGACGGAGAACCGGGTCGAGCCGCCGCCCACGGTCCACGCGCCGCCCGTGTCGGCGTTCCCCCACCCCCCGGCCACGGCGCGCCCGAAGGCGTCGGCGGCGAGCGTCGTCGCGGGTGGCGGTGGCGGTGGGGCCGTGACGGTGACCGCGCGCGTCGTCGACGCGGTCGCACCGTCGTCGTCCGTGACGGTCAGCGTGACGGTGTACGTGCCCGCCGCGGCGTACGTGCGCGACGCGGTCGTGCCGGTCGCCGTGCTGCCGTCGCCGAACGACCAGGTGCGGGACACGACCGTCCCGTCGGCGTCGGTCGAGCCCGCCGAGTCCACGGCGACCGTGAGGTCGGTGGTCGCCGCCGTGAACGCCGCGACGGGCGCCTGGTTCGGCGGCGGGGGCGGCGGGGTCGTGCCGATCGACGTCACCACGAGGTCGTCCCAGCGGGTCGTGAGCGCGCCGCCGGTCGTCGTGGAGCTCACGTACGTCATGAGCCGCACGCCCCCCGCGCCCTGGAGCGCCGCGGTCGCGTCGGTCGCGGTGAACTGCCACGCCGTCGGCTCCGACTGCCCGTCCTCCCACGCACGCACCCGCACGACGGTCGGTGACGTGCCCTCGACCTGCGTGCGGACCCGCAGCCGCTCGCCCGCGGTGAGCGCGACGCCGGGCAGCGTGCCGCCCGTCAGGACCGTGCCGGAGCGCTCGGTGTGCAGCTGCACAGCGCCGCCCGCGAGCACCTTGACGCGTGCGCCGTAGTCGCCCGACCCGACGACGCGTCCCGACACCGTCGCGTACAGGGCGTTGCTCGGGATCCGGTCGAGCGCGACGGTCGTCGTCACGTCGGTCGCCGTCGACGACACCCCGCCGAGCGTCGCGGTCACCGTGCCGCCCGGGAGCGGCGACTGCTGGCCCGTCCCGCCGCCCACGGCGAACCGTGCGGCCCCGCCGCCGACCGACCAGGGTCCACCCGTGTCGGCGCTGCCCCAGCCGCCCGTCAGGGTCCGCCCGAACGCGTCGGCGGCGAGCGGTCCGGGCTGCGGGTCGGGCGGGGTGCCCGTCATCGCGTAGGGCAGCGTGAACTGGCTGTCGGCGTCGGTCTCGTAGCGGTCGAGCGTCGGTGAGTACGTCGTCGCGCGGATCTCGTCGGCCGCCGGGTCGAACGTGTAGTAGCGCAGCCAGCCGTCGCCGCCGTTGGCGCGGTCCTGGTAGTCGGTGAGCACCGCGTGCACGGGCTGCCCGCACGCGTTGGTGTCGGTGCGGCGCGCCTCGCCGAGGTCGCCCTCGCTGAAGTGCCCCGACACGACGAGGAAGACCGAGCACGACGGGCGGACGAGCTCCTCCCAGATCGCGCGGCCGCTGTTGCCGCCGTCGGCGCGCGCGACCTGCGTCGTGAGCCCGCCCGCGGTGTCGACGTAGGAGTGCGTCGCGACGATCGCGCGGCGCTCGGGGTAGGCGGCGAGCACCCGACGCCCCCAGTCGAGCGCGTAGTCCGGCGCGTTCATCTCGAGGCTGAGCAGCAGGAAGTCCATGCCGCCCGCGGTGAACAGCGCGAACGAGTCCATGTTCTGCCGGTCGACGGGATCGGGTCCGAACAGCCCCTGGCCGAGGTACCCGCCGTACGACGCCGTGGCGCCGTTCCAGGACGCGTTCGCGTACCGGCTCGGCGGGAAGTACTGCCGGTAGAGCGGCGCCTCGCCGGTCGTGAGGTCCATGTCGTGGTTTCCCGGCAGCACGGCGTTCGGCACGCCCGCCGCGTCGAGCACGGCCATGTGCTGCGACGCGCGCTGCCACTGCACGTCGGCGGTGTCGACGCCCACGAGGTCGCCCACCTGGGACACGAAGGCGATGTCGAGGTCGTCGGCGTGGTCGGCGATCCACCGCGTCTGGACGCCCATCGTCGCCTGGTTCGCGGACGTGCTCACGTAGTTCTGCGTGTCGGGCAGCACCACGAGCGTGAAGGGAGCCGGCTCGGCGGCGCTCGCGGGGGCGGCGGCAAGACCCCCGCCGACGAGGCCCGCGACGAGCAGCAGGACGACGGCCGCGCGGCGTCGGCGTCGTGCCTCGCGATGGACGACCGCAGGCACGTGCGCCGGGGCGTGCGGACGGGCCGGGCGCGCGTGCCGGGCGCTGCGGGCGGAGGGGTGGTCGGCGGGGCGGTCGTGCGGGGGCATGGCGACTCCTGGGCTCCCGTCCAGTGGATCGGTCGGGGCAAACCGTGTCAATCACCCGGAAAAGGGTCGCGCGGGTGATGTCATCGCCTGCTACTTGTCATTGCCTACTAGTAGGCATAGCCTTCCCACGTGGACGACGACCGCGATCCCCAGCTCCTCAAGGGCGTGCTGCCCATGCTCGTGCTCGCCGCCCTGCGGCAGGGCGAGTCCTACGGGTACGAGCTCGTCACGCGTCTCCAGGACGCCGGGCTCACCGAGCTCGCCGCGGGGACGCTCTACCCCGTTCTCAACCGGCTCGAGCGCGAGGGTCGCGTGTCGTCCCGGCTCGTCGCCTCGCCGTCGGGCCCGGCGCGCAAGTACTACCTGCCGACCGAGGCGGGGACGACCGAGCTCGCGCGCGCCCAGCGCTCGTGGCTGCGCCTCGCCGCCACCGTCGCGCGCGTGCTCGACACCGCCACCCCGACCGATCCCGACGCCGCTCCCGCGCCGCCCACCGACGACCACCGGAGGACCCCATGACCAGCCTCTCGCTCCGCGACCGCCTCGTCCGCGAGGCGTACCTCACGCGCTTCTCCTGGGCCGTCCAGGACCACCCGCACGACCATGCGCTGGTCCGCGACGTCCGCCGCGAGGTCACCGCGACCGCCGACCAGATCGGCATGCGGGCCGCGGTCGCCGGCCTCGGCCACCCGCGCGTGCTCGCCGAGGGCTACCTGGCCGAGCTCGGGCGGCGCACGCCGCGCTGGGCCACGGGCGGCGTCTGGGCCGGGCTCGCGGTCGGCGCGCTGGTCTACCTCGCGCTGGCCTACACGCTCGGCACGCTCGACACGCTGCTCGACCTCGGCGGCGGCACGCTCACGCGCACGACGCTGGGCGCCACCACCCAGTACACGGCGACGGCCGACGCGCTCGGGGTCGAGACCTCGCTGTCCTGGCAGTGGCTCCTGCTGGGGGCCGGCGTGTCCGCCGTGGCGTTCGCCCTCGGCTCGCGCGCGTGGCGCGTGTGGACGCCCGCCTGAGGGGTCCGGTCAGACGAGGACCTGCGTGAGCGGCATCGACGAGTCGACGGGCAGGTCGAGCGACGACGGCGGCATCCCGCGGCGGACGACGGCCGACCCGAGCGCCGCGATCATCGCGCCGTTGTCGGTGCAGTACCGGATCGGCGGGATCCGCAGGTCGATGCCCGCCTCCGCGCAGCGCTTCGCGGCCATGTCGCGCAGCTGCGAGTTCGCCGAGAACCCGCCGCCGACGACGAGCGTCGAGACGCCGTGCGCGCGGCACGCGGCGATCGTCTTGGCGGTGAGCACGTCAGCGACGGCCTCCGCGAACGACGCGGCGACGTCGGGCAGCGGGATCTCCTCCCCCGCGTCCTGCCGCGCCTCGACCCAGCGGGCCACGGCCGTCTTCAGCCCGGAGAACGAGAAGTCCGTCGCGTGCTTCGCCTGGTCCTTGGGGGCCGTCAGGCCGCGCGGGAACCGGATCGCGTGCGGGTCGCCCTCGCGCGCGAGGCGGTCGATGTGCGGGCCGCCGGGGTACGGCAGGCCCAGCAGGCGGCCGACCTTGTCGAAGGCCTCGCCGGCGGCGTCGTCGAGCGTCGAGCCGAGCTCGGACACGTGCACGGTGTCGTCGATCAGCAGCAGCGACGAGTGGCCGCCCGACACGACGAGGGCCATGACACGCTCGGGGAACGGGCCGTCGACGAGCTCGTCGACGACCGCGTGACCGATCACGTGGTTGACCCCGTACAGCGGCTTGTCGAGCGCGAGCGCGAGCGCCTTCGCGGCGGACGCGCCGACCGTCAGCGGCCCGACGAGGCCGGGGCCGGCGGTGACGGCGATCGCGTCGACCTCGCCGAGCGACACGTCGGCGGTCGCGAGCGCGCGCTCGATCGTCGGGACCATGGCCTCGAGGTGGGCGCGCGAGGCGATCTCGGGGATGATCCCGCCGAACCGCGCGTGCTCGTCGACCGAGCTCGCGACGGCGTCGACCAGCAGGTCGTGGCCGCGGACGAGGGCCACGCCGGTCTCGTCGCAGGACGTCTCGATCCCGAGGACGAGGGGCTGGGCGCCGGTCGCAGACATGTGCTCCAGGATAGGTGGGCCGACGGTGTGAGCAGGCTCACGGCCGCGCCATGGAATCCCGCGCGCTAGTTGATGATTCAACGACACATGACCACCGACACGACCGTCCTGGACGGCCTCGACTTCCCGACGCCCGACCTCGCCGTCTCCGACGACGTGGCCGACCTCCTCTTCCGCGAGGCGCGCACCATCGGCGCCTTCACCTCCGACGAGGTCACCGACGAGCAGATCGCCGCCGTGTACGACCTGGTCAAGTGGGGCCCGACCGCCCTCAACACCACGCCGCTGCGCCTGCTCGTGGTCCGCAGCCCCGAGGCCCGCGCCCGGCTCGCCGCGCACATGGCCGAGGGCAACCGCGAGCGCGTCCTCGCCGCGCCCGTCTCGATCGTGCTCGCCGCGGACCCCGGCTTCCACGCGCACCTGCCCGTCCTCGCGCCGCACATGGCCGCACTCGCCGACGCGCTCGAGCCGCAGGTCGAGCAGCGCGAGCAGATGGCCCGCACGAACGCACTCCTGCAGGCCGGGTACTTCATCGTCGGCCTGCGCGCCGCCGGCCTCGACGCCGGCCCCATGGGCGGCATGGACGCCGACGCGATCGACGCCGACCTGCTCGCCGGCACCGGCTGGCGCTCGCTGTTCGTCGTCAACGTCGGCCACCGCGAGGGCGAGGGCACGCACTACCCGCGCGCGCCGCGCCTCACCTACGCGCAGACCTCGCGCACGGTCTGACCCACCGGGCCCGGCGGGCGTCCTGCGACGCCCGCCACCCGGGCCCGCGCGGCGTCGACGGTCCTCCGACCGTCGGCGCCGCTGCCGTCACGCCCCCGTGGCGACCGGGCGAGCCGGGTCGTTCGACCACTGCGACCACGACCCCGGGTACAGCGCGGCGTCGATGCCGACCGCGGCGAGCGCGGCCACCTGGTGCGCGGCGGTGACGCCCGAGCCGCAGTAGACGGCCACGCGTCGGCCCGCCTCGACGCCGAGCGCGCGGAAGCGTTCCCGGAGCGCCTCGTCCGGGAGGAACACGCCGCCGTCCGTGAGGTTCTCCGCCGTCGGTGCGCTCACCGCACCGGGGATGTGCCCCGCCCGCGGGTCGACCGGCTCGAACTCGCCCAGGAACCGCGGACGCGCGCGCGCGTCGAGCAGCGGTCCGTCCCAGGACGCGGCGTCGTCGGCGTCGATGGTCGGCAGCGCGCCCGTGGACAGCACCACGTCGCCGGGCTCCGCCGCGACCGGACCGGCCTCCAGCGGGAGCCCCGCCGACTGCCAGCCCGCGAGCCCGCCGTCGAGCAGCCGGACCTCCGTCAGGCCGGCCCACCGCAGCAGCCACCACGCGCGCGCCGCCGACGTGCCGCCCGCGTCGTCGTAGACCACGACCGGGCGGTCGTCGCGGACGCCCCAGCGCCGCGCGGCCTCCTCGAGGTCCGCGACCGCCGGCAGCGGGTGACGCCCCTCCTCCGGGCTCGGCATGGACGCGAGCTCGGTGTCGAGGTCGACGTAGACGGCGCCCGGCAGGTGCCCCGCGAGGTACTGCTCGTGGCCGTCGTCGCGCCCCAGCGCCCACCGGACGTCCAGCAGCACGGGCGGCTCGTCGCCGGCGAGGCGCGCGGACAGCTCCACCGGGTCGACGAGCACCGCCTCGCGGGTCGTCGCACGTGCCGTCCGCTGCTCCGTCATGGTGCCTCCCCGTCGTCGCGGCGCAGGTCGAGCCGCATGGTCCATGCGTCGGCATTCTCCGGCTGGTAGTACCCGCGCCGCAGGCCGAGCCGTTCGAACCCCGCGCTCTCGTACAGCCGGAGCGCCGGCTCGTTGTCGACGCGGACCTCGAGGAGCGCCGCACGGGCGCGCAGCTCGCGCCCGCGCGTCAGCAGCGCGGTCAGCAGGAGCCGCCCGACGCCCCGGCCCTGGTGGGCGACGTCCGTGCCGATCGTCATGACCTGGACGTCCTCACCGTCGAACCACAGGCCCGCGTAGCCGACGAGGTCGCCCGCGGCGTCCTGCGCGCCGACGTACCAGCGGCCGGGGCCGACGATCTCCTCCAGCAGCGACTGCGCCGACCACGCGCCCGCGCCGAACAGCTCGTCCTCCATCCGGACCAGCGCCGGCACGTCCTGCGTCGTCAGCGCGCGGAGCTCGACGCCCGGCGCTCCCGCGGTCATCCGAGCACGCGCTTGCGGCTCGCGGCGGGGGTCACGTCGGGGCGGCGCAGGTACAGCGGCGTGGTGGGCAGGTCCTCGCCGCGCGCGGAGCGCTGCGCGGCGAGCGTCGCGAGGGCCGCCGGGTCCGGGTCGACCAGGCCGCGGTCCTCGAGGTCGTCGTCCGCGCCGAGCACGGGGTACAGCAGCGCCCCGCGCCCGACGACGACGGCACCCGCGGCCCGCTCGTCGGCGGCCACGTCGTCGGCGGCACCGACCTCGGGTGCGACGAGCACCTCGATCCCGCCCGCGCCGTCCGTGCGGTACAGCGACCAGTAGACCTCGCGACGGCGTGCGTCGGTCGCCACCAGCACGGTCGCGCCGGGGTCGAGGACGCGCGCGGCGGCGACGGCGACGGCGTCGAGGCTCGGCACGCCGTGCACGGGCACCCCGAGCGCGAGGCCCAGCGTGCGGGCCGTCACGAGCCCGACCCGCAGGCCGGTGAAGGGCGCGGGTCCGGTGCCGACGACGACCGACGTGAGCGCCGTCCGGTCGACGCGCGCGTCCGTCAGCACGGCGGCGACCATGGGCGCGAGCAGCTCGGCGTGGTGGCGCGGCTGGTCGTCGCTGCGGGCGGCCAGGACCGCACCGGAGTCGTCGAGGAGGGCGACCGCGACGGCCGCCGAGGTGTCGAGCGCGAGGACGGGCACGGCGTCAGCCTGCCACCGCGTCCGCGCCGGGGAGCGCGACGCCCGCCCAGCGGTCGCCGACCGCCCGCACCGTGACGACCCGCTCGCCCGCGGCGGCGTCCTCGTCGTCGGCCGGGTCGACCCCACCGCGGGGCCGGACGACCGTGACCTCGAGCCGGTCGGCCGCGAGGCCCTCGACCCAGCCCTCGCCCCACTCGACGACCGTCACGGCCTCGTCGAGGCTCGAGTCGAGGTCGAGCGCGTCGACCTCGTCGAGCGACGACAGCCGGTACGCGTCGACGTGCACGAGGCCCGGGCCGCGCGTGCCGTCCTGCCGCGGGAGGGGCGGGTGCTCGCGCGCGATGATGAACGTCGGCGACGCCACCTGCCCGCGGACGCCGAGCCCGACGCCGATCCCCTGCGTGAGCGTCGTCTTGCCCGCGCCGAGGTCGCCGGTCAGGACGACGAGGTCGCCCGCGCGCAGCACCTCCGCGAGCGCCCGCCCGTAGGCCCGCGTCGCGTCGCTGTCGGGCAGGTGCACCGTGGCCGTGGCTCCGGTCGTCACGGCGTCGGTCATCGGGCCACCTCCGAGGTGAGGGCGGGCGCGTCGCCCGCGGTCGTGCCGGCTGCCCCGGCGTCGGACGTGCTGCTGCCGGACGTCGCGGCGGTCGCGGTGCGGTCGGCGTCGCTGTCGACGTGCACGCGCGGGACGCGGGCGCCGACGCGCGTGACGATCTCGTAGGAGATGGTGCCCGCCGCGCGCGCCCAGTCCTCGGCGGTCGGGCCGCCGTCGCGGCCGGTGCCGAACAGCTCGACGCGGTCCCCGGCGACCTCGCGGGCGCCCGGACCGAGGTCGACGACGACCTGGTCCATGCACACGCGACCCGCGACGCCCAGGGTGCGCCCGCCGACCCGCAGCGGCCCGCCGGGCCGGTCCTGCGTGCCCGACGCGTGCCGCGGCACCCCGTCGGCGTACCCGACGGGCACGACGCCGACGACCGTGTCGTGCGGGGTCACGTACTGGTGCGCGTAGGAGATGCCGTGGCCCGCGGGGACGGCCTTGACCGTCGCGAGCTCGGCCTCGAACGTCATCGCGGGCACGAGCCCGAACTCCTCGGGACCACCGAGCTGCGGCACGGGCGACAGCCCGTACACCGCGATGCCGGGGCGCACGAGGTCGTGGTGGACCGCCGGGTCGGTGAGCGTCGCGGCCGAGTTGGCGAGGTGCCGCACCTCGACGTGCGCGCCCGCGGCCTCGACCGCCCGCACGGCGTCGGCGAACACGACGGCCTGCGCGCGGACGGTGGGGTGCGACGGCTCGTCGGCGAACGCGAGGTGCGACCAGACGCCGACGACCTCGACGGCGCCCTCCGCCTGCGCGCGCAGGGCGTCGGGGAGGAGCGCGTCGAGGTCCGCGGGCGTCAGCCCGTTGCGGCCGAGCCCGGTGTCGACCTTGAGGTGCACGCGCGCGGTCCGGCCGGCGGCACGCGCCGCGGCGACGACCTCGTCGAGCGCCCACGCCGCGGCGACGGACACGTCGACGTCGGCCTCGACGGCCTCCCGCAGCGGCGCGCCGGGCGCGTACAGCCACGTGAGCACGCGCGCGCCGACGATCCCCGCGCGACGCAGCGCGACGGCCTCCGCGACCTGCGCCGCACCCAGCCACGTCGCGCCGCCCTCGACCGCGGCCTGCGCGCTGGGGACGAGCCCGTGACCGTAGGCGTCGGCCTTGACGACCGCCATGACCTGCGCGGTCGGTGCGTGCGCCGCGAGGCTGCGCACGTTGCCGCGGATCGCGGCGAGGTCGACGACGGCACGCCCGGGGAACTGGCTCACGGCGCCCAGTGTCGCACCCGCGCCGGTCGTCGCCCCGCTCACGCCGGGTGGACCACCACGTCCGCACGTGACGCCGTCGCTGCGACCAGGCGCGCGTTGCGCTCGTCGGGCCCGTGCACCCACGCGTGCGCGGCATCGGCGGGCTTGCCGAACGCCTCGTGCCGCGCGACGAGCCGCGCGAGCCGCAGACCGTCGTCGGGTGCGACGAACCACGCCTCGTCGAGCAGTCCCGCCACGGACGCGAACCCGTGCGTGTCGAGCAGCAGGTAGTTCCCCTCGGTGACGACGAGCGGCACGTCGGGTGCGACCCGGATCGCGCCCGCGACACCGTTGCGCAGGTCGCGGCGGTACTCGGGCGCGTAGACGACCTCGTCGGGGTGCGGGTCGCGCAGTCGGCGCAGCAGCGCGACGAATCCCGCCGCGTCGAACGTGTCGGGCGCACCCTTGCGGTCGGCGAGGCCGAGGCGCTCGAGCTCCGTCTGGGCGAGGTGGAAGCCGTCCATCGGCACGACGACCGCGACGTCGGGATACGCGGAGGCGACCTGCGCGGCGAGCGTCGACTTGCCCGCACCCGGCGCCCCGGCGATCCCGAGCAGCGAGCGCCGGCCCGTGGCGAGCAGCCGCTCGACGCGCGCCGCGAGGTCGTGGTCGAGCGCCGTGGCGGCCGCGGTCACGCCGCCCCCTCCGTCCGCGCCTCGACGTCACGCGCGACGACGGCGACGCTCGTCACGCGGCACGCCCCAGCAGGTGCGCGACCGTCGCGGGCAGCGCGTGCGCGACCGCGAGCGCCGCGACGGGGCCGCCGGGGTTGGCCCGCTCGGCCGCCTGCCCGTGCACGAGCGCGGCGGTCGCCGCGAGCGCCGGGGCGAGCGTCGGGTCGGCGTGCACGTCCTCGACGCGACCCGCGAGCAGCGCGCCGAGCAGCCCTGCGAGCACGTCACCGGCCCCGGCGGTCGCGAGCCACGGCGGCGCGTCGGACTGTGCGTACACGACGCCGTGCGAGCCGACGACCACCGTCGTCGCCCCCTTGAGCAGCACGGTCGCCCCCGTGCGGTCGTGCGCCTCGCGCGCCCACCGCAGCGGCTCGGCCTCGACGTCGGCCCGCTCGACGTCGACGCCCCGCTGCGCGAGGAGCCGGGCGGCCTCGCCCGCGTGCGGCGTCAGGACGACGTGCGCGCCGACGCGCTCGGGCAGCAGGTCGAGGGCACCGGCGTCGACGACCGCCGCCTCGCCGCGGTGCAGGACGCCCTCGAGCGCGCGCTGCACGCGTCGCCGCTGGGCCGCGTCGTCGGGCGAGACGCCCGGGCCGAGCACCCACGCCTGGACCCGCCCGGGACCCACGACGACCTCGGGCCGGGCGGCCAGCACGGCGTCGCCCGCGTCGCCGACGTACCGCACCATCCCGACGCCCGCGAGCGCGGCGGCCGACGCGGTGAGCACCGCGGCGCCGGGGTACGTGCGGGTGCCCGCGACGACCCCCACGACGCCGCGCGAGTACTTGTGCGCGTCGCGGGCCGGGACGGGCCACAGCGCGGCCGCGTCGTCGGGGTCGAGCGACGCGACGTCGGGCCGCTCCGGCAGGTCGAGCCCGAGCCCGACGACCTCGACACGTCCGGCGGCCGCCGCGGCGGGCGGCAGCAGCAGCCCGGGCTTGGCACCGCCGAACGTCACCGTGACGTCCGCGTCGAGCACGGGTCCCGTGCGCGTCCCGTCGTCGACGCCGACGCCCGACGGCACGTCGACCGCGACGACGACCGGCCCGTCCGCCTCCGCGGTCGCGGCCAGCACCCCCTCGACCAGCGACGCGACCGGCTCACGCAGGCAGCCGCGCGCCCCGATGCCCAGCACGCCGTCCAGCAGCGCGTCGGCGGCGACGACCTCGTCGACGGCGCCCGCCACCGTCACGGCGGGCCACGCGCCGGGCGACGTACCGGGCGCGTCCGCGACGAGTGCCCGCACCTGCCCGCCTGCCGCCCGCAAGGCCACCAGGCCGCCGTCGTGCAGCCGGTCGGCGGTCGCGAGCGCGAGCACGCGTGCGCCGCGCCGCGCGAGCAGCGCCCCGGCGTGCAGGGCGTCACCGCCGTTGTTGCCGGCCCCCGCCAGGACCACGACGCGCGCACCGCGGAAGCGCCCGCGCCGCGCCACGACCTCGCGCACCACCGCGACGTGCAGCGCGAACGCGGCCCGCTCCATCAGCGGCACGCCCGCGTCGAGCAGGGGTTCCTCGGCGGCACGGACGGAGGCGGCGTTCCACGACAGCAGCACGAGTCTCATCCTGGCGTGCGCGCAGGTAACGTGCCGAGCATGCGCTTCGGACTCTTCATCCCTCAGGGCTGGCGGCAGGACCTCACGGGCATCGAGCCCCGCGACCACTGGTCCGTCATGAACGGGCTCGCCCAGCACGCCGACCAGGGCGACACCTTCGACTCGATCTGGGTGTACGACCACTTCCACGCGGTGCCGGAGCCCAACGGCGAGGCGACGCACGAGGCCTGGAGCCTCATCAACGCGTACGCGGCGACGACGTCGCGCGTGAAGCTCGGCCAGATGTGCACGTGCATGGCCTACCGCAACCCCGCCTACCTCGCGAAGGTCGCCGCGACCGCCGACGTCATCTCGGGCGGCCGCGTGCAGATGGGCATCGGCGCCGGCTGGTACGAGCACGAGTGGCGTGCCTACGGCTACGGCTTCCCGCGCGCGGGCGAGCGTCTCGCGATGCTCGACGAGGGCGTGCAGATCTTCAAGCAGCTGTGGACCAACGGCGTCGCCACGTTCGACGGGAAGCACTACCAGGTCGACGGCGCGCAGCTCGCGCCGCTCCCCCTGCAGGTCGACGGCCCGCCGCTGTGGATCGCAGGTGGCGGCGAGCAGAAGACGCTGCGCATCGCGGCCGAGCACGCGCAGTTCACCAACTTCGACGGCCACCCCGACGTCTTCACGCACAAGTCCGAGGTGCTGCGCGGCCACTGCGAGGCCATCGGTCGCCCGTTCGACGAGATCACGCGCTCGTCGAACTTCAACGTCGTCATCGGCGAGACCGAGGCCGACGTGGACGACCGCATGGCGTGGGTCGAGGAGCACTACTCGCTGACCGTGCCCGACAAGGCGCCGAGCGTCGCCGAGGAGTTCCGCAAGGGCGTGCTCGTCGGCACCCCGGAGCAGCTCGTCGAGAAGCTGCAGCACCTCGAGACGCTGGGCATGACCTACGCGATCACGTACTTCGCCGAGGCCGCCTACGACCGCTCGGGCATCGAGCTCTTCGAGCGCGAGGTCGTCCCCGCCCTGCGCTGACGCCCGTCGTGCGCCCGCCCGGTCAAGCCGGGACGCCGCGCGGCCGATGAGGCGGTGTGAGCACCCAGGACGCTGTGCGCCAGGCGACCGGCGACCTGCCGGCGCGGGACGTCGAGGACGCGTGGTCGGGCTGGGTCGACGCGGCCCGCGCGGCGGGCGAGCCGTCGGTCGCCGTCGCGCTCGTCGAGCGGCACCCTCGCCGCAGGCCCGACCTGCGCGGCGCCGCCGTCGCGCACGCACGCGACCTGGTGCTCGTCGGCCGCGCGGCCGAGGCCGTCCGCGTCCTGGGTGGCGCGACGCCGCCGGCCGGGCCCGGGGCGGGCGGGCTCGCGGCACCGGAGGTCGTGCGGGCGGCCGCTCACGCGGCCCTCGGCGACGACCGCGCGTGGTCGTGGCTGCGCGAGACTGCGCGCGACGCCCCGCTCGTCGCCGCCGTGGCGGACGCGCGCGGCGACCGGGCGGCCGGCGACCAGGCGTGGCTGGCCGCCGCGACGACGCCCGCCGTCGGTGTGCTGACGGCGCGCGCCGTCGAGGCCTCCGTCGCCGGACGAGGGCGACGTGCACGCGGCCTCGACGGGCTCGTGGGGAGGGGAGCCGAGCGGCTGCTCCACGTCGGCGGCACGGCGGCCGTCCGGGACGTCGCCGAGCGGCTCGCGCAGCGGGACGACCGAGCAGGGGCGCGGCTCCTCCTACGCGCCGCCGCGGTGCGCACCCCTGACGCCACCTCGTTGCACGCGGCGCTGCGCGCGGTGACCCCCGGGTGGATCCGGCTCTGGCCGCTCGCCGCGGTCGCCGCCGTCGTGCTGGCGGGCGTGGCCTGGGTGGCGTTCGCGGTCACGGCCGGGACGCCCGCACCCGCGGTCTCCAAGCTCACGGTGGTGCTCGCGCACGTGGCGCTGCCGCTCGTCCTGCAGTCGGTCCGCGAGCCCGGATTCACGGCCGCCGAGACACGCGTCTGGCGCCGGCTGAGCGAGCAGACCTACGACCCTGAGCTCGACGGGCCCGGGCAGGTGCAGGGACGCCGGTCGGGCTGGTACGCGCTCGCCGCGATGCTCGGGGCCGGGCTCGGGCTGGTGCTCGGCGCCGGCGTGGTCGTCCCGCGCGTGGTCGAGCGCACCGGCGACGCCACCTGGCAGGGCTCGGACGACGCGTTCTTCCTCCACCTCGCGGCGGTCGTGCTGGGCGCGACGCTCGGTGCGGTGCTGACCCGGTCCGTCGCGCGCCGCCTCGTCCGACGCCGTCACGACCGTCGCGCGGCCCGCGCCCGGCTGCTCGAGGAGCAGCTCGACGCCACGTGCCGCTGCTATGACGAGCGACTGCTCGCCGGGCGGGCGGCGGCGGGCTACGCGGCCCACCACCTCGCACCCGTCGGCTTCGCCTCGCCCTTGCCGGGGACATCTGTCCGCCGGTGCCCGCGCACGGGTGCGTGGTGGCTCACCGGCCCCGTCGGCTCCTGGGACGGTCACCTCGCCCTGCGCGGCTGACGCCCTGCGTGGCGCGTCAGGCCGGCACGTCGCGACGGCACACGTCAGTCGCGCTCGGCGATCACCACGGCCGACGCGATGCCCGCGTCGTGCGAGATCGACAGGTGGAACCGTGCGACGCCCAGCTCCGCGGCGCGCGCCGCGACCGTCCCGGTCACCTCGAGCACCGGCTGCGCCCCGGCCGTGCGCGGCACCTGCGCGTCGTGCCAGTGCAGGCCCGGAGGGGCGCCGAGGGCCTTGGCGAGCGCCTCCTTGACGGCGAACCGGGCGGCGAGCGACGTCTCGGGCATCGCGCGCTCGGCCGGCGTGAACAGCTTCGTGCGCAGCGCGGGCACGCGGTGCAGGGTGTCGACGAACCGCGCGATGTCGACGACGTCGATGCCGACGCCGACGATCACGCGCGCTCCCCGCGCTCGAGCACCCGGCCGGTCACTCGACGGTGACGGACTTCGCGAGGTTGCGCGGCTGGTCCACGTCGAGGCCCTTGGCCGTCGCGAGCTCGCACGCGAACACCTGCAGCGGGACGACCGCCAGCAGCGGCGCGAGGAGCGTGGGCGCCTGCGGCACGTAGAACACCTCGTCGGCGTACGGGCGCACGGCCTCGTCGCCGTCCTCGGCGATCACGAGCGTGCGGGCGCCGCGCGCGCGGATCTCCTGGATGTTCGACACGACCTTGGAGTGCAGCGAGTCGCGACCGCGCGGCGACGGGACGACGACGAACACGGGCTGGCCGGGCTCGATGAGCGCGATCGGACCGTGCTTGAGCTCGCCCGCGGCGAAGCCCTCGGCGTGGATGTACGCGAGCTCCTTGAGCTTGAGCGCACCCTCCATCGCGACCGGGAAGCCGACGTGCCGGCCGAGGAACAGCACGGACTGCGTGTCGGCCATCCACCGCGCGATCTCGCGGACGCGGCCCGAGCGGTCGATGACCTGCTGGATCTTGTCGGGCATCGCGCGCAGCTCGTCGAGGATCGCGGCGACCTCGTCGGCGAACTTGTTGCCGCGCAGCTGCGCGAGGTACAGCCCGAGCAGGTAGGCCGCGGTGATCTGCGCGAGGAACGCCTTGGTCGACGCGACCGCGATCTCCGGGCCGGCGTGCGTGTAGAGCACCGCGTCGGACTCGCGCGGGATGGTCGAGCCGTGCGTGTTCACGATGGCGAGGACCTTGGCGCCCTGCTCGCGCGCGTGCCGGACCGCCATGAGCGTGTCCATCGTCTCGCCCGACTGCGACACCGCGACGACGAGCGTCTGCTCGTTGACGACCGGGTCGCGGTAGCGGAACTCGTGCGCGAGCTCGACCTCGACGGGGATGCGGCACCAGTGCTCGACCGCGTACTTGGCGACGTGGCCCGCGTACGCGGCCGTGCCGCACGCGATGACGACGATCTTGTCGACGGACCGCAGCACCGACTCGTCGATGCGGATCTCGTCGAGCACGAGCCGGCCGTGGACGTCCGTGCGGCCCAGGAGCGTGTCGGCGACGGCGTGCGGCTGGTCGTGGATCTCCTTGTCCATGAAGGACGCGAAGCCGCCCTTCTCGGCCGCGGCGGCGTCCCAGTCGACCGTGTAGCGGCGCGCCTCGGCGGGCTCGCCGTCGAACCCGGTGACGGTGACCTCGGTCGGCGTGATCGTCACGACCTGGTCCTGCCCGAGCTCGAGCGCCTCGCGCGTGTGCGCGATGAACGCGGCCACGTCGGAGCCGAGGAAGTTCTCCCCCGCGCCGAGGCCGACGACGAGCGGGGAGTCGTGACGCGCGCCGACGACGACGTCGGGCGCGTCGGCGTGCACCGCGAGCAGCGTGAACGTGCCGTGCAGCGTGCGCGCGACCTCGGTGACGGCCGTCGTCAGGTCGCCCGTGCGGTCGTACGCGCGCGCGACCAGGTGGGCGGCGACCTCGGTGTCCGTCTCCGACGTGAACTCGACGCCGTCCGCGATCAGCTGCGCCTTGAGGGCCGCGAAGTTCTCGACGATGCCGTTGTGGATCAGCGCGAGACGACCCGACACGTGCGGGTGCGCGTTGACGTCGGTGGGGCCGCCGTGCGTCGCCCAGCGCGTGTGGCCGATCGCGGCGGTCGCCGCGGCGAGCGGGTGCGCGTCGAGCTCCTCGACGAGGTTCGCGAGCTTGCCGGCCTTCTTCGCGGTCTCGAGCTCGCCCTCGGGGCTGACGAGCGCCACCCCCGCCGAGTCGTACCCGCGGTACTCCAGCCGCCGCAGACCCTCGAGCACGACGTCCAGCGGACGGTCGCTCGCGGTCTGGGACCCGACGTAGCCCACGATTCCACACATGCCCGCGAGTCTATCGGGCGTGCGGTCGGCACCCGCCGGGAGGTGACTGCCGTCACGGCCTGCGGCGGGGCGCGCTCGCGTGGCCGACGACCAGCGCCGTCGCCGTCCGGCACAATCGTCCCGTGCCACCGTCGCTCACCCCGGCCACGCCGTACGTCGACCTGGACCGCGACGCGTGGCGTCGGCTCTCGGCCTCGACCCCGCTCCCCCTCACCGACGCCGACGTGGACCGCCTCGCCGGCCTCGGGGACCCGATCGACCTCGCGGAGGTCGACGCGATCTACCGGCCGATCTCCCGCCTGCTCGACCTCCACATCGAGGCGACCCGCGGACTGCACGCCGCGTCGAGCACGTTCCTGCGCGAGGACGTGGGTGGCACACCCTTCGTCATCGGCGTCGCCGGCTCGGTCGCCGTCGGCAAGTCGACGACGGCCCGCCTGCTGCGCGAGCTCCTGGCGCGCTGGCCCGCGACGCCGCGCGTGCAGCTCGTCACGACCGACGGGTTCCTCTACCCGAACGCCGAGCTCGAGCGCCGCGGCCTGATGGACCGCAAGGGCTTCCCCGAGTCGTACGACCGGCGCGCGCTCCTGCGGTTCGTGTCGAAGGTCAAGGCCGGCCGCCCCGAGGTCCGGGCCCCCGTCTACGACCACCTCACGTACGACATCGTCCCCGGCCGGGAGATCGTCGTGAACCGTCCCGACGTGCTGGTCGTCGAGGGCCTCAACGTGCTGCAGCCCGCGCGCCCCACCAGCGAGGGCACGTCGAACCTGGCGGTGAGCGACTTCTTCGACTTCTCGATCTACGTCGACGCGCGCACGACCGACATCCGCCAGTGGTACGTCGACCGGTTCCTCCGCCTGCGCGAGACCGCGTTCGCCCAGCCCGAGTCGTACTTCCACCGGTACGCGTCGTTGTCCGACGACGAGGCCGTCGAGCGCGCGGAGCACATCTGGGACACGATCAACGCGCCCAACCTGCAGCAGAACATCCTGCCGACGCGCAGCCGCGCGACGCTCGTGCTCACCAAGGGCTCCGACCACTCCGTCGAGCGGGTGCGGCTGCGCAAGCTCTGAGCCGCGCGAGCCCCGAGCCTCAGCGGCCCGACGGCGGTCCCGTCGGGGTCACGCGCTCCACGGGGAAGTCGGTCGTGTCCGTCTCGTCGAGCGCGTCGAGCGCCGCGAGCACGTCCGCGACGGGTGCGCCGCACGCATCGGTCGGCCACACCGGGCGCACCGCGCGCCCCAGCGCGTCGACCAGCCACAGCACCGTCGGCACCGCGCCCGACGTCTCGCACGCACCGGACGGCTCCTGCGACGGGCGCTCGAGCGCCGCGAGCAGCGGGCCGAGGTCGCCCTCGCGCCGGCTCTCCGTGACGGCGGCCCACGTGCCCGACGCGGACTTGAGCGTCCCGGAGGCCGAGCACACGAGCACGCTGGACGGGACGAAGTCCTCAGGGACCGCGCCCGGCGTCGCCACCGGCGCGGGCTCGTCGGCCGACGCCGTCCGGTCCTCGAGCACGAGCCCGAGCTCGTGGACCACCTCCGGGTCGAGGCAGTCCGCCTGGACCGCGACACGCGCCTCCGCCTGCCGTGTCACCGTCGGAGCGCCCGCGCAGCCGCCGACCGCCGCGATCCCCGCGACGAGCAGCGCCGCCGCGAGCACGCGCGCGCGGGTCGAGCGGCGGCCCGGTTCCCGGGCCATGGGTCTCTCGTGCGTCGCCCCTGCCATGTGTGCCCCCTGTCGCGTGACCCCCGCGGCAGCAGGCCGGGAGGCCACACGGGTCGCGAGGAGTGCCGACTCCCCTGTCGACCCGAGACGAGCGTAGGCACGGCGAGGCACCCGCGGCGCGGTCGCAACCGGATCGTTAGCAGCGACGGGCCGATCGTGAGCAGACCGTGACCGGAGGGGTCAGGCGACCGCGTCGTCCTCGGCCACCGCACGACGCGTCGCGGACGCCTCGACGGTGCGCAAGGGCACCGCGGGAGCGGCGTGTGCCCGCGCCCGGCGCCGGGCCACGAGCGTCTGGTAGCGGCGCAGCAGCCAGTCGATGACCACGCCGAGCAGCACGCCGCCGACGACCCCGACGACCACCGCGAGGATCGGGTTGTGGCCCAGCCACGCCGCCGCCCCGACGCCGATCGCCGTCGAGTACACGCCCCACGTCAGCGCGGCGAGCGCGGCGAGCGCGCTGAACCGCCGCCGGCTGTAGCCGAGCGCACCCGCCGTCATGTTGACCGCCACCCGGCCGACGGGGATGTAGCGCGCCGCGATGATGAAGGACGCCCCGCGGTGCTCGAGCGCGCGCTCCGCCCAGTCGATCGTGGCCTGCGCGCGCGGCGACCGCAGGAAGCGCACCTCGCGCACCTTCACCCTGGTACCGATCTGGTACGCGATCTGGTCGCCGGTGAACGCACCGGCCGCGGCGACGAGGATCACGAGCAGCAGGTTCGGCTCGCCCTGCGCCATCGCGAGCGTCGCGAGCGCGATGACGACCGACTCGCTGGGGATCGGCGGGAAGAACCCGTCGATCGTCGCGAAGAGGTACAGCACGACGAAGACCCACGGTGAGCCCACCAGGGCCAGCACCCATGCCTCCACGCGTCCTCCAGGTCGTCGGGCGCCGACCTGCGGGCCGGCGTCGTGACTCCCACGGTAGGACCGGGGCCACGCCGCCGGTATAGGGGACACCCCCGGATCATCCCTGAGGTCACCCCGAACGAGCCGTCGGGTGCAGGCCGCGGACGACCCGCCTCCTCCTCCGGGGGGAGGTCCCGACGGACGCGACGTGGCAGGCGACCTCCGGCCGCGCACGACCCGACGTGGAGGCGACGCGACGAGGCAGGTGCCGCCCGGCCGCAGCACACGCCCGAGGGACCTCCCGTGGTCGGGCGGAACCGTCGGGCGGAACCGTCGGGCGGCACCGTCGGGGCGCCGCCGGGGACCGCGTCAGGACGCGGCGCGAGGTCCTCCGACCGGGTCGCCGTCGGGGGCGTCCACGGCGGCA
This sequence comes from Cellulomonas fimi, assembly GCF_028527925.1. Lineage (GTDB taxonomy): Bacteria > Actinomycetota > Actinomycetes > Actinomycetales > Cellulomonadaceae > Cellulomonas > Cellulomonas fimi_C. Next base: position 62,651 of record NZ_JAPESW010000005.1, read on the forward strand.
TCGGCGTCCACCTCGTCGGGGTCCGCCGCGGGCGTGTCCGTCGACGCGACGAGCCCGCCGTCCGCAGACGGCGCGTCGGGGTGCTCCGGTGCGCCGTCCGTCGGGGTGGACGGTGCCGCGTGGGCCCCGACGTGAGCGTCGGTGCGGTCCCGGACGGCGCCGACGTGGTCACCGTGGTGCCCGCCGCCATCGCGCTCGCCGCCGTCGCGTCGGCCCTCGTCGTCCGGTCCGTCGTCGTCGCTGGAGCCGTCGTCCCTGCTGCCGTCGCCCCGGCCGCCGTCGCCCCGGCTGCCGTCGAGCGGGCCACCGTCGGTCGGGTCGCCGTCCTCGGGGACCGCGCCGAGGTCGAAGCCCAGCGCCCGCGCGGCGGTCGTCGGGCGCGGCTCGCTCGCCCACCGCAGCCCCAGCGCGTCGGCGGCCGCGAGGGACCGCAGCTCGGCACGGTCGAGGTAGAGCACGCCGCCGAGGTGGTCCGTCTCGTGCTGGACGATGCGCGCGGGCCAACCCGACACGACCTCGTCGAGCGGCCGACCGCGCTCGTCGGCACCCACCAGGTGCACGTGCCGAGCGCGCGCGACCACCGCCTGGTAGCCGACGACGCTGAGGCAGCCCTCGTAGAACGCGACGCGCTCGTCGTCCACCGGCGCGTAGCGGGGGTTCACGAGCACGCGGAACGCGAGCGGCGACCGCTCACGGACCTGACCCACGTCGCCGTCGGGCGGGCCGGAGTCCTCGATGACGGCGACGGCCAGCGGCAGGCCGATCTGCGGTGCGGCGAGCCCGACGCCGGGCGCGGCGTGCATGGTCGCGCGCATGACGTGCACGAGCGACTCGAGCTCGTCGTCGGCGAGCTGCCCGTCGTACGGCAGCGCCTGCGCGCGCAGCACCGGGTGACCGGCCTGCACGATCGGCACCGTGCCGGTGCCGTGGGCCGCGTCGAGCAGCCGCAGGACGAGGTCGCGCAGTGCGACGTCCCGCTGTCGCGCCGAGTCCGTCGTGCTCACAGGGCGAGCCGCGCGGAGACGACGTCGGCGAGCTCGCGCGCGACGCCGTCGGCCTCGGCCTGGGTCGCCGCCTCGACCATGACACGGACGAGCGGCTCGGTGCCGGACGGCCGCAGCAGGACGCGTCCCGTGTCGCCGAGGCGCTCCTCGGCGGCCCGCACGGCGTCGAGCAGCGCCTCGTCCGTGTCGGCGCGCGCCTTGTCGACGCCCGAGACGTTGACGAGCGTCTGCGGGAGCCGCTGCACGACGCCCGCGAGCTTGGCGAGCGGCTCGCCGGTCTCGGCGACGCGCGCGGCGAGCTGGAGCGCCGTGAGGACGCCGTCGCCCGTCGTCGCGTGCGCGGCCATGATGATGTGGCCCGACTGCTCGCCGCCGAGCGCGTACCCGCCGGCGCGCATCGCCTCGAGGACGTAGCGGTCGCCCACCGCGGTCTCGACGGTCCGGACGCCGCGCTCGCGCATCGCGAGCCGCAGGCCGAGGTTGCTCATGACGGTGGTGACGAGCGTGTCGTCGGTGAGGGTGCCCGCGTCCCGCATCGCGAGCGCGAGGACGCCCATGATCTGGTCGCCGTCGACAAGGTTGCCGTCGGCGTCGACCGCGAGGCACCGGTCGGCGTCACCGTCGAACGCGACCCCGAGGTCGGCCTCGGACGCGACGACCGCGGCGAGCAGCTGCTCGGGGTGCGTCGATCCGCACTTCTCGTTGATGTTGCGACCGTCGGGCGACGCGTTGATGACGACGACGTCCGCGCCGGCCTGCCGGAGCGCGGCGGGCCCGACCTCGCTGGCCGCACCGTTCGCGCAGTCGACGGCGATGCGGAGCTGGCCGAGGGACGGGCGGATCGTGGAGACCAGGTGGTCGACGTAGTCGTCGCCCGCGCGACCCGTGTCGAGGCGGATCCGGCCGACGTCGGCGCCCGTGGGGCGGTCCCACGCCTCGCCCATGCGCGCCTCGATCGCGAGCTCGAGCTCGTCGTCGAGCTTGTGGCCGCCGCGCGCGAGGAACTTGATCCCGTTGTCGGGCATGGGGTTGTGCGACGCGGAGAGGACGACGCCGAGGTCGACGCCGCGGTCCGCGGTGAGGTAGGCGACGGCCGGCGTCGGCAGCACGCCGACGTTGATGACGTCGACGCCCGCGGAGGCCAGGCCGGCGGCGACGGCGGCGGCGAGGAACTCGCCCGACGCGCGGGAGTCGCGGCCGACGACCGCGCGTGGCCGGTGCCCCTCGAACGCGCCGCTCGCGCCGAGCACGTGCGCCGCGGCGACGGACAGGTCGAGCGCGAGCTCGGCCGTCACGTCCCGGTTCGCGAGTCCTCGCACCCCGTCGGTGCCGAACAGTCGGGCCATCTCTGCACTCCCTTGTCGCGCGACGTCGTCGGCGCGCCCTGCGCGTCCCCGCCGTCTGTCCTGCTGTGCCCACGATCCCGCAGACACCGATGGCCCCGCAGGTCTTCCGACCGACGGGGCCATCGGGTGAGGCGCTGGGATCAGCGCTTCGAGTACTGCGGAGCCTTGCGGGCCTTCTTGAGACCGGCCTTCTTGCGCTCGACCACACGGGCGTCGCGCGTGAGGAAGCCGGCCTTCTTGAGGGCCGGGCGGTTGTGCTCGGCGTCGATCGCGTTGAGCGCGCGGGCGATGCCCAGGCGCAGCGCGCCGGCCTGGCCGGAGACGCCGCCGCCGGTGATGCGCGCGACGACGTCGAAGCGACCCTCGACGTCCACGAGCTTCAGCGGCGAGTTGACGAGCTGCTGGTGCACCTTGTTCGGGAAGTAGTCCTCGAGCGTGCGCCCGTTGATCTTCCACTGGCCGGTGCCGGGCACCAGGCGCACGCGGGCGATGGCCTCCTTGCGGCGGCCGAGGGCCTGGCCGGGGGCCGTGATGGACTGACCGCGACCCTGGGGGGCCGCCGTCTCGCTGGTGTAGCTGGTGGGCGTCTCGTCGCCCTCGAGGTCGATGTCGACCGTGGTCTCTGCCACTGGTGTCCTCGGTTCCTGTCTTCTCTACGCGCGGCGGCCGTCAGGCCTGCTGCGCGACCTGGGTGATCTCGAACGGCTTCGGCTGCTGCGCGGCGTGAGGGTGCTCGGCGCCGGCGTAGACCTTGAGCTTGCCGAGCTGCTTCGCAGCGAGCGAGCTCTTGGGGAGCATGCCGCGGACGGCCTTCTCGATCGCGCGCTCGGGGTGCTTCTCGAGCAGCTCGGTGTAGCGCGTCGCCCGCAGACCACCCGGGTAGCCGGAGTGGCGGTAGGCGAGCTTGGTCTCGCGCTTGTTGCCGGTGAGGGCGACCTTGTCCGCGTTGATGACGATGACGAAGTCGCCGCCGTCGACGTGCGGAGCAAAGGTGGCCTTGTGCTTGCCGCGCAGCAGCGTGGCCACGTGGGTGGCCAGGCGGCCGAGGACGACATCGGTCGCGTCGATGACGTACCAGGTCCGCTCGACGTCGCCGGGCTTCGGGGTGTACGTACGCACGGGTCGTAAGCCTTCGTTCGTTGTGTCTGCATGTCACGGTCGTCGCGCGAGCGGCGCCGTGGAGGGCTGTCGGAGCATCCCTCCGGCGAGTGGGAACCGCACCGGGACGCCACCGCAGCGCTCAGGTGAGAAGTCCGGGCGCGCGACAGGGGACGCACAACAACGCACAAGAGTACCTGCGGCCCGGAGGGGCGGTCAAAACAGGTGGCGTCGGCTGCGCCACACCGTGCCGAGACGCCGCGCCGGGACGCCGCGCCAGGCCGCACCGCCGCGCCGCACCGCCGGGCCGTACCGCCGTGAGCGCGTCACGCCCGGTGGAGCGCCCGTGCCGCCGCGAGCACGCGCGCCGTCAGGTCGTCCAGGGTCGGGGTGCGCAGCGCCCAGTGCTGCCAGAACAGCGGCACGTCGAGCCACCGGCCGGGCGCGACGTCGACGAGCGCACCGGCGTCCCGCTCCGCGGCCGCCGCCTGCTCGGGCACCATCCCCCAGCCGAGTCCGGCGCGCAGCAGCGCGACGAACGCCCCCTGCTCGGGCGCGTAGTGCAGCGGGAGCGCGGGCCGCTCACGCGTCATCTGGTGGGCGAAGGCGTGCTGGAGGCCGTCGGCACGGTTGAACGCCACCGCCGGCACGTGCCCGAGCGCGTCCGCGAGCGCCCGCGGCGACGGGTCCGGGTCCGCGAACCAGCGGTCCCGGACGGCCGGGGCCGCGAGCGCCACGTACCGCATCGACCCGAGGGCCCGGACGCGGCAGCCCTGCACCGCGTGCCGCTCCGCGGTGACCGCGGCGGCGACCGTGCCGTCCCGGAGCAGCTGCGCCGACAGGTCCTGGTCCTCGCGGCGCAGGTCGACGAGCACGTCGTCGGGCAGCCCGGCGAGCGCCGCGGGGAACCAGGTGGAGAGCGAGTCGGCGTTGACGGCGACCGCGAGCCGTCGCCGCCCCCCGGGCTGCGCACCGGCGACCGCCCCGAGCTCGGCGAGCGCGTCGCGCGCCAGGACGTCGACCTGACCGGCGAGCCGCACGAGCACCTCGCCCGCCGCCGTGGGCCGGCACGGGCGCGTGCGCTGCACGACGACGCCACCGACCTGCTGCTCGAGCGCCCTGATCCGCTGGCTCACGGCGGACGGGGTCACGTGCAGCGCGCGGGCCGCGGCGTCGAAGCTGCCCTCGTCGACCACGGTGGCGAGCGTGCGCAGGTGCTCGGCGTCGAACGACATGAAGCAATACTAACGGTCGTCCAGAAACCTGAACTGGTCTTCACCGGACGGTCCGACCTACCGTCGACCACATGCTCCCCGCGGTCCTCACCGGCTTCCTCAGCGCGCTCTCGCTCATCGTCGCCATCGGTGCGCAGAACGCGTTCGTGCTGCGCCAGGGGCTGCGTCGGGAGCACGTCCTGCCCGTCGTGGCCGTGTGCGCGGGCGCGGACGCGCTGCTCGTCGCCGCGGGCATCGCGGGGCTCGGCGCGCTCGTCGGGGACCACCCCGTCGTGCTGCGCGTGATCCGGTACGCCGGAGCCGCGTTCCTCGTGGTCCTCGCGGTCGGGGCGGCCCGACGGGTCGCGCGGCCGCAGCACCTCGACCCCGCCGACGACGGACCGGCCCGCCGCTCGGCCGTGCTGCTCACGTGCCTCGCGCTGACGTTCCTCAACCCGCACGTCTACCTCGACACCGTGGTGCTGCTCGGCGGGCTCGCGCAGCAGCACCCCGCGGCGGGCGGCTGGGCGTTCGGCGCGGGCGCCGTCGCCGCGAGCTTCGTGTGGTTCACCGCGCTCGGCTTCGGCGCCGGGCGGCTGCAGCCGCTGTTCGCGCGGCCGCGGGCGTGGCAGGTGCTCGACGGCGTCGTCGCCGCGGTCATGGCGACGCTGGCGGTGCTGCTGGTCGCGGGCGGCTGACGCGGCGTCGCGGGCGCCGTCCGGGCCCGGTGCCCGCCGCCGACGAGGGCTACGCGCCGGCGCGCGGTGCCTGGCGGTGGCTCGGCAGCAGCGCCTGCAGGTCGGCGACGGGCACGACGCCCGCGTGCCGGCCGCGACGTGCACGCGCCCGGTCGACGAGCGTCCCGAGCGCCTCCTGCAGCGCGGCACGCTGCGCCTCGGCGACGCGGTGCCGCTCGTCGGCCAGCAGGTGGTCGCTGAAGTCGCACCGGTCGAGCGACAGGTCGCCGAGCTGACGCATGAGGACGCCCGACGCGAGCGCGATGCGCTGCAGCGCCTCCGCGCAGCGCTCGAGCTCCTCCTGGTCGTCGGTGTCGGTCAGCTGGACGTGCGACAGCCACTCGGCGAGGGTGCCGAGCGCCGCCGCGTCGTCGACCCGCGCAGGGCGGTGGACCCACGGCACGCTCGTGTTCGACATGGCGTCATTGTGCGCCGCGCGCGACCGGCCGCGCGGGTGAGAAACGTCGACATGCAGGACGGGAGTCCCAGGTCGTACGGCAACCGGGTGACGGCCGCTGGGCCGTCCGGTGGACACTCGCGCGGCGACGCCTCGCTCATGCCGCGCGGCCCCCCCGCCGAGCCGGCGGCCGGCGCCCCTCGGGGTCGGTGCGCCGCCCGCCCGTGCTCAGCGCGCCCGCTCGACCCGCGCCGTGTCCCAGACCGGCTCCGGCGTCTCGACGACCGACCCGTCGGCCGCTAACACGAGGAACCGGTCGAAGGTCCGCGTGAACCAGCGGTCGTGCGTGACGGCGAGCACCGTGCCCTCGAACGCCGCGAGCCCCGCCTCGAGCGCCTCCGCCGAGTGCAGGTCGAGGTTGTCCGTCGGCTCGTCGAGGAGCAGCAGCGTCGCCCCGCCGAGCTCGAGCAGGAGGATCTGCAGCCGGGCCTGCTGCCCGCCCGAGAGCGTCTCGTACACCTGCTCGGCCTGGTCGACCAGCTCGTACCGGTCGAGCGCGCGGCTCGCCTGCTCGCGCCCGAGGCCGGACCGGTGCGCGTCACCCCGGTGCAGGATCTCGAGGAGCGTCCGCCCGACGAGCTCGGGGTGAGCGTGGTTCTGCGCGAACCACCCCGGCCGCACGCGCGAGCCGAGGACGACGGAACCCGTGTGCCGCACGGGCGCGACCGCCGTCTCCCCCGCGGGCTCGTGCTCCGGGCCGGGGTCCGAGCCGCCGGCCGCGAGCAGCCGCAGGAAGTGCGACTTCCCCGACCCGTTCGACCCGAGCACCGCGACGCGCTCGCCGAACCACACCTCGAGGTCGAACGGCTTCATCAGCCCCGTGAGCTCGAGGCCCGTCGCGACCACCGCGCGCTTGGCGGTCCGCCCGCCGCGCAGGCGCACGCGCACCGACTGCTCGCGCACCTTCACCATCGGCGGACCGGCCTCCTCGAACTTGCGCAGCCGCGTCTGCGCCGCCTGGTACCGCGACGCGAGCCCGTCGTTGAACGCCGCCTTCGTCTTGAGCGTGAGCACGAGCTCGCGGAGCTTCGCGTGCTCCTCCTCCCAGCGGCGCATGAGCTCCTCGAGCCGCGAGCGCCGGTCCTCGCGCGCCTGGTGGTAGGTCGCGAAGCTCCCGCCGTGCACCCACACCGACGCCCCGACCGCGGTCGGCTCGAGCGTCGCGACGTGCGTCGCCACGCGCGACAGGAGCTCGCGGTCGTGGCTCACGAGGAGCACCGACTTCGCCGACGCGACCAGCCGTTCCTCGAGCCACCTCTTGGTCGGGACGTCGAGCGCGTTGTCCGGCTCGTCGAGCAGCAGCACCTCGTCCGGTCCGCGCAGCAGCGCCTCCAGGACCAGGCGCTTCTGCTCACCGCCCGACAGCGTCCGCACCTCACGGTGCTGCGCACGCTCGAACGGGACCGACAGGACCGCGTCCGTCACGCGGTCCCAGCCCGCCTCGGCCTCGTAGCCGCCGACGTCCGCCCAGTCGACGAGCGCCTGCGCGTACCGCATCTGCGCGGGCTCGTCGTCGACCTCCATGATCCCGAGCTCTGCGGCGGCGAGCTCGACGGCCGCGTCCCGCACCGCGGCGGGAGCGAGCGACGCGAGCAGGTCCCGCACCGACCGGTCGTCGTCGATCCGCCCGACGTCCTGACGCATGACGCCCAGGCCGCCACTGCGTTGCACCGACCCCGCGTGCGGCTGCTCGTCGCCCGCGACGATCCGCAGCAGCGTCGACTTGCCCACCCCGTTCGGTCCGACGAGCGCGACGCGCGCGCCCTCCCCGACGCGGAACGTCACGTCGTCGAGCAGCGGGCGGCCGTCGGGCAGCACGTAGCCGATGCCGCCGATGTCGAGATGACCCATGCCGCACAGTGTGACCGGCGCGCGCGACACGGCCGAACCTCATTGCCCGGCCGTCCCCTGGCGGAGCGTCGCCGCCGGTGCGAGGGTCGGTGCATGAGCGACGAGACACCTGCCACCCGGACCGATGCCGCGCTCGGCAGCGAGGGCGACTCCGACCAGCTCCCCGGCGAGGACACCCTCGTCGAGCGGGGCGTCGACGACCACCTCGACGAGGGCTACACCCCGCCCGAGCGCGACCGCCCCCGCTCCACCCACTACGGGGAGACGCACTGGGAGGAGGAGCACCGGGAGACGATCGACCAGCGCATCGAGCAGGAGGAGCCCGAGGTCTGGGAGGCGCGCCCGCGCGTCACCGGGGACCGCGAGGAGTTCCGCGCGGGGCGCCTGGTCGCCGACGACGACGCCGTCGAGTCCGGCGTGAACGACACCTTCGCCGTCGACGCAGGGGTCTCCGGCGGCGCCGCGACCGCCGAGGAGGCGGCCGTGCACGTCATCGAGGAGGAGTACGTCGACGAGCGGTTCTACCAGGACGAGGACGACGACCGTCTCTGACGCCGTCGGGCGCGGCGGCGTGGCGGTGCCTCAGCAGCACCCCGGTGTCGCGTCGACGTCGTGCGCCTCGCGGCGCGCGCGGGTCTGCACCGCGCGCGCCGCGAGCGCGTCGTCGGCCGGGTAGCCGACCTCCTCGAGCGTGAGCCCGTGCGCCGCGACCACGTGCGCACCCGCGTCCCGACGCCGGCCCGCGAGCAGCTCCGCCGTCCACGCCACCGGGCGCCGCCCCTCCCCCACGGCGACGCACGCACCGACCAGCGCGCGCACCATCGAGTGGCAGAACGCGTCCGCCTGCACCGTCGCGACGACGAGACCCGCGTCGGCCCCCTCGGTCGGCCGCGACCACGAGAACCGCTCGAGCGTGCGGATCGTCGTCGCGCCCTCGCGTGGCTTGCAGTACGCCGCGAAGTCGTGCCGCCCGACCAGGGCCCCCGCCGCCGCGTCCATCGCCGCCACGTCGAGCGAGCGCCGGCGCCACAGCACGTGCGCGCGGCTGAGCGGGTCGCGCGCCGCGCTGTCGTCGCAGATCCGGTAGGCGTAGCGGCGCCGCAGCGCCGAGAAGCGCGCGTCGAACCCCGGCGCGGCCGCCGTCACGCGGTGCACGACGAGGTCCGCGGGCAGCACCCCCGCGAGCCTCGACACCAGGGCCGCCTCCGCCGTGGGGGCCGAGCGGCCGCGCGCCGCCTCGAGCACCGCGGGCGCGACATCGACGTGCGCGACCTGCCCACGGGCGTGCACGCCCGCGTCGGTCCGCCCCGCGACCGTCACGTGCGGCGCCGGCACTCCGTGGGCCGCCGTCCGGAGCACCACCGCGAGCGCGTCCTCGAGCACTCCCTGGACCGTCCGCAGCGTCGGCTGACGTGCCCACCCGCTGAACGCCGTCCCGTCGTAGGCGAGGTCGAGTCGCAGGCGCGTCACGCGCGCATCACCGTCTGCCGCGTCGGCGAGCAGGTCGACGGACGGCTCGGTGGTCGGCTCGGTCGTCGACTCCGTCGCCGCCTCGGTCGTCGGATCGGTCGACGGCCCGGTCCTCGGGCGGGTGGGCGGCTCGGTCACGGGGCACCACGGTAGTCGGCGGCTCGAGACCCGCTCGCACGCGGTTCGCCGCGTGGCGCAGCGTCGCGGCAGCGCGCGTGTCGCGACAGCCGTCGCCGCCTGTCGAGGCAGCACGGCGGTGCGTCTCCTGCGCGGGTCCGTCCGCCACCAGCCCGATGCCCGCCTCCGTCCCGCTCCGAGCGCGGCGTCCGGCGGAGCACGCCGCCCGCCCGGCAGCGGGCTAGCGTGGCAGCGTGCCGACGCCGCCCGCCCACCCGTTCACGCTCGCCGTCGACTGCGGCGGCGGGGGCATCAAGGCGTCCGTGCTCGACGCCGCCGGCACGCTCCACGCGCCCGCGGTCCGCGTGCCCACGCCGTACCCGCTGCCGCCGGCACGCCTCGTCGACACGATCGCCGCGATCGGCGCCGACCTCCCCGCCGCGGACCGGGCGACCGTCGGGATGCCCGGCATGATCCGCCACGGCGTCGTCGTCGCGACCCCGCACTACGTGACGCGCTCCGGCCCGCGCACCGCCGTCGACCCCGCGCTCGTCGAGGCCTGGGCGGGCTGCGACATCCGTGCCGCCCTCCAGGAGCGCCTGGGCGTCCCGACGCTCGTGCTCAACGACGCCGAGGTCCACGGCGCCGGCGTGGTGTCCGGGACGGGCGTCGAGCTCGTCCTCACGCTCGGCACCGGCCTCGGCTCCGCGCTGTTCGACGGCGGGGTCCTCGCACCGCACCTCGAGCTGTCGCACGCGCCGGTCCGCTGGGGGACGACGTACGACGCGTACGTCGGGCAGGTCGAGCGTGCGCGGCTCGGCGACGGACTCTGGTCACGGCGCGTGCGCCGCGTCGTCGAGGGCCTGCGCCCCGTGTTCCTGTGGGACCGCCTCTACCTCGGCGGCGGCAACGCGCGGCAGGTCACCCCGCAGGTGCTCGAACGCCTCGGCGACGACGTCGTCGTCGTGCCCAACCAGGCCGGCATCGTCGGCGGCGTCCGCGCCTGGACGCTGCACGCCTGACCCCGCGCAGTCACGGACGCCAGGCCCAGCCGCTCGCGTCACCGCGCCGACGCCGCGCACCGACCGCTCGCGTCACCGAGCCGACGCCGCGCACCGACCGCTCGCGTCACCGCGCGGACGTCGCGCGGTCGGTGCCGCCACCAGGAGTCGCGCCCCGGCCGCCCTGGAGCAGCGTCGCGGTCGCGGGATCGTCCGCGCCGGCTTCCACCCGGTCGACCTCGTCGAGCGCCTCGAGCACCACCCGGGTGAACCGCTCGGGCGCGACGAGGCTCACCAGGTGCGTCGCCCCCGGCACGACGACGAGCCTGCCCCGCCGGCACGCCCGCAGGAACGCGCGCTCGTCACCACGGAAGTGGTCGAACCGGCCGTTGACCAGCCACACCGGAGCGTCGATGCGCGCGAGGTCGTCGAGCGGCGTCGCCGTCGCCACCTCGTGCAGCACGTCCTCGGTGACGAGCAGCGCGAACCCGCCCGCGCCCACGTCGAGGGCGCCCTGCGCGGGCAGGAACCGGCGCACCATGAACGCGTTGAGCCGCTCGCCGTGGTCCGGGAGCCGCACGATGCCGCGCGCCGCGAGCGACCACCCCTCGACGAGCAGCCGCAGCGGACGCGTCGAGCAGGACGCCGCGACGAGCCCCGCCACCTGCTCGGGATGGCGGGCGGCGTGCGCGATGCCGACGTAGCCGCCGAGCGAGAGGCCGACGACGAGCGCCCGCCCGCCGACGTCGTCGACCGCACGGCGCACCGTCGCGACCGCGCCGTCGAAGGTGAACGGCTCGTCGACCCGCTCGCCGTGCCCGGGCAGGTCGACGGCCAGCGCCGTGCGGCCGGCGCGCTCGAGCGCCTCGACCTGGGCGCGCCACATCGTGCGCGACGTCCGCAACCCGTGCACCAGGACGACCGGCAGCCCCATGCCTCGACCCTACGACCGACGTCGGGCGCTCGGGACGCACGAAGGGCCCGGAACCTGCGCGGTTCCGGGCCCGTCGTGATGCTGCGGGAGGGTCAGGCCTTGTCGGCGTCGCCCTCGGTCGCGGCGGCGTCCTCGGCCGGAGCCTCGGTCGCCTCGGCGTCGGTGGTCTCCTCGACCTCGGCGGCGGGAGCCTCCTCGGCCTTCGTCTCCGTCTTCGGCGCGGCCTTCGCGGTGGCCTTGGTGGCCTCCTTGACGACGGCCTGCTTCGGCGACAGCGGCTCGAGCACGAGCTCGATCACGGCCATGGGCGCGTTGTCGCCCTTGCGCGGACCGATCTTCGTGATGCGCGTGTAGCCACCCTGACGCTCGGCGACGGCCGGCGCGATCTCGGTGAACAGGCTGTGCACGACACCCTTGTCCTTGACGACCGTCAGGACACGGCGGCGGGCGTGCAGGTCGCCGCGCTTCGCGAACGTGATGAGGCGCTCGGCGAGCGGGCGCAGGCGCTTGGCCTTGGCCTCGGTCGTCGTGATCCGCTTGTGCTCGAACAGCTGCGTCGCGAGGTTCGCGAGGATCAGACGCTCGTGCGCCGGTCCGCCACCGAGCCGGGGACCCTTGGTGGGCGTGGGCATGGTCTCTACTCCTTGAGTTCCAGTGATCGGCGACGCGCACCGGACCGTTCAGGCCCGGCGCGCGTCCCCCGGCGTCAGTACTGCTCGTCCTCGACGAAGTCGCCCTCGTCGTCGCCGTAGAAGGCGGACGCGGACGGGTCGAAGTCGAGCGGGCTGTCCTTGAGCGTCAGGCCGAGCTCGGCCAGCTTCTCCTTGACCTCGGTGATGGACTTCGCGCCGAAGTTGCGGATGTCCAGGAGGTCGGCCTCGCTGCGCGCCACGAGCTCACCCACGGTGTGGATGCCCTCACGCTTGAGGCAGTTGTACGAGCGGATCGTCAGCTGCAGGTCCTCGATCGGCAGCGCGAGGTCCGCGGCGAGCGCGGCGTCGGTCGGCGACGGGCCGATCTCGATGCCCTCCGCCTCGACGTTGAGCTCACGCGCGAGGCCGAACAGCTCGACGAGCGTCTTGCCGGCGGACGCGAGCGCGTCGCGCGGGCTGATCGCGGCCTTGGTCTCGACGTCGACGACGAGCTTGTCGAAGTCGGTCCGCTGCTCGACACGCGTCGCCTCGACCTTGTAGGTCACCTTGAGGACCGGCGAGTAGATCGAGTCGACCGGGATGCGGCCGATCTCGGCGTCGAACGACTTGTTCTGGGCGGCGGAGACGTAGCCGCGGCCGCGCTCGACCGTGAGCTCGATCTCCAGCTTGCCCTTGTCGTTCAGCGTCGCCAGGTGCAGGTCGGGGTTGTGCACCTCGACCCCGGCCGGCGGCACGATGTCCGCGGCGGTGACGACACCCGACCCCTGCTTGCGCAGGTACATCACGACCGGCTCGTCGTTCTCCGAGGAGACGACGAGGTTCTTGATGTTGAGGATGATCTCGGTGACGTCCTCCTTGACACCCGGCACGGTGGAGAACTCGTGCAGCACGCCGTCGATCCGGATGGAGGTGACGGCGGCACCGGGGATGGAGGACAGCAGCGTCCGGCGCAGCGAGTTGCCGAGCGTGTAGCCGAAGCCCGGCTCGAGCGGCTCGATGGAGAACCGCGAGCGGTTCTCCGAGATGACCTCTTCGGTCAGGGTGGGGCGCTGTGCGATGAGCACGGTGGGTTTCCTCTCAGCGGGCGTCCGCCATATGACGCTCCGCAGTACTGCGTGACGGCCATGCCTCGGTCCGCATGACCGGGTTGACGAGCGGAGCCGTGGCCGGTGCGTCGACGACGCGAGCACCGGCCACGGCCGAGCCGAGGGTCAGACGCGGCGGCGCTTGGGCGGACGGCAGCCGTTGTGCGCCTGGGGCGTCACGTCCTGGATCGAGCCGACCTCGAGGCCGGTCGCCTGCAGCGAGCGGATCGCGGTCTCACGGCCCGAGCCCGGGCCCTTGACGAAGACGTCGACCTTGCGCATGCCGTGCTCCTGGGCACGACGGGCGGCGGCCTCGGCGGCGAGCTGCGCGGCGAACGGCGTCGACTTGCGCGAGCCCTTGAAGCCGACCTGGCCGGAGGACGCCCACGCGATCACGGCGCCGGACGGGTCCGTGATGGAGACGATCGTGTTGTTGAACGTGCTCTTGATGTGCGCCTGGCCGTGGGAGACGTTCTTCTTCTCCTTGCGGCGCGGCTTGCGCACGGAACTGCGGGTCTTGGGAGGCATCTGCTTCTTCTCTCGTGGTCGTCAGGCTGCGTGTGCCGACGTCCCGGGACCTCGCGCCGTGGGCGCGGTCCTCGCGGGACGTGCGGGTTACTTGCGCCCGGCCTTCTTCTTGCCGGCGACGGTGCGCTTCGGGCCCTTGCGGGTGCGCGCGTTGGTCTTCGTGCGCTGACCGCGCACGGGAAGGCCACGGCGGTGGCGGAGGCCCTCGTAGCAGCCGATCTCGACCTTGCGGCGGATGTCCGCGGCGACCTCACGGCGGAGGTCACCCTCGAGCTTGAAGTTGCCCTCGAGGTAGTCACGCAGCGCGACGAGCTCGGTGTCCCCGAGGTCCTTGACGCGGACGTCGGGGCTGATGCCCGTGGCGGCGAGGGTCTGCTGGGCGCGCGTGCGGCCGACCCCGTAGATGTAGGTGAGCGCGATCTCCAGCCGCTTCTCGCGGGGGAGGTCGACGCCGATGAGACGTGCCATGTGCCTGGTGGCTCCTGAACTGCGTCGGAGGTCTTCCGCGCCACCTTCCCGCGTGCTGCGGGCCCCGGCCTCCGACCGAGGGTTCGCCGGTCCGGACCGGGCTGCTGCCCGGCACCGACCGGAGTGGTGGTGCGCTTGCCGGCCCCGAGCCCGGGGCCGATGGCCCCGTACGGGACCGGTGGTGCTGCTCGACGTGCGCCCGGGCGGACCCGTGACGCACCGTCAGGGCGTCAGCCCTGGCGCTGCTTGTGGCGCAGGTTCTCGCAGATCACCTGGACGCGACCGTGCCGGCGGATCACCTTGCACTTGTCGCAGATCTTCTTGACGCTGGGCTTGACCTTCATCGCGTTGATTCCTCCGCCGCCGCTGACCCGCGGGCTCCCCCGGGGCGTGACGGCGTGTTCGAGTGGTGGTTACTTGTAGCGGTAGACGATCCGACCGCGGGACAGGTCGTACGGGCTCAGCTCGACGACCACCCGGTCCTCGGGGAGGATCCGGATGTAGTGCTGACGCATCTTGCCCGAGATGTGGGCGAGCACCTTGTGGCCGTTCGTGAGCTCCACGCGGAACATCGCGTTCGGCAGAGCCTCCACGACGCTGCCCTCGATCTCGATGACACCGTCCTTCTTCGCCATGTCCTCCGCTAACTGTCGGTCCTGGTCCTGTCAGCCCACGTCAGCCGTGCCCCCGCGCGTGCGGGAACGGGACCGGCGTTCGTGGAGAGTGCGAGGGCCCGGACCGCACCGAGGCCCTCCCGCGTCGAGGACGACGGGACGGCCGTGGCGCGACGGCCGGCAGGGAGACCCGCGATCTCGAGACATCCGATCGCGCGACGACTGTCAGCCAACTGGGCGCACACACCCAACGGACTATGTTACGGCATCCGCCGCACAGGACGAAACCGCCGGACCTGCGCCCACGTGCTGCCACGGGGACGGTCGCCAGGTCCGGCGGTCGCGTCACGGGCCGTCAGCGGCCCGGGTCATGCAGGGTCAGGCGTCGGAGCCGGCGCTCGGACGGCGGCGGTTGCGCAGCGCCAGCAGGACACCGCCGGCCGCGACCAGCACGCCCGCGCCGATCGCGAGCGGCAGCGCCGTGGAGCCGGTCGTCGCGAGCGCCCCGGCCGCGAGCACCTCGGAGCGGACCGTCGGCGTCGGCGTCGACGCGGGGCCGGCCGCCAGCACCTCGGACGTCGCGCTGGGCGTCGGTGCCGGCGTCGCGACCGGGGTGGAGGTCGCGGTCGGCGTCGGCGTCGCGTCGTCGTCCACGACGTCGGTCGGCGCGGGCGCCGGCGACGGGGCCTCGGGCGTCACGGTCGGCACGGGCGTCACCGAGGGCGTCGGGGTCGCGCTCGGCGTGGGCGTCGCGGACTGCGTCGGCGTCGGGTAGGTGGGGGCGCACGCGGGGACGGCGCCGACCTGCTCCTCGAGGTCCCAGTGGTCCGCGGCGAACAGCGGCCCGCCCTGGTTGACCCACTTCAGCACGCCGTCGGGGTAGTGCGGCGCGTCGGAGTCGGTGAAGACCTGCGACCCGCCGTACGCGGCGTCCTGCTGCACGCCCCAGCCCGGGCCGCAGACCTCGAACGGCACGGCGTCGCGGATCTGGTCCCAGGTGATGTTGCGCCACTGCGCGCCGTCCCACGTGGCGACGAGGTACTGCTGCGTCGAGTTCTCCCACGACGCGGGGGCCTTGGCGTCCTTCTTGAGGTACACGTACGCGGCCGTGGTCGTCTGCCCGCCGCGCGTGGGCTTCGGCTGCGCCGACTGCATCGGCGTCGGCGTCACGGCCCCCGTCGAGCTGGGGGGCTTCGGCTTGCTCCACGACCCTCCACCGTGCGAGCCGCCGCCCTGCGAGCCGCCGTGCGGTCCCCCGTGGCCGGAGCCGCCGTGCGCCGCGGCAGGTGAGGCCGCGAGCAGGCCGGCCGCGAGGACGGACGTCCCGACGACGGCAGCCCGTCGCGCGTGGGACCGGAGGGACGGACGACTGCTGCGCTGCATAGGGACCAACCCATCGTGTGCGGCAGGCATGACGAGGGGGCACACGCCTGCGTGTCCGACGGACCGCACGCGAGCACCTCGCCGCAGGCGTGCGACGAGGTGCGGTGGCGGTCCTGGCGGGAGGACGATCCCGCCGCGCGGCACACTATCCGACAAACCGGACGTCGTGGGGCCGTTTGCCCAGGTCGGGCGCATTCGGGCGCGAATCTGGACGCGTGTTCACCCGATCGTGTGGTAGCGCTTCCCGCGCGGAGGCCGCCTCGATCCGCCGGACGCCCCCGCGGGCGTCGACGCCCGGGCGCGCCGCGCGTGCGCAGCACAGCCTGGCCGAGCGCGGCGCAGCACCGCACGGGCTCGGCACGGCATCGCCGTGAGAAGCGCGCTCCGCCGAGCGGTCAGGCGAGCGCGGCCACCTCGACGCCGAGCGCGGCGAGCTCGGCCGCTCCCCCGTCGTGCGCCGTCAGCACCCAGATGCCGCCCTCCAGCACGGCGACGGTGTGCTCCCAGTGCGCCGCGCGCGAGCCGTCGACCGTCACCACGGTCCAGTCGTCGTCGAGCACCTGCGTGAACCGCTGGCCGCGCACGACCATCGGCTCGATCGCGACGCACATGCCGGCCTTCACGCGGGGACCGCGGTCGCGCGCGCGGTAGTTCAGGACGTCCGGCGGCTGGTGCATGGCCGTGCCGATGCCGTGGCCCACGTACTCCTCGACCACGCCGTAGCGCCGGCCGTCGTTCAGGCCGGACTCGAGCGCCGCGTCCACGACGTCCTCGACGGCCTCGCCGACGGCACCCAGCCGTTCGGCCGACGCCAGCGCGGCGATGCCCGCCCACATGGCCTTCCGGGTCGTCTCCGCGAGGTCCGCGTCGGCCTGCTCCCCGCCGTCGAGCACGACCGTGATCGCGGAGTCACCGTGCCACCCGTCGACGACCGCGCCGCAGTCGACGGACACGACGTCACCGGGCTCGAGGACACGCGCCCCGGGGATGCCGTGCACGACCTCGTCGTTCACGGACACGCACAGCGTCGCGGGGTACCCGTGGTAGCCCAGGAACGACGGCGTCGCCCCGGCGTCCGAGATGACCGCGGCGGCGACCTCGTCGAGGTCGGCCGTCGTCACACCGGGGGCGACGCGCTGCCGGACCGCCGCGAGGGCGTCCGCGACGACGAGGCCGGCGCGACGCATGACGCGGACCTGGTCGGGGGTCTTGTACTCGATGCGCTCACGGCCGAACACGGGCACCACCTGCCAGGACCCGCGTCAGCGGGCGAGCTGACCGATCGCGGCGAGCAGCCGCTCGGTGACCTCGTCGACCTCGCCGATGCCGTCGACCTGGACCAGCAGACCCCGCTCGGCGTAGACGGCCGAGATGGGTGCGGTCTGCTGGGCGTACACGTCGAGACGGTGGCGGATGACGTCCTCGGTGTCGTCCGCGCGGCCCTCGATCTCGGCGCGCTTGAGCAGACGGCCCACGACGACGTCGGGGTCCGCGGTGATCTCGACCGCGAGGTCGACGGCGCGGTCGCCGAGGATCTCGTCGAGCGCCGCGACCTGGGCGACGTTGCGCGGGTAGCCGTCGAGCAGGAAGCCCTCGGCGACGTCGTCCTGCGCGAGCCGGTCGCGCACGAGGTCGTTCGTCAGCTCGTCCGGCACGAGGGCGCCGGACGCGGTGATCGCCTGGACCTTCTGGCCGAGCTCGGTGCCGTTCTTGATGTTGGCGCGGAAGATGTCGCCGGTCGAGATCGCGGGGACCCCGAGGCGCTCCGCGAGCCGGGCCGCCTGGGTGCCCTTGCCCGCTCCGGGCGGGCCGAGGAGGACGAGACGTGCGCTCACCGCAGGAACCCTTCGTAGTGCCGCTGCTGGAGCTGCGACTCGATCTGCTTGACGGTCTCCAGGCCGACACCGACGACGATGAGGATCGACGAGCCGCCGAACGGGATGTTCGTGCTCACGTCGAGGGCGATGAAGACGATGGTCGGGATCAGCGCGACGAGGGCCAGGTAGATCGAGCCCGGCGCCGTGATCCGCGTGATGACGTAGTCGAGGTACTCGGCCGTCGGACGACCCGCCCGGATGCCGGGGATGAAGCCGCCGTACTTCTTCATGTTGTCCGCGACCTCGTCCGGGTTGAACGTGATCGCCGTGTAGAAGTAGCAGAAGAAGATGATGAGGAGGACGTAGATCGCGATGTGCCACGGCGACGCCGGGTCCGCGATGTAGCGCGACACCCACTGGACCCACCCGGCGGTCGGGTCGCCGAACTGGGCGATGAGGCCCGGGACCGCGAGCAGGGACGACGCGAAGATCACCGGGATGACACCGGCCATGTTGATCTTGATCGGGATGTAGGTGCTCGACCCGCCATACATGCGGCGGCCGACCATGCGCTTGGCGTACTGGACCGGGATGCGGCGCTGCGACTGCTCGACGAAGACGACGAGCGCGATGACGAGGACGACCACGGCGAGGACCGCGACGAACTTCGCGCCACCGCCGGCGCCACCGGCGATCGACCACATCGCACCGGGGAAGCTCGCGGCGATCGACGTGAAGATGAGGAGCGACATGCCGTTGCCGACGCCGCGCTCGGTGATGAGCTCGCCGAGCCACATGATGAGGCCGGTGCCCGCGGTCATCGTGATGACCATGATGAGCAGCGTGATCCAGCTGTCGTCGGGGATGACGTCGACGGTGCAGCCCTGGAACAGCTGGCCGCTGCGCGCGATCGTGATGATCGTCGTCGACTGGAGGACCGCCAGCGCGATCGTGAGGTACCGGGTGTACTGCGTGAGCTTCGCCGTGCCGGACTGGCCCTCGCGGTGCAGCTCCTCGAACTTGGGGATCACCACGCGCAGCAGCTGGATGATGATGCTCGCCGTGATGTACGGCATGATCCCCAGCGCGAAGACGGAGAGCTGCAGGAGCGCTCCCCCGCTGAACAGGTTCACGATCCCGATCAGGTCGTTCGCGCCCTGCGTCTGGTCGATGCAGACCTGCACGTTGGGATAGCTCACGCCCGGGGTCGGCAGGAACGAGCCGATCCGGAAGACGACCATGATCCCGATCGTGAAGAGCAGCTTGCGCCGCAGGTCGGGCGTCCTGAACGCCCGGACGAATGCGCTGAGCACCTGGTCCTCCTGGGCCGCCTAGCGGCGGCGTCTCGTGCGACCGGACTGTCCCGGGCCGCGAACCCCGCCACGACGCGGGGCAACGAGGCACCCTAACGGATGCCCGACGACAAACGGAACGAGGCCGGTGGGAAGTGAGATCCCACC
The DNA here is from genome assembly GCF_028527925.1 of Cellulomonas fimi. Lineage (GTDB taxonomy): Bacteria > Actinomycetota > Actinomycetes > Actinomycetales > Cellulomonadaceae > Cellulomonas > Cellulomonas fimi_C. The sequence goes on from NZ_JAPESW010000005.1 coordinate 81,888, forward strand.
GGCCTCGTCCGGCGTTCAGTCCTGCGCGACGGAGCCGCCGGCAGCCACGATCTTCTCCTTCGCGGACGCCGAGTAGGCGTCCACGGCCACGGAGACCTTGACCGTGAGCTCGCCGGTGCCGAGCACCTTGACGGGCTGGCCCTTGCGGACCGCGCCCTTCGCGACCAGGTCGGCGACCGTCACGTCGCCACCGTCCGGGTAGAGCGCCGAGAGCTTGTCCAGGTTGACGACCTGGTACTCGGTGCGGAACGGGTTCTTGAAGCCACGGAGCTTCGGCAGACGCATGTGCATCGGCATCTGCCCGCCCTCGAAGGCGGCCGGAACCTGGTAGCGGGCCTTGGTGCCCTTGGTACCACGACCGGCCGTCTTGCCCTTGGACGCCTCACCACGACCCACGCGGGTCTTGGCGGTCTTGGCGCCCGGGGCCGGACGCAGGTGGTGCACCTTGAGGGTGCCACCGGCGCCGGGCTGGGCGGCGGCCTCGGCCGCCTTGACGGCTGCCTCGGACTTCGCCGTGGTGGCCTTCGCCGGAGCGGCGGCCTTCTTCGCGGGCGCCTTCTTGTCGGCAGCCGGCTTCTCCGCGGCGGCGGAGGCGGTCTCGGCCTTGTCGGCCTTCGCCTTCGTCGTCTTCTTCGGAGCCTCGGCAGCCGCGTCGGCGGCCTTCTTGGCGGGAGCCTTCTTGGCGGCGGCCTTGGGGGCCGTCACCTCCTCGGTCTCCTTCTTCTCGTCAGCCATGCTCACTCCACCTCTTCGACCGCGACGAGGTGCCGCACGGTCTGGACCATGCCGCGGATCTCAGGGCGGTCCTCCTTGACGACGACGTCGCCGATCCGCTTGAGGCCCAGGGTGCGCAGCGTGTCGCGCTGGTTCTGCTTGCCACCGATGCCCGACTTCTTCTGGGTCACCTTGAGACGAGCCATCACGCACCCACCTTCTCCGCGGCGGCCGCACGGCCCTCGGCCTGGGCCCGCAGGAGGGCGGCCGGGACGACGTGCTCGACCGGCAGACCGCGGCGCGCGGCCACGGCCTCCGGCTGCTCGAGGCCACGGAGGGCCGCGACGGTCGCGTGGACGATGTTGATCGCGTTCGACGAGCCGAGCGACTTGCTCAGGACGTCGTGGATCCCGGCGCACTCCAGGACGGCGCGGACGGGACCACCGGCGATCACACCGGTACCCGGCGACGCCGGACGCAGGAACACGACACCGGCAGCGGCCTCACCCTGGATGGGGTGGGGGATGGTGCCCTGGATGCGGGGGACGCGGAAGAAGTTCTTCTTCGCCTCCTCGACACCCTTGGCGATCGCCGCGGGCACCTCCTTGGCCTTGCCGTAGCCGACGCCGACGGTGCCGTCACCGTCGCCCACCACGACGAGCGCGGTGAAGCTGAAGCGGCGACCACCCTTGACGACCTTGGCCACACGGTTGATCGTCACGACGCGCTCGACGAAAGCGCTCTTCTCGGCGGCGTCCTGACGACGCCCACCGTCACGACGGCCGCCGTCGCGGCGGTCGCCGCCGGTGCCGCCCTGGGCACCGGTGTTGCTGCGTGCAGGAGCAGCCATCAGTGAGTCCTCTTCTTCCCGGTGTACGTCGTCACAGCGCCAGACCACCCTCGCGGGCACCGTCGGCCACCGCGGCCACGCGGCCGTGGTACTTGTTGCCGCCGCGGTCGAAGACGACCGCGTCGATGCCCTTGGCCTTCGCGCGCTCGGCGACGAGCTCGCCGACCTTGCGGGCCTTGGCGGACTTGTCGCCCTCGGCACCGCGCAGGTCGACCTCGAGGGTCGACGCCGACGCGATGGTCTGGCCGATGCCGTCGTCCACGACCTGGGCCGTGATGTGACGCGCGGAGCGGGTGACGACGAGGCGCGGCCGAGCAGCCGTGCCCACGACCTTCTTGCGCAGGCGGAGGTGCCGGCGCTGGCGGGCGATCGACTTGCCCTTGCCCTTGATGCTGATCGCCATGGCTTACTTCCCAGCCTTTCCGACCTTGCGGCGCACGTTCTCGCCCGCGTACCGCACACCCTTGCCCTTGTACGGCTCGGGCTTGCGGATCTTGCGGATGTTCGCGGCGACCTCGCCGACCTGCTGCTTGTCGATGCCCTGCACCGAGAAGCGGGTCGGGGCCTCGACGACGAAGGTGATGCCCTCCGGCGGCGTGACGACGACCGGGTGGCTGAAGCCGAGCGCGAACTCGAGGTCCGAGCCCTTCGCGGTCACGCGGTAACCGGTGCCGACGATCTCGAGCTTCTTGACGTAGCCCTCGGTGACGCCCGTGACCAGGTTCGCGAGGAGCGTGCGGGTCAGGCCGTGCAGCGAGCGCGAGAGGCGCTCGTCGTTCGGGCGGGTGACCACCAGGGCACCGGCCTCGTCACGCGCGACCTCGATGGGGGCGGCGACCGTGTGCGTGAGGGTGCCCTTGGGGCCCTTCACCGTCACGAGGGCACCGTCGATGTTGACGTCCACGCCGGTCGGGACCGGGACGGGGATCCTGCCGATACGAGACATTGGCGTTCTCCTTCCGGGTCTCGATTACCAGACGTAGGCGAGGACTTCCCCACCCACGCCCTTCTTGGCGGCCTGCTTGTCGGTCAGGAGACCGGACGACGTGGACAGGATCGCCACGCCGAGGCCCCCGAGGACCTTGGGCAGGTTGGTCGACTTGGCGTACACGCGCAGGCCGGGCTTCGACACGCGCTTGAGGCCGGCGAGCGCACGCTCGCGGTTGGGGCCGTACTTCAGGGTGACGACGAGGTTCTTGCCCACGAGGGCGTCCTCGACGGTCCAGCCCTGGATGTAGCCCTCGGCCTGCAGGATCTCCGCGATGTGCGACTTGAGCTTCGAGAACGGGATCGTCACCGTGTCGTGGTGCGCCGAGTTCGCGTTGCGCAGACGCGTGAGGAAGTCTGCGATCGGGTCGGTCATGGTCATCGGGCTTCAGCCCTTTCTCGCCGGGGTATCCCGGACCCGCGCGAGCGGGCCCGGGACCTACCGACGATCGTTCCTACTGAGGGGGTCTTACCAGCTGCTCTTGGTGACGCCGGGGAGCTCGCCGCGGTGGGCCATCTCCCGCACGCAGATCCGGCAGAGGCCGAACTTGCGGTACACCGAGTGCGGACGGCCGCAGCGCTGGCAGCGCGTGTAGGCACGCACCGCGAACTTCGGCTTGGCGGCAGCCTTGTTGATCAGAGCGGTCTTCGCCATGGTCAGTTCTCCTTGAACGGGAAGCCGAGGAGCTTGAGGAAGGCTCGACCCTCGTCGTCGTTGTTCGCCGTCGTGACGATCGTGATGTCCATGCCGCGGACACGGTCGATCTTGTCCTGGTCGATCTCGTGGAACATCGACTGCTCCGTGAGGCCGAAGGTGTAGTTGCCGTTGCCGTCGAACTGGTTCGCCGACAGGCCGCGGAAGTCACGGATGCGCGGCAGCGCCGTCGAGAGCAGGCGGTCCAGGAACTCCCACGCGCGGTCGCCGCGCAGCGTGACGTGCGCGCCGATCGGCATGCCCTCGCGCAGCTTGAACTGCGCGATGGACTTGCGGGCCTTGGTGACCTGCGGCTTCTGACCCGTGATCTGGGTCAGGTCGCGGATCGCGCCCTCGATGAGCTTGGAGTCCTTGGCGGCCTCGCCGACACCCATGTTCACGACGACCTTCACCAGGCGCGGGACCTGGTTGATGTTCTCGTAGGCGAACTGCGTGTTGAGCGCCGGCTTGATCTCCTCGGCGTAGCGGGTCTTCAGACGCGGCTGGGCCGGAGCGGTGATCTCGGTCATCAGATGTCCTTACCGGAACGCTTGGCGACGCGGACACGGACGTTCCGCGTGCGGCCGTCACGCTCGACCTGCTCGGTGCGGTAGCCGACCCGGGTGCCCTTCTTGGTCTCCGGGTCGACGAGCATCACGTTGCTGATGTGGATGGGGGCCTCGACGGTCTCGATGCCACCCGTGCGGGTGCCGCGCTGCGTCTGGCCGGCCTTGATGTGCTTCTGCACGCGCTGGACGCCCTCGACGACGACACGCTGCGTCTCGGTGAGGACCTCGAGCACGCGGCCCTGCTTGCCCTTGTCGCGCCCCGAGATGACGAGGACGAGGTCGCCCTTCTTGATCTTCGCCATGGTCAGAGCACCTCCGGCGCCAGCGAGATGATCTTCATGAACTTCTTGTCGCGCAGCTCGCGGCCCACGGGGCCGAAGATGCGAGTCCCACGGGGCTCCCCGTCGTTCTTGAGGATCACGGCGGCGTTCTCGTCGAACTTGATGTACGAGCCGTCCGGACGGCGGCGCTCCTTGCGGGTGCGCACGACGACGGCCTTGACGACGTCGCCCTTCTTGACGTTGCCGCCGGGGATCGCGTCCTTGACGGTGGCGACGATGACGTCACCGATGCCTGCGTAGCGACGGCCGGAACCACCGAGAACGCGGATGCAGAGGATCTCCTTGGCACCCGTGTTGTCGGCGACACGCAGTCGCGACTCCTGCTGGATCATTGCCTACTCCTGTCGTCCGGCGGGTTCTCGGTCGAGCTGGTCGCCGAGCCTGGCCTGACGTAGTTGCCGTGATGCACACGTCGCGGCGGGGGTGCTCCCTCGCGGGGTCACCCCCGCCGCCCGTGGGCAACTTGGGGTGGTGCTGCTCGCCTTGCTGAAGGCTTACTTCGCCTTCTCGAGGATCTCCACCAGGCGCCACCGCTTGGTCGCGGACAGCGGGCGGGTCTCCATGATGAGGACGAGGTCGCCGATGCCCGCCGAGCCCTGCTCGTCGTGCGCCTTGACCTTGCTGGTCCGCCGGATGACCTTGCCGTAGAGCGGGTGCTTGACCCGGTCCTCGACCTCGACCACGACGGTCTTGTCCATCTTGTCGCTCACGACGTAGCCGCGGCGCGTCTTGCGGTACGCGCGGTGCTCCGCCGTGGCGGTGGTGCTCTTCTCGTTCATGCTGCCCTCACTCGCTCGCGGTCGGAGCGGTACGGATGCCGAGCTCGCGCTCGCGCAGGATCGTGTAGATCCGGGCGATGTCGCGACGGACGGCCTTCAGACGGCCGTGGCTCTCGAGCTGACCGGTCGCGGACTGGAAGCGGAGGTTGAAGAGCTCCTCCTTGGCCTTCTTCAGCTCGGCGACCAGCTTCTCGTCGTCGAAGGCGTCCAGCTCCGTGGGAGCCAGGTCCTTGGTTCCGATAGCCATCAGTTACCACCCTCGCGAACCACGAAACGGGTCTTCATCGGGAGCTTGTGCTGGGCGCGGCGCATGGCCTCGCGAGCCAGCGGCTCCGGGACGCCGGCGAGCTCGAACATCACTCGGCCGGGCTTGACGTTGGCGATCCACCACTCGGGCGAGCCCTTGCCGGAACCCATGCGGGTCTCGGCGGGCTTCTTCGTGAGGGGACGGTCCGGGTAGATGTTGATCCAGACCTTCCCACCACGCTTGATGTGGCGGGTCATGGCGATACGCGCAGCCTCGATCTGCCGGTTCGTGACGTAGGCGGGCTCGAGAGCCTGGATGCCGTACTCGCCGAACGAGATCTTGGTGCCACCGGTCGACGCGCCGGAGCGGCCGGGGTGGTGCTGCTTGCGGTGCTTGAGTCGGCGCGGGATGAGCACGGCTCAGGCCTCCGTTCCGGTCTCAGCCGAGGTGTCCGCCGCGGGAGCGGCCTCGGTCGCGGGGGCCTCGACAGGGGCGTCCGAGGTGCGCTCGCGACGGCCGCCGCCACGGGGGCCACGGTCGCCGCGGTCGCCACGGTCACCGCGCGGGCCACGGGCCGGGCGCGGGGCCTGGGTCGCCTGCTCGCGGGCGAACTCCTTCTCGGTGACGTCGCCCTTGTAGACCCAGACCTTCACGCCGATGCGGCCGAAGGTCGTGCGGGCCTCGAAGAAGCCGAAGTCGATGTTCGCGCGGAGCGTGTGCAGCGGCACACGACCCTCGCGGTAGAACTCCGTGCGGCTCATCTCCGCGCCACCGAGGCGGCCGGAGACCTGCACGCGGATGCCCTTGGCACCGGCGCGCTGCGCCGACTGGATGCCCTTGCGCATCGCGCGGCGGAACGAGACACGGCTCGCGAGCTGCTCGGCGATGCCCTGGGCGACCAGCTGGGCCTCGATCTCGGCGTTCTTGACCTCGAGGATGTTGAGCTGGACCTGCTTGCCCGTGAGCTTCTCGAGCTCGCCGCGGATGCGGTCGGCCTCCGCGCCACGACGCCCGATGACGATGCCCGGGCGGGCGGTGTGGATGTCGACGCGGACGCGGTCACGCGTGCGCTCGATCTCGACCTTCGCGATGCCGGCGCGCTCGAGACCCGTGCTCATGAGCTTGCGGATCTGCACGTCCTCGCGGACGTAGTCGCGGTAGCGCTGACCCGGCTTCGTCGAGTCGGCGAACCAGCGCGACCGGTGGTCCGTGGTGATGCCCAGGCGGTACCCGAGCGGGTTGACCTTCTGTCCCACTATCGGGTCCGTCCCTTCGTCTCACGCTCCGCGACGACCACGGTGATGTGGCTCGTGCGCTTGTTGATGCGGGCCGCGCGACCCTGCGCCCGCGGACGGAACCGCTTGAGCGTCGGGCCCTCGTCGACGAACACCTCGGTGATGTAGAGGTTCTGCTCGTCGAGGCGCTCGCTGTTGCGCTTCGCCCCCTCGACCGCGTTCGCGATCGCGGACTGCACCGTCTTGAGGACGGGCTCGGCGGCGGCCTGCGGCGCGAACTTCAGCACCGCCACGGCCTCGCCGGCCTGCTTGCCACGGATGAGGTCCACGACGCGCCGGGCCTTCTGGGGCGTGACGCGGACGAACCGCGCCTTCGCCTTGGCTTCCATTGCTGTCCTGCCTTCTTGTCTCTGCCGTCAGGGCGTCACCGGCTGACCGAGGTCAGCGGCGACGGCCCTTCCGGTCGTCCTTCTCGTGGCCGCGGAACGTCCGCGTCGGAGCAAACTCGCCGAGCTTGTGCCCGACCATCGACTCCGTGACGAACACCGGCGCGTGCTTGCGCCCGTCGTGCACCGCGAACGTGTGGCCCAGGAAGTCCGGGGTGATGACCGAACGGCGGGACCACGTCTTGATGACGTTCTTCGTACCGGCCTCGTTCTGAGCGTCGACCTTCTTCTGGAGGTGGCCGTCGACGAACGGGCCCTTCTTGAGGCTGCGAGGCATCTCGGGCTCCTATCAGCGCTTCTTGCCGGTGCGCCGACGGCGCACGATGAGCTTGTCGCTCGGCTTGTTCGGACGACGGGTACGGCCCTCGGGCTGACCCCACGGGCTGACCGGGTGGCGACCACCGGAGGTCTTGCCCTCACCACCACCGTGCGGGTGGTCGATCGGGTTCATCGCGACACCGCGGACGGTGGGGCGCTTGCCCTTCCACCGCATGCGGCCGGCCTTGCCCCAGTTGATGTTCGACTGCTCGGCGTTGCCGACCTCGCCGACCGTGGCGCGGCAGCGCAGGTCGACGTTGCGGATCTCGCCGGACGGCATGCGCAGCTGCGCGTACGGGCCGTCCTTCGCGACGAGCTGCACGGACGCACCGGCCGAGCGCGCGATCTTCGCACCGCCGCCGGGCCGCAGCTCGATGGCGTGGATGACCGTACCGGTCGGGATGTTGCGCAGCGGCAGGTTGTTGCCGGGCTTGATGTCGGCGCCGGGGCCGTTCTCGATGACGTCGCCCTGCGACAGCTTGTTCGGCGCGATGATGTAGCGCTTCTCGCCGTCCGCGTAGTGCAGGAGCGCGATGCGGGCGGTGCGGTTGGGGTCGTACTCGATGTGAGCGACCTTGGCCGGCACGCCGTCCTTGTCGTGGCGACGGAAGTCGATGACGCGGTACGCACGCTTGTGACCGCCGCCCTGGTGGCGCGTGGTCACACGACCGGTCGAGTTGCGGCCACCCGTCTTGTGCAGCGGGCGGACCAGCGACTTCTCCGGCGTGGAGCGCGTGATCTCGACGAAGTCGGCGACCGACGAGCCACGGCGGCCCGGCGTCGTCGGCTTGTACTTACGGATTCCCATGAGTCCTCAGATCCTTCCGGGCCGCTCAGCCGACCGGTCCGCCGAAGATGTCGATCGTGCCCTCGCGGAGGGTGACGATCGCACGCTTCGTGTCCTTGCGGCGGCCGATGCCGAACCGGGTCCGACGGGCCTTGCCCTGACGGTTCGCGGTGTTGACCGAGTCGACCTTCACGCCGAACACCTGCTCGACGGCGATCTTGATCTCGGTCTTGTTGGCGCGCGGGTCGACGAGGAAGGTGTACTTCCCCTCGTCCAGAAGGCCGTAGCTCTTCTCGGACACGACCGGCGCGATCAGGATGTCGCGGGGGTCCTTGCCGACGGTGGTCACTTCGTCTCCTCCTCGGCGACCTCGGACTCGCTCGCCACGGCCTTGGCACCCTTGGCGGGGCCGGCCAGGAACGCGTCGAGAGCGCCCTGCGTGAACACGACGTCGTCAGAGATCAGCACGTCGTAGGTGTTGAGCTGGTCGGCGACCAGCAGGTGCACCCGCTCGACGTTCCGCAGCGACTTCCACGTGATCTCGTCCTGGCGCTCGACGACGACCAGCACGTTCTTGCGGCCGGACAGGTTGTCGAGGACGGCGAGAGCGGACTTGGTCGACGGCGCGGTGCCCGGGGCGAAGCCCGAGACGACGTGCACGCGGCCGGCACGGGCGCGGTCCGAGAGAGCACCGCGGAGCGCCGCGGCCTTCATCTTCTTGGGGGTGCGCTGCGTGTAGTCACGCGGGGTCGGGCCGTGGACGACGCCACCGCCGGCGAACTGCGGAGCACGCGTCGAACCCTGGCGGGCGCGACCGGTGCCCTTCTGCTTGTACGGCTTCTTGCCGCCACCGCGGACCTCGCCGCGCGACTTGGTGTCGTGCGTGCCCTGGCGAGCCGCCGCGAGCTGCGCGACGACGACCTGGTGGATCAGCGGGACGTTGGTCTGCACGTCGAAGACGTCCGCGGGCAGGTCGGCGGTGCCGGCCTTCTGGCCCTGCGGGTCGAGGACGTCGACCGTCAGCGTGTCGCTCATGGAGGTCACGCACCCTTCACAGCGGAACGCACGACGACGACGCCACCCTTGGGGCCGGGGACGGCACCCTTGACGAGCAGGAGACCCCGCTCGGCGTCGACCGCGTGCACGGTCAGGTTCTGGGTGGTCTGACGGGCGTTGCCCATCCGACCGGCCATGCGCAGGCCCTTGAAGACACGCGACGGCGTCGACGCGCCACCGATCGAGCCGGGCTTGCGGTGGTTGCGGTGCGAACCGTGGGACGCGCTCACGCCGGCGAAGCCGTGGCGCTTCATGACACCGGCGGTGCCCTTGCCCTTGGTCGTCCCGACGACGTCGACGAGCTGGCCGGCCTCGAAGAGGGCGGCGGTGAGCTCCTGGCCGAGCGTGAACTCGGCGGCGTCCGACGTGCGGATCTCGGCCACGTGCCGGCGCGGCGTCACGCCGGCCTTCTCGAAGTGGCCCTTGAGCGGCTTGGTGACCTTGGTCGGCTTGACCTCGCCGAAGGCGAGCTGCACAGCGGCGTAGCCGTCGGTCTCAGCGGAGCGGACCTGCGTCACGACGTTCGTGCCGACGGCGACCACGGTGACGGGCACGAGACGACCGTTGTCGTCCCAGAGCTGCGTCATGCCGAGCTTGGTGCCGAGCAGCGCCGTGACGGGGCGCGCGTTCTGCTGGGTAACCATGAAGATCAGTTCCTTCCCAGCGTCAGAGCTTGATCTCGATGTTCACGTCCGCAGGCAGGTCGAGACGCATGAGCGAGTCGACGGCCTTCGGCGTGGGGTCGATGATGTCGATCAGCCGCTTGTGCGTGCGCATCTCGAAGTGCTCACGGCTGTCCTTGTACTTGTGGGGCGACCGGATGACGCAGAAGACGTTCTTCTCCGTCGGCAGCGGCACCGGACCCACGACCGACGCACCAGCGCGAGTCACCGTGTCGACGATCTTGCGCGCCGAGCTGTCGATGACCTCGTGGTCGTAGGACTTGAGCCGGATGCGGATCTTCTGTCCCGCCATGGCGTCGTCTACTTCTCTCTCTTCGAACCGGTCCGTCCGACCCCCGCACTCGGGCGTGTCGCTTCAGGCGACATGCCTCTGCGCTGCGTACCGTCTCCGGCACGAGGTCGGTGGTTGTAGTCGAGCCTCCACCGCCGGGTGACCCCGGGGTCCGGACGCTCTCCACGTCTGCCTGCCCAGCCGGTCGGGCGCACGTAGGCACACCACCCCCAGCGGGCAACTTGACTAGTCTGCCAGACGGACCGCGGATACTCCAATCCCGCTCCCCTGTGCGCTCGCCCACAACCCCCACGACCGACCGCCGACGACCATCCCTGGCGTCGGTCCGTCGGGGCGGCGCCGGGGCACCCGGCGCCGGGCGGTCGACCGCCGGCCGTCAGGCCGAGGGCGGGACCTGGCGGCGTCGGCCCACGTGCACGACCGTCGGCGGCCGCCGGTCCTGCCACGGCGCCACCGCCACGTCGACCCCGTGCGCCCCGGACACCTCGACGAAGCGCTCGAGCACGCCGGCGAACGCGCGCCGGAAGCCGTCGCGCTCCGCGTCGTGGTCCTCCACCTCGACGCGCAGGACGGCCGCCGACCGTCCCGCGGCGTGACCCCGCACGTGCACGGCGGTCGCCACGAGCGGCACGCTCATCTCGCCGCCGATCGCGGCGGCCAGCGCGGCCTCCCCGAGGAGCCCGCTCGCCGTGGCCCGCGGCCCGCGGAGCGTGCACACGGGGACCCCGCCGGCACCGACGAGGCGCTCGACCCGCAGGCCGTCCGCCGCGGCGAGTCCCGCGAGCACGTCCATCGCCGCCGCGACCGGGGCGGCGACCGACACGACGCACGCCGGCGCGGTCATGCCGGTCGGCCACGGACGAGGCCCCGCGGTGTCGAGGCCGGACCACGTCCGCCACGGGTGCCCGACCGGGAACGACGGCGCGAACCGGTCCGCGACGACGGACCGCGCCGCGTCGGTCGCGACGTCGGTGAGCCGGCGCACCGACGACGGGAGGCGGGTCATGCCGGGAGCGTAGGCGCCACGCCGACGGGTGCGGCGACCACCGGCCCGACACCACCCGCTCGGCGCAGGGCGCTCCGGGGCGCCGCGTCAGCGCCGCTCGATCGTCAGGGTGCCCACGCCGCCGCCGACCCGCACCTCGTAGTGCGGTGCGGACGGGTCGAGGTCGGCGGTGCTGACCTCGGCGCCCGCGCCGAGACCGTCGGTCGTCAGCCCGTCGACGGTCGCCGAGCCGGCGCCCGACGTGACGAGCGCACGGACCCCGACGTCCTGCGGCACGCGCACCGTGAGGATGCCCGCACCCGCGCGCTGGTCCACCACGACGACGCCGTCGGGCGCGGGCAGGTCGAGCTCGACCGCGTCCGCCCCGGCCGCGAGGACGACACCGCCGACCTCCGCGTCGGTCAGGTCGGCGGTGACGCGCGACGCGCCCGACCGCACCTCGATCGCCCACCGGACGTCCGCGGCGAGCCGCACGGTCACGGCTCCCCCGCCGAGACCGACGACACGGGCGTCGGCCGGGCCGTCGACCGACGCCGGCCGGTCCGCGCGCGACGGCTCGACGAGGACGAGGTCCCCCGTGGGCGCGTCGGCGCGCAGGTCCAGGGTCCCGACGTCACCCGTCACGACGAGCCGGGCGGCGTCGACTCCGCCCCGAGGGAGGGCGACGGCGCGATCCGGGTCGGAGCCGCCGCCCGCACCCCACGGCCACTCGTCGGAGCGCAGCGGTCCCTGCGTCACGACCAGCACGAGGACGGCGACCAGCAGGACCAGGCCGACGGCCCACCACGTGCGGGCGGGGACCGCGGGAGCCGATGCGGGCTCGCGCTCGTCCGTCGTCCGACCCGCCCCGGTCCCGGGCTCGACGGGCGCGCGCCCGGGCGTCGCATGCAGGTCCGGTCCGTCGCTGCTCGAGGCCATGGCGGCGACCGTACCGACGCGGCCCCCGCTCCGCGCGCGGGAGCCGCCCGACACGTCGTCCTGGCCGCGCGGCGGCCGCGGCACCGGCCCCGGGGGACGACGCAGGGCCCGGGAGCCGAAGCTCCCGGGCCCTGCGTGCGAGCGATCTAGCCCCGAAGGGCGGTGATCACTTGATGATCTTCGTGACCCGGCCCGAGCCGACGGTGCGGCCACCCTCACGGATGGCGAAGCCGAGGCCCTCCTCCATGGCGATGGGCTGGATGAGGTTCACGTGGATCTCGGTGTTGTCGCCGGGCATGACCATCTCGGTGCCCTCGGGCAGCGTGATGACACCGGTGACGTCCGTCGTCCGGAAGTAGAACTGCGGACGGTAGTTGCCGTAGAACGGGTTGTGACGGCCGCCCTCGTCCTTGGCCAGGATGTAGACCTGGCCCTCGAACTCGGTGTGCGGGGTGATCGAACCCGGCTTCACGACGACCTGGCCGCGCTCGACCTCCTCGCGCTTCGTGCCGCGCAGGAGCAGACCGACGTTCTCGCCGGCCTCGGCGTAGTCGAGCAGCTTGCGGAACATCTCGACGCCGGTGACCGTGGTCTTGATCGCCTTCTCCTTGATACCGACGATCTCCACCTCCTCGTTCACCTTGAGCTGACCGCGCTCGACACGGCCGGTGACGACCGTGCCACGACCGGTGATCGTGAAGACGTCCTCGATCGGCATGAGGAACGGCTTGTCGATGTCACGGACCGGGTCCGGGACGTTCTCGTCGACCGCGTCCAGCAGGTCCTCGACGGACTTGACCCAGACCGGGTCGCCCTCGAGCGCCTTGAGGCCGGAGACGCGCACGACCGGGACGTCGTCGCCCGCGAAGCCCTGCGAGGAGAGGAGCTCGCGCACCTCGACCTCGACGAGCTCGAGGATCTCCTCGTCGTCGACGACGTCGGACTTGTTCAGCGCCACGAGCAGGTAGGGCACGCCGACCTGACGGGCGAGCAGGACGTGCTCACGCGTCTGGGCCATCGGGCCGTCCGTCGCGGCGACCACGAGGATGGCGCCGTCCATCTGCGCCGCACCCGTGATCATGTTCTTGATGTAGTCGGCGTGACCCGGAGCGTCGACGTGCGCGTAGTGGCGCTTCTCCGTCTGGTACTCGACGTGCGCGATGTTGATCGTGATACCGCGCTGCTTCTCCTCCGGCGCCTTGTCGATCTCGTCGAACGGCGTGAAGGGGTTCAGGTCCGGGTACTTGTCGTGCAGCACCTTCGAGATCGCGGCGGTCAGCGTCGTCTTGCCGTGGTCGACGTGACCGATGGTCCCGATGTTGACGTGCGGCTTGGTCCGCTCGAACTTCGCCTTGCCCACTGGGTGTCCTCCTCAGGACTTGGTAGAGAGTGCCCGTCTGCGGCTACCGGGAGGGTAGACGCGAGGCGTGCGGTCCTACGGGTCGGTTTGTGTGATGGAACTACAGGTGTCGACCTGTGGGACTACTCGCCCCGGGTCTTCTTGATGATCTCGTCGGCAACGTTCCGAGGAACCTCGGCGTAGCTGTCGAACTGCATCGAGTACACCGCGCGACCCTGGGTCTTCGACCGCAGGTCACCGACGTACCCGAACATCTCGGAGAGAGGAACCTGGGCGCGGATCACCTTCACGCCCGTCGCGTCCTCCATGGACTGGATCATGCCGCGGCGGCTGTTGAGGTCGCCGATGACGTCACCCATGTAGTCCTCGGGGGTGCGGACCTCGACGGCCATGATCGGCTCGAGGAGAGCCGGGTCGGCCTTGCGGACCGCCTCCTTGAGGATCATCGAACCGGCGATCTTGAACGCCATCTCCGAGGAGTCGACGTCGTGCGACGCACCGTCGAGCAGGATCGCCTTGACGCCCACGAGCGGGAAGCCCGCGAGGACACCGAGCTGCATCGCGCTCTGGATACCGGCGTCGACCGACGGGATGTACTCGCGCGGGATGCGGCCACCGGTGACCTTGTTCTCGAACTCGTACAGCTCGCCCTCGGCGGGGTCCAGCGGCTCGAAGGTCATCTGGACCTTCGCGTACTGGCCCGAGCCACCGGTCTGCTTCTTGTGCGTGTAGTCCATCTTCTCGACGGCACGACGGATCGTCTCGCGGTACGCGACCTGCGGCTTGCCGACGTTCGCCTCGACCTTGAACTCGCGACGCATGCGGTCGACCAGGATGTCGAGGTGGAGCTCGCCCATGCCGCCGATGACGGTCTGGCCGGTCTCCTCGTCGAGCTTGACCCGGAACGTCGGGTCCTCCTCGGCGAGCTTCTGGATCGCGACGGAGAGCTTCTCCTGGTCGCCCTTCGTCTTCGGCTCGATGGCCACGTCGATGACGGGCTCCGGGAAGGTCATCGACTCGAGGACCACCGGCGCCGACGGGTCCGTCAGGGTGTCACCGGTGGTGACGTCCTTCAGGCCGATGAACGCGTAGATGTGGCCGGCCGTCGCCTCCTGGACCGGGTTCTCCTTGTTGGAGTGCATCTGGAAGAGCTTCCCGATGCGCTCCTTCTTGCCCTTGGTCGAGTTGAGCACCTGGGCGCCCTGCTCGACCTTGCCGGAGTACACGCGGACGTAGGTCAGCTTGCCGAAGAACGGGTGCGCGGCGACCTTGAACGCGAGGGCCGAGAACGGCTCCGTGGCGTCGGGGTGACGCTCGATGACGAGCTCGGCGTCCTTGGCGTCGTGGCCCTGGACGGCCGGCACGTCGAGCGGCGTCGGCAGGTAGTCGATGACGGCGTCGAGCATGGGCTGCACGCCCTTGTTCTTGAACGCCGAGCCGCACAGCACCGGGTACGCCTCGGAGGCGACCGTGAGCTTGCGGATGCCCGCCTTGATCTCGGCGACCGTCAGCTCCTCGCCGCCGAGGTACTTCTCGAGCAGCTCCTCGTCGGTCTCCGCGACGGCCTCGATGAGCTCGGCGCGGTACTGCTCCGCCTTCTCGACGAGGTCGGCCGGGATCTCCTCGATCTCGTACTTCTCGCCGAGGGCCGTCTCGCCGCGCCACACCAGGGCGCGCTGCTCGACGAGGTCCACGACGCCGATGAAGTCGTTCTCGGAGCCGATGGGCAGCTGGATGACGAGCGGCTTCGCCTTGAGGCGGTCGACGATCGTCTTGACCGTGAAGTAGAAGTCCGCGCCCAGCTTGTCCATCTTGTTGACGAAGCAGATGCGGGGGACGTCGTACTTGTCCGCCTGGCGCCAGACCGTCTCCGACTGGGGCTCGACGCCCTCCTTGCCGTCGAACACGGCGACCGCACCGTCGAGGACGCGCAGCGAGCGCTCGACCTCGACCGTGAAGTCCACGTGGCCGGGCGTGTCGATGATGTTGATCTGGTTGTTCTTCCAGTAGCAGGTCGTCGCGGCCGACGTGATCGTGATGCCGCGCTCCTGCTCCTGCTCCATCCAGTCCATCGTCGACGCACCGTCGTGCGTCTCACCGATCTTGTAGTTGACCCCGGTGTAGAACAGGATCCGCTCGGTGGTGGTGGTCTTGCCGGCATCGATGTGCGCCATGATGCCGATGTTGCGGACCTTCGTCAGGTCCGTGAGCACGTCCAGTGCCACGTGAGTTGCCCCTTGTCGGTTGGCTTGTGGTGGTGCCGCCGCCCCGCCCGCGCATGCTGAGCAGCACGGACGGGGCGCGGCGACCGGCTGGGATTACCAGCGGTAGTGCGCGAAGGCCTTGTTCGACTCGGCCATCTTGTGCATGTCCTCGCGGCGCTTGACCGCGGCACCGAGGCCGTTCGAGGCGTCGAGGATCTCGTTCATGAGGCGCTCGGTCATCGTCTTCTCGCGGCGGGCGCGCGAGTAGTCGGTGAGCCAGCGCAGGGCCAGGGTCGTCTGGCGCACGGGGCGCACCTCGACCGGGACCTGGTACGTGGCACCGCCGACGCGGCGCGAGCGGACCTCGAGCGAGGGACGCACGTTGTCGAGCGCGCGCTTGAGCACGACGACCGGGTCGCCCTGCGTCTTCTCGCGCACGCCCTCGAGGGCGCCGTAGACGATCGACTCCGCGACGGACTTCTTGCCGTCGAGGAGGACCTTGTTGATCAGCTGCGTGACGACCGGCGACCCGTAGACCGGGTCGGAGATCAGCGGCCGCTTCGGGGCCGGACCCTTACGAGGCATCAGCCCACCTTCTTCGCGCCGTAGCGGCTACGCGCCTGCTTGCGGTTCTTGACGCCCTGCGTGTCGAGGGCACCACGGACGATCTTGTACCGGACACCCGGGAGGTCCTTCACACGGCCGCCGCGGACGAGCACGATCGAGTGCTCCTGCAGGTTGTGGCCGACGCCGGGGATGTACGCGGTGACCTCGACCTGGCTCGAGAGACGGACACGGGCCACCTTGCGGAGGGCCGAGTTCGGCTTCTTCGGGGTCGTGGTGTAGACGCGGGTGCACACACCGCGTCGCTGGGGGGAGCCCTTGAGGGCGGGCGTCTTCGACTTGTTCGTCTTCGCCTGCCGGCCCTTGCGGACCAGCTGCTGGATCGTAGGCACTACGTCTCCGTCTGTTGGATGAGCTCTGGTCGACCGGACCCGTCACCCTGGACGGCCGGCAAGTGCGGGGGTCGTCGCCCGTCGCGCGACTACGTCCCTGGTCTCGAGTCCCGCACCGACCCCCGCGCCCGGGCGTGTCGCCCCGGCCTTCCGCGGCGCTTCCCGTCCGGTGTTCCGTGACGGAGGTGACGCGGTGGAGGGGGAACCACCCGGTGCTCCCGACCCGCTCCCCCGCGTCAGCGGGGGCACGTCCGAGTGCACGCATGAGGGCCCGACGGCGCGGGCACGGTGTCCTACGTTACCTGGGCCCCCACGGGAGCGTCAAAGAGACGGCGCTCACCTGCCCACGCTACCCGTGGACCGGCGCACGCTCATCCCGAGCGCTCTCCCGCCGCACGACGGCGGCCGGGGCCGAGGACGCCCGAGGGGGCCCGCCGCGGACGGCGGACCCCCTCGGGTCGGAGAGGCAGTGACCTCAGCGGAAGTCGCCGAAGTCGATGTCCTCGAGCGGGATCGCCTCGCCCGAGCCGAGGCCCAGGGCGGGGAAGTCGATCTCGTCGTAGCCGAAGGTCGGGTACAGCTCGGCCTTCGCCTCCTCGGTCGGCTCCACCGTGATGTTCCGGTAGCGGGGCAGGCCCGTGCCGGCGGGGATGAGCTTGCCGAGGATGACGTTCTCCTTGAGGCCCAGGAGCGGGTCGGACCGACCCGACATCGCGGCCTCGGTGAGGACGCGCGTCGTCTCCTGGAAGGAGGCCGCGGACAGCCACGAGTCCGTCGCGAGCGACGCCTTCGTGATGCCCATGAGCTCGGGACGACCCGACGCCGGCTGGCCACCCTCGGACACGGCCTTGCGGTTCGCGTCCTCGAACCGCGCACGCTCGGCGAGCTCGCCGGGCAGCAGGTCCGTGGTGCCGGAGTCGAGGACCGTCACGCGCCGCAGCATCTGCCGCACGATGACCTCGATGTGCTTGTCGTGGATGTCCACGCCCTGCGAGCGGTAGACCTCCTGCACCTCGTCGACCAGGTGCTTCTGCGTGGCACGCGGGCCGAGGATGCGCAGCACCTTCTTGGGGTCGACGGCGCCCTGGACCAGCTGGGTGCCGACCGCGACGTGGTCGCCGTCGTTCACCAGCAGGCGCGAGCGCTTCGTGATCGGGTAGGCGATCTCCTCCGAGCCGTCGTCCGGCGTGAGGACGATGCGCCGCGAGCGGTCACCCTCCTCGATCGCGATGCGGCCCGAGAACTCCGCGATGGGCGCCTCACCCTTGGGGGTGCGGGCCTCGAAGAGCTCCTGGACACGCGGCAGACCCTGCGTGATGTCGTCGGCCGAGGCCACACCACCGGTGTGGAACGTCCGCATCGTCAGCTGGGTGCCGGGCTCACCGATCGACTGGGCCGCGATGATGCCGACGGCCTCGCCGATGTCGACGAGCTTGCCGGTCGCGAGCGAACGGCCGTAGCACTTCGCGCACGTGCCGACACGCGACTCGCAGGTGAGCACGGAGCGCACCTTGAGCGTGTCGACGCCCGACTCGAGCAGGCGGTCCAGGAGCACGTCACCGACGTCGTCACCGGCGTGGCCGATGAGCTCGCCGTCGACCTCGATGTCCGTCGCCAGCGTGCGCGAGTAGACGGAGGTCTCGACCTTGTCGTGACGACGCAGCCCCTCGGTGCCCGGGACGCCGATCGGCATCGTCAGGCCGCGCTCGGTGCCGCAGTCCTCCTCGCGGACGATGACGTCCTGCGAGACGTCCACCAGACGACGCGTCAGGTAGCCCGAGTCGGCGGTCCGCAGCGCGGTGTCCGCCAGACCCTTGCGGGCACCGTGCGTCGCGATGAAGTACTCGAGGACGGACAGGCCCTCGCGGTAGTTCGCCTTGATCGGGCGCGGGATGATCTCGCCCTTCGGGTTGGCCACCAGACCACGCATGCCGGCGATCTGCCGGACCTGCATCCAGTTGCCTCGCGCGCCCGAGCCGACCATGCGGTACACCGTGTTGCGCGCAGGGAAGTTCTCCTGCATCGCCTTGGCGACCTTGTCCGTGGCCTGGGTCCAGATCTCGATGAGCTCCTGACGGCGCTCGTCGTCGGTGATCAGACCCTTGTCGTACTGGCCCTGGACCTTGGCGGCCCGCGCCTCGTGCTCCTCGAGGATGTCCTTCTTCGCGGCCGGGGTCGCGACGTCGGAGATCGAGATCGTCACGCCGGAGCGCGTCGCCCAGCGGAAGCCGGCCTCCTTGAGCGCGTCGAGGGACGCCGCGACGGCGACCTTCGGGTAGCGCTCGGCGAGGTCGTTGACGATCGCCGAGAGGCGCTTCTTGTCGACGACGCCGTTCTCGTACGGGTAGTCGACCGGCAGCAGCTCGTTGAAGAGCGCACGGCCGAGCGTCGTCTCGAACAGCAGCGTGTCGCCCTCGGACCAGCCCTCGGGGGCGTCCTCCTCGGACAGCACCAGGTCGTCGAACCGGATCTTCACGACCGCGTTGAGGTCGAGCGTCCCCTGGTCGAACGCCATGATCGCCTCGGACACCGAGCTGAACGCCCGGCCGGCACCCTCCGCGTCCTCCTTGTCGGAGGTCAGGTGGAAGAGGCCGATGATCATGTCCTGCGACGGCATGGTCACGGGGCGACCGTCCGACGGCTTCAGGATGTTGTTGCTCGAGAGCATGAGGATGCGGGCCTCGGCCTGCGCCTCCGCGCTCAGGGGCAGGTGGACGGCCATCTGGTCACCGTCGAAGTCCGCGTTGAACGCGGCGCACACGAGCGGGTGCAGGTGGATCGCCTTGCCCTCGACGAGCTGCGGCTCGAACGCCTGGATGCCCAGACGGTGCAGCGTGGGCGCACGGTTTAGCAGCACCGGGTGCTCGGTGATGACCTCCTCGAGCACGTCCCACACGACCGGGCGGGCGCGCTCGACCATGCGCTTGGCCGACTTGATGTTCTGCGCGTGGTTGAGGTCCACGAGCCGCTTCATGACGAACGGCTTGAAGAGCTCGAGCGCCATCTGCTTGGGCAGGCCGCACTGGTGCAGCTTGAGCTGCGGGCCGACGACGATGACCGAACGGCCCGAGTAGTCGACGCGCTTGCCGAGCAGGTTCTGGCGGAACCGGCCCTGCTTGCCCTTGAGCATGTCGGAGATCGACTTCAGCGGACGGTTGCCGGGGCCCGTGACCGGGCGACCACGACGGCCGTTGTCGAACAGCGAGTCCACGGCCTCCTGGAGCATCCGCTTCTCGTTGTTGACGATGATCTCCGGCGCGCCCAGGTCCAGGAGCCGCTTGAGGCGGTTGTTCCGGTTGATGACGCGGCGGTACAGGTCGTTCAGGTCAGACGTGGCGAAGCGGCCACCGTCGAGCTGGACCATCGGGCGCAGGTCCGGCGGGATGACCGGGACCGCGTCGAGGACCATGCCCGTCGGCGAGTTGTTCGTCGTGAGGAACGCGTTGACGACCTTCAGACGCTTGAGGGCACGCGTCTTGCGCTGGCCCTTGCCCGTCTTGATGATCTCGCGCAGGTTGTCGGACTCCGCCTCCAGGTCGAACGCCTCGAGACGCTTCTGGATCGCCGCGGCGCCCATCGAGCCCTCGAAGTAGTTGCCGTAGCGGTCCTGCAGCTGGCGGTAGAGCAGCTCGTCGCCCTCCAGGTCGGCGACCTTGAGGTTCTTGAACCGGTCCCACACGTTCTCGAGGCGCTCGAGGTCCGCGTCCGCGCGCTTGCGGATCTGGGCCATCTCACGCTCGGCCGAGTCGCGGACCTTGCGGCGCGCGTCGGCCTTGCCGCCCTCGGCCTCGAGCTCGGCGAGGTCCTGCTCGAGCTTGAGCGCGCGGGCGTTGATGTCGTTGTCGCGGCGGTCCGCGATCTCCTTCTTCTCCAGGTCGATCTCGTTCTGGAGGTTCGGGAGGTCCTCGTGACGGCCCTCCTCGTCGACCCACGTGATCATGTAGGCCGCGAAGTAGATGACCTTCTCGAGGTCCTTGGGCGCCAGGTCGAGCAGGTAGCCCAGACGCGACGGCACACCCTTGAAGAACCAGATGTGCGTCACCGGGGCGGCGAGCTCGATGTGACCCATGCGCTCACGGCGCACCTTGGAGCGCGTGACCTCGACACCGCAGCGCTCGCAGATGATGCCCTTGAAGCGGACGCGCTTGTACTTGCCGCAGTAGCACTCCCAGTCCCGGGTGGGACCGAAGATCTTCTCGCAGAACAGGCCATCCTTCTCCGGCTTCAGGGTCCGGTAGTTGATGGTCTCGGGCTTCTTCACCTCGCCGTGCGACCACGCACGGATGTCGTCGGCCGTGGCCAGGCCGATACGCAGCTCGTCGAAGACGTTGACGTCGAGCAAGGGGTCCTACTTCCTTCGCTTGCCGGGTCCTTCAGGAGGCCCGGCGGACGGAATGGTGCAAGGGGGTGCGGGCGCTGTCGCGGGCGGCGGGGCCGCCCACGACAGGCTCGGCGTCAGATCTCTTCGATGCTGCTGGCGTTGGGGCGGCGCGACAGGTCGATGCCGAGCTCCTCCGCGGCGCGGTAGACCTCGTCGTCGTTCTCCTTCATGTCGATCGAGACGCCGTCGGACGACAGCACCTCGACGTTCAGGCAGAGCGACTGCATCTCCTTGAGGAGGACCTTGAAGGACTCCGGGATGCCCGAGTCGGGGATGTTCTCGCCCTTGACGATCGCCTCGTACACCTTGACGCGGCCGGGCACGTCGTCCGACTTGATGGTGAGGAGCTCCTGCAGCGTGTAGGCAGCGCCGTACGCCTCGAGGGCCCACACCTCCATCTCGCCGAACCGCTGACCACCGAACTGCGCCTTACCACCCAGCGGCTGCTGCGTGATCATCGAGTACGGACCGGTCGAGCGCGCGTGGATCTTGTCGTCGACCAGGTGGTGCAGCTTGAGGATGTACATGTAGCCGACCGCGACCGGGTCCGGGAACGGCTCGCCGGAGCGGCCGTCGAAGAGCCGGGCCTTGCCGTCGGGCTGGACCATCCGGTCGCCGTCACGGTTGGGCAGCGTCGACCCGAGCAGACCCGTGAGGGTCTCCTCCGGCACGCCGTCGAAGACGGGCGTGGCGACCGGGTTGCCGGCCGGGGACGAGGCCGCGACCGCGGGCACGCCCTCCTTCCACTGCACGTCGCCCTCGGCGAGCTCGATGTCCCAGCCCTGCTTCGCGACCCACCCGAGGTGCGTCTCGAGGACCTGCCCGACGTTCATGCGACCGGGCACACCCAGCGGGTTGAGCACGACGTCGACCGGCGTGCCGTCCGCGAGGAACGGCATGTCCTCGACGGGGAGGATCTTCGAGATGACGCCCTTGTTGCCGTGACGGCCGGCGAGCTTGTCGCCGTCCGTGATCTTGCGGCGCTGCGCGATGTACACGCGGACCAGCTCGTTCACGCCGGCGGGCAGCTCGTCGCCGTCCTCACGGCTGAACGTGCGCACCTCGATGACCGTGCCGGACTCGCCGTGGGGCACCTTGAGCGACGTGTCGCGGACCTCGCGCGCCTTCTCGCCGAAGATCGCGCGGAGCAGGCGCTCCTCGGGGGTCAGCTCGGTCTCGCCCTTCGGGGTGACCTTGCCGACGAGGATGTCGCCCGCCGCGACCTCGGCACCGATGCGGATGATGCCGCGCTCGTCGAGGTCCGCGAGGACCTCCTCGGAGACGTTCGGGATGTCCCGCGTGATCTCCTCGGGGCCGAGCTTCGTGTCGCGGGCGTCGACCTCGTGCTCCTCGATGTGGATCGAGGACAGGACGTCGTCCTGCACGAGGCGCTGCGACAGGATGATCGCGTCCTCGTAGTTGTGGCCCTCCCACGACATGAACGCGACGAGCAGGTTGCGGCCGAGCGCGAGCTCGCCCTCGTCCGTCGCCGGGCCGTCGGCGAGCACCGAGTTGACCTCGACGCGCGCGCCCTGCTCGACCAGCACGCGCTGGTTGTAGGACGTGCCCTGGTTCGAGCGGCGGAACTTCGCCACGCGGTAGGTCGACGTGGTCGCGTCGTCGTTGGCGACGACGATCAGGTCCGCCGACACCTCGGTGACGACACCCGGCTTCGTCGCGACGATGACGTCGCCCGCGTCGACCGCCGCACGACGCTCCATGCCGGTGCCGACGAGCGGCGCCTCGGAGCGGACCAGCGGCACGGCCTGGCGCTGCATGTTCGCACCCATGAGGGCGCGGTTCGCGTCGTCGTGCTCGAGGAACGGGATGAGGGCCGTCGCGACCGACACCATCTGGCGCGGCGAGACGTCCATGTAGTCGATGTTCTCGCCCGTGACGTACTCGATCTCGCCGCCCTTGACGCGGACGAGGACGCGGTCCTCCTCGAACGAGCCGTCGGCCTCGAGCGGCGCGTTGGCCTGCGCGATGACGTGGCGGTCCTCGTCGTCGGCGGTGAGGTAGTGCACCTCGTCCGTGACGCGGCCGTCGACGACCTTGCGGTACGGCGTCTCGACGAAGCCGAACGGGTTGATCCGCCCGAACGACGCGAGCGAGCCGATCAGACCGATGTTCGGACCCTCAGGGGTCTCGATCGGGCACATGCGGCCGTAGTGCGACGGGTGGACGTCACGGACCTCCATGCCGGCGCGGTCGCGCGACAGACCACCCGGGCCGAGGGCCGACAGACGACGCTTGTGCGTCAGGCCCGCGAGCGGGTTGTTCTGGTCCATGAACTGCGACAGCTGGCTCGTCCCGAAGAACTCCTTGATGGAGGCCACGACAGGACGGATGTTGATGAGCGTCTGCGGCGTGATCGCCTCGACGTCCTGCGTCGTCATGCGCTCGCGCACGACGCGCTCCATCCGGGACAGGCCCGTGCGGACCTGGTTCTGGATGAGCTCGCCGACCGCACGGATGCGACGGTTGCCGAAGTGGTCGATGTCGTCGGTCTCGACGCGCACCTCGATCGCCTCGCCCGCCCGCGTGCCGGGCAGCGTCTGCAGGTCGATGTGCAGCGACGCGAGGTACTTGATCGTCGCGACGACGTCCGCGAGCGAGAGGACCGAGTCCGCGAGGGGCGCGTCCTGGCCGAGCTTCTTGTTCAGCTTGTAGCGGCCGACCTTCGCGAGGTCGTAGCGCTTCGGGTTGAAGTAGAAGTTCTCGATGAGCGCGCGGCCGGCCTCGACGGTCGGCGGCTCGCCCGGGCGGATCTTGCGGTAGAGGTCGAGCAGCGCCTCGTCCTGCGTCTGGACGTGGTCCTTCTCGAGCGTCTCGATGACGGCCGGGTACGCGGCGAACTCCTCGCGGATCTCCGCCTCGGTCATGCCGAGCGCCTTGAGCAGGACGGTCGCGTTCTGCTTGCGCTTGCGGTCGACGCGGACGCCGACGTTGTCGCGCTTGTCGATCTCGAACTCGAGCCACGCGCCGCGGCTCGGGATGACCTTGGCGGTGAGGATGTCCTTGTCGGACGTCTTGTCCGCCTGGCGCTCGAAGTAGACGCCCGGCGAGCGGACGAGCTGCGAGACGACGACGCGCTCGGTGCCGTTGATGATGAACGTGCCGCGCTCGGTCATGAGCGGGAAGTCGCCCATGAAGACCGTCTGGCTCTTGATCTCACCGGTCGTGTAGTTGACGAACTCCGCGGTGACGAACAGAGGCGCGGCGTACGTGAAGTCCTTCTCCTTGCACTCCTCGGCCGTGTACTTCGGCGGCTCGAAGCGGTGCTCGCGGAAGGAGAGCGACATGGAGCCGCCGAAGTCCTCGATCGGCGAGATCTCCTCGAAGATCTCCTCGAGACCGGCGGTCTCGGGGACGTCCTGGCGGCCGGCCTCGAGGGCGGCGGCCACGCGGGCCTGCCAGCGCTCGTTGCCCAGCAGCCAGTCGAAGCTCTCGGTCTGCAGGCCGAGCAGGTCGGGGACCTCGAGCGGCTCGTGGATCTTGGCGAAGGAGATACGACGGGATGCGGTGCGGTTCGCGATGGCGTCAGCGGTCGGTGCAGAAGGGGTGCGCGAGGCAGCCAAGAGGGGTCCTTCCCTGCGGATCGTGTGCACGCTGCGCAGGTCAGGCGGAGCGCGATCCCCCGGCCGTGCGAGCTGCGGAACCGTCGCGCACGTACGACGTCCACTGCTCGGGTTATACGGGATCGCGGGCACAGGCCAGCGCAAAGCGCTAGCATACTCAACCGGCATGGGAAAGTCCACCCGGCGTCGGCCGGTCACCGCGTCCTCGTCGACGCCGTCCGGCTCCACGCTCACGCGGGCGACTCGCCCGCGCCGACGACCACGCTGTCGTCGCGGCACATGGTGGCACACGTCACCCTGACCGCGAAAGCGGAGCAGGTGAGAGGGTCCCTCCGACCCGCGCGCCGCCGCGACGCGCCGCCCTCCTCCCCCACCGGCCCGGGTCTCGACCCATCCGCCCGCCGCCCGGCTGCGAACCCTCGTCGCACCACACGCACGCGGTCCCTGCGGACCGCCCGGGCGGGGCCACGCGCCCCGGGAACGAGGCAGCCATGTCGCAGTCCCCCAACCGCATCGTCGGCACGGTCTTCGGAGCCGTCTACCTGCTCGTCGGCCTCGCCGGCTTCTTCGTGACGTCGGGCGTCGGCTTCGCGTCGACCGAGGGCGAGCCGCTGATCCTCTTCGAGGTCAACCCCCTCCACAACGTCGTCCACCTGCTCATCGGCGCGGCGCTGTTCCTCGCCGCACGGTCCTCGGTCGCCGCGTCGCGCGCCGCGAACACCGGCGTCGGCGCCGTCTACCTGCTCGTCGGCGTCCTCGGCCTGTTCCTCGTGGGCAGCGGCGCGAACATCCTCGCGCTCAACGGCGCCGACAACGTCCTGCACTTCGCGAGCGCGGTCCTGCTGCTCGGCGTCGGGCTCGGCGCCGACCGCACCGCCTCGGCGCGGGCGACCGCGTGACCACCGCGTCCGCTGCTCCCGTCGTCCGGCCCGCCGCCGGGCGACGGGAGCCCGTCGCGGGCGCGCCGACCTCGGACCGGACGGTCGCAAGGTCCCCCGCCGCGGTCGCGCTGCGCGTCGGCGCCGCCGACGCGACGCTCGGCGTGGGGCTCGTGCTGGTCGCGCTCGGGGCCGAGCACCTGCGCCACGCGCCCGTCGTCGCGGTCGCCGCCGTCGCGCTCGGCGTGGCGGAGCTCGTCTGGGCGTGCGCGGCCCTGCGCGGCCCGGTGCCGCTGCCGCGTGCGGCGCTCGCGGTGCTGCTCGTCGGCGGGGCGGGCTGGCTCGTCGTCCAGCCGGCGACGGGCGAGCCGCTCGGGCACGCCGACGTCGCCGTCGCCGGCCTCCAGGTCGCGGCCGCCCTCCTCGTCGCGGGCGGGCTGCGACTCGGACGCGACGACGGCGCGGGGCGCCGGGCCCCTGCGGGTCCGCTGGCGCAGCTCGTCGCGCTCGTCGTGGGCGCGGGGCTCGTCGCGGTGGTGACGGTCCCGGCGCTCGCCGCGACCGACGCCGGTGCCCACGCGCAGCCGCACGGCTCGCACGGGCTCCCCGGCCTCCCGGGCCTCGGCGGGCACGCGGGTCACCCCTGACGCCGCACCCGCGTCGCACCGCGCCGCGGGAAGACGAAGGCCGCACCCCCTGACGGGGTGCGGCCTTTGTCGTGCAGTGCGCCTCCGGGTGCCGGTCGCAGGACCGGGCCGGAGTCAGATCACTTGAGGGTGACCGTGGCGCCGGCGCCCTCGAGCTGCGCCTTCGCCTTCTCGGCGGTCTCCTTGTTGACACCCTCGAGGACGGCCTTGGGGGCCTCGTCCACCAGGTCCTTGGCCTCCTTGAGGCCGAGCGACGTGAGGGCGCGCACCTCCTTGATGACCTGGATCTTCTTGTCGCCGGCCGCCTCGAGGACGACGTCGAACGAGTCCTTCTCCTCCTCGGCCTCGGCCTCGGCGCCCGCGCCACCGGCGGCGGGGGCCGCGGCGACGGCGACGGGAGCGGCGGCGGTGACCTCGAAGACCTCCTCGAAGGCCTTCACGAACTCGGAGAGCTCGATCAGGGTGAGGCCCTTGAACTGCTCGATGAGCTCCTCGGTGCTGAGCTTCGCCATGATGGCGTTCCTTTCGTCTGGTGCCCGGTCAGCCGCTGCGGCTGCCGAAGCAGATGTGGGGGTGTGCGCGACGCGTCGCCGCCCGGAGGACCGGGACGGTCAGGCGGCAGCGCCTTCCGACTCCTGCTTCTGGCGCAGGGCATCGATGACACGGGCGGCCTGGGCGGTGTTCGCGGTGAAGACGTAGGCAGCCTGGTAGAGCTTGGCCTTCATCGCACCGGCCGCCTTGGCCAGGAGCACCTCGCGGGACTCGAGGTCCGCGAGCTTGGTGACCTCCGCGGCGGTCAGGGCGCGTCCGTCGAGGACACCGCCCTTGATGACCAGCGCGGGGTTCGCCTTGGCGAAGTCACGCAGACCCTTCGCGGCCTCGACCGGGTCACCGGTGACGAAGGCGATCGCCGACGGGCCCGCGAGCGCGTCGTCGAGGCCAGTCAGACCGGCTTCCTTGGCCGCGATCGCGGTCAGCGTGTTCTTCACCACGGCGTAGGTTGCGTTACCGCCGAGCGCCTTGCGCAGCCGCTTGAGCTGCGCGACGGTGAGCCCGCGGTACTCGGTCAGCACGGCCGCGTTGGACTCACGGAACCGGTCCGTGAGCTCTGCGACAGCGGCTGCCTTGTCCGGCCTCGCCATGGCAATCCTTCCGATGGTGGTGCCACCGGTCTGCGCCCCGACAAACAAAAGAGCCCCGCGCAGGCGCGGGGCTCGGCGTCAGGACGCAGCGTTGGCCGGTCCGTCGGGGAACTCTCACCTGCGCTGGCCTCCGCTGCTGCGGGACTTCGGTCGAGGTCACGGAACGTGACGCCGACGACCGGCGGTCTTGGGCCCGACAAGCGTACGGCACGCGCGCCGCGTCGCCCAAATCGCGTCGCCGCACCCCTCCCGGCCGTCGCGGTGCGGCCCGGTCCGCGCGTCGGAACGGCGCGCCGCGGTGCGTGTGTCAGACCGGCGCGCCGAAGCACATGAGCGGTGCGACGGTGCCCGTCCGCTCGGCGTCCTCGGCCATCGCGGTCGCCACCGCGCGCGCGACCGGGGCGCCCTCGCGCAGCAGCACGTGCGTCCGGGTCATCACGCGCCGAGCCGTCTCGTCGGGCAGGGGCGCGATCGCCGCCACCACGCATCCGACCCCGCGCCGCAGCAGGACGCTCGCCATGCCGAGGGCCTCCCCACCCGCGCGCACCGAGGCCCGGCCGACCTCGCAGCTCGACAGGACGACCAGGTCCGGCGTCTGCGCACCGGCGTCGAGCTCGTGCGCGAACAGCGGACCGTCGGCCAGCCGGACCGACGAGAACAGCGGGTTGTCGGGCTCGTGCCGGCCGTGCGCGGCGAGGTGCACCACGCCAGGCGAGCCGAGCAGCGCGATCATGCGCGCCACCGTGGCGTCGGCCCCGACCACGGCCTCGCCGTCGGGCCACAGCGCCGCGACCTCGCGCACCTCGTCGTCGGCGTGGCGAAGGCCCGGCCCCGCGGCGGCCGTGACCCGGCCCGGCATCGCGCCGACCGTCCCGGTGTAGCGGATCCAGTGGTGCACCGACGGCGCGACGACCGTCGGGCGGCCCGAGCGCGCCGCGAGCATCGACCACGGCAGTGCGCCGAGCCAGCCCGTCGCGACCACCACGAGCTCGTCGGGAGCCCCCAGGAGCGGCGCGAGCCGTGCCTCGATCGCCGCCAGCCCGTGCCGCAGGGCGCGCTGCGCGACCTCCCGCAGCTCCGCCGGCACCAGGGGGTTCGCCGTGACCTCCAGGTCGGCGTGCACGCGGCGCACCAGCTCCGACAGGTCGGCCGCGGGGCCGAGCCGGTGGAGCTCGGTGCGGTGCGCCGTCACCGCGACGGCGAGCAGCTCGCCCCGGTGCACGCCGATGTCCACGAGCGCGCTGCCCGGACGGTCCGCGAGCAGCCGCCGCACCTCCGACGCGCGCCCCGGGCGCTCGTCGCCCGCCTCGCCCCGCTCGTGCCACGAGCGCGCGAGGATCTCGTGCTTGAGGCGCTGCGCCTCGCGGAACGCACGAGTGCGCTGCGGGTCGGCGCTCGCGCGGCCGACGATGCCGCGGCTGTCGTCGATGAGCCGCCGGAGCTGCGACAGCAGCGCGGCCGACTCGGGGTCGCTCGGCGGGTTGACGCGCGGCGTCCCGCCGATCACCGCGCGGATCCGCTCCGCCGCGTCCAGCAGCGCCGTCG
This sequence comes from Cellulomonas fimi, assembly GCF_028527925.1. GTDB lineage: Bacteria > Actinomycetota > Actinomycetes > Actinomycetales > Cellulomonadaceae > Cellulomonas > Cellulomonas fimi_C. The sequence goes on from NZ_JAPESW010000005.1 coordinate 110,504, forward strand.
CGCGGCCCGTCGACAGCGCGAGCTCGACGTCGAGCGACGCGAGCGCCCTGCCGTGCACCGCGCCCGCCGTGCGCAGGTCCAGCGAGCCGAACCGCGAACGGTGCAGCGCGAGGTCGCGCTGGCCCGCGTGCACGAACCGCGCCGCCCGGGCGCGGTCCCCCGCCGCCTGCGCGAGCTTCGCGCGGATCCAGCGCCCGTGCAGCCGCACCGCGATCGGGTCGCTCCCCCGGACCGTGCCGAGCTGCTCGAGCAGCGCCTCCGGGTCGTCGAGGGCGCCGCGCGCCAGGTCCGCCTCGATCCGCACGTACGCCGCCCCGACCTCCCACGCCGTGCGTCCCGACGCCCGGCACATCGCCTCGAGCCGGCCCGCGCGGCGCGACAACCCCGCCCACAGGGTCCGCGTCGCCGCGTCGGGCGGTGCCTGCGCGTACGCGACCGCGTCCACCTGCAGCCCGAGCAGCGCCGCCCGCACGACCCACGCGTCCTCACGACGACGACGGAACCGGCGCTCCGCCGACGCCGCGAACCGGCGGGCCGCCGCGACGTCGCCCCGCAGCAGCGCGCACTCCGCGCGGCCCAGCTCGCACTCCGCGACGTCACGGACCCGACGGTGCTGCTCGAACGACGCCGCCGCCTCCGCGAGCGTCTGGTCCGCGACGCCGACCAGGCCCGCCTCCAGCAGCACGCGCGCCCGGTCGAGCAGGGCCGTCGGCCGCGGCGGACCCGGCAGGATCCGCGCCGCCGCCTCCATGCGCGCGAGCGCGTCCGGGAGGTTCCCGGCGACGAAGTCCAGGTACCCGAGGTTGTGCTCGGCCTTGAACGTCAGCAGCTCGAAGCCCGCCCGCCGCGAGCGGCGCGCGCACTCCGCGTAGTCCGCGCGCGACAGCGACACGTGGTGCATGTCCGAGTGCAGGACCCCGCGGTTGAGCAGCACGCGGCACGCGTCGATCGGGTCGGCGTCGTCGATCGACGCGACCGCCTCGTCGAGCCAGTGCAGCGCCTCGTGCTGACGGCCCGCCCGCAGCGCGAGCAGCCCCCGCAGACCCGCGACCGCCGGGACCAGCCCCGCCCAGCCGCGCGACGGGTCACGCTCGTGCTCGACGAGCATCGCGTCGAGCTCGTCGAGCGCCGGACCCGGGGCGCCACGCGTCTCGAAGTCCGCCTTCGCGAGCTCGACCAGCGCGCGCGCCCGCAGCCGCACGACGTCCGGCGTCCCCGGCAGGGACTCCAGGTCGCGCAGCAGCGGGCGCAGGCGTCGGCGGGCACGCGTCGGACGACCCTCGGCGTTCTCGGTCTCGGCGCGCACCAGCGCCTCGGCGAGCACGTCGACGGTGAGCGGCCCGGCGGCCGCCGGGCCGCCCGGGTCCGACATCGGTGACTTAGAGCTCGATCTGCGGGGTCACGATGGGCACCTGCGGCTCCTCCGGTCGCCGCAGGACGAGCCGCGCCGGTCCCCGCTCGACGTCGGAGAACGAGAAGCGGCCGTCCGCGTCCGACGTCACCGTCGTCACGTCGCCGGACTGGTGCAGCTCGACCGACAGCTCGCTCGCCGGTGCGGCCCAGCCGTCGACCCGCACGCGGTCCGCCTCCGGGTGCACCGAGATCATCACCGTGAGCACGTCCGTCGTGAACGTGATCGTGCCGGCCTCGATGCTCGTCTCGTCCGCACGGACCGCGAGCGCCGGCTCACCGACCAGGTGCAGCTCCGCGAGCTCGGCGTGCAGCGCCTCGATCGTCAGCGCCATGCCGATGCGGTCGACCAGCCCGTCGGGGACCGGGTCCGACGCGCCGACCAGCGACGCGAGCTGCTGGAGGATCTCCACGTCCGCCACGTCCAGCGAACCCGCGGCGACCAGGGCGAGGGTGCTCTCGTCGGTGCTCATGACATGCTCCAGGCGGGGTCGTTGGAGAGGGCGAGGCGGAGCTTCGCGAGACAGCGGCCGCGGGTCGGGCCGATGCTCCCGACCGGCATCCCGAGCGCCCGGGACACCACCGTGTAGTCCGGCCGGTCGACCAGCGCGACCAGGCCCAGGAGCCGGCGGCAGCGGTCCGGCAGCGTTCCCACGTGCTCCCAGAGCACCCGGTCGCGCTCCGAGCGCACCGCGACCGTGTCCGGACGGTCCTCCGCGGGCGCCGACAGCCAGTCCGTCACGTGCTCGTCCTGCTCGTGCCGCACCAGGTCCTCCCGCGTGCGGCGCACCGCACGCCACGCCGCGCGCTTGGCGGTGACGAGCATCCACTGCAGCGTCGCCCGCGGGTCGCGGATGGACTCGATGTCACGGACGAGGGTGAGCCAGACGTTCTGCACGATGTCCTGCGCCTGCTCCGCGTCCACGCCCTGGGCGCGGACCGTGTGCCACAGCAGGGGCGTCATCACGTGCACGAGCGCCGCGAGCGGCGCCCTGTCGCCGTCGCGGTACGCGACCACGGCCCGGGCGGCCTGGTCGGCCAGCCCCTCACCCTCGCGGAGCGCGGCGTCCACCGGCTCCACCAGGTCGTCACTCATCATGGACCCCTCACAGGCTGGCCTCGTCGGGCGGCCGCGCCCCTGACACAGTAGGGCGGCCCGGACAACCCCGACAAGGACGACACGGACAGCTGACCGGCTCCCGCGCGGACCGGGTGCGCTCCCGTCCCGCGCGCCTGCGGGCGCCCGTCCCCCCGTGCCGGGGTCGACCCTCAGGAGCGGGCCTCCCGCCACCAGATACACGTGCACCAAGATTTCTTCCCCGGACGTGTATCTGGGCAGGCCGCAGGCGCTCCTCGCCAGCACCCGCCCGAGCTCACGCCGTCCGGTCCGCCCCCCGCGGCGACGGCGCCGGAGCGGGCCGGGACCGTGGACTTCGAACCGAGGAGACGCACGACATGACCGAGCAGGACAGCGCGCCCGAGCCCCTCAGCCGGGAGCAGATCCGTCCGACCAAGCGCACCCACGAGGACTCGCTCATCGCCCGCCCCGGCGTCGTCGGGGTCGACATCGGCGAGAAGTGGTCCGACGGGCGCCCCACCGGGCGACAGGCGATCGTCGTGCACGTCACCCGCAAGCTCGACGCGGCCGACCTCGACGACGCCCAGCGCATCCCCGCGACCATCGACGGCGTCCCCACCGACGTCGTCGAGCACCACGTCGTGCTGCACCACGAGGCCCCGGCCGTCGACGACGTCACGACGCTCATGCGCGGACGCGTCCGGCCGCTCGCCGGCGGCATCAGCATCGGTCCCGTCGACCCCGTCACCATCCAGAGCGCCAGCTCCGCCGAGCTGCGCTCCGTCAACGGCACGCTCGGCGTCGTCGTCGTCGAGCGGCACACCGGCCGCGCGCTCGCCCTCACCAACTGGCACGTCGCCGCCGGTGACGGCCTCGAGGACGTCGGCAGCCGCTGGGTGCAGCCCGCGCTCGCCGACGGCGCCTCGCGCGGCGACCAGTTCGGCCTGCTCGTCCGCGGCACCCTCACCGACCGCATCGACGCCGCCGTCGTCGCCATCGCGCCCGGCACGGCGTGGGTGCCCGGCGTCGTCGGCATCGGCGCGGTCACCGGGTCCGCAGCCGCCGTGGACGGCTCCGTCGTCCGCAAGCACGGCCGCACGACCGGTCTGCGGACCGGGCGCGTCGTGTCCACCGACTTCACGACGTCCGTCGACTTCGGCCCCGGCATCGGGTGGCGGACCCTGCGGGACCAGATCCGGGTCGAGCCCGCCGAGGGGCAGCCGTCGTTCTCCGCGGGCGGCGACTCCGGGTCGGTGGTCGTCGACGAGGACGGCAAGGTCGTCGGGCTGCTGTGGGCCGGCGAGGGCGACGGCTCCTTCTCCGTCGCCAACCCCATCGCCGCGGTCCTGTCGACGCTCGGCGTCGACGTCGCGACGCCCGCGTCCGTCCGCGCCGCACGGGCCCGCCAGGCGGCGCTCGCGCGTCGGGCCGCACAGCTGCGGGCTGCCCAGCAGCGCGCGTCGGGCGGTCTGTTCCCGCCCGTGTCGGCCGCCTACCGGCGTTCGCGGCGACGGCGGGCCGTCGGCCCGCAGGCGCCCGACGGCGTCCGCGCGCCGTCGAACGGTGCGGCTGCGGACGGGCCCGCTGCGACCGGTGGCTCCTCGTCCGACGGCTCGACAGGACCGTCGACGGCCCGCGCCGGGGGTCCTGCCGGGCGTGCCTCGGCCGCCGGCGAGGTGCGCGAGCACCGCCTGGGTGCGGCCGCTCAGCCGTTCACGGAGCCGTTCACGGAGCCGTTCACCGAGGCGCTGACGGCGAACCCGTTCACCGAGCCCTTCACGGAGCCGTTCACCGAGCCCTTCACCGAGTCGCTCACGGCGAACCCCTTCACCGAACCGTTCACCGAGCCGTTCACGGAGCCCTTCACCGAGCCGTTCACCGAGGCCCTCGGCGCGAACCCGTTCACCGAGCCCTTCACCGAACCGTTCACCGAGCCCTTCACCGAACCGTTCACGGAGCCCTTCACCGAACCGTTCACCGAGCCGTTCACCGAGGCCCTCGGCGCGAACCCGTTCACCGAGCCGTTCACGGAGCCCTTCACCGAGCCGTTCACCGAGCCGTTCACCGAACCCTTCGCGGAGCCCTTCACCGAGGCGCTCGCGCAGGCCTACGCCCGCATCTACGGCCCGCAGCGCGCCGCGGTCGCGCTCGCCCGCGTCCGTGCGGAGGCCGCACGTCGCCAGCGTGAGGCCTTCTGGGCGGGCTACGTCACCGCGATCGTCCGCGGCCGCGCTCGCTGACGAGAGACACCGAGACCACGAGGAGACCGCCCGACATGAGCGTCCTGGCAGAAGGAGTCGACCGTCAGCCGACGGCACGCGTCATCGCGCTGCGGCCGTCCGCAGGCCGGCACGCCGCCGCCGGGCGGTCTCCCGAGGTCCTGGGGCTCGGCCCCGAGCCCGCCGAGGCCCCGCACGACGGCCCCACGGGGCGGCACGTGATCGCCCCCGCGCCGTTCGGCACGCCCGGCACGGGAACCCGCTCGCTCGTCCGCGAGCTCGAGGACCTGACCGAGCAGATGCACGCGCACGGCGCCCTCCCGTCGCTGCGGGTCGACCTGCGCGAGCTCCTGGCGGCGTGGGCGGCGGCGCTCGTGCGCCTGCACCGCACGCCGCTGACCCCGACGACACCCGTCGCGGAGCTGCCCTGGGTGCTGACCGAGCCGCTGCCCGACTGGCTCGACGTCCTGCCCGGCGACACCGGCCCCGTCTGGGCGGTCCGCGCGCACCCCGGCATCCGCCGCGCCGTGGAGGAGACGCGACGGTCGTGGCTACCCGTGCAGTGGGTGCACGGCGACCCGACCGGTGACGAGGTCGTCCTGACACGGTCCCGCGGGGCCGTGCGGGCGGTGCTCCTGGGCGTCGCACGGGACACGCCGGAGGGTCCCCTGGCCCCCGCGCGCCCGGGCCGCAGCGGGTGCGGCGACCCCCGGTGGGACGTCGCGACGGCGCTCGACTGGCTCGCGCTCGCGCTCGGTCCGGCGCTCGATCCCGCGTGGCAGCTCGACCCCGTCGCCACCTTCGCCGCGCAGTACCGCGAGCTCGGCGGCGACGCGCTGCCGAACCGGGCGACGGCCGTCGCCCGCACGCTCGCGTCCGCGGTGGAGTGGACGGCCCAGCTCACGCTCGACCGCGACCCGAGCGACGACGAGCGCGCGTGGTTGTCGGGCCTGTGGTCCCGTCCGCTCGAGCTGGTGGGGCACACCCGCACGCCGTCGATGGTCGCGCACCGCTCCTGAGCCGGCCGCGGCCGCGAGCAGCCGGTCGTCCGGGTGCTCGGGCGGTCGACGGGGGCTCCGTACGTCGGCGTGCATGGGCGCGGAGCCGGCGGGACGAGGACCCCGCCTCCGGGCTCGGCCCGTGCGGCGCGCGACACGGTTGAGGACCACCCGCGCCGGTGACCGGCGCGTGGCGCGCAGCGCAGGACGAGCGGGGAAGGACGAGCGGGCAGGACCGGTCGGCAGCAGGACCGGTGGGACGAGAACGACGAAGGCCCGATCCGCAGGGGGGACCGGGCCTTCGCCGTTCGTGCGTGGGGACGAGCCTCAGGCGGCGTCGTCCTCGACCGTCAGGTTCCGGGTCTTGTTCTGGTCGAGCAGGATGCCGGGGCCGTTCGTGGTCGAGACGGTCGCCTTCGTGATGTAGCGACCCTTCGAGGCGGACGGCTTGAGACGCAGGATCTCCTCGAGCGCCGCCGCGTAGTTCTCCACCAGGTTGACGTCGGAGAACGACGTCTTGCCGATGATGAAGTGCAGGTTCGCGTGACGGTCCACGCGGAACTCGATCTTGCCGCCCTTGATGTCGGACACGGCCTTGGCCACGTCCATCGTCACGGTGCCGGTCTTCGGGTTCGGCATGAGACCACGCGGGCCCAGGACCTTGCCCAGACGACCGACCTTGCCCATGAGGTCCGGGGTCGCCACGGCCGAGTCGAAGTCGGTGTAGCCGGCGGCCACCTTCTCGATCAGCTCGTCGCCACCGACCTCGTCGGCGCCGGCCGCGCGGGCCTGCTCGGCGCGCTCACCGGTCGCGAAGACCAGGACGCGCGCGGTCTTGCCCGTGCCGTGCGGCAGGTTGACCGTGCCGCGGACCATCTGGTCCGCCTTGCGCGGGTCGACACCGAGGCGGAAGACCACCTCGACGGTCGCGTCGTACTTCGTGGTCGACGTGGCCTGCGCGAGGCGGACGGCCTCGAGCGGGCTGTAGACCTTGCCGGCCTCGATCTTCTCGGCGGCGTTGCGGTACGCCTTGCTGTGCTTCGCCATCTGCTTCTCTCTTCTCAGCAGTCGTGGTCCGTCGGGCCGCACAGGGCCCTGCCACTGGACTTTCGTCCTCGACGTGAGGCTTCACGCCGAGGTGGTGCCCGCCGACGTCGTCCGCCGGCGGGCGGGGTGAGGCGTCAGCCCTCGACCTTGATGCCCATCGAGCGGGCCGTGCCGGCGATGATCTTCTCGGCGGCCTCGAGGTCGTTCGCGTTGAGGTCCTCGAGCTTGGTGCTCGCGATCTCGCGGACCTGGGCCGACGTGAGGGTCGCGACCTTCACGGTGTGCGGCGTCGGGGAGCCCTTGGCGACCCCGGCAGCCTTCTTGATGAGCTCGGCGGCCGGCGGCGTCTTCGTGATGAAGGTGAACGAGCGGTCCTCGTACACCGTGATCTCGACGGGGATGACGTTGCCGCGCTGCGACTCGGTCGCCGCGTTGTAGGCCTTGCAGAACTCCATGATGTTCACGCCGTGCTGACCGAGCGCGGGGCCGATCGGCGGGGCGGGCGTGGCCGCACCGGCGTTGATCTGGAGCTTGATGAGGCCGGTGACCTTCTTCTTGGGAGGCATGCAGCCGTCCCCTTTCCGTGTGTCGTGGGCCGACGCCGTGGGCGATGACCCGGTTGCAATGGAACGTCCCGCTGCGGCGGGGCGGTCCCGTCAGGCTCAGATCTTGGCGACCTGGCTGAACGAGAGCTCGACCGGGGTCTCCCGGCCGAAGATCGAGACGAGCACCTTGAGCTTCTGGTTCTCGGCGTTGATCTCGGAGATCGTCGCGGGCAGCGTGTCGAACGGGCCGTCGGTGACGGTGACCGACTCGCCGACCGTGAAGTCGACCTGGATCTGCGAGGTGCTCTTGGTGGCCGCGGCCGCCGTGGCGGGGGCCTTCGGGGTGAGCGACGGCGCGAGCATCGAGAAGACCTCGTCGAGCGTCAGCGGCACCGGCTGGTGGGTGTGGCCGACGAACGACGTGACGCCCGGCGTGTGCCGGACGGCGCCCCACGACTCGTCGGTCATCTCCATGCGGACGAGGACGTAGCCGGGGATACGGACGCGCTTGACGACCTTGCGCTGCGCGTTCTTGATCTCGACGACCTCCTCCATGGGGACCTCCACCTGGTAGATGAAGTCCTCCATGTTGAGGCTCTGCGTGCGGTTCTCGAGGTTCGCCTTCACGCGGTTCTCGTAGCCCGCGTACGAGTGGATGACGTACCAGTCGCCGGGCTGGCTGCGCAGCTGCGACTTGAAGGCGGCGACGGGGTCCTCGTCGGGGTCGGGCTCGGCGTCCTCGGCCGACTCCTCGACCTCGGCGGCCTCGTCCTCGACCTCGGCGACCTCGTCGGTCGACGCGTCGTCGGCCGGAGCGAGCTCGTCGCCCGCGGTGCCCTCGACCGCCTCGACCGACGCCAGGGCGTCCTCGAGCTCCGTCTCGGCGCCGGTGGGCTCCTGCGACTCCTGCGACACGTGCGAACCTGCTTTCTCCCGCGTGGGGTGCGTGCGGGTGGCGAGAGTCCTCGCCACCGTGGGCCGGCCGGTGCGGCCGCGAGGGCTCAGCCCCCGAACACCCAGAACGTCAGCCGGCCGATCCCGAGGTCGACGACCGTCACGAACGCCATCACGACCGCCACGAACACGAGGACGACCGTCGTGTACGTGATCAGGTCGGAGCGCGTCGGGCGGACGACCTTCTTGAGCTCGGCGACCACCTGGCGCCAGAAGAGCGCGATGCGGGCGAACAGCCCGCGCTTCTTCTCGCCCTTGACGGACTTGGGCTCGCGGGCGGTCGCCGGGCCCCCGGCGTCGGACGCCGCGGCCGGTGCGGTTTCGCTCACGTCTGGCCCCTGTGTCTCGTGGTGGCCACCGGGACCGTGCGGCCCGGCGGTGGGACGGCTGACGCGACGCGCCGGACCGTCCGGCGATCCTGCTCACGCCCGGCCGGGAGCCGGGACGCGTGCGCAGGGCAGACAGGACTCGAACCTGCAACCTGCGGTTTTGGAGACCGCTGCGCTACCAATTGCGCCACTGCCCTACGGCGGCCGGACCCGCTCCGTGACTCGTCGGCCCGCACGTCGGTGCACGCGTGGGCGCGGCTCATCATGGCGGAGGTCAACCGCCGGGGGTCCACTGTACGCGACGGGACCCGATGGGTCGAACCACGTCCGCCGACGCCTCCCCGGGCCGCCCCGCGGACGTCGCCGCCGCGCGCGCCACGGGTCGAAAGGCGGGGCCGCCGCCACGTGACCTCTGCCACTATGGGGGCCGTGAGCGAGCAGACCACCCCCCGCGCCCGCGTGTCCGCCCGGGTCGCCGCCATCGCCGAGTCCGCGACCCTCGCGGTCGACGCCAAGGCCAAGGCGCTCAAGGCCGCCGGCCGGCCCGTCGTCGGGTTCGGTGCGGGCGAGCCGGACTTCCCGACCCCCGCCTACATCGTCGACGCCGCCGTCGCCGCGGCGCAGGACCCGGCCAACCACCGGTACACGCCCGCCGCGGGACTGCCGGCGCTGCGGGAGGCGATCGCCGCGAAGACGCTGCGCGACTCGGGCTACGACGTCAGCCCCGGCGACGTGCTCGTGACCAACGGCGGCAAGCAGGCCGTCTTCCAGGCGTTCGCGGCGCTGCTGGACCCGGGCGACGAGGTGCTGCTCCCCGCGCCCTACTGGACCACCTACCCCGAGGCGATCCGCCTCGCGGGCGGCGTGCCCGTCGAGGTGTTCGCCGGTGTCGACCAGGGCTACCTCGTCACCGTCGAGCAGCTCGAGGCCGCGCGCACGCCGCGCACCAAGATCCTGCTCTTCAACTCGCCGTCGAACCCCACCGGCGCCGTCTACTCGCCCGAGCAGACCGCCGAGATCGGCCGGTGGGCGCTCGAGCACGGGATCTGGGTCGTCACCGACGAGATCTACGAGCACCTGACGTACGACCACGCCGTGTTCACGCCGATCGTGCGGGTCGTCCCCGAGCTCGCGGACACGAGCGTCGTGCTCAACGGCGTCGCGAAGACGTACGCGATGACCGGCTGGCGCGTCGGCTGGATGATCGGCCCGCGCGACGTCATCGCCGCCGCGACGAACCTCCAGTCGCACCTGACGTCGAACGTCGCCAACGTCTCGCAGCGCGCCGCGATCACGGCCCTCACGGGTGACCTGGCGGCCGTCGAGGAGATGCGCACCGCGTTCGACCGCCGTCGCCGCACGATCGTCGAGATGCTCGCCGCGATCGACGGCGTCGAGGTGCCCGCGCCGCAGGGCGCGTTCTACGCCTACCCGTCGGTCGAGGGTCTGCTGGGCCGCACGATCCGCGGCGTCACGCCGCGCACGTCGGCCGAGCTCGCGAGCCTCATCCTCGACGAGGTCGAGGTCGCGGTGGTGCCGGGCGAGGCGTTCGGGCCCAGCGGGTTCCTGCGCCTGTCGTACGCGCTCGCCGACGCCGACCTCGTCGAGGGCGTCTCACGCATCCAGGGGCTGCTGGCCGAGGCGGAGTGACGCGCGCGGCCGCGACCCGGCAGTCGCGGCCGCTGGGACCCCGCCCCGCCCGGAGGACGCCCGGCCGACGGCCCTGACCACCCGTACGACGGCAGTCACCGTCGGCGGCGGGCCGTCCCCCGTGCTCGTGACGCGGCTGATCTGGTACTGCGCCGCGTCCGTGGCCCGGTCCATACTGTCCGCCATGCGTCCGGACGAGCCACGCAGCGCGCGCGGGAGCGCTCCCGCGCCGGCCCCGCTCACCGCCGCGCACCTCACCGTCCGGGTCCGCATCCTCACCGCCGTGATCGTGCTGTCGGCCCTGACGGTGCTCGTCGCCGGCGCGTCCGCGTTCTGGCTGCAGTCGCGCGAGACGGACGACCGGATCGACAACTCCCTCGCGCGCGCCCTGTCGGCGCTCCGCGTCGTCGAGAAGGAGAACCCGACGACCGACGCCCCGGCCGAGACCGTCGAGGACGTCCTCGAGGTCGCGGTGCGCAACCGCGTGCCGGGCAAGAACGAAGGCGTGATCGCCCTGCTGTCCGGCCGGCTCAAGTGGCGGGCCGCGCCCGAGACGAACGCGATCCGCCTCGACACCGACACCGAGCTCATCGACCACCTCAGCCGACTGTCGCTCACGACCAGCAGGCCGACGGTCCAGACTGTCCGCACCAGCGTGACCGAGTACCGCCTCATGGCCGCGCCGGTGCGCGTCGACCGCGACCCCGCACTCGGGTTCTTCGTCGTCGCGTTCGACCGCAGCGCCGAGATGCGCACGCTCCAGACGACGTTCCTCACGTACTCGGCGGTCGGCATCCTCGCGCTGCTCGGCATCTCGGTGGTCGCGTGGTTCGTCGTCGGCCGGCTGCTGCACCCGCTGCGGCTGCTGCGCGACACCGCGCGGCGGGTCACCGAGTCCGACCTGTCGGAGCGCATCAGCGTGAGCAGCAACGACGACCTGGGCGACCTCGCGCACACCGTCAACGCGATGCTCGACCGGCTCGAGCGCGCGTTCGGGTCGCAGCGCGAGCTGCTCGACGACGTCGGCCACGAGCTGCGGACTCCGCTGACCATCGTCCGCGGCCACCTCGAGCTGCTCGACCCCGACGACCCCGAGGACGTCCGGGCGACGCAGTCGCTCGCGCTCGACGAGCTCGACCGCATGCACCGCCTCGTCGACGACCTCATGATCCTCGCGACCGCCGAGCGGCCCGACTTCGTGCGGCTCGCGCCGACCGACGTCGGGCGGCTGACCGACGACGTGCACGAGAAGGCGCGCGGGCTCGGCGACCGGCGCTGGGTCGTGACGTCGCGCGCCGACGTCACCGTGAGCCTCGACGAGCAGCGCATCACGCAGGCGTGGCTGCAGCTGCTCGCGAACGCCTACCGGTTCTCACCACCGGGCTCGACGGTGTGGCTCGGGTCCGAGGTGTCGGGCGACCGGCTGCTGCTGTGGGTGCGCGACGAGGGCCCCGGCGTGCCGGCGTCGGAGGAGCGCCGCATCTTCGAGCGGTTCCACCGCGGCCAGGCGGACCGGTCGCAGAACGGCGCGGGCCTGGGGCTGCCGATCGTCGCGGCCATCGCGCAGGCCCACCACGGCACGGTGGGCGTCGAGCGGCCCCCCGAGCGCGGGAGCCGCGGCGCCGTCTTCGTCCTCGACCTGCCCGCCGTCGACCTCGTCGACGGTGACACGACCGCCCCCGACCCGATCGCCGACCACGCGGAGCAGCACTGATGACGCACATCCTCATCGCCGAGGACGAGGAGCGGATCGCCGCCTTCGTCGCCAAGGGCCTGCGCACCGCCGGGTACGAGGCCACCGCCGTGACGACCGGCGACGACGCGCTCGCGCGCGTCCGTGCGGGGGGTGTGGACCTCGTGATCCTCGACCTCGGGCTGCCCGACCTCGACGGCTTCCAGGTGCTGCGGCGGTTGCGGGACGCCGGGCACACCCTGCCGGTCATCGTGCTGACCGCGCGCTCGTCCGTCACCGACACGGTCACGGGGCTCGAGTCGGGCGCCGACGACTACATGGCGAAGCCTTTCCGGTTCGAGGAGCTGCTCGCGCGCGTGCGGCTGCGCCTGCGTCAGCAGCAGCCGCAGCCGGCGGGTGACGTCACCGTGCTCAGCCACGGGCCGTTGCAGCTCGACCTGCGCACCCGACGCATCCGCGTGCGCGACCAGGAGGTCGAGCTGTCCGCGCGGGAGTTCGCGCTCGCCGAGACCTTCCTGCGCAACCCGGGGGACGTGCTGACCCGCGAGCGCCTGCTGTCCGACGTGTGGGGCTACGACTTCGACCCCGGATCGAACGTGGTGGACGTGTACGTCCGGTACCTGCGACGCAAGGTCGGCGCCGAGCACTTCGACACCGTGCGCGGCGTGGGGTACCGGCTCGTGGACGTGACCGCGGTCGGCTGAGCGGACAGGAGGGGCCGGCCGTCCGTGCGACCTGCCCGCGGCGCCGGTGCCCCGGGCCGACGCACCTGGCCGTGGCTGGCACACTGTGCCGATGCGTGACCTGGCCCTCCTGCCGAAGGCGCACCTGCACCTGCACTTCACCGGCTCGATGCGGCCCGGCACCCTCGCGGACCTGGCCGACCGGCACGGCATCCGGCTGCCGGCGGTGCTGCTCGACGCCGACCCGCTGCACGTGCCCGCCGACGAGCGCGGCTGGTTCCGGTTCCAGCGGCTGTACGACGCGGCGCGCGCGTGCGTGCGGAGCGAGGACGACATGCGCCGGATCGTCGCGGAGGCCGTCGAGGACGACGCAGCCGAGGGGTCGGGACGCCTGGAGATCCAGGTCGACCCCACGTCGTACGCGCCGTTCGTCGGCGGCCTGACGCCCGCGCTGGAGATCGTCCTGGACGAGGCGCGTCGGGCGGGCGAGGCGATCGGCGTGGACGTCGGCGTCGTCGTCGCGGCGTCCCGGATGCGGCACCCCCTGGACGCGCGGACGCTCGCCCGGCTCGCCGCCCGGCACGCAGGCGACGGGCCGGGCGAGGTCGTGGGCTTCGGGCTGTCGAACGACGAGCGGCGCGGTGACACCGAGGCGTTCGGCCCCGCGTTCGCGATCGCGCGCCGCGCCGGGCTCGCGGCCGTGCCGCACGGCGGTGAGCTGCTCGGGCCCGCGCACGTCGAGGAGGTGCTCGACGCCCTGCGCCCCGACCGGCTCGGCCACGGCGTGCGCAGCGCGGAGGACCCGCGGGTGCTGGACCGGGTGGTCGACGAGGGCGTCGCGCTCGAGGTGTGCCCGGCGTCGAACGTGTCGCTCGGCGTCTACGGCGCGGACCGTGACGTGCCCCTGCGCGCGCTCGTCGCCGCCGGTGCGCGCGTCGCGCTCGGGGCGGACGACCCGCTGCTGTTCCGGTCGCGCCTGGTCGCGCAGTACGAGACCGCGCGGGCCGTGCACGGGTTCTCGGACGCCGAGCTCGCGGCGCTCGCGCGGTCGTCGATCCTCGCGAGCCGCGCGTCGGAGAGCGTGCGCGGGCGGCTGCTCGCGGGGGTCGACGCGTGGCTCGCGGGCGACGACGGCGAGGGCTCGGGAGGCGGTGCGACGACGCGTTCCGCGGGGCACCCCGACGCGGCGGACGGACCCGGGCGGGCCGGCGAGCCGGCGGACGCCGAGGGCGCGCGCGTCGAGGTCAGAGGCTGACGCCCACCAGCACGGGCTCGGGCTCGAGCTCGACGCCGAACGCGGCGCGCACGCCGTCGCGGATCTCCCGGGCCAGCGCGACGAGCTCGTCCGCCGTCGCCCCGCCGCGGTTGGTGAGCGCGAGCGTGTGCTTGTCGGACAGGGCCGCGGCGCCCGGCCCCGCGTGGCCGCGCCCGAACCCGGCGTGCTCGATCAGCCAGGCCGCGCTCGTCTTGGTCGCACCGTCACCCGCGGGGAAGCGGGGCGCGTCGGCGGGCAGCGCGGCGGCTCCGGCGGTGTCGAGGATCGGGTTGGTGAAGAACGACCCGGCGCTCCACGTGTCGTGGTCGGCGGGGTCGAGGACCATGCCCTTGCGCCCGCGCAGCTCGAGCACGGCGGCCCGGACGTCGAGGATCGGGGCCCGCTCCCCCACGCCGACGCCGAGCGTGCGCGCGAGCTCCGGGTAGCGGACGGCCTGTGCGAGCGTGCCCTGGCGCAGCTGGAACGTCACGTCGAGGACGACGTACCGCGGTGTGGGGCCCCACGGCGCGCGCGGGTCGTCGGGGTCGGCCGCGGTCGGGCGCATCGAGCGCTTGAGCAGCGACGTGCGGTACCCGAAGCGCAGGTCGACGAGCGGCAGCGTGCGGACCCTGCCGCGGCCGCGGTCCCAGACGCGCACGGTCGCGATCGTCTCGGACACCTCCTGCCCGTACGCGCCGACGTTCTGCACGGGCGTCGCACCGGTCGAGCCGGGGATGCCGGACAGCGCCTCGAGGCCGACCAGCCGGTGCGTCACGGCGTGCTCGACGACCTCGTCCCACGGCGTGCCCGCCGGGACGGTGTACGTCACCCCCGCGCACGCCGAGTGGTCGGGCACGTCGATACCGGTCCGCACGTCACGCACGACGACACCCTCGAAGCCGGCGTCGGCGACGAGCAGGTTGGAGCCGCCTCCCACGACGAGCAGCGGCTCACCCGCGTCGTCCGCCGCGCGCACGACGTCGATCAGCTCCGCCTCGGTCGTCGTCTCGACGTAGCGCGCGGCCGGTCCCCCGACCCGCAGGGTCGTGAGGTCGGCCAGGGCGGGGGTCGTCGTCGGGGTCGTCACGTGCTGCACGCCGCCCAGGCTAGACCGCGGCGTCGGGACGCTTCGCGTCGGCGGGCTCCGCGGCGTCGCCCGCCTGCGCGGCCGACGGGCGCGGCAGGGGCGCCGCCGCGTTGACGACGAGCAGGCCGAGGACGACGGGGACGAGGATCACGAGGAGCGCGTTCCGGTAGCCGACGTGCTGCGCGAGCAGGCCGAGCAGCGGCGGGCCGGCGAGGAAGGCGCTGTAGCCGATGGTCGACACGACGCTCACGCGCGGTGCGGCGCGCAGCGGGTCGTCCGACGCCGCGCTCATGCCGACGGGGAACCCGAGCGCCGCACCGGCGCCCCATGCGACCACGCCGACGAGCGCGAGCCACAGCTGCCCGGCCAGGGCGAACGTGAGAAGACCGACGATCGCGAGGACCGCGCACAGCCGCAGCACGGCGACGCGGCCGTACCGGTCGAGCAGCGCGGTGCCGAACCAGCGCATGCTCGTCATCGCGCCGACGAACACGCCGAAGGCCAGGGCGCCGAGCGCGTGGGACGTGTCGAAGCCGTCGACGACCGCGAGGCTGACCCAGTCGTTCGCCGAGCCCTCGGTGAGCGCGGCCGCGAGCACGACGAGTCCGATGAGCAGCGTGCGCGGCTCGAGCCACGCGGCGAGCGCGCCGCGGGCACCGCGTGGTCCCGACTCGTCCGTGACGGCGTGCGGGTGCTCGGAGCCGGCGGGCAGGAACGCGCGGACGGCGAACGCGACGACGACGACCGACGCGGTGACCGCGACCGGCACGTGCACCGCGACGGGCACGTGCAGCAGGGCCGCGAGCGCGGAGACGCCCGCCGCACCGACCGTGCCGAACGAGAACCCGGCGTGGTACCGCGGCATCACGGTGCGACCGAGCTCCTGCTCGACCGCGGCACCCTCGAGGTTCATCGCGGCGTCCCACACGCCCGTGCCGACGCCGTACAGCACCATGCCGACGACGACGACCCACACCTGACCGGCCGCGACGCCGAGCGCCGCGACCGTCAGGCCGACGCCGTTGAGGACCGCGAACCCGAGCACCGTGCGACGCGCGCCCAGCCGCTCGACGACCATGCCCGACAGCGGCAGGGCCACCAGGGAGCCGACCGCGCCGACGAGCAGCAGCAGGCCCATCTTCTCGGGCGAGAAGTCCAGGCCGTCGCGGATCGCGGGCAGGCGCGACGCCCACGTCGCGAAGTTGAAGCCGTTGAGCACGAACACGGCCATGACGGCCAGCGACGCCCGCCGGACACGCAGGTCGGGCTGGGTCGGGGTGTCGGACATCGTTCCTCCGGTGCGCGGTGCCGTCATCGATCGTGCCCGTTCCTGCTCGTCGTGGCACGTGCGCGACCGGTGGCGCGCACGTGGAGGGTCGTGGCGCGCGCACGGACGGCCGCGCCGGCTCGTGCCGCCCGGGCGCGGACCCGGTGCCGGCGACGCGCGTGCGGGCGGGCGAGCGCCGGCTGCTCGGCCTGCTCCGCCCCGTGCGCGGCGAGGGCGGCGAGCGGGTCGGGGTCGGCGTCGGCGAGCACGGCGTGCTCCGGCCGTCCGGCGTCGACCGGCGCACCGGTCGCGGCGGGCTGCTCCGGCGCGACCCGAGCGGCGAGCAGGACGCTCGCGACCATGGCGACGCCGATGAGCAGCAGCGCGTGGCGTGCGCCCATCGACTCGGCGGCGAGGCCGAGCAGCGGCGGCGCGGCGAGGGAGGCGACGGACGCGAACGAGGAGACGACGGCGACGCGACCGGCCGACCGCAGCGGGTCGTCGGACGCCGCGGCGATCCCGACGGGGACCGCGAGCGCGGCGCCGAAGCCCCAGCCGACGATGCCGACGGCGGCGAGCTCGAGCGTCGGGGCGAGGCCGAACAGCAGCAGGCCGCCGAGCGAGACGACGCCCGACGCACGCAGCACCGCGACGCGGCCGAAGGAGTCGATGAGACGCGTGCCGAGCAGCCGCACGACGGTCATGGCACCGACGAACACGCCCAGCATCGCACCACCCACGGCCTCGCTGCGGTCGAACCCGTCGACGACCGCCAGGGACAGCCAGTCGTTCGCGGACCCCTCCGAGAGCGCGGCGGCCATGATGACGACGCCGATGAGCAGCGTGCGCGGCTCACGCCACGAGTCGAGCGCGGTGGCGATGCGGCGGCGGCGACCCGCACGTGCTCCGGGGACGACGGCCGCCCGCGACCCGGCGTCGGCCGTCCCGGTCGCGGGGACGGGCTGCGAGCGCCGGCGGTCGCCGGGGGCGTCGTCGAGCACCACGCCGCGCAGCGACGCGAGGCGCCAGACCACCGCGAGCGCGGCGACGGCGGAGAACTGGACGACGACGGGCACGTCGAGCGCGGCGGCGGCGGCACCGAGGCCCGAGCCGGTGACGGCGCCGATCGAGAACGCGGCGTGGAACTGCGGGATGACCGTGCGGCCCATCGCGCGCTCGACGCGTCCGGACTCGACGTTGAGCGGGACGTTGCCGAGCGCGACGGCGACGCCGTTGAGGAAGATGCCGACGGCCAGCACGGCGACCGAGCCGACCGCCGGCCCGACGCCCATGAGCACGTACCCGATCGAGAGCGCGACGGTCGACGCGACGATCCCGACGCGGCTGCCGAAGCGCTGCACCACGATCCCGGCGGCGGTGACCGTCACGAGCGCGCCGAGCGACCCGACGAGGAGCATGCCGCCGAGCTCGGCGGTCGACAGGTCGAGCGCGTCGCGCACCGCGGGGATGCGCGCGAGCCAGCTGGAGAACGTGACGCCCGTGAGCGCGAACAGCCCCATGAGGAGCCAGCGGGCGCGGGCGAGCCGGCGGCCGTCGCCGTGCGCGGGCGGCGTCGTCGGGGCGCCGCCCGGCGGGGTCGTGAGAGGTGCGGACGGCGCAGACGAGAGGGGCTGCCCGGTGGGGGCGGGGTGGGACACGGCGGGGCTCCGGGCGCGGGTCGGACGACATGCTCGAATCGATTCGATCAGCTCTCGCGGCGAGGTCGAATCGATTTGAGGGGACGGGACATTCTGCGGGTACGCTGGCGGTCGCGTCAACACGCTCGCGCACCCGCGCGGCGTGCCCCGTCGCACCCTCCCCGTCCCGCCCGCGCGGGCGGCTGAGCCCGGTGCGCCGACCCGGAGGTGGACCCCTGCCCCGCCCTCGCCCGACCCTCGCGGACGTCGCCGCGGCCGCCAAGGTCTCCGTCTCCACGGCGTCGCTCGCGTTCTCGGGCGCCGGTCCCATCGCCGCCGCGACCCGCCAGCGCGTGCTCGACGCCGCGGTCGAGCTCGACTACGCCGGACCCAACCCCCTCGGGCGCCAGCTGCGCCGCGGGCGGTCGGGCATCGTCGGCGTCGTCGTCGGCGACGCGCTCAAGCGGTCCTTCCGCGACCCGGTCTCGGTGCAGGTGCTCGACGGGCTCGTCGGGACGCTCGGCTCGCTCGGCCTCGGCGTCCTGCTCATCCCCGGGCCCAGCGACCCCACCGAGCCGCCCGTCGACCCGCTCGTCGAGTCCGCCGCGATGGACGTCGCCGTCCTCATGTGGGGCGGCACGACCGACAACCCCACGCTCACCGCGCTCCAGCGCCGCGGGATCCCCACGGTCGTCGTCGAGGGCCGCCAGCAGGAGGGCGTCACCACCGTCGGCATCGACGACCGGCGCGGCATGACCGAGGCGACGCAGCACCTGCTCGCGCTCGGTCACGAGCGGATCGCCGTGGTCACGCTCCCGTTCGACCGGGCCCGCCGCGACGGCGTCGTCGACGCCGACCGCCTCGCACAGGTCGACTGGGAGATCACGCGACGACGCCTCGCCGGGGTGACGGACGCCGGGGTGACCCCGCAGGCGATCTACGAGACGCCTGCCTCCCTCGTCGAGCACGGCAAGACCGCGGGGTTCGCGCTGCTGTCGGGCGACGACCGGCCGACCGCCGTCGTCTGCCAGTCCGACCTCCTCGCGTCGGGCGTCGTGCTCGCCGCGCGGGAGCTCGGGCTGCGTGTCCCGCAGGACGTGTCCGTGGCCGGGTTCGACGGTCTCGACCTGCCGTGGCTCGCGCCCGACGTCCTCACGACCGTCGTCCAGCCGCTCGCCGAGAAGGGCGCCGCCGTCGGTCACGCGGTCGAGGACCTGCTCGCCGGCGAGACCCCGCCCTACCGCGAGCTCGGCGTCACGCTCCGGATCGGGACGACGACCGGCCCCGCCCCGGCCTGACGCGGGCGCCCCGGTCCTCCACCTCCGCCGGGGAGGACCGGGGCGCGGCCGTGCGCCGGCGTCAGCTGCGCTTCAGCCAGTCGAGCGGGTTGCTGCGCGTCGCCGCGTAGACGAACCACGACGTCGCCCCGACGTGCTGCACCTGGAAGTACCCGAACCCGAACCCCGTGTCGAGCAGGCTCGACGCCGCGACGACTCCCCCGTCGACCACCACGCCCCCGAGGTGCTGGCCGACGCCCAGGACGTCCTGCGCGTGCCGGATCTGCCCGAGCAGCCGCTCCGCCGCCTTGGCGTCACCGCGACCGTTGCGGTCGATC
Source organism: Cellulomonas fimi (assembly GCF_028527925.1). Classification (GTDB taxonomy): domain Bacteria; phylum Actinomycetota; class Actinomycetes; order Actinomycetales; family Cellulomonadaceae; genus Cellulomonas; species Cellulomonas fimi_C. The sequence goes on from NZ_JAPESW010000005.1 coordinate 129,971, forward strand.
AGCGCGGTCGCGAGCTGCCCGGTGCCCTCGAGCCACACACCCTGCGGGTGCACGGTGATGCCGTTGTACTGCGCGGTCGACTGCGGGCTCGCGGTGCTGAACGTGACGCCGGAGACGGTCTCTCCGTCGGGCAGCTGCGACGTGGCCGCCGACGCGTCGTCCGTGACGGCGAGGGCCGTGCCCGCCCAGTCGAGGCCGCGCTTGAACGTGCGGTCGCGGGTGGCGAGCCAGGCCCACGTCACCGTGTCGAGCGGCACCGGGAAGCGGTTGATCTCGACCCCGTCGTTCGTGCCGGTCCAGAAGAAGCCCTCCGTCGGCTCCCACATGAGGTCGACGAACGCGCGCGCGTGGGCCGCGGCCTCCTTCCACCGGTTGTCGCGCGTCGCCCTGCGGAGCATCGCGAAGAACGCCGTGCAGTCGATGTTGTGCTCGGTCGAGCCGTTCGGGACGGGCGCGTTCACGCCGTTCACGCCGAACGAGAAGCCGCCGAGGCCCGTCGTCCGCCACGTGTTCGTCGTGATCCACTCGCCGATCCGGACGGCACCCGCGAGGTAGCGGCGGTCGCGCGTGCGGTCGAAGAGGTGCAGCAGCGCGATGCCCGGCCACGCCATGTCGCCGACCGCGGTGCCGAGGAACCCGAACTGCCAGCCGATGTTCGCCGTGCCGTCGGGCTGGACGAAGCCGTACGGCTGGGGGTTGCCGTCGTAGAAGGTGTACGGCCCGACGTTGTACCCCTGGCGCAGGCGACCGTCGGAGTAGCCGGGGTCGTGGTCCTGCGCGTAGAGCAGGCCGTCGCCCAGGACCCGGGCCGTCTGCTCGCTCGACCGCTTGCCGTCGGCCAGCAGCGCGATGATCGCGAGCGCGTTGTCGTAGGTGAACGCGGTGCTGAACAGCCCGAGCTCGTCGCCGTAGCTCTGCGCGAGGCGCGGGCCCGTGTTGACGGTGGGGTACGCGTCGGCGGCGGCCTGCAGGAAGCCGACCGCCGCGCGCTGCGCGGACGCGCCGTGACCGTGACCGCGGCCCGTTGACACGTGTCCACCAGCGGCGGCTGCAGCGCCGGGCGCGCTGGCGACCGCCACGCCGGCAGCGACCCCCGCGCCGGTCAGTGCGAGGAACGTGCGGCGCGAGACCCGCGCGCCTGACTCCGTCGTCGTGTGCTGCATCGGTGCTCTCCTCTGTGGGCGTCGGGCCGCGACGATGCGGCCCGGGTACACCGTAGGGAGCGGCCGGACGGAAAGGAAGAAGCCGGACGAATCGGCGACACGTGTCACGCGGCGGGACGCGCCAGGGTCCCCCGCACGGGCGACGCGCTCGCGCGACTGCCCCGGGCGACGACGTGCAGGTGCGCCGGGCGGCGCCGGCCGCGCGCGACGTCCCGGGCGACGACAGGTGCGTCCACCGGCGTCGTGCGGGACGTGCCGGTGCGTCGGCGACGCCACGTCAGGACAGGCGGACGACCGCCTGCGCCTTGCCGAGCACGCGCACGCCGTCGACGCTCACCGTCAGGTCGACGCGCACCGTGCCGGCCTCGGCATCGAGCGCCCCGGCCACGGCCACGACCTCGACCGTCGCGGCGCCCGGGTCGGGCACCGGGACGGGCCGCGTGAACCGCACCTGGTAGTCGACGACGGCACCCGGGTCGCCGGCCCAGTCGGCGACGACGCTGCTCGCGGCGCCCATGGTCCACATGCCGTGCGCGATGACGCCCGGCAGGCCGACCGCGGTGGCGACGCGCTCGTTCCAGTGGATCGGGTTGAAGTCGCCGCTCGCGCCCGCGTACCGGACGAGGCGCGCCCGGTCGACGGTGACCTCGCGGCGCGCGAGCTCCTGGCCGACGGTCAGCTCGGCGAGCACGGGCGTGGTCATGCGTCCTCCCCGCGGACGGCGAGCGTCGAGACGACGGTCGCGACGGCCTCGCCGTCCTCGGCCGCGATCTCGGCGCGCGTGGTGATCATGGCGAGCCCTGCGCGCTCGACGATCGAGTCGACGTGCAGGACGGTGACGAGCCGGTCGCCCGCGTGGATCGGCCGGTGGTGCGTGAACCGCTCGTCGGCGTGCACGACCCGGCTGAAGTCGATGCCGGCCGCCGGGTCCTCGAAGAGCTGCGCCTCGGCGCGCTGCGCGACGACGACCGCGAACGTCGGCGGTGCGATCACGTCGGGGTGGCCGAGCGCGCGCGCGGCCTCGGGGTCGGTGTGCGCCGGGTGGGTCGCGCCGACGGCCGCCGCGAACTCGCGCAGCTTCTCGCGCCCCACCTCGTACGGCGGGTTGGGGGCGTACTCGCGCCCGGCGTACCCGGTGTCGACCGGCATCCTCGTGCTCCTGTCGTCCGTCGCGTCGGCCTGCTCGGCCCTCAGCCCTGCTCGACTCTCGGTCCTGCTCGACCCTCAGTCCCGCTCGACCTTCAGTCCCGCTCGGTGCCCGGTCCTGCTCGGTGCTCAAAGCACAAGCACGCCCGCCGGCGCGGAGCCGGGGGCGTGCCTGGAGTCCTGCGGCCCCGTGGGGCGCGGCTCAGCGGGTCTCGCGGTGGACCGTGTGCCGGTTGTCGCGCGGGCAGTACTTCTTCATCTCGAGCCGGTCGGGGTCGTTCCGACGGTTCTTCTTCGTGATGTAGTTCCGCTCCTTGCACTCCGTGCAGGCGAGCGTGATCTTCGGGCGGACGTCCGCGCTCTTGCTGGCCATGGTCTTCTCCTCGCGCCTGGACGGCGCCTGCGTTCTGCTGTCCACGACGCGCCGACCGACGCATCGCCTGGGTCACACTGGCTGTAGCGGGAGCGGGGCTTGAACCCGCGACCTCACGATTATGAGTCGTGCGCTCTGACCAGCTGAGCTACCCCGCCTCGGATGGTCCCGGGCCGCGGCTGACGCCACGGCCCCGGACACACCACAGAGCCCCGAAAGGGAATCGAACCCTTGACCTTCTCCTTACCATGGAGACGCTCTGCCGACTGAGCTATCGGGGCAGCGCGTGCAAGGTTACACGGGCGAGTGCCTGGCTGCGAAATCCAGCCCGGTGACGGTCGCCACGGCGCCCCTGCGACCGCGGCACGACCTGCGACGACGACCACGACCGACCACTCGACCGGCACTCGAGGACCGGCGCCCGAGCGCTGTTGCTTAAACGATTCGTCTCGTCGCCAGGGCGGTTTGTCCGGTGTCAGGATCCCGCCCATGCGCCGAACACCCCGCAGCACCGCCGCTGCCCTCCTGCTCGCCGCCGCGGTCGTCCTCGGCACCGCGGCGTGCACCGGTTCCGACGACGAGACCGCGACTCCCGACGCCGGCGGCGGCGACGGCACCGCCGCGACGCTCGCCTGGCCCACCGCGATCGACCCGGCCACCGCCGAGGACTCGTTCTTCGTCGTCTGGACCGACGTCGCCGAGTCGTCGGAGGGCCCGGAGAAGCTGCAGCCGACCATCGACGCCCTCGCCGCCGCGGGGTACACGACGCTCCCCTGGGACCCCGCGTGCCAGAGCGGCGCCGAGGAGCAGCTCGGCGGGCTCACGGGCTACGCGGACCCGCTCGGCGTGGGCGTGGCCTTCGCGACCGCCGAGGACGCCGGCGCGTTCGACACCCTCTACGAGGGCGCGACGGTCTCCATCCTCGAGGGCACCTACACCTGCGCCAAGGCGTCCTGACCCGTCACCACTCCCCCCGACCGGCGGGGCACCCTCGGGGTGCCCCGCCGTCGTCGTCCCCGGACCGCGGTACGTCGACGTCCCGGGGCCCGACCGTGCCGCACCGAACGCCCGCCGGGCCCACGCGCCGCCCCGGACCCGACGCCCCGGCCGCTCCGCACGGCGACCGGTGCGGAGGACGACGACCGGTGCGGAAGTCGACGACCGGTGCGGAAGACGACGAGAGCCCGGACCGCAGTCGCAGTCCGGGCTCTCGCACCGTGGCGGGTGAGGGATTCGAACCCCCGTAGGCTGTGCCAGCTGATTTACAGTCAGCCCCCTTTGGCCGCTCGGGTAACCCGCCAGGGATCGCACACCGCGCGGGGTCGACCCGGAGGCCGGCCGCCGCGAGCAGCGCGCGGGTGGAAGGATAGCAACTCCCGAGGGGTGCTGACGAAACGGCCCCCGGGGACGGACGGCCGACGCCCGACGGGCGCGGCGAGACACGAGTCCCGGCGCACGCCCGGGGCGGCAGGAGGAGAGCACATGGCGAGCGAGTCGTCGTTCGACGTCGTCAGCAAGGTCGACCGTCAGGAGGTCGACAACGCGCTGAACCAGGCGGCGAAGGAGATCGCCCAGCGGTACGACTTCAAGGGCGTCGGCGCGTCGATCACGTGGAGCGGCGAGTCGGTCCTCATGGTCGCGAACTCCGCCGAGCGCGTGCTCGCGGTGCTGGACGTGTTCGAGTCGAAGCTCATCAAGCGCGGGATCTCGCTCAAGTCGCTCGACGTCGGCGACCGCGAGCCCAAGCCGTCGGGCAAGGAGTACCGCCTCGCGGGGGCCATCAAGGAGGGCCTGTCGAGCGAGGTCGCGAAGAAGCTCGCGAAGATCGTGCGCGACGAGGGTCCGAAGAACGTCAAGACGCAGATCCAGGGCGACGAGCTGCGGGTCACGGGCAAGAGCCGCGACGACCTGCAGGCCGTCATCGCGCTGCTCAAGGGCGCGGACGTCGACGCCGCGCTCCAGTTCGTCAACTACCGCTGACACCCGCGCCGGCGGCGGACGGGCCACCGCTCGCCGCCGGCGCACACCCGAGAGTTCCCGACCGCCCTCCGCCCGCGCGGCCGGAGGGGCCAGGCCCGGCAGGTCAGACGGACGTCGCGAGCGCCGCGAGCGAGAAGCGGCTGCGGTCGAGCTCGTCCTCGTCGGCCCCCACCTGGCGCGGCACCCCCAGGCCGTCCTCCGCGAGGTCGGCGAGCACCTGCCCGATGCCGGGCGCGAGCGCGACGCCGTGCACGCCCGTCCCCAGCCCCACGACGACGCGCCCGACGCGGTCCAGCACGAGCGGCCCGGCGGCCCGCTCGGCCACCGACGGCTCGGCACCGTCCAGCGTGACGCCCGGAAGGCACTGCGCGGCGTACGCGAGCAGGTCGGCCGCGACCCCGTCCTCAGCCGCGGGGTCCGACCCGAGCGGCGCCGGCGCCGTGCGGTGCGCGAGCTCGACGCCCTGCGCCGTCGGCTCGCCGCGCACGCGCAGCGCCGGGTAGCCGGCGTCAGGACCGAGCTCGCCGCGCGCGGAGCGGTGCGCCACGGGGTCCGCGCGGTGGACGAACGCAGGCCACGGGCGCGCCGTCGACGAGAGCGCTTCCACGTGATCCGCCCGGAGACGGGTCTCGCGGACGACCTGCGCGGGCGGAAGGTCGACGACCCCCTCGAGCACGGCGGCGGACGCCGCACCCGCGCAGACGACCACGACGGACGCGTCGACGTGGTCGCCGGCGTCGACGTGCACGCGCGCGCCGTCGTCCAGGACCTCGACCCGCCGGACGTCGGCGCCGAGCGCGAGGTCGGCACCGTGCGAGACGGCCTGCCGGCGCAGCGCCGCGTGGGTCGCGGCGACATCGGCGACGCCCGCCGCCGGCTGCACGACGGCGCGGTCGTCGAACCGCATGCCGGGCCAGCGCTGCTCCGCCTCGGGACCGGTGAGGTACTCGAACGGGACCGACGTGACGAGCAGCGTCTCGACGAGCGGCCGGAGCGCCTCGACGGGGCCGTGCTCGACGCAGCCGGTCGGCTCGACCAGTCGCTCGCCCGCCTCGTGCTCGAGGACGTTCCACCACTGGTGGCTGAGCAGCGCGAGGTGGCAGCGGGCGACGTCGGCATGGCCCGGACGCACGACGTCGCGGCCGTGCGCCGGCGGCTCCTCCGCGCGGTCGAGCAGCAGCACGCGTCGACCTCGCCGCGCGAGCGCCCACGCCGTCGCGGAGCCCGTCGCGCCCGCTCCCACCACCACGACGTCGTACCGGTCGCGCGTCACGTCGTCCCCTCCCGCGCGTGACACCGTGCCCCGTCGCGGGGCAGATTCTAGGGATTCGTCCCGATTCGCGTACCTGCCTGTCCGCGAGGAGAGACCGGGAGCAACCGCAGCTGCGCCGCCCCCTCGTCGTCGCCCTCATCGGTCCGGCCGCCGTCGCTCGCGTCCTCGCCCGGACGGGTGGGCGCGCGCCCGGCCGTCGAGCGCTCAGTAGCGCGTGATCCCGCCCGTGATGCCCGCCTGCTTCTCCAGCCGCGCGATCCGCTCGGCCATCGGCGGGTGGGTCGCGAACATCTTGGCGAGCCCCTGGCCCGAGAAGGGGTTGGCGATCATCAGGTGGGAGACGTCGACGAGCTCGCGGTCCTGCGGCAGCGGGCGCGCCTTCGTGCCGGACTCGAGCTTGCGCAGCGCCGACGCGAGCGCCAGCGGGTCGCCGGTCAGGCGGGCACCGTCCTCGTCGGCGTCGTACTCGCGCGTGCGGCTGATCGCGAGCTGGATGAGCGTCGCCGCGAGCGGCGCGAGGAACGCCAGCAGCAGGCCGGCGAGCGGGTTGCCGCCGCGGTCGCGGTCGGAGCCCCCGCCGAAGAACAGCGCGAACTGCGCGAGCGACGTGATGACGCCCGCGACGGCGGCCGCGACCGAGGACGTGAGGATGTCGCGGTTGTAGACGTGCATGAGCTCGTGGCCGAGGACGCCGCGCAGCTCGCGCTCGTCGAGCAGGTGGAGGATGCCCTCGGTGCAGCACACGGCCGCGTTCTGCGGGTTGCGGCCGGTCGCGAACGCGTTCGGTGCGGCCGTCGGCGACACGTACAGCCGCGGCATCGGCTGGCGGGCCTGCGTCGAGAGCTCACGGACGATGCGGTACATCGCGGGCTGCTCGATCTCGCTCACGGGGCGCGCCCGCATCGCGCGGATCGCGATCTTGTCGGAGTTCCAGTACGAGTAGGCGGTCATCACGAGGCCCAGGCCCGCGAAGATCAGCAGGTACTTCGGCGTGCCGCCGCCGAGCAGCCACCCGATGCCGAGCAGCACCGCCCACAGGGCCCCGAACAGCGCCGCCGTCTTCAGCCCGTTGAAGTGCTGGTGTCCCATCGTGCGCACCCGTTCCTTCCCGCGTCTCGCACCCGACCAACGCGGGCCGCGACCCGCAGGTTCCCTCGTATTGTGTGCTCCACGTCCCGCCGACGACGCCGACGACGCACCCACCACCCCTCCTGAGCCCCGGAGCCCGTGATGCGCACAGCCCGCTGGACCGCCCTGACCGTCGCCCTCGTCGCCACGCTCGCGGTCGCGGCCTGTGCGCCCGTCGACGACGAGCCGACCGGGGACGCGACCTCGACCGCCGACGGGCTCGCCACCGTGAAGGACGGCGTGCTGACGATCGCCACGTCCGACCCGGCCTACGAGCCGTGGGTCGTCGACAACGACCCGAGCAGCGGCGAGGGCTTCGAGTCGGCGGTCGCGTACGCGGTCGCCGAGCAGCTCGGCTACGACGCCGACCAGGTCGAGTGGACCACCGCGAGCTTCGACCAGATCATCGCGCCGGGCGCGAAGGACTTCGACTTCGCGATCAACCAGGTGTCCATCAGCGACGAGCGCAAGCAGAACCTCGCGTTCTCGTCCCCGTACTACGAGACGACGCAGGCCGTCGTGACGCTCGAGGGCTCCCCCGCCGCCGACGCCACGTCGCTCGCCGACCTCAAGGACGTGCGGATCGGCGCCATGGTCGGGACGACGAGCCTCACCGCCGCGCAGAACACGATCGCGCCGACGACGCCCGTCTCGCCGTTCAACGACAACGACCAGGTCAAGCAGGCCCTCACGTCCGGGCTCGTGGACGCGATCGTCGTCGACCTGCCGACCGCGCTCTACGTCACCGCGGCCGAGCTCGACGGCGGCCTCCTCATCGGCCAGCTCCCGGGCAGCGCGGGCGGCGACCAGTTCGGCCTCGTGCTCGACCTCGACAGCCCGCTCACCGCCGACGTGTCCGCCGCGGTCGACGCGCTGCGCGAGGACGGCACGCTCGCCGAGCTCGAGGCGCAGTGGCTGACCGACGCCGCGGGCGCACCCGTCCTGAAGTGACGACCGGAGCGGCGGCCCCGGTCGCCTGGGAGCCGTCGGAGCACCAGCGCGCCCGGGACGCCTACCGGCGCTCCCGGGCGCGCCGGTCGACGGCCGTGGCGGTCGTCTCGACGATCGCGCTGACCGCCGTCGCGGTGCTCGGCCTCGTCTCGTCGCCCGGGTGGCCACGGGTCAAGGCGTCGTTCTTCGACCCGGAGGTCGCGCGCGCGTCGCTGCCCGCGGTGCTCGAGGGCCTGTGGCTCAACATCCGGGTCATGGCGGTGTGCGCGGTCGTGATCGTCGTCGTCGCGCTCGGCCTCGCGCTCGCGCGCACGCTGCGCGGACCCGTGTTCTTCCCGCTGCGGGCGCTCGCGACGGGCTACGTCGACGTGTTCCGCGGGCTGCCGCTCATCCTCGTGCTGCTGCTCGTCGGGTTCGGCCTGCCCGGGCTGCGGCTGCAGGGCGTCCCGACGTCGGCGGTCGTGCTCGGCGGCCTCGCGCTCGTGCTCACCTACTCCGCGTACGTCGCCGAGGTGTTCCGCGCCGGGATCGAGTCCGTGCACCCCTCGCAGGTCGCCGCCGCCCGGTCGCTCGGGCTCACGCGCGGGCAGGCGATGCGGCACGTCGTCCTCCCGCAGGCCGTCCGGCGCGTCGTGCCGCCGCTGCTCAACGACCTCGTGGCCCTGTCCAAGGACTCCGGGCTCATCTCGATCCTCGGCGCGATCGACGCCGTCCGCGCCGCGCAGATCGAGACCGCGCGCTACGCCAACTTCACGCCGTACGTCGTCGCCGGCGTGCTGTTCGTGCTGCTCACCATCCCGCTCACGCGGTTCACCGACGCGCTCGCCCGCCGTTCCGGCTGGCTCGGCGCGCAAGGTGCGCTCGCGGGCGGCGGGGCGCTGCGGTGACCGCGACGAACGCCGCACCGCTGCTGCGCGTCCGCGGGCTGCGCAAGACGTTCGGCGACCACGTCGTGCTCGACGACCTCTCGCTCGACGTCGAGGCGCACCGCGTCGTCGTGCTCATCGGCGCGTCCGGGTCGGGCAAGTCCACCCTCCTGCGGTGCGTCGACCTCCTGGAGGACGTCGACGACGGCGTCATCGAGCTCGAGGGGCAGGACATCACCGACCCGCGCCTCGACGCGAACGCCGTGCGGGCGCGCATCGGCATGGTGTTCCAGTCGTACAACCTGTTCCCGCACCTGCGCGTGCTCGACAACGTCACGCTCGCGCCGCGACTCGTGCACCGCACGCCGCGACCCCAGGCCGAGGCCGAGGCGATGGCCGTCCTCGAGCGCGTCGGGCTCGCCGACAAGGCGCGGTCCTTCCCCGACGAGCTGTCCGGCGGGCAGCAGCAGCGCGTCGCGATCGCCCGCGCGCTGCTCGGCAGGCCCGCCGTCATGCTGCTCGACGAGGTCACGAGCGCGCTCGACCCCGAGCTCGTCGGCGAGGTGCTCGACCTGCTCGTCGAGCTCAAGTCGACCGGGCTCACGATGGTCGTCGCGACGCACGAGATGGGGTTCGCGCGCGAGGTCGCCGACGAGGTCTGCTTCCTGCACGCCGGGCGCGTGCACGAGCGCGGGACCGCCGCGCAGGTGCTCGGGGACCCGCAGGAGGAGCGCACGCGCGAGTTCCTGCGACGGCTGCACGCCTGACGCGCCGGCGCGCGCGGCCGGCACGTCGCCACGGGCGTGATCGCCGGAGGCCCCGCCGCCGACGCGACGCGTCCCCGCACTCCTCGGGCCTCATCGCGCCGGACGTCCCGCCGTCCCCCCCGACGTGACGAGGCCCGGCACCCCTCGCGGGGGCCGGGCCTCGTGACGCGCTGCGTGCGGGTCAGGCGGTCGGCAGGCTGCGGCCGAGCGAGATCGCGACCATGTCCTCACGCGGGACGACCTTGACGCGCTCGCGGCCGTGCGGCTCGCCGAGGGACTTCTCCCACGCGTCGAGCAGCTCCCAGCCGGTCCACGTGATGACGTCGACGCCCCGCGCGGCGAGGAACTCGTCGACGGCCTTCGGCTCGCGCTCGGTCGCGCTGTAGAACGCGTCACCGCCCGCGGCGACGTCCTCGCCGAGGTGGCGGATCGTCTCCGACGCGTCCGACTTGGTGTGGCCGATGAGGCCGACCGGGCCGCGCTTGATCCAGCCCGTCGCGTAGACGCCGGGGATGTGCTCGCCGTCGACGTCCACGACGCGGCCCTCGCGGTTCGGGATCACGCCCGCGACGTCGTCGAACGGGATGTCGACGAGCGGCGAGCCGAAGTAGCCGACCGCCCGGTACACGGCCTGGACGGGCCAGTCGTGCGTCTGGCCGGTGCCGGTGACGTTGCCGTCACCGTTGAGCGCGGTGCGCTCGGTGCGCAGCCCGACGACCTTGCCGTCCTCGCCCAGCACCTCGACCGGCTTGTGCAGGAAG
>NZ_JAPESW010000060.1 GCF_028527925.1 Cellulomonas fimi
CCTGCGCGCGCTCGCGACGACGAACGCCCTCGAGCTCGGGATCGACATCTCCGGGCTCGACGCCGTGCTCGTCGCCGGTTGGCCCGGGACGCGCGTGTCGCTGTGGCAGCAGGCGGGCCGTGCCGGGCGCGCGGGTGCGGACGGCGCCGCCGGGTGCCGCGACGGGCGTCGACCACGGGTCCTCGTCGGGGAGCAGGTCGCTCCACGGGGCGTCACCGCCGGGGAGCAGCGGCGGCTGCCAGAGGACGAACGTCTTGCGGCCCGCGGGGGAGGCGTCCTCCGTCACGGCCGTGACGTCGTCGGCGGGGACGCCGACGAGACGCGCGGCGCTGACCGCGGGGTCGGCCGTCGTGGCCGACGCGAGCAGGAACACGGGCGACGCGCCGTAGGAGCGGGCGACGCGCTGCAGCCGCCGGAGCACGAGGCCCACGTGCGCGCCGAACACACCCCGGAAGGCGTGGCACTCGTCGACGACGACGTACCGGAGCGCACCGAGCAGGCGCGCCCACCGTCGGTGCTGCGGGAGCAGCGCGAAGTGCACGAAGTCGGGGTTGGTGAGGACCAGGTCGGCGTGCTCCTGGACCCACCGCCGCTCGTCGAGGGACGTGTCGCCGTCGGCCGTCGCGACGCGGACGTCCCGCAGGGTCGCGGCGCGCAGCAGGTCGTCGAGCGCCGCCAGCTGGCCCGCGGCGAGGGCCTTGGTCGGGCACAGGTAGAGCGTCGTGGCGCGGCGGGTGACGGTCTCGATCCGGCCGGGGTCGAGCGTGCGTGCCGCCGCCGAGCCGCGGGCGGCCGTGAGGGCCGGCAGCCAGAAGGCGAGCGACTTGCCCGACCCCGTCGAGGTCGACAGCACGGTGTGCCGGCCGGACCACGCCGCGTCGGCGGCGACCGCCTGGTGGGCCCAGGGCTGCTCGACGCCGAGCTGCCGGTAGCCGCGCACGACGTCGGCGTCGGCCCAGGTCGGCCACGGCGCCCGAACGCCTTCGCGCGCGGGGAGGTGGCGGACGTGCGTGAGGCGGTCGGCCCGTCGGCCTCCGGCGAGCAGCGCGTCGAGCAGCTCACCGGTCCGGACCACCGGCCCATCCTCGCACCCGCGGGCGCGCCGGACGGCCCGCGGTGCGAGGCGGCGAGAGCGTGCGGCAGGCCGACGGCGCGAGGCCCGCCGACGCGACCGTGCACGTCGCCGCCGCGGACGGGGGAGGATCGGGGCATGGGTGCGCGCATCGACCTCAACTGCGACCTGGGGGAAGGGCTCGACGACTGGGTCCCCGGTGTCGCCGGGCCGGAGTCGCGCCTGCTCGACGTCGTCACGAGCGCGAACGTCGCGTGCGGGTTCCACGCCGGCGACGACCGGGTGATGGCGGCCGTGTGCCGCGCGGCGGCGGAGCGCGGCGTCGCCGTCGGGGCGCAGGTGTCGTACCGGGATCGGGAGGGCTTCGGCCGACGGTTCCTCGACGTCCCGCCCGACGTCCTGCGGGCCGACGTCGTCGAGCAGGTCCGTGCGTTGCGGCGGGCGGCGGCCGCATCCGGTGCGCAGGTGGCGTACGTCAAGCCGCACGGTGCGCTCTACAACGCGGTCGTGCACCACGCCGAGCAGGCCGCGGCGGTCGTCGACGCGGTCGTGGAGGCGAGCGGGAGCGGCGGCCCGCTGCCGCTCGTCGGGCTGCCCGGCGCGGTCGTGCTGGACGTCGCCCGGGACCGCGGTCTGCGACCGGTGCGGGAGGCGTTCGCCGACCGCGGCTACCGGGCGGACGGGACGCTCGTGCCGCGGACCGAGCCGGGTGCGCTCGTGGTCGATCCCGACGACGTGGTCGCGCGCGTGCTCGGCATGGCACGCGACGGGCGGGTGACCAGCGTCGACGGGACCGTCATCCCCGTCGACGCGGAGTCGGTGTGCGTGCACTCGGACACCCCGGGTGCGGTCACCCTCGCGGTCGCCGTGCGGCGTGCGCTCGACGAGGCGGGCGTCGCCGTCGGTCCGTTCGTCTGACCGGGCGGCGCAGGAGGGGCAGGATCGGCGCATGACCTCCGCGCTGCACGTCGTGCCGTTCGGCGACGACGCGCTGCTCGTCGAGGTCGCGGACCTCGCGGCGGTGCGGCGGCTCGACGACGCCCTGCGACGCGCCCGCGAGGAGGGCGACGGGTCGGTGCGGGGCGTCGTGGTCGACCAGGTGCCGGCGGCGACCACGGTGCTCCTGCGGACGACGCCGGGCGCGGACCTGACGGCGCTCACGACCGCGGTCCGACGGGTCTGGCGGTCCGCACGCACCGCGGACTTCGTGGGCGACGTGCAGCCGCGTGACGTCGTCGAGCTGCCCGTGCGCTACGACGGCGAGGATCTCGCGGAGGTCGCGGTGCTCACCGGGCTCACGGTCGAGGAGGTGGTCGAGCGGCACGCGGCCGCGACGTACACGGTCGCGTTCGGTGGCTTCATGCCGGGGTTCGCGTACCTGGTCGGCCTGGACCCGGCGCTGCGGGTCCCGCGACGGGCGACGCCGCGCGAGCGCGTCCCGGCCGGCGCGGTGGCGATCGCGGACGAGTTCTCGGCGGTGTATCCAGCGGCGACGCCCGGCGGCTGGCGGCTGCTCGGGCGGTGCGACGTGCCGCTGTTCGACGTGACGCGCGTGCCGCCGGCGCTGCTGGCTCCCGGGTCCCGCGTGCGCTTCGTCCCCGAGCCCGAGCCCGAGACGGCGGCGGCGCACGGCCGCTCGGCTGCGCCCGCGTGAGCGCGGCAGGGGACGACGTGACGGCCCGACGTCGACAGACGCCGTCCGCGGCCGAGGCCGCCGGACCCGGTGGCAGGGCGGCCGTCGGTCCCGAGCTGAGGGAGGCCGTCGGTCCCGAGGCGAGGGAGGCCGTCGGTCCCGAGGCCAGGAAGGCCCGCGGTCCCGAGGGCAAGGAGGGTGTCGATCCCGAGGCCCGGCTGGCCGGCGGTCGCGGGGCCCTCGAGGTCGTCGATCCCGGCGTCCTGACGCTCGTGCAGGACCTCGGCCGGCCGGGGTGGGCGCACGTCGGCGTCGGCCGGTCGGGGGCGGCGGACGCGCCGGCGCTGCGCCTGGCGAACCGCCTGGTCGCCAACGACGAGGGGGCGGCGGGCCTGGAGCTGCTCATGGGCGGTCTGCGGCTGCGAGCGCGCGGCCCGCTGACGATCGCGTGCGCGGGGGCACCGGCACCGGTGCGGGTCGGTGGCGTGGCGGTCGGGATGCACGCCCCGGTCGAGGTGCCGGACGGCGCCGAGGTCCGCGTCGGCGCGCCGAGCAGCGGGCTCCGCACGTACGTCGCTGTGCGGGGCGGGATCGACGTGCCGCCGGTGCTGGGGTCGCGGGCCTCGGACCGTCTGGGCGGGATCGGCCCGGCGGCGCTCGCGGCGGGGGGCGTCCTGCCGGTCGGGGACCCGCCCTCGGCCTGGCCACCGGTCGACGTCGCCCCGGTCCGCCCCTGGCCCGAGCGGCCGTGGCGACTGCCCGTCGTGGCGGGCCCGCACGCGGACTGGTTCGAGGGCGGGCTCGACGCGCTCTGCGGCGCGGACGGATACCGGGTGACGCCGTCGTCGGACCGCGTGGCGTTGCGCCTGGACGGGCCGCGGGTGGTGCGCGTGCGGGCGCGGGCGGCTGCGGAGCTGCCGTCGGCAGGTCTGGTCCCGGGGGCGGTGCAGGTGCCGCCGGACGGGCTGCCGGTGGTGTTCGGCGTCGACCACCCGGTGACGGGCGGGTACCCGGTGCTCGCGGTCGTGCGCGCCTCGGCGCTCGGGGTGCTGGCGCAGGTGCGGCCCGGCGAGCGAGTCCGGTTCGTCCGCGGCTGAGCGCTTCGTCGCGACACGCCGCGACCGGCGACCGTCGACGACACGCCGCCCCCGCGTGAGGGCCGCGTCGCGACACGCCGCGCATCCGGACGAGTTTTTCCCGCGCCGCCGCGCACGGGCCCGGGGTTGCGGGACCTTCGTCCCCCGGTGGCCCCGTCGTCGGGCATAGAACTGCCACATCTAGTCCTCCGGGGACGCCGCGACCACAACATGTGGGGTCGCCGAGGCGGGAGGGCACCAGGGACGAAGGGGACACCGCACATGACCGAGCAGGTCGTCGTCGAGGTCGGCTCGTCGATCGACGAGTACCTCGACCGCCGCGACTGGCGCGTCAACGCCAACGCCAACCAGGGCTACTCGCTGGGTGGGCTCATCCTCAACACGGCCGGCAAGGTCGTCGCGAACTACTGGCTGAGCCACGTCTACCCGGCGGACGTGGGCCGGGCGCACCGCGAGGGCGACCTGCACATCCACGACCTCGACATGCTGTCGGGCTACTGCGCGGGGTGGTCGCTGCGGACCCTCCTGCAGGAGGGCCTCAACGGCGTGCCGGGCAAGGTCGACGCGCGCCCGCCGAAGCACTTCGGCTCGGCGATCGGCCAGATCGTCAACTTCCTCGGCACGATGCAGAACGAGTGGGCGGGCGCGCAGGCGTTCTCGTCGTTCGACACGTACATGGCGCCCTACGTGCGCCTCGACGGCCTCACGTACGAGCAGGTCCGGCAGGGCATCCAGGAGCTCGTCTACAACCTCAACGTGCCGTCGCGCTGGGGCACGCAGACCCCGTTCACCAACCTCACGTTCGACTGGACGTGCCCGGAGGACCTGCGCGAGCAGGTGCCGTTCGTCGCGGGCGAGCCGTGCGACTTCACGTACGGCGAGCTGCAGCACGAGATGGACCTCATCAACCAGGCGTACATCGAGGTCATGACGGAGGGCGACGCGAGCGGACGCGTCTTCACCTTCCCGATCCCGACGTACAACATCACGCACGACTTCGACTGGGAGAGCCCCAACGCGGACCGGCTGTTCGCGATGACCGCGAAGTACGGGCTGCCCTACTTCCAGAACTTCCTCAACTCGGAGATGAACCCGGGCGACGTGCGCTCGATGTGCTGCCGGCTGCAGCTCGACCTGCGCGAGCTGCTCAAGCGCGGCAACGGCCTGTTCGGCTCCGCGGAGCAGACGGGTTCGCTCGGCGTCGTGACGATCAACTGCGCGCGCCTCGGCTACCTCAACCCGGGCGACGAGCACGGCCTGTTCGACGCGCTGTCCGACCTCCTCGACCTGGCGCGCACGTCGCTCGAGCTCAAGCGCACGGTCATCCAGAAGTACATCGACGAGGGCCTGTTCCCGTACACGAAGCGGTACCTCGGCACGCTCGACAACCACTTCTCGACGATCGGCGTCAACGGCCTCAACGAGATGGTCCGCAACTTCACGGGCGACGCGTACGACCTGACGGACCCGCACGGGCACGCGCTCGTCGTCCGGGTGCTCGACTTCGTGCGGGCGCGGATGGTCCGGTACCAGGAGGAGACCGGCCACCTCTACAACCTGGAGGCGACGCCCGCCGAGGGCACGACGTACCGGTTCGCCAAGGAGGACCGCCGCCGGTTCCACGGCATCCTGCAGGCCGGCACGGACGACCACCCGTACTACACGAACTCCTCGCAGCTCCCCGTCGGCTTCACGGACGACCCGTTCGAGGCGCTGGCGCGGCAGGACGACCTGCAGACCAAGTACACCGGTGGCACCGTGCTGCACCTCTACATGAGCGAGCGTCTGTCGACGCCCGAGGCCGCGCGCGAGCTCGTGAAGCGGTCGCTGTCGACGTTCCGCCTGCCGTACCTCACGGTCACGCCGACGTTCTCCGTCTGCACGCGGCACGGCTACCTCTCGGGCGAGCACCCGACGTGCCCGCGCTGCGCCGACGAGGGCTACGGCGAGGTCGTGTGCGAGGTGTGGACGCGCGTCATGGGCTACCACCGGCCCGTGAGCTCGTTCAACATCGGCAAGAAGGGCGAGCACCTGGAGCGCACGCCGTTCCAGGAGCGGGCCCTCGCCGCGGCCGGGGCGGAGCAGCCGGCCTGATGACGGGCCGCACGACGACGGCGGCGGCGGACGGGCTCGCGATCGCGGGCCTGACGCCGCTGTCGTCGTGCGACTGGCCGGGCAGGCTCGTCGCGACCGCGTTCCTGCAGGGCTGCCCGTGGCGCTGCACGTACTGCCACAACTCCGCGATCCTCGACCCGCGCGCGCCGGGTGTCGTGCCGTGGTCCGACGTGCGCGACCTGCTGTCGCGGCGTCGCGGGCTGCTCGACGGCGTCGTCTTCTCGGGCGGCGAACCCACCCGGCAGGCCGGCCTGGTCGACGCGGCACGCGAGGTGCGTGACGCCGGCTTCCTGGTCGGCCTGCACACCGGCGGCGCCTACCCGCGGCGGCTCGAGGCGCTGCTGCCGCACGTCGACTGGGTCGGGTTCGACGTCAAGGCACCCAGGCGCCTGTACCGCGCGATCACACGTGCAGGCGGTCCGACGACGAGCGCCGACGCGACCTTCGCGTCGCTCGCGCTCGTCCTCGCGTCGGGCGTCGACGTGCAGGTCCGCACGACCGTCGACCCGACCGTCCTGACGCCCGCCGACGTCGACGAGCTCACCGCGACGCTCGCCGGGCTCGGTGTGCGCGACCACGTGCTGCAGGAGGTCCGCCCCGACGGCACGACCGACGCGTACCGGCAGGCGCTCGCGGCGGCCCGACGGGTCCCGTCCGCCGTCTGACCACGGGCATCTCGCGACGGAGCGCGCAGGTCGGCACGATTCGGGGCACATAGCCCTCGGCGGAGAGCGTCGATACCGCCGGCCGGGTGAAAACACGCCGCTCGATGCGCTCGTCGCGGGCCTGTCGGGAATGTTTGAATTCCGACGAGGGACGGGGGATCACAGGGTGCGCGTGACCAGCAGGGACGTGGGGACGCGGACCGTGGTGGAGGTCGACGGTGAGGTCGACGTGTCCACGGCCGACGCGTTGCGCGAGTGCGTCCACGACCTGCTCGACCGCGAGCGCACCGACCTCGTCGTCGACCTCGGCAACGTGACCTTCATGGACTCGACCGGTCTCGGTGTGCTCGTGGGGTCGCTCAAGAAGGTGCGCCTGCTCGGCGGGCGGCTCCAGCTCGTCATCTCGACCGAGCGGGTCCGCCAGCTCTTCCGCATCACCGCGCTGCTGCCCGTGTTCACCGTGCACGAGACGCTCGACGACGCGCTCGCCGACGACGGCTCGGTCGCCTGACCGTCGTCGGCGCCCCTCAGGTCAGAGGGGCCTGTGGCCGACGAAGTAGGACACGGTCTCGTTGTCGCCGTAGATCCGCGAGGAGTTGTGCACCTCCACCCACCAGCCGTCCACGACCTTCTCGATCTTGTCGACTCCGACCATGTCGAGATAGTCGCGCTCGCCGAGCAGCCGTGCCGCCTCCAGGAACCGGTCGTCGGCCGGGTTGGCGACCTCGACGGTCCAGACCCCGTCGTGCTCCTCCGCGCGGACGACGCGTCCGGGGATGACCGGGACGACGTCGGACGGGAACCCGGCGGGCAGCGCGGCCACGAGCGTGTCGTCGACGACCGTCAGGTCCCACGGGCCCGCGAGCGCCGTGACGGGGGTGTCGTCACCACGCGTCGCGTACACCTCGTACTCGCCCGCCGGGAGACGGTCCCCACCGGACCGGCCGGGCTCGTCGCACGTCACCATCGGCATGCGGACGGTGCGGAAGGTCCAGACCTCGCCGTCGCGCTCGTACCCCGACGTGGTGTCGACGGACTCGTCCACGACGCCGACGACCGTCCCGTCGTGCGTCACGACCAGGCGCAGGTCGACCGGCGTGTCCCACACGGGGTCGAGGGAGGGGGCACCGTCGTGACGCACCCCCAGCGTGATCTCCGCCTCGGGGCCCACGACGCGTCCGAGCGCCGACTGCTCCGGGACGGGCTGGTCGTCGCCGAACTCCTCGTGCGCCTGAGCGACTCCTGCGTACAGGCTGATCGAGTCGTCCGGGTGCTCGTCCGCGACCGCCCTGACGTCCGACCCGCACGTCCCCGGTGCCGCACCTTCCCGCGCCGGCGGCAGCGGGGTCACGTCGCGACGGGTGGCGTGCAGGCCTGCGAACGCGATGACGCCCACGGCCGCAGCTCCGGTGGCGGCCCGGGTCGCGACCCGGACGGTACGCCGACGGCGCGCCCGCGCGCGCACCCTGCTCATGTCGAACGCCGTCGGGACGCCGGCGGGCTCGCCGTCGATCGTCGCGTGCAGCGTGCGGGACAGGTCGGTGCTCATCGTGCCTCCCGGGTGTTCACGAGCTCGATGTCGGTGGTGCGATCCGCGTTGAGCGGGCCGAGGACCCCTTCGAGGGCGTCCATCGCGTCGGACAGGTACCGCTTGACGGTGCCGTCGGCGAGGCCGAGCGTGCGGGCGATCTCCGCGACGGTGAGGTCGTCGTAGAACCGCAGGACGACGCACGCCCGCAGCCGCGGTGACAGGGTCGCGAGCGCGGCCTCGACGCTCGCCCGCTCGACGGTGGACACCTCGGGCGACTCGACGTGCTCGTCGCGGGCCATGAGGTGCCGGACGCTGCGCCACCGCGTCGTGCGGCGGTGACCGTCGAGGAACTCGGTGAGGATCGCCCGGCGCACGTACGCCTCGGCGGCGACCGCGTCACGCAGCGTGCGCGTCCGGCCGAAGCAGCGGACCAGTGCCTCCTGGACGACGTCCTCGGCCTGCCGCCGGTCTCCCGTGAGGTACGTCGCGTACCGCACGAGCGCGTGCCCGCGCACCTGCACCAGGTCGTCGAGCACCTGTTCCCACGCCGCCATGCGTGCCTCCTGTCCGGTCGTCGCGCACAGGACGTCCGGGACGCCGAGAACGTTGGGTGCGCACTGTAGGCGGCCCCGCCGTCGCCCGGGCGCGCCGGCGACCGGCGTGTCAGCGGGGGCGCACGTCGTAGAACAGCGACGTGTCGTCGCCCTCGTCGCCCGGGTGGATCTCGACGGACCAGCCGGGGACCGCCACACCGGCACCGAGCGGGTCGCGGTACTCCTCCGTCGCACCGTCGACCGCCGTCAGGAGGTCGGCCGCCACGAGCAGCCGGTCGACACCCGCGACGTCCAGCTCGACCCTCCAGCCGGCCGTGGCGTCGCCGTCGACCGACAGGACGGTGCCCGGCGGCATCGGCACGACGTCGACGGGGAAGTCGTCGGGCAGGCCGGTGGCCGCGCTCGCGAGCGGGGGGACCGTCAGGGTCCACGGCCCGGAGGCGTCCGTGAGCGGTTCGCCCTCGCGCGCGACGAGGACGTCGTAGGTCCCCGCGGGGAGCGGGTCGCCGCCGGCGCCGTCGACGGTGCACGTGACGAGGCCGAGCCGCACCTGCTCGGTGAGCAGACCGCTGGTCGACCGGTCCCACGCCGCGGAGGCGTCGGAGGCGCCCTCCTCGGGCAGGACGGCCGTCGCGACGACGTGCTCGTCGTAGGTGACGAGCACCCGCACGCGCGCCACGGCCGGGGTCGGCGGTGCGACCTCACCGGCGGCGAGCCGCGTGGCGATCGACGCCCGGAGGCCGGCGACGGTCGCTGCGCGCTCGTCGAGGTCCTCCTGGCTGACCTCCTCGCCCGCCTCGCGCGCCCTGAGACGGTCCACGTAGCCCTGCTCGACGAGCGCGAGCGTGTCCTGCAAGGACGACAGCTCCGTCGCGGGCTCGCCCGCACCGTCCTGGGGTCGCGAGCTTACGGCCTGCACCCAGACCTCGCGCCCGACGTAGGTGCCGAGATCACCGGGTACGGGCACCGCGTCCGGCCGGCTCACCATCGCCTGGAACCCGGGGTCCGACCACGATGACCGGGCCAGGCCCAGGGTCGGGTCCGGGGTGCGCCCCAGGCCCGCGACGCTCGACCCGCACTCGCCCGGAGCCGCGTCCGGGTCGGACGGCAGCACCGTGCGGGCGTCGCGCGCCCCCGCGAGGTAGGTCGCCCCGAGCGCCATGGCCCCTGCGGCTCCGACGCCGACCGCTCCCCGCGCACCGAGGTGCGCCACGCGGCGGCGGCGAGCCTGCGACCGCACCCGAGGCACGTCGACGGGCGCGGGACCGTCGGCCCGGCGGCCGTCCACCAGGTCGTGCAGCGCCGTGCTCAGGTCGATGCTCATCGAGCCTCCTCCACCGGGGCGGTCTCCCGCCGGTCGCGACCGGACGACACTGGCCCCAGGACGTCCTCGAGCTGCCCGACCGCGTCGGACAGGTACCGCTTGACGGTGCCCTCGGCGACGCCGAGGCGGCGGGCGATCTCCGGCACGGTGAGGTCGTCGTAGAACCGCAGGACGACGCAGGCCCGCAGCCGGGGCCGCAGCGTGGCGAGGGCCGACTCGACGCTCATCCGGTCCACGGCGGCGGGTTCCGGACCGTCGACCGTCTCGTCCCGTCCGAGGAGGTGCCGGACGGCCGCCCACCGGGTGCGCCGTCGGTTGCCGTCGAGGAAGACCGTGAGGATCGCGCGGCGCACGTACGCCTCCGCGGCGACCGCGTCCCGCAGCGGGCGCGCCTGGCCGAAGCACCGCACGAGCGCGTCGTGCAGGAGGTCCTGCGCGGTGTCGCGATCACCCGTGAGGAGCGCCGCGTACCGCGCGAGGGCGTGCCCGCGGACCTGCACGAGGTCGTCGAGCACCTGTTCCCACGCCGCCATCGGCCCTCCTGTCCCGAGTCGTCATGGTCCAGGACGCGGGACGCCGGTGGATCGTTGGTCACCCGGTCGGGCCGCCCCTCGAGTCCGGGCCGGATGCGCGCGGGGACCGGGTCGTCCTGACGGCGGTCCGGTCCGCGGCGACGCGAGCGGCACGGCGCGCGCGTAGCGCTCAGCGAGGACGCGGACGTGGTCGACCAGCTCGGGCGGCTCCTCGACGTGGAAGTCGAGGCCGAGCATGCCGATCCAGACGGCGACGACCTCGACGCTGTCGCCACCGGTGACGAGGACGCTGCGCCCGTCGTCGGTGGCCTCGACGGTGCCGACGGTGGGGTTGATGCGCGCGAGCACCTCCTCGGGCGGGGCGTCGACGGTGATGCACGCGTGCACGGCCCAGCCGGTCCGGGCGACCTCGCGGACGGTGAACTCCGTGAAGTCCTCGGGGAACGGCGTCGGCGTAAAGCGGCGGCCGCCGGGCGTGCGCAGGCGGAGCCAGTCGACGCGGTAGGGCGCCCACGTGCCCGTCGCCGGTGAGCGGGCGACGAGGAACCAACGGCGCTGCCACGCGACCAGGCGGTACGGCTCGATCTCGACGGGGTCGTCGCGGTAGAACGCGCGCAGGCCCTGGTGGTCGCGGACGGCGTCGGCGAGCGCCGCGAGGACGCCCGTGTCGACGGCCGGGTCCTCGACGTTGGAGTCGGTGTTCTCGGGCCCGCTGGCGCTCGCGTCGCGGATCGACGCGAGCCGTCGGCGGAGCCGGTCGGGCAGGACCTGCTCGAGCTTGGCGAGCGCGGACCGGGCGGGGTCCTCGAACCCCGCGGTGGCGGTGGTGCGGCGCAGGCCGACGGCGACGGCGACGGCCTCGGCGTCGTCGAGCAGGAGCGGGGGCACACGCGCGCCCGCGCCGAGCCGGTAGCGCCCGCCGGGCCCGCGGACGGCGTCGACGGGGTAGCCCAGGTCGCGCAGCCGCGCGACGTCGTTGCGGACGGTGCGGTCGGTGACGCCGAGCCGTCCGGCGAGCTCGGGCCCGGACCAGTCGGGCCGTGACTGCAGGAGCCCGAGCAGCGTCAGCAACCGGGCGGACGTGCTGGCCATGTGCCCTCCGCGGGCTCGTGAGATCTCCGCCTCGAGCGCACCGCAGGCCAGCCCGAGAAGCGGAAAGAACCGTTCCGGAACGGCTCCTAGCGTGAGGGTACCGAGCAGGACGAAGACCCCGCTCACGGACCCGCGGAGACCACCATGACCGCCACGCCGCTCTCGATCCGCCCGTTCACCGTCCACGTCCCGGACGCCGACCTCGACGACCTGCGCGAGCGGCTCGCGCGCACCCGCTTCGCGCCTGCCGCGCCCGACGACTCGTGGGAGTACGGCACCCCGCAGTCGTACCTGCGGGACATGGTCGCGCGCTGGACGACGTTCGACTGGCGGGCCGTCGAGGACCGGCTGAACGCGTACCCGGGCTTCGTCACGGAGATCGACGGGCAGCCGCTGCACTTCCTGCACGTCCGCTCTGCGCACACCGACGCGACCCCGCTGCTGCTCGCGCACACGTACCCGGGCTCGGTGCTCGACTTCCTCGGGATGATCGACGCGCTCGTCGACCCGGTCGCGCACGGCGGCCGGCCGCAGGACGCGTTCCACCTCGTCATCCCCTCGATGCCGGGCTTCGGCTTCTCGACGCCGCTCGTCGGCGCGGGCTGGACGATGGCGCGGGTCGCGCGCACCTACGACACCCTCATGCGGGGGCTCGGCTACGACTCCTACGGCGTGCACGGCAGCGACGGAGGCGCGATGGTCGGGCGCGAGCTCGCGATCCTCGACGCCGACGGCTTCCGCGGCGCGCACGTGCTCCAGCTGTTCTCCTTCCCGTCGGGAGCGCCGGGCGAGATGGACGGCTTCGGCCCGAAGGAGTACGCGGCGCTCGCGCACATGCAGTGGTTCCAGTCCGTCGGCGCGTACAACGCGATGAACGCGTCCCGTCCCCAGACCGTCGCGGCCGGCCTCGCGGACTCGCCCGTGGCGACGCTCGCGTACCACGAGCTGTTCGAGAGCTTCGGCAACGGCACCTCGCTCGTCACCGCGGACCAGGTGCTCGCGCAGGCCAGCCTCTACTGGCTCACCAACACGTACGCGACGGCGGCGCGGTACCACTACGCCGAGCAGCGGGCGGGGGCCGAGCCCGTCGTCAGCACCGGACGCATCGGCGTCGCGGTGTTCAAGGACGACTTCCAGACGATCCGCAGCCTCGCCGAGCGGGACAACGCCCGCATCGAGCACTGGACCGAGCACGCGCGCGGCGGCCACTACGCGGCGCTCGAGGTCCCGCAGGACGTCGTCGAGGACCTGCGCGTGTTCTTCGCCTGACCGCGCGACCGACCCGCCCGTCCGGCCGGGGGCGGTGACCCGCACCGTCGGGTCGCCGCTCTCGGCGCGCCGTGCGGGGCGTCAGAAGTCGTCGACGCCGTGCGCGGTGAGGCCGGCCAGCGCGGCCGCGGCGCGCGTCTGCTTCATGCGGTACATCGCCGCGTCCGCGTCGCGCATGACGTCGTCCGCCGTGCCCGGGACCCGCTCGCTCGTCGCGATGCCGACGCTCACGCCGACCTGCACGGTCGTCCCGCCGACGTCGAGGGGTTCGAGCAGCGCGCGGCTCAGGCGCTCGGCGACGGACGTCGCGTCGGCCGTCGACGACATGCCGTCGAGCAGCACCACGAACTCGTCGCCGCCGAGCCGGGCCGCGAGGTCGTTGGCCCGGACCGCGCGGCTGATCCGCCCCGCGACCGCGACCAGCACCTCGTCCCCGGCGGCGTGCCCGAGCGAGTCGTTGACCTCCTTGAACCCGTCGAGGTCCAGGAACAGCACGCCGAAGTGGTAGTGCGTGTGGTGCTGCGCGCGGGCCACGCTGCGCTGGAGCTGCTCGGTGAACAGCGCGCGGTTGGGCAGTCCCGTCAGCGGGTCGTGCAGCGCCGCGCGGCGCAGCTGCTCCTCCTTGTGCCGCAGGTCGAGCGCGACCGTCAGCAGGGCCGTGCACTGGTAGGGGCTCTCACGGCCGTTCTCGACGCCGGTCTGCAGCGGGCCGACGAACGTCAGCAGCCCCCAGTCGCTGTCGTTCACCTTCGCGGGGACGACGAGCACGACGTCCTCGGGCTCTCGCGCGAGCGCGATCACGTCGCGCGGGGGGAACGAGCGGACGCCCGTCCGCGGCCCGAGCACGCGGGTCGCGGAGGCGCGCACGTCGTCGCCGTCGGACGAGCGCTCGTAGGTGCCGGTGACGCGGAGCGTCCGCTCGTCGGGCGGCGTCGCGTCCCGCTCGGTCGTCCAGAGCCCGAGGCAGCCGGCGCGCGCGAACGTGTGCCGCATCCAGCGCAGCGCCGCCGGGTCCTCGTCGGGCGTGTGCAGCAGGTCCATCGTCAGCTCGTAGTGCATCGCGAGGGTCCGGCCGAGCGCGCGTGCTCCGGCGAACGTGCGCTCGCGGGCGTCGTCCACGGCGTCGGCGGCGGCCGGGTCGGGAACCTCCCGCTCGACGCGGCACCCGCAGGACCCGCGCGGCACGAACGTCGTCGGCACCCGCACCGTCCGCGGTCCGCCGGCGTCAGCACGACCGGCACGCAGGAGCTCGACGGCGGTCGCCCCGATCTCCTCCATCGGCTGCGCGACCGACGCGAGACCCGGCGACTCGAACCGGGCCCGGTCGATGTCGTCGAACCCCACGACGGCCTGGTCGCCCGGCACGTCCCGCCCCGCGGCGCGGAGCACCCGCATGACCCCGATCGCGTTGAGGTCGGTGCCGCACACGACCGCCGTCGACGGCAGGCCGGCCGCGAGCATCGCGCGCGCGGCCTCCTCGCCGCCGCCCTCGAGGTTGTCGGCCGCGTCGTAGACGAGGTCGTCGGTCGGCTCGATCCCCGCCGCGACCAGGCCGCGGCGGTAGCCCGCGAACCGCTCCGCGACGTCGGGCGCGCCACGGAACCCGGCGAAGGCGATGCGCGTGTGCCCGTGCGCCACGAGGTGCGCGACCGCGCCCGCGACGCCGCCCTCGTTGTCGGCCCGCACCGAGGTGATCCCGGGGAGCGAGTGCCCGACGAGGACGACGTCCGCGCCGCTCGCGCGCAGCTCCTGGACGTAGTCGTCCGCGACCGCGCCGACCGGGACGACGAACCCCTCGACGTGGTCGTGCGCGACGGGCGGCAGGTGGTCGGGGACCGTGTGCGCGTCGATGCGGAAGGACGCCGCGTCGAGCGTCTGGACGACGAGCAGACGGCTCGAGGTGCGCCGCGCGCCCTGCTGCGTGCCGTTGAGCACCTGGCCGTAGAACGGCCCGCCGATGAACGGCGACAGGACGCAGACGAGCGGGTCACCGGCACGTCGGCGCCCGTCGCCGTCCTCGCGCCTGCCTGCCATCGGTGCCGCCGCCCGTCGTCGCCTCGTCGCGCTGTCGCCCTGGCGTATCGGTCGCCCGGGGCACGTGCTGAGCCGCAGGTCGCGCCGCCACCCGCCCGGCGCAGCAAGGTGGGTGCGCGCGCACGCACGTCGGGCCGGGTGCGCGGGCCCCCTCCACCCGCTGCCCGGCCGTCGTGCGAGCGGGCTCGCGGTCAGCGCACGGTCACCTCGAACGGCTCGCCGACGACGTCGACCCAGCCTTGCGGCCCCTCCTGCGTGCCGCCCGCCGGCGTCCACACCTCCGGGTGGCTGAGGTGCATGACCGGGTGCACCGTGTACGTCCCCGGCGGGAGAGGCGTCCCCGGCACGCCCCCTCCGCCCGAGCACGTCGTCAGCAGGCTCGTCGCCCCGACGTCGTACGGGGTGCCCGGCCCGAGGTCCAGGAGGAACATCCAGCCGTCCGCGGGCACGAGCGTCGCGCCCACGACGACGCCGTCGGTGCTGACCACGAGGTCGAGCTGCGGTGTACCGAGCGACCAGCGCCCGCCGGGCCCGGCCGTGAGCACCCCGGTCACGGCGACCTCCTCACCTGCGGCCAGCGTCGTGGTGGGCGTCGACGTGGTGAGCGAGAAGCCGAGCGGTGACGACGGGCCGGCGGGGGCGGGCACGCCGCACACCGGAGGCTGCTCGGACGTCGGGACGTCGAGCGACGGCACCTCGCCGGGATCGGTGGAGACCGCCTCCTCGGCCGTCCCGACGATCGAGAACGGCACCGGCTCGGCGAGCGCGGCGACCCACGTCGCCCCGCTGGCGGCGACGATCTCCTCGGCGGTCCGCTCGCCCGTCCAGAACGCGTCGGGGAGCTCGGTCGTGCCGAGACCAGCCACGGGAGTCCACGCGAGCAGCGTGTAGTCGCCCGCGGGCAGCGACGCCCCCACGTCGGCCGAGCCGTCGCCCGGGTCGCACACCGTGAGCGCCACCGTCCCGTCGTAGACCGGCGAGCCCATGCCCTCGAACCACACCGGGTGCAGGTCGAGGTCGTCGCGCGCGCCGCCGTACAGGTCGGTCCCGCCCGCGACGACCACCCCGTCGCGCAGCACCGCGAACCGCGGGCCCGCCGCCGGGTAGCCGACCGCCTGGAGCGAGGCGTCGTCGCCCGGCGGCACGAGCTCGCCCCAGACGCCGAGCGGCTCGCCCGCGGGGACGCTCGCGGCCAGCACCCCGGCCGACGTCAGCCACGTCGCCGCGACCCCGGACGCGGGCGGCGTCGACGCGAGCGCGCCGCACGTGCCGAACGGCGCCGACGGGTCACCGGGCGGCAGCGCCACGGCGCGCACGGTCGGCGTCGCACTCGGTGCCGGCAGGGTCGGGCTCGGCGAGACCGTCGGGGTGTCGGCAGGCACGGGAGCGGGTTGCTCACGGCCGACGAACGCCGCGCCGCCGGCCAGCACCGCCACGACCCCGGCCGCGCACACGCCCGTGATCGCGGTGCGCACGCGCCGGCGGCGGCGCGTCCGGCCGGTCAGCGTGCCGACGTCGAGCCCGCCGGCCGGCAGCGACGCGGCCGTGCGGGCCGCCAGGTCGTGCAGGTCACGGGACAGGTCGCGCGTCATCGCCGGGCTCCCTTCGCGATCGTCGGGACGTCGTCGAGCAGGTCGGGTTGCGGCCCCAGCAGGGGTTCGAGGCGTCGTCGGGCGTCGGACAGGTACCGCTTCACGGCGCCGTCGGACACGCCGAGGCGGTGCGCGATCTCGGGGAGCGTGAGGTCGTCGTAGAAGCGCAGGACGACGCACGCGCGCTCGCGCGGCGACAGCGCGTCGAGGGCGGCGGCGACGTCGGCACGGTCGCCGACGGCGGACGTCTCGTCGCTGGCGTGCGTCTGCGTGGCGACGAGGTGCACCACCTGGTCGAGCCGTCGCCGTCGCCGCCAGCCGTCGAGGTAGGCGTTGAGGATGGCGCGGCGCACGTACGCCTCCACCTCGTCGACGGGTCGGGTCCGGCGGCGCGTGAACGCGTTCACGAGCGCGTCCTGCACCAGGTCCTGCGCGGCGTGCAGGTCACCCGTGAGCAGACGCGCGTACGCGACGAGCGCACCGCCGCGCTCCGCGACGACGCGACCGAGCTCGTCCTCCCACGTCACCGGTGCGTCCCCGTCCGTCGTCGATGCCTCATGACCGTGCTGACGTACGGGACATCGGAACGGTTGGGGTCGGGCTGGAACCTGCTGTCCACCTCCCGGTGCGATCCAGGTCACATCGCCTGGCTAGACTCTGCGGGTCCGGCGGCAACGGGGCCGCGGGGCAGGCACGGTCAGGGGGAGCGTGCCGGGCACCATCCTGGGAGGATGCATGGTCGAGCTCGGTTCCACGAGCATCACGATCGTCGTGGTCATCGCAGCGGTCGCGGTCGCGTCCCTGGTCGTCGCTGCGGTGCTGCGCCGTCAGGTGCTCGCGGCCGGTGAGGGTACGGCCTCCATGCGCGAGATCGCGCGCGCGGTCCAGGAAGGGGCGTCGGCGTACCTGAGCCGGCAGTTCCGCACCCTGGCCATCTTCGCGGTCGTCGTCTGCGCCCTGCTGTTCCTGCTGCCGGGCGACTCCGGCGTCAAGGTGGGGCGGTCCATCTTCTTCCTGGTCGGCGCGCTGTTCTCCGCGGCGATCGGGTTCCTGGGCATGTGGCTGGCGACGCGCGCGAACCTGCGCGTCGCGGCGGCCGCGTCCCAGCCCGGCGGCCGGGCCGAGGGGGCGCGCATCGCGTTCCGCACCGGCGGCGTCGTCGGGATGAGCGTCGTCGGGCTCGGACTCCTCGGCGCCGCGGCGGTCGTCCTGCTGTACCGCGGGGAGGCGCCCGGCGTCCTGGAGGGCTTCGGCTTCGGCGCCGCGCTGCTCGCGATGTTCATGCGCGTCGGCGGCGGCATCTTCACCAAGGCGGCCGACGTGGGCGCCGACCTGGTCGGCAAGGTCGAGCAGGGCATCCCCGAGGACGACCCGCGCAACGCCGCGACCATCGCGGACAACGTGGGCGACAACGTCGGCGACTGCGCCGGCATGGCCGCGGACCTGTTCGAGTCGTACGCGGTGACGCTCGTCGCCGCGCTCATCCTCGGCAAGGCCGCGTTCGGCGAGCACGGGCTCGTCTTCCCGCTCATCGTCACGACCGTCGGCGCGCTCGTCGCGGCGCTCGGCGTCGCGATCACGCGGGTCCGCGGCAACGAGAGCGGCCTCACGGCGATCAACCGCGGCTTCTACATCTCGGCGCTCGTGGGCGTCGCGCTCGCGGCCGTCGCGGCGTTCGTCTACCTGCCGTCGTCGTTCGCCGACTTCACGGGCGGGACGGCGGGGCTCGAGACGCACGCGGGCGACCCGCGGCTCATCGCGTCGGCCGCCGTCGCCATCGGCGTCGTGCTCGCCGGGATCATCCTGTGGGTCACGGGCTACTTCACCGGCACCACGAGCAAGCCCACGCTGCACGTCGCCAAGACGACCCTCACGGGTGCGGCGACCGTCGTCCTGTCGGGCATCGGCGTCGGGTTCGAGTCCGCCGTCTACACCGCGGGCATCATCGCGGCCGCGATCTGCGGCGTGTTCCTCATCGCGGGCGGCAACGTCGCGCTCGCGCTGTTCCTCATCGCGCTCGCGGGCTGCGGCCTGCTCACGACCGTCGGCGTGATCGTCGCGATGGACACGTTCGGGCCGGTCAGCGACAACGCGCAGGGCATCGCCGAGATGTCCGGCGACGTGACGCCCGAGGGCGCGCAGATCCTCACCGACCTCGACGCTGTCGGGAACACCACGAAGGCCGTCACCAAGGGCATCGCGATCGCGACCGCCGTGCTCGCCGCGACCGCGCTGTTCGGCTCGTACGCGGATGCCGTGCGGACCGCGCTCGACGGCCTCTCCGGTCCGGTCGGGAACGACATCGTCGCCGCGATGCTGTCGTACGACATCATCAGCCCGGTCACGCTCGTCGGCGTGATCCTCGGTGGGGCGACCGTCTTCCTGTTCTCGGGGCTGGCGATCGACGCCGTGACCCGCGCCGCGGGGGCGATCGTCTTCGAGGTGCGCCGCCAGTTCCGCGACTTCCCCGGCATCATGACCGGTGAGACGCGGCCCGAGTACGGCAAGGTCGTCGACATCTGCACGCGCGACTCGCTGCGCGAGCTCGCCACCCCGGGCCTCCTCGCGGCGTTCGCGCCCATCGCCGTCGGCTTCGGCCTCGGCGTCGGGCCGCTCGCCGGGTTCCTCGCCGGGGCCATCGGCGCCGGCGTCCTCATGGCCGTGTTCCTCGCGAACGCGGGCGGCACGTGGGACAACGCGAAGAAGATCGTCGAGGACGGGCACTACGGCGGCAAGGGCTCCGACGCGCACGCCGCCGCCGTCATCGGCGACACCGTCGGCGACCCGTTCAAGGACACCGCCGGTCCCGCGATCAACCCGCTCATCAAGGTCATGAACCTCGTGTCGGTGCTCATCGCGCCGGCCGTCGTCGTGATCTCGGTCGGCGACGACGCCAACCACGTCGCGCGCCTGTCCATCGCGGTCGTCGCGGCGCTCATCGCGTTCGGCGCCGTGATCGCGTCGCGGCTGCGCGCGGCGCGCGTGGACCGCGAGGAGACCGTCGCGGCGGAGGCGGAGCGCGCGCTCGCGCGCTGACCCACCCGCAGCACCCGGACGCCGTCCGCCCCGACCCGGGGGTGGGCGGCGTCCGGCGTCGGGCGGCTGCCGCGCGGATGCGGGCGCAGTCCGCGAGACTCGACCGACCCGCGCCGACGGCTCGCCCGCGTCGTGGCTCGTCGCGAGGTCGCGCGGGCCCGCGCGGGGCCCGCGCGGGACATCCGAGGCCGTCAGCGTGGCGGCGCGGTGACGGACGACGCAGGAGGTGGCGCGTGGC
>NZ_JAPESW010000061.1 GCF_028527925.1 Cellulomonas fimi
TGCCAGAACGGCGTCTCGACCGCGAGGCGCGAGAACAGCAGCGCGCCGACGACCATGAGCATCGTCCCGATGACGGGGAACACCTTGTACCGGCCGGTGCGCGCGGTCGTCTGACCGGCGCCGACGGCAAGCCGATCCTGCTCGTGCAGCCCGAGGCCGGGACCGTCGTGGCCCTGTCCGCGATCTGCACCCACCAGGGCTGCACGGTCGTCGCCGACGGCGACGAGCTCAGCTGCCCCTGCCACGGCTCGGTGTTCGACCTGACCGGCAAGAACGTGTCCGGCCCGGCGCCCGAGCCCCTGCCCCCTGTCGAGGTGCACGTCGCCGACGGCGCCGTGCTGCCCGGGAAGGCGTGACGTCATGACCGCTCCCACCACCGGCACCCCGCGCACCGCCGCGCGACGTCGTCCCATCGCTCTGGGCCTGCGCGTCGTGCTGGCCGTGTGCGTGGTCGCGTCCGCCGTCGTCCACCTGATCCTGTGGAACGACGGCATGAAGAACGTCGACGTCGTCGGTCAGGCGTTCCTGCTCAACGGCGTCGCCGGGCTCGCTCTCGGGGTGCTGCTGCTCGTGTGGCGGTCGGTGTGGCCGCTGCTGGGCGCGATCGCGTTCGGCGCCGCGACGCTCGGGGCGTTCGTCGTCGCGACGACCGTCGGACTGTTCGGGGTGCGCTCCCGCTGGGAGGGCACCAACGAGTGGATCTCCGCGATCACCGAGGCGCTGGCGATCGTCCTGGGGGTCGTCGCGATCATCGTCGAGCGCCGCCTGGTCGCCGCCGCGGCGCAGCCGACCGCCTGACGCCTGAGCGGGACAACGGCCCGCCGCGCGTCGGCGGGTGGCACGGAGGGTCCGTCGTCCCCGTCGGACACGCCTTCCGCACGGCGGGCCGTCCGACGGCGCACCCCGGAGGGCCGGCGTCGCATCGGCGTGGTGGGCCCGAGCGCGGGCGCCGTCAGCCCCAGACGAGACCCTGGGCCGGGTCCGCGAGGACGGACGCGACGTCGGCGAGCACCCGCGCGCCGAGCTCGCCGTCCACGAGCCGGTGGTCGAACGACAGCGCGAGCTGTGTGACGTGGCGCGGCTTGACCTTGCCCTTGTGCACCCACGGCTGCAGCCGGATCGCGCCGAACGCGAGGATGGCCGCCTCGCCCGGGTTGAGGATCGGCGTGCCCGTGTCGATGCCGAAGACGCCGACGTTGGTGATCGTGATGGTCCCGTCGGCCATGTCCGACGGCGACGTGCGACCCGCCCGCGCGGTCGCGGTCAGCTCGCCGAGCCCGCGCGCGAGCTCGAGCAGGCTCAGGCGGTGCGCGTCCTTGACGTTCGGGACGACGAGCCCGCGCGGGGTCGCGGCCGCGATGCCGAGGTTGATGTAGTGCTTGTAGACGATCTCCTGCGCGGCGTCGTCCCACGACGCGTTGATCTCGGGGTGGCGGCGCACCGCGAGCATGAGCGCCTTCGCCGCGATCAGCAGCGGCGTGACGCGCACGTCGGCGAACTCCTTGTCCGCACGGAGCCGCTCGACGAGCCGCATCGTGCGCGTGACGTCGACCGTGTGGAAGACCGTGACGTGCGGCGCGGTGAACGCGCTGGTCACCATCGCCTCCGCGGTGCGCTTGCGCACGGACTTCACGGGGACGCGCGTCTGGCGGCCGTCGGGCGAGACGGTGCCGCTCGCGAGCCACGGCTTGTCGTCGCCGGGGTAGGTCGCGAGCGTGCGCGCCTCGGCCTGCGCGGCGTGCGCGAGGACGTCCTCGCGCGTGACGATCCCGCCGGGGCCGGTCGGCGTCACGGAGTCGAGGTCGACGCCGAGCTCGCGCGCGAGCTTGCGGACCGGCGGCTTGGCGAGCGCGTGGGCCGCCGCCCGGGGTGCCGCCGACGCGGCCTGGCCGGGGACACCGCCCGCGGCGGTCGCGGTCGCGCCCGCTGTGCCCGCCGACGGCGCGCCGCCGCGGGGACGGCGCGTGGCGCCGGGGTCCGCGAGCCCGTACCCCACGAGCACGGCCTGACGACCCTCACCGGCCGCGTCCGTCCCGCCCGCGGACGTCGTCGCGCCACCGGCCGACGTCACCGCGGGAGCACTGCCGGACGTGCCGGTCGTCCCGCCGCCGGTCGCACCGCTGGTCAGCCCGGCCGAGGTCCGCTCGGCGGGTGTGCCACCGAGACCCGCCGCCGCGCGCGACGCGGTCGCGTCGCCGCTGCGCCGGCCCGCCGTGCGGCTCCCGGGTGCGGTCGTGCCCCTGTCGAGACCGGCGGCGTGCTCCTCGTGCGCCTGCACCTGTGCCGTTCGTCGCGCCGCCTCGGCCTGCTCGCGCACCGCCGCGACCTCGTCGGCACCGCCCGGCTCGACGCCCGCGTGCCGGTCGCCGCCGCCGCGGTGCCCGTGCTCGATCGCCCCGCCGTGCCCGGTCGCGGGCGCGGGCGCCTCGCCGGTCGGGTCGGTGTCGATCTCGATGATCGGGGTGCCGACGTCCACCGTCTGCCCCGGCTCGACGAGGATCGCCGAGACGATGCCCGTCCACGGGCTGGGCAGGTCGACGAGCGACTTCGCCGTCTCGATCTCGACGATCGTCTGGTTGACCTCGACGGCGTCCCCGACCGCCACGTGCCACGCGACGATCTCGGCCTCGGTCAGGCCCTCGCCCGCGTCGGGCAGCGGGAACTGCTGGTAGGTCGGCACGTGCGGGTCCTCCTCGGACGGGGGCGGTCGGCGAGCGGGTCGGGTGAGCCCGCGCCGCCGCGTCAGGGGTGGCGACGCAGCGGCGCGGGCAGAGCCGTCAGAACGCGAGTGCGCGCTCGACGGCGTCCAGGACCCGGTCGAGACCGGGCAGGTAGTCGTGCTCGACCTTCGCGACCGGGTACGGCGCGTGGAACCCGCCGACGCGCAGCACCGGCGCCTGCAGGTGGTAGAAGCACTCCTCGGTGATGCGGGCCGCGACCTCGCCGCCCGTCCCGTACAGCACGGGGGCCTCGTGCACGACGACGCAGCGGCCCGTGCGGCGGACCGACTCGGCGACGGTCGCGGTGTCGAGCGGCGACAGCGCGCGCAGGTCGACGACCTCGATGCTCGTGCCCTCGGCGGCGGCGGCCTCGGCGGCCTTGAGCGCGGTCTGCACGGTCGGCCCGTACGCGACGACGGTCACGTCGGCGCCGGCGCGCACGACGCGCGCCTTGTCGAGCAGCGGGCCGTCCGCGGGCGCGTCCAGGTCGACGTCGCCCTTCTCCCAGTAGCGGCCCTTGGGCTCGAAGAAGATCACCGGGTCGGGCGACGTGATCGACTGCTGGATCATCCGGTACGCCTCGACCGGGCTGGACGGGCTGACGACGCGCAGTCCTGCGGTGTGCGCGAACAGCACCTCGGGCGACTCGGAGTGGTGCTCGACCGCGCCGATGCCGCCGCCGTACGGGATGCGGATGACGACGGGCAGCGTCAGGCGGCCCTGCGAGCGGTAGTGCATCTTCGACAGCTGCGTCGTGATCTGGTCGAACGCCGGGAAGACGAACCCGTCGAACTGGATCTCGCACACCGGGCGGTAGCCGCGCAGCGCGAGGCCGATCGCGGTGCCGACGATCCCCGACTCCGCCAGCGGGGTGTCGACGACGCGGTCCTCGCCGAAGTCCTTCTGCAGCCCGTCCGTCACGCGGAAGACGCCGCCGAGCTTGCCGATGTCCTCGCCCATGAGCAGCACGCGCGGGTCGCTCTCGAGCGCGCGCCGCAGGCCCAGGTTGATGGCCTTCGCGAACGTCAGACGCTGCGTGCCGCGGGTGCCGGCGTCCGCCGCGCGCACCTCCGTCGTGGTCGTGCTCACCGGTGGCTCCCTTCCCGCGACTGGCCGGCGTCCGTGAACGACGCCTCGTACCGCTCGAACCAGGCCCGCTCACCCTCGACGACCGAGTGCGGCGTGGCGTAGACGTGCTCGAACATCGAGGCCGACGACGGTCGACCCATCGCCCGCACCTCGGTGCGGATGCGCTCGCCGAGGGCGTCGGCCTCGTCGGCGACCTGCTCGACGAACTCCGCCGACAGCTCGCCGAGCTCCTCGAGGTGCAGCCGCAGGCGGTCGATCGGGTCCCGGCGGCGCCAGTACTCCTCCTCCGCGCTGGTGCGGTAGCGCGTCGGGTCGTCCGACGTGGTGTGCGCGCCCATGCGGTAGGTGAACGCCTCGATGAACGTCGGGCCACCGCCGGTGCGCGCGCGCTCGAGCGCCTGCTGCGTCACCGCGTAGGTGGCGAGGACGTCGTTGCCGTCGACACGCACCGACGGGACGCCGAACCCGGGACCGCGGTCGGCGAGCGGGACACGCGCCTGCTTGGTCGTCGGCTCGGAGATCGCCCACTGGTTGTTCTGGCAGAAGAACACGACGGGCGCGTTGTTCACGGCCGCGAACACGAGCGCCTCGTTGACGTCGCCCTGCGACGTCGCGCCGTCGCCGAAGTAGACGACGACCGCCGCGTCCCGCTCCGGGTCGCCCGTGCCGACGAGGCCGTCGCGCTGGAGCCCCATCGCGTAACCCGTCGCGTGGAGGGTGTGCGAGCCGATGACGAGCGTGTACAGGTGGAAGCCGTGCGCGACCGGGTCCCAGCCACCGTGGTCGATCCCGCGGAACAGCCGGAGCACCTGCGCGAGGTCGACGCCGCGGACGTGCGCGACGCCGTGCTCGCGGTAGCTCGGGAAGACGTGGTCATGCGGCGTCATCGCGTGCGCGGAGCCGATCTGCGCGGCCTCCTGGCCCAGTCCCTGCGCGAACAACGCGAGCTCGCCCTGACGCTGCAGCGACGTGGCCTCGGTGTCGAAGCGGCGCACGAGCACCATGTCGCGGTACAGCGCGCGCAGGCCGTCGGCGTCGAGGTGCGCGACGCGGGCGTCGAGGTCGGGGTGCGGGACGCGCTCACCCGTGGGAGTCAGCAGCTGGACGAGACCGTCGTCGGTCGGCGGGCTGGTCTGGCTCACGCGGTTCTCCTTCGCGCCGGCGGCGGTGGCCGCTCGTGGTCGGGCAGTCCGGGTCGTTGGCTCGAACCTACGTCAGCGTAGGCTACGGATGCGTAGGTTGCCCGCGAACCCGACGAACAAGGCTCGTCCGGACGCGTTGTGGAGCCCCTACAGAGCCCCCTTCCCGGTTTTCAGCCGCTCGCATCCCCCAGAACCCGCCGTGACCAGCCGATGACAGTGGTGAGGCGGTGAGCGCCACCGCGGGAAGGGGCCCGACGATGCGCGACGACGAGACCGGCACGACCGGCGGCACCACCACGCCGCCGCCCTCCTCCCCCGCGGCCACGGCCGCGCACGACCTCGGCGCTCCGACAGCCGCGCACACGCCGTCCGCGCACACACCCTCCCCGCACACGACGCCCGAGCGCACGCCAGCCGGCCACGTCGTCTCCGAGCACGACGTCCGGCTCGCCCTGCACGCCCTCGAGCTCGAGGACCGCGCGCTCACCGTGCACCGGGCGACGGCCTTCCTCACCGCGCTGGGAGTCACGGTCACGCACGCGCCGCTCCCGGCGACGCCGTGGTCGGCCGACCCCGCTGCCACGACACCGGCTGAGGCGGACGCCACTTCCGCCGACGTCCGCGACGGGGACCACAGCCGTTCCGAGCGCACGTCGGGTCCGGTCTCCCGCGTGACGGTGCGCATCCCGGCGGGTGAGAGCGAGGACGACTCGGTCGAGGGCGACATCGCGAACCTCATGGAGGTGCTCGCGCACCTTCAGGACCGCCTGCCCACGCCGACACCCGAGGAGCTCCGCAGCCGACCCCGCGTCGCCCTGCCGCATGCGCAGCCGGCGCGCCCCACCGTCCGCGCCTCGGTCCGCCGCCGCTCCATCGCCTGACACGCTCCGCCGTCCCCGCCTGCGTGCGCGCACGTTCCGACGTCCCGACAGCGCGCTCGCACGTCTCCAACGTCGCGCCTGCTCGCCCTCACCCCGCCGGGACCCGCTCGCCCTCGCCCGGCCGGGATGCGCTGCTCGCCCTGACCTGCTCGGATCGGCGCGCTCGCTCCTTCCCGACCGTCGTTCCGCCTGCGTGCCGTCCCCCTGACCGGCCCGTCGCCGTCGGGCGGCCCTCGACCCGGTGGCATGCTGGGGCCGTGAGCCGAGTCCCGCTGCGCAAGGCCCTCGCCGACCTCCCGCCGTACGTCCCCGGGGCTCGAGTCCCGGTCGGTGCGGCGGCGTACAAGCTGTCGTCGAACGAGAACCCGTACCCGCCGCTGCCGTCGGTCGTCGCGGCGATCGCGGACGCGGCCGTCGACGTCAACCGGTACCCCGACATGTACGCGACCGAGCTGGTCGAGGCGATCGCGACGTCGCTCGGTGTCGCTCCGGAGAACGTCGTCACGGGCTGCGGCTCGGTCGCGGCCCTCGGTCACGTGCTCACCGCGGTGTGCGAGCCGGGCGACGAGGTCGTCTTCCCGTGGCGGTCGTTCGAGGCGTACCCGATCGCGGTCTCGCTCGCCGGGGCGGACGGCGTGCGCGTCCCGGTCGGCGCGGACGGGCGGCTCGACCTCGAGGCGATGGCCAAGGCCGTGACCCCGCGGACCAAGGCCGTGCTGGTGTGCACGCCCAACAACCCGACGGGTCCCGCGGTGCACGCGGACGAGCTCGCGGGCTTCCTCGCCGCCGTCCCGTCGCACGTGCTCGTGGTCGTCGACGAGGCGTACGTCGAGTTCGTGCGCGACGAGCGCGCCGCCGACGGCCTCACCGTGTTCGCCGAGCACCCCAACGTCGTCCTCCTGCGCACGTTCTCGAAGGCCTACGGCCTGGCGGGTCTGCGGGTCGGCTTCGCGGTGGCCCGCCCTCGCCTGGCCGCGGGCATCCGCGCGGCGTCGACGCCGTTCGGGGTCTCGCACGTCGCGCAGCTCGCTGCTCTCGCGTCCCTGCGGGCCCGTGACGAGCTGCTGCACCGCGTCGACGCGATCGTCGTCGAGCGGGCCCGCATGCTCGCGGGGCTGCGGGCCCAGGGCTGGACCGTCCCCGACTCGCAGGCGAACTTCGTCTGGCTGCCGCTGGGCGACCACGCGTCGTCGTTCGCGGAGCGCTGCGCGCGCGCCGGCGTGCTGGTCCGTCCGTTCGCAGGCGACGGCGTCCGCGTGAGCGTCGGCGAACCGGAGGCGACGGACCTGTTCCTCGAGGTCGCGGCGGACGCACACCGCCGCTGAGCCCCGCTCGGCGGCCGGCGGCCGCAGGCCGGCACCACCGCCACGCTCGGCACAGCCGTCGCCGCCACCGCCGCGGTGAGCCGCGCCAGGCGACGCGGTCCGGCGACTCGCCCTCGGTCGACGCGCCACCGGGAGAGGGCGCACCCGGAGGGACGCGCCGCCCGGAGGGGGCGCACACGGGTGGGCGCCGATGGCAGGATCGACGCATGTCGTTCGTGGTGAGGGTGCTGATCAACGGCGTCGCGATCTGGTTCGCGACCCTCGTCCTGTCGGGCCTGACGATCGTCGGCGCCGACTCCAACCTCGAGCAGGCGGGCATCATCCTGCTCATCGCGCTCGTCTTCGGGATCGTCAACGCGGTGGTGAAGCCGATCGTCGCGTTCCTGTCGATCCCGCTGTACATCCTGACGCTCGGCCTGTTCACGCTGGTGGTGAACGCCCTGATGCTGATGCTCACCGCGTGGATCACGGAGCAGACGAGCTGGGGCCTGCGCATCGACAACTTCGGCACCGCCGTGCTCGGGGCGCTGATCATCTCCATCGTGAGCTTCGTCCTCTCGGTCATCATCCCGGGCGACAGGGACTGAGCCCCAGGCGTCGCGGGTCCTGCGGTCCCCGGCACCACGGCCCCGGCGGTCGTGGGTCCCTCGGGCGCCGCGGCCCGGCGCGCCACGGGCGGTGCTGGCACCGGCACCTTCGACGCGGCCGGCGTCACCGGGATCTCCCCGGCGGCGCTGTCAGCGGGCCGCCCTGCGCCAGCCGGTCGGGGCGCGGCAGCCCGGTGATCTGGTCGGTCGCGACCACGTCCGGGTCGCGCGTGGCGACGAACTGCTGGGTCGTGGCGGTGGTGCCGGGTGGTCCCAGCACGGTCTGGGCGGCTCGCGCGAAGTCGCGGAGCTGGGGGTCGTCGAGCTCGGCGTCGACCGCCTCGGTCAGGCGCACGTAGCGGGCGACGCTGTGCGCCTCGACGAGGTTCCGCACCGGCGGCGCTCCCGCCGCCTCGGCCTCGCCGCTGACGACGCGGACGTTCGACGTCCCGCGATCGGGCCGCCCGTCGCTCTGCGGGGCGATGTCCCCGCTGTCGCGGACGTGCAGCACCTGCACTCCCGGAGGCATCGGTCCGCGCGGGATGTCGGGCGAGCCCACCGTCAGGACGGCGGCGATCCGGTAGGTGCCCGCGAGCGCCGAGGCGACGCTGGTCGCGACCATGCCGCCCTGGCTGTGGCCGGCGAGCATCACGGGGTCGTCCTCCCGGATGCCCGCGAGCCGCATCGCCTCGATCACGGCCGGCGTCATCGACTCCGGCAGATCCCCCTCGAGGCGCGCATCGGTCCCGACGTCCATCGGGTTGACCCCGTTCAGTCCCGGCGACTGCGTCCCTGGGACGGCGACGACCCACGACACGGAACCGTCCGGCTTCTGGAGCCGCTGGATCGTGATCGTGCCGTCCGGCGTCCCGGGCACGGCCGCCACCGACCCGTCGCGATAGCTGCGCCCGACGTTCGCGACGACCATGGCCAGGTCCCGAGGCGCCGGGAGCTGCGCGGCCCCCACCCGCGGGACGACGACGGTGGGGCTCGGCTCCGGGAGGAGCCACGCGAGCTGCCGGACGAGCAGCGGCACGCGCAGGTCCGGCGGGATGCGCGCAGCCCGGGGCCCGAGGAGCGTCGTCGCGAGCCCGAGGGTCAGCAGCTCCGCCCGCCCGTCCGCCACGAGCACCGCGGCGAGCCGCTGGAGCGTCCGCACGCGTTGCCGCACCACGTCGTCGGCGCGGCCCGCCGGCACCGCCCACACGGCGCGCAGGACCGTCTCGAGGGCGCCGGCCCGCAGCGCGACCGACGCGGCGCCCGCGGTGGCGAGGCCGAGCAGCGGACGGGCCAGCGGGAGCGTCGGGAACAGTGCGTCGAGCATCGGCTCGCCTCCGACGACGACGCGCATCAGCCGGTGCACGCCGGACTCGGCCGAGTCGTAGGTGACGACTGCGGCACGGACGCAACGACCGATCGCCCGCGCCTCGTGCGCACAGCGGCCGGGCGACGCCGATCCCTCGCGCGCGGAGTGCAGCGCGGCGGACGCGGCCCTGCCGTCCTCGGTCACCAGTGCGGGGCGAGCGGCGTCCACCGCGACCGCGAGCGCCCGGTCGGCCACGTCGAGGTGGTCGGCGACTCGGTCGAGCAGCGTCACCGCGCGCTCCATCTCCGCGGTGTCGACCACGTCCGGGTGACCGCCCCCGACGATCGTCAGCCCGCCGTCGCTCACCAGGTGCCGCCCACGAGACCACCCGCGGGCCGGGTCGTCGCGGTCGCGTCGGCCGTGCTCGCCGACCGCTCGGCGACCTCGATCGCGTCGGCGGTGCGCCGTAGCCGGGCGTCGAGGTCCTCGAGCGCGAGCAGGTACCGCGCGACCGTCGGCGACCGCCACTCGACGCGCCGCGCGGCGAGCACGAGCCGGCGCGCCTCGTCGACGTGGAGGCGCGCCGTGCGGGCGTGAGGGGCGATCGCGCTGGCCATGACGGGACGCTAGGAGTGCGGGCGGGGGCCGCGACGAGCACCCGTCGGCACCAGTGGACACGGCTGCGCAGGTCCGGGCTGTGGACGGCTCGACGCGAGCGGAGACCGTCGCCACCTCGACACCGGCCCCGCACCCGCCGGCACCCCGTCGGGACCCGCGAGGCGACCGCCATCCCCGTCGGACCACCGGGTTACCGTGCGCACGTGCCCCACCGCCTCCCCGCGCCGCTCGGCGTGCTCGCCGTCGTCGTCGGGTCGCTCCTGTTCGCCGTCAACGGCACGGTCGCCAAGCTCGCGATGCAGGCCGGTCTCAGCCCGACCCGGCTGGTCGAGATCCGGTGCGTCGGGTCCGCCGTCGTGCTCGTCGCCGCCGTCCTCGTCGTCGGCGCCCGGCGGCTGCGGCTGCGGGACCGACGCGAGCTGGTGTCCCTCGCGGTCCTCGGCGTCGTCGGGGTCGCACTGGTCCAGTGGCTCTACCTGACGGCGATCTCCCGGCTCCCCGTCGGCATCGCGCTGCTCATCGAGTACACGGCTCCGCTGCTCGTCGCCCTGTGGGCGCGGTTCGTGCTCCAGGAGGCCGTGCACCGACGCGTGTGGTGGGCGCTCGTCGCGTGCCTCGGTGGGCTCGCGCTCGTCGCCCAGGTCGGCGAGGGCGTCGTGCTCGACGCGCTGGGCCTGCTCGCCGCGGCCGGTGCGGCCGTCTCGCTCGCGGCCTACTACCTCCTCGGCGACAAGCTCCTCACGACGCGCGACCCCCTCTCGACGCACGCGTGGACCATGGCGTTCGCCGCCCTGTTCTGGGTCGTGCTGCAGCCCGTGTGGAGCTACCCGTACGGGATGCTCGACGACGCGGTCGACGTGCCCGGCACGGTGGCGCCGCCGCTGTGGCTGCTCGTCGCCTGGATCGTCGTCCTGGGCACCGTCGTCCCGTACCTGCTGTTCCTGGTGGGCATCCGGTCCCTCGGCCCGGCGCGCGCCGGCCTGCTCGGCATGGTCGAACCGGTCGCCGCGTCGGCGTCGGCCTGGGTGTTCCTCGGCGAGGCGATGACGGCGGTCCAGCTCGTCGGCGGCGCCGTGGTCCTGGGCGGGGTCGTGCACGCCGAGACGGCCCGTCAGCGGCGCACCGACACCGAGCCCACGGCCGTCCTGCCCGACACCGTCGCACCCTGACGCGGCACGCCGCCCGGACCGAGCGCGACGCGGTCGCTCACCGACGGGTCGCGGCGTCGGCCTGCAGCCGCTCCTGCGCCCGTGCGACGGCACGCTGCACCTCGAGCGCGGGACGCGCGTGCACGACCGCGAACGCGACGAGCTGCAACGGGAAGCTCCGCCGGAACACCTCCGCGCGTGCGGCGGTCGCGCGGTCGGCGACCTCCGGCAGGAGCGACCAGCCGTGCCACGACACGAGCGCTGCGACGTCCTCGGCGGGGTCGTCCCACGACGTGAGGTCCCAGTCGAGGACACCGCTGACCCGCCCGCCGGCCCACAGGACGTTGCTGCCCGCGAGGTCGCCGTGGTTGACGGCGCGGTCGGCGGCGGGCAGACCCGCGAGCGCGTCGACGCGCGCGACAGCCTCCTCGCGCGCGGCCCCGTCCAGCCGTGGCACGACCTCCTCGCGCAGGACGGTCTCCCACGCGTCGCCTCCGGCGAAGTGCCGCGCCGGCGCGAGGTGGGGACGCAGCGGCGCGACGTCGATGCCGTGCACCGCGTCCAGCAGACGTCGGAGCTGGACCGGGTCACCGTCTCCCGCGGGGTGGGGCTCGCCGCGCAGCCGGCGGACCGGCACGGCGACGTACCCGTCCACCTCGACCGCGTCACCCGCGGACCGTGGCACCGCGAACGGCAGCGGCGGCAGCTCGTCGACCAGCGCCTGAGCCCGTCGCATCGACTCCGAGTCCGCGGGCTGGCGCGCGACGCGCACGACGACGTCGTCCCGCACGAGGACCAGGGCGCTCGACCCCGACTCGACCCACCTCCCGCTGGACGCCCGGCGGACGCCTGCGGAGCGCAGCGCGGCTGCCACGAGGGTGTCGACGAGGTCGCCCGGCGGCCGGACGAACCCCGTCTCGACCCGCACGTCACCCGCCACGCCGAGCACCCTACGGCGTGGCGGACAGGGCGACCGCGGCCTGCGGCGCTCTGGGATGATGGCCGCATGTCCTCCCCCGACGTCACCGCCCCGTCCGCGCGCGTCCGTCTGGCCGACGCGTCCCCCGCGATCGCGCTCGGCCCGCTCGACGGCCGGTACCGCGCGGCGGTCGCCCCGCTGGTGGACCACCTGTCGGAGGCGGCGCTCAACCGCGAGCGGGTGCACGTCGAGGTCGAGTGGCTGATCCACCTGACCCGGCACGCCGTGGTGCCGGGCGCGCCGACGCTGTCCGCGGCGGAGGAGCAGTACCTGCGCGACGTCGTGACGACGTTCGGCGCGGCGGAGGTCGCGGAGCTCGCGGAGATCGAGCGCGTGACGGTGCACGACGTGAAGGCGGTCGAGTACTTCCTCAAGAAGCGCCTCGCCGACGCCCCCGCCGCGCTCGGCGACGACACGGTCCTGCCCGGCGTGAGCGAGCTCGTGCACTTCGGCTGCACGAGCGAGGACGTCAACAACCTCTCGTACGCGCTGATGGTGCGGGGTGCGGTGCAGGACGTGTGGCTGCCGGCGGCGACGGCGCTGGCGGACGAGGTCGCGGCCCTCGCGCACGAGCACAAGGACCAGCCGCTGCTGGCGCTGACGCACGGGCAGCCCGCGACGCCGACGACGCTCGGCAAGGAGCTCGCGGTGCTCGCGCACCGGCTGCGGCGGCAGCTGCGGCGCATCGCGTCGGACGAGTACCTGGGCAAGATCAACGGCGCGACGGGCACGTTCGGCGCGCACGTCGTCGCGGTGCCGGGCGCGAACTGGCCGATCGTGAGCCGGACGTTCGTCGAGCACCTCGGCCTGACGTGGAACCCGCTGACGACGCAGATCGAGTCGCACGACTGGCAGGCGGAGCTGTACGCGGACGTCGCGCGCTTCAACCGCGTGCTCCACAACCTCGCGACGGACGTGTGGACGTACATCTCGCGCGGGGTGTTCATCCAGATCCCCGTGGCGGGTGCGACGGGTTCGTCGACGATGCCGCACAAGGTGAACCCGATCCGGTTCGAGAACGCCGAGGCGAACCTCGAGATCTCGTCGGCGCTGCTGGACACGCTCGCGTCGACGCTGGTCACGAGCCGCCTGCAGCGGGACCTCACGGACTCGACGACGCAGCGGAACATCGGCCCGGCGTTCGGGCACTCGCTGCTCGCGATCGACAACGTGCGGCGCGGCCTGCGGGCGCTCGACGTGGACGGGGACCTGCTGGCGCGCGAGCTCGACGAGAACTGGGAGGTCCTCGGCGAGCCGGTGCAGTCGGCGATGCGCGCCGCGTCCGTCGCGGGCGTGACGGGCATGGAGAACCCGTACGAGCGCCTCAAGGAGCTCACGCGCGGGCGCCGGCTGACGGCCGACGACATGCGCGAGTTCATCGGCGGCCTCGGGCTGCCCGACGACGTGGCGGCTCGCCTGCAGGCGCTGTCGCCGGCCTCGTACACAGGGCTCGCGTCGGAGCTGGTCGCGTACCTCGACCACTGAGGGCCTCGGCCGCGCGGGCCGCGCCTGCGTCCACGCGGTCGACCGGCGGGCCCGACCGGGACCGACGTCCCCCTCCGGCCGACGGCCTCGGCGCGATCGTGGGAGACGCATGACGCAGCCACCGTCGCGCCGTTCGAGTGAATCGGACAGATCCGGCGAATCGTCCGACGACGGCCGTTCGCGCGGCCGTTCGACGCGCCATCGACGAGAGCGCTTCCAACGGAGCCGCAGGTCCATGCGTCTGTAACGTTTCGACGCTC
Source organism: Cellulomonas fimi (assembly GCF_028527925.1). GTDB lineage: Bacteria > Actinomycetota > Actinomycetes > Actinomycetales > Cellulomonadaceae > Cellulomonas > Cellulomonas fimi_C. Next base: position 13,541 of record NZ_JAPESW010000061.1, read on the forward strand.
TCGCACCGGGCCCGAGTCGGGTCGAACCGCTTCGACCGGGAACGCTCTCAAGGGGTCTGACCTGCGGAAGCACACTGCTGGCACACGGACGGGTGACGCGATCTGGACAGGTGCCCGTGAAGCGCTGCACAATCGTGCACCGATCCGTCCTGTTCCTCCGGTTCCTCCCTCTTCCCGGCAAGGATGCCCACCGTGACCCTCATGCAGAAGGCGATCACACCAGCGCTCAGCCGCGCGATCCTGACCGCCGGGCACGACCGTGTGGCCGGCTACGTGGTACGCGCCGAGGACGTCGGCTTCGCGACCACCCCGGCACAGCTCTTCGAGGTGCACGGCCTGGGGTACGAGGGGTCGCCGTTCAGCCCCTGGGACCGGTCGATCGACATCCTGCGGTTCGAGTCCTCGCCGCAGCTCCAGTACCGCGACGTCCCCGGCTACATCCTCCCGCTGTGGTGGCTCCGGCACTCCCGCATCCCCCCGGGCGCCGAGCTCATCCGCGTGTACGACGACGGCACCGCGACGCTGCTCGCCCGGTACGGCGACGTCGGGACGGGCTGGACGGTCACGCAGCTCGGCGCTCGACGCCCGGCCCTGGCATCGCTCTCGCGTTGCGTCGGCCCCGTCGCCAAGTGGCACGGCGCGTACCTCGAGGCCGACGTCGTCGACGGCGGCCACACGGTCGTCCTCGCGCTCGCCAACCCGCCGCTCGCGGAGACCGGCTTCCACCAGGCGCCCTCGGGCCGCTGGTACCGCCGGGTCGCCCGCGAGGACGTCACCGAGCTGTTCGAGCTCGACCTGACCGCGCGGTGGAACGGCCTGTCGGTCCGGGTCGTCGACCAGTGGCAGGACGCGCAGCGGTACGTCGTCGCGCGGATCTCGCACCTCGGCGACGACATCGAGCGGGCCGAGCGCCTGCACCTCGAGCGCGTCGAGGCCGGGGTGTACGAGGGCATCGTCTACGCCGCCGAGCTCACCGACATCCAGACCAACCAGGTCGTCCCGCACACCTGGGCTCCCGGGCCCGCCGCGCAGCGCCACACGGTGGCGTACTGACGACCGCATGGACCGAGGGAGCGGCGATCCCCCCGCTGTGATCCCTCTCGAACGCGTGCCGGGCCTGGCCCTCCCCCCCGTCCAGGCCCGGCACGCACTATGTCCGGGGCCCGCACCTCGTTGACACGTGCCGACGCTCGGCGTCCGTCCGCCGCGCGCTGCGAGCCCGGCTCGCGAGCCCCGAGCCAGCAGGAACCGCGTCCTGACGAGAACCGACTCGCCGACGCTCCGGGGCGTCGGGGCGTCGAGGCGCCGACCGGACGCGCGGCCGGCGTCAGCGCCCCGCGGACGCCCCCACGGCGAACGCCGCCGACGACCTGAGCCCCGAGCCCGGGACGTCGGGCACCTCGATCGCCGCGAGCTCCGCGAGCGCCGCGGCGTACGCGACCGCGTCACCCGCGCGAGCCGCCTCGCGGGCCCGGACGGTCGGCCCGTGCAGCGTCGAGCGGGTGCGGCGCCGCAGGGAGCGCTCGGCCCGCTCGTCGCGCGCGGACTCGGGCAACGCGGCGAGCGCCGCCTCGAGCCCGCCGAGCACGCGCGTGCGCTGCGCGACGACGGCCGGGTTCCACTCGCGCACGCGCTGGTCGGCCTCGTACGCGTCGGCGGCGGACACGACGATCTGCCGCGCCGACTGGACGGCCGCGTGCTCCGCGGGCGCGTGCTCGGCGACCGTGTGCAGCGTGACGAGCCGGACACCGGGCAGGTGCCGGACGCCCGGGTCGACGTCGTGCCGCAGGGCGAGGTCGACGACCGTCAGCGGGCGCGCGTCGCGGTGCGCACGGGCGTCGGCGAGCGCGTCGACCTGGAGGACCGCACCGGCGGCTCCGCTGCACGCGACGACGAGGTCGACGCCGCCGAGCTCGGCGGCCAGGTCCGCGCCCGCCGGCAGCGCCCGGACCCCGCGCGCCGACGCGAACTGCCCGGCACGGCCGCTGGGTGAGTAGACGCGGATGTCGGTGCAGCCACGGGCCTTGAGCGCGGCCAGCGACGCGCCGGCGTACGACCCGGTGCCGACGAGCACGCACGACACCTCGGACCACGGCACGAGCCCGCGCTCGGCGATGTCGAGCGCGACGCCGACGACGGACCGCCCGGCGGCGCCCAGACCGGTCTCGGCCTCGACGGCCCGGGACACGCGCGACGCGGCCTGGAACAGCGACTCGAGGGAGGACGTCGTGGTCCCGTCGCGGCGGGCGGTGGTGAGCGCGCGACGGACCTGCCCGGCGATCTCGCGCTCGCCGACGACCATCGACTCGAGCCCGCTCGCGACGGCGAACAGGTGCTCGCCCGCGGCGGCGCCGGTCAGCGGGCGCAGGTGCGTGAGGACCTCGTCCGGGTCGTAGCCGGAGCGCGCGGCGACGGCCTGCGACGCGGCGGCGAGCGCGGCGGGCGTCTGGTCGACGTCGCCGACCTCCAGGTACAGCTCGAACCGGTTGCACGTCGCGAGAACGACGGCACCGGTGACGGGGGTGGACGCGCGCACGAGCTCGCGACCCACGGCGTGCACGTCCGACGAGAGACGCTCCAGCACGGGGAGGTCGAGGTCGTGGTGACTGGCGACCAGGGACAGCAGCACCACGCCTCCGATTCAATCATCCCGACATTTGTCGGGCACAATCGAGGGGTGCCTCTTCCCGTCACACATCCCCTCGCCGACGGCCGCACCGCGCATTCTCCGCTGGTGCGCGCATATTCCGGCGAGCGCCCGTCGCGGCGCCCCGTGTGGTTCATGCGGCAGGCGGGTCGCTCGCTGCCCGAGTACCGGGCGCTGCGCGCCGGGACGGCGATGCTCGACGCGTGCCTCGACCCGGAGATGGCGAGCGAGATCACGCTCCAGCCGGTGCGGCGGCACGACGTCGACGCGGCGATCTTCTTCTCGGACATCGTGGTGCCGCTGCGGCTCGCGGGCGTCGACGTCGAGATCAAGCCCGGCGTCGGGCCCGTCATGGGGGCACCGGTGCGCACGGCGGCGGACGTCGCGGCGCTGCGCGACCTCGGCCCGCTCACGCCCGAGCGTCTGGCACCGGTCAGCGAGGGTGTCGCGCGGACCGTCGCGGCCCTCGGCAGCACGCCGCTCATCGGCTTCGCGGGCGCGCCGTTCACGCTCGCCGCGTACCTCGTCGAGGGCGGGCCGTCGCGCGACCACCTCGCGGCGCGCACGCTCATGCACGCGGACCCGGAGACGTGGCGGGACCTGACGTCCTGGGCGGCGGAGGTGACGGGCGCGTTCCTGCGGGCGCAGGTGCTCGCGGGCGCGAGCGCGGCGCAGCTCTTCGACTCGTGGGCGGGCTCGCTGGGCCTCGCCGACTACACCGCGCACGTCGCGCCCGCGTCGACCCAGGCGCTGGCCGCGGTCGCGGACCTCGACGTCCGCCGCGTGCACTTCGGCACCGGCACGAGCGAGCTGCTGGTCGCGATGCGCGACGTCGGCGCGGACGTCGTGGGCGTCGACTACCGGCTGCCGCTCGACGAGGCGAACCGCCGCCTGGGCGGCCGCACGCCGCTGCAGGGCAACATCGACCCCGCGCTCCTCGGGGCGCCGTGGCCGGTGCTCGAGGCGCACGTGCGCGACGTCGTGGCGCGCGGCGAGCAGGCGCCCGGGCACGTCGTGAACCTGGGCCACGGCGTCCCGCCGGACACCGACCCCGACGTCCTGACCCGCCTGGTCGCGCTCGTCCACGGGCTGTGACCGCGGGCGGTCCGACCTGGGACGCGGTCGTCGTCGGGGGAGGCGTCGCCGGGCTCGTCGCCGCACGGGACCTGGCCGCGGCGGGGCTGCGGACGGTCGTCCTCGACGCCGACGCGGAGCCGGGTGGCGCCGTGCGCGGGCACACGGTCGCGGGCCTGCGGCTCGACGCGGGTGCGGAGTCGTTCGCGACGCGCGGCGGGACGGTCGCCGCCTACCTCGGCGAGCTCGGGCTGCGCGACCGCGTGTGCCTGCCCGCCTCGCACGGGTCGTGGGTGCACCTGCCGTCGGGCGACGGACCGCTGCCCCGGGCCGGGCTGCTCGGGATCCCGTCGGAGCCGTTCGCGGCGGACGTCCGCCGCACGATCGGCCTGGTCGGAGCGTTGCGCGCGTCGCTCGACCGCGTCCTGCCCGCCCGGGTCGGCGCGGCGGCGCCGTCGCTCGGTGCGCTCGTCCGGGCGCGGCTCGGGGCGCGCGTCCTCGACCGGCTCGTGCGGCCGGTCGTCGCCGGTGTGCACGCGTCCGACCCCGACGACCTCGACGTCGGCGCGGTGTCGCCCGGACTACCCGCCGCGCTCCGGGAGTCGCGCTCCCTGACGCGTGCGGTGCGGACCCTGCGCGCGTCGGCGCCCGCGGGATCCGCGGTGCAGGGCATCGAGGGCGGGCTGCACGTGCTCGTCGACACGCTCGTCGCCGACCTGCGGGCGCAGGGGGTCGAGGTCCGGACCGGCACCCGTGCGCGCCGGCTGCGGCCCGACCCGGCGGAGGCGGTCGCCTACGACGTGGAGCTGGGCGAGGGCACGGCGCTGCGCACCCGACGGGTCGTGCTCGCCTCGCCGGCCGCCGCCGACCTGCTCGCGGAGCACGCCCCGGGCGGGTCGCTGCCGTCGCTCGACGCGGGCGCGGTGGTCACGCTCGTCACGCTCGTCGTGGACGCCCCGGCGCTCGACGGCGCCCCGCGCGGGACCGGCGTGCTGGTGGCGCGCGAGGCGTCGGACGTCACCGCGAAGGCGCTCACGCACGCGACCGCGAAGTGGCCGTGGCTCGCGCGGACCGTCCCGGCCGGGCGGCACGTGGTGCGTCTGTCCTACGGCAGGGCGGGCGACGCCGACCGGGTCCCGGACGACGAGGACGCGCTCGTCGACCTGGGTCTGCGGGACGCGTCGGTGCTGCTCGGGGCCCGCCTCGACCGGTCCGTCCTGGTCGGCAGCGCCGTGGTGCGCTGGACGCAGGCGCTCCCGCGGCCGAGCGCGGCGCACCGGGAGGCGGTCGCGCAGGTGCGCGCGACGGCCGCCGCGCTGCCCGGGGTCGCGGTGTGCGGGGCGTGGACCGCAGGCAACGGTCTCGCGTCGGTGATCCCGGACGCCCGCGCGGCCGCGTCGGCCCTCGTCGGCTGACCCCGATCGCCGCGCGACCGGGCGCCTCGGCCCGCCGGCGCACGCACGGCCCGCCCGCCGACCGCCGC
>NZ_JAPESW010000062.1 GCF_028527925.1 Cellulomonas fimi
CGACGAACGCCCTCGAGCTCGGGATCGACATCTCCGGGCTCGACGCCGTGCTCGTCGCCGGTTGGCCCGGGACGCGCGTGTCGCTGTGGCAGCAGGCGGGCCGTGCCGGGCGCGCGGGTGCGGACGGGCTGGTCGCGCTCGTCGCGCGGGAGGACCCGCTCGACACGTTCCTCGTGCACCATCCCGAGGCGATCTTCGACACCCCCGTCGAGGCCACGGTGTTCGACACCGGCAACCCGTACGTCCTCGCGCCGCACCTGTGCGCGGCGGCCGCCGAGATCCCGCTGCGCGCCGACGAGCTCGACGTGTTCGGTCCGCAGGCCCCCGTCCTCCTCGCCGAGCTCGTCGAGCGTGGCGCACTGCGTCGGCGCCCGTCGGGCTGGTACTGGACGCACGCCGAGCCGGCCACCCGCCTCACCGACCTGCGCGGCTCGGGCGGTGACCCGGTCCGCGTGGTCGAGTCGGTCACCGGCCGGCTGCTCGGCACGGTCGACGCCGCCTCCGCGGACGCGACCGTCCACGACGGCGCCGTCTACGTGCACCAGGGGGCGACGTTCGTCGTCGACGAGCTGCACCTCGAGGACGGCGTGGCGCTCGTGACCCGGCGCGACGTCGACTACGGGACGTGGGCACGGTGGGTGACCTCGACCGAGATCGTGTCGGTCGACGAGGAGACCTCGTGGGGACCGGTCACCTGGGGCTTCGGCGCGGTCGACGTGACGACCCAGGTCCTCGGCTACCAGCGCAAACGCATCCCCGACCTCCAGGTGCTGGGCTCCACCGACCTCGACCTGCCGCCGCGGACGCTGCGCACCGCCGCGGCCTGGTGGACGGCGCCGCCACAGGTGCTCGAGGCCGCCGGCATCAGCGAGGAGGACGTGCCGGGCGCGCTGCACGCGGCCGAGCACGCCTCGATCGGCCTCCTGCCGCTGCTCGCGACCTGCGACCGCTGGGACCTCGGCGGCCTGTCGACCGCGCTCCACGCCGACACAGGTCTCGCGACGGTGTTCGTGCACGACGCCTACCCGGGCGGCGCCGGGTTCGCCGAGCACGGCTTCCGCGTCGCGGAGACGTGGCTGCGGGCCACGCGTGACGCGATCGCCGCCTGCCCGTGCCCAGGCGGGTGCCCGGCGTGCGTGCAGTCGCCCAAGTGCGGCAACGCGAACAACCCGCTCGACAAGGCCGCAGCCGTCCGCCTCCTCGACGTCGTGCTCGCGCACGCCCCCCAGCCCGCCTGACGCCGTCGCGCGCCGCTGACCCACGGCGCGACATCCGCGACACCCGCGGCACCTGCGCCCGCCGCCCTCACCGGGCGCTCGCAGGCCGAGGACCCGCTCGTGCTTCCGCGAGGGCCGTGCCGACGCCCGTGCGGCGCTGCGCCCCGACCCGCACGACGCCGTTCCCCTCGTCCGTGCACGCGCTGACGCTCGCGCCGTTGCGCTCGGCGACCAGCCGCGCCGTCGCGCAGGCATCGCCACCCGCTCGGAGCGCGGACGCCGCCGCGAGCGCGGCCAGGTCCGCCGCCGTCTGCGCCTGGAGCCGACCCGCGCGTGCCGAGGCCACGACGCCCAGGAAGGCCGCGAGCACGAGCGCGACCGCGACGACGGCGGCGAGCACGACCGTGACCGAGCCGTCGTCGGCGCCGGTCCCACGCCGCGTCCGCTCGCCCCTGGCGTGCGCCGTCACGGCTCGACCCGCGCCGACGCGGACCCGCGGGCCGTCAGCGGACCGAGGCGCAGCCCGCCGACGGGCACCGACGCCTCGACGACGACCGTGACCCACTCGCCGTCACGGCTCGTCCGGACGCGCGAACCGTCGCCGGCGACCCGACGCGCGGTCGCGACCGCCTCGGCCGAGGACTCCCCGAGCGCGAGGGCACGCGCGCCCGCGCGGGCACCGTCGAGGCACTGGGCGCGCGTCAGCCCGGCCCCGACGACTGCGAAGACCACGACGAGCAGCAGGATGACGACGGGCAGCCCGACCGCCAGCTCCGCGGTGACGCTGCCCGCGTCCTTCACCGGGACGCACACCCCGGTGCGGTGGTTGTCCGCGAGACGCGCGCACCGGCGCCTGGCGTGGGACAACCGAGCCCGCAGCCCGGCGCCGCGGCCGACCGCGAGCGACACGCGCTGGCGCCTCGCGCGGGACAACCGGGCGCGCAGCCCGGCGCCGTGGCTGACCGCGAGCGACGCGCGCCGGCGTCCCGCGGGGCGCTGCTGCGCCACCGTGCCGCGAGGGTCGGACGCGACGCGCGCTGGCGGCGACCCTCCGCACACCGGCGCATCCGGAGGCAGGTCGTCGGTCCTCACAGCGAGAGCGCCTGCCGCACGATGCCGGTGAGCAGGCCCTTGACCTCCCCACTCTTGAGGATCACCACGAGGAGCCCTGCGAATCCCACAGCCGCCAGCGTGACGATCGCGTACTCCGCGGTCGCCATGCCGGCGTCGACCCCGACCGCACGGGCTCGCTGCGCGACCGTCGTCCCCAGGCGCCCGCACGCGCGGACGCCCCGACCGCCCCGCGCCTTCGACGGCAGACGCCGCCCCCGCACCCGGCCGTCGGGCGACGGGTCCGGCACGCGCGCCGTCGCGTCGCTCGAGCCGGCCTTCTGCGTCGTGAACTCGTCGTCCGTCCGTCGCATGTCTTCTCCTCTCGCCGACGGGCCGAGGACCCGTCTCGCCGCGCCCTGCGGCGGTCCCACCGTGCTCCGCGGCGCGGCCCGCCGGTGCCGGAGACTGCGGGGTCGTGGACGACGTGGTTCGCGCCCCACCCTGTGGACGGCTCGCCGGTCAGCCCCTCCACCGGCACGGGCTCGGGTACGGGCACCGGCACGCGCTCGCGGACGAGCACCGGCAGCGGCACGGGCTCGGCACGGGCTCGGCACAGGCACAGGCACGGGTCGACTGCCGGACCGTCCCCGCCGTCCGGCCCCTGACGGACACGTCGAACGTCTTGCCGGACGGAGTGCGCGTCCGGCGGGAGCCGGGCGAGCCGCGCTCCCCCCTCGTCCGTCGGGCGAGGGACGACGTGCGCCGTCAGCCCCTGCGAGGCTGCCGTTCGGCCGGCGACCGACCGGCGCGGGAGGAGGGCACCCGGATGAGACGCGGCGGCACGCTCCTGGCCACGGGGTTCGTGCTCGTCGCGACCGCGTGCGGGGACCCGTCCGCGCGTCCGACGGAGTCCGCGACCGACGTCGCGCTGTACGAGCCCACCGGTCCGGGCGGCGACGATGCACTGCTCGCAGGAGTGCTCGACCGGGTCGACGGGTGCGTCGTCGTGCGGATGGACGAACCGGCGACGCTCGTCGTCCCGGTCCTCCCGGTCGGCGCGCGCTGGGACGGCGACGAGCTCGTCGCCGTCGGGTAGCGGCACCGGCTGGGCGACCGCGTCGAGTGGCGCGGCGGCGAGCTCGCCCACGGGGACACGAGCTGGCTCGCCCAGGTGCCGACGGGCTGCGCGGACCTCGACATGTGGGTGGTACACCCCTGAGGACACGCCCCGACGTGTCCGTCGGTCGCGCGACGCGGTCACGCTCAGGGCAGGAGGGCGAGCCCGTCCGTCAGCGACAGCACGATCGGCACGAGGCCGACGAGCACGAACGCGGGCAGGAAGCACGCCCCCAGCGGGAGGACGAGGTGCACCGCGAGCCGCGCGGCCGCGGTCCGGACGGCTCGACGTCGCTCGCGCCGTAGCCGCTCGGCACGCGCACGCAGACCGGGAACCGGCGGTGCGCCTGCGCTCCACGCGCTCGCCAGCGCGTCGCGGACGGGTTCGGCGGCGAGTGGCGCCCCCGCCCAGGCTGTCGACCAGCCGGCGCCCAGCACGAGCGCCGACCCCGCACGCTCGAGGGCGGTCCCCGAGACGCCGCCGATCGCACGACCGACCGCGGCGAGAGCGCTGGGGATCGCGGAACCCGTCGCGAGCGCGGCCTCGAGGAGGGCCAGCACGAGCGCCACGTCGACCTCGACGGGCGCGTCCCGGCGGCCGGACGCCGACAGGGTCGCGACCGACCGGCCCCCGGACGCCCCTCCGTCGCCACGCGTCCCGGCGTCCCGGCCTGGACCGAGCGCGGCACGCCCAGGCTCGAGGCGCTCGTCGCGGGCCTCCTGTACCGACGCCGACGACGTGCCGGGATCACCACGGACACCTCCGACGGTGCGATCACCACGGACACCTCCGACGACGCGATCACCACGGACACCTCCGACGACGCGATCACCACGGACACCTCCGACGGCGCGATCACCACGGACAGCCCGCCCGACGCGACCGCCGCTGACGCCCCGAACGGCGTGCGGGTCGGGCACACCCCGAACGAGCTGCCGCAGCCGCGACCGCGCTCCGCTGCGGCACGCCGCGGCAACGGGCAGCGACGCGAGTGCCGCGAGCAGCACGAGCACGCTCACGTGCGCAGCCGTCCCGCGTCGACGGTGCGCGCGAGCAGCCGACCGGTCCACCACCTGCCGACGACGAGCAGGGTGGCGCCGAGCAGGGCGCATCCGGTGCCGACACCGCCACGGGTCATGACGCCGAGCGGGTCGGCGCCGAGCAGCGTGCCGAGCAGGACGCCGGCCACCGGCAGGACGAGCAGCACGCGGGCAGTGGCGCGGGGCCCTGCGAGCGCGGTCGCGACGTCGGCGTCGTGCTCCTCGTCGGCGGCCACCGCACCCGCGACACCCTCCAGCACGTCGGCGAGCGGGGCTCCGAGGTCGGCGGCGAGCCGCGCCGCTGCGACGACCGCCCGGGCTCGAGCGGCGTCCTCGCGGCGACGCGACGCTGCCGGGCCGACGAGCTGCTCGACGGTCGGCACGTCGCCGACCCCGGCCCGTCCGAGGGCGTCCGACCACGCCGCGCCGGGCGGTGCACCGCTGCGCAGACGCGCGGCTGTGTCGTGCAGGACTGCGACGAGGTCGACCGGACGAGCTCCTCCACGGCGGCCGGCGCGGCCCACACTGAACGCCGCCGGAATCCCGCCCACCGCGCGCACGCGCCCCTCGGCCGCAGGTGGACGACGCCGTCCGCCGGGATCTGTCGGCGGCCACCTCTCCCACCCGCGGACCGCACGCACCGTCCTCCCGCGCGTCACGGCGAGCAGCCCGGCGACGACGGTGGCCAACACGAGGAGACACTCACCCATCGCGGCCTCGTCCACCGGGTCCGAGAGCCGGCGCCCCGCAACCGCCAGGCCGGGCCGTGGCCGAGGGGTCCACCGACGCCGCACCGGCCGGGCCGGACGCCGGCAGGCCCAGGCGAGCGGACAGGTGCTCCCACGCGGGCTCGACGGTGACGACACCCGCGGCGTCGGCGCGCAGCGCACCCACGACCTCGAGCTCTCCCGTCGCCGACCGGCGGACCACCGCGACCTCGGCGAGGTAGCGCCTCCCGTCGGCAGTGCGGCGTAGGTGCAGGACGGCGTCGAACGCGCTGGCGGCCTGCGCGGCGACGGCGTCGCGCGACAGCCCGGCGAGCGCCGCGAGGGCCTCGAGCCGTGCCGGGACGTCGGCGGCCGCGTTCGCGTGGACGGTGGCGCACCCGCCGTCGTGACCGGTGTTGAGCGCCGCGAGGACCTCACGGACCTCGGCCCCTCGGCACTCGCCGAGCACGACCCGGTCGGGCCGCATGCGCAGCGACTGCCGGACGAGGTCGGCGAGCTCGACGCGACCCGCGCCCTCGACGTTGGCGTGCCGCGCGAGCAGCCGCACGACGTGCGGGTGGCGCGGCGCGAGCTCGCCCGACTCCTCGATGACGACGATCCGCTCGTCGGGCGGTACGAGCGAGAGCAGCGCCGCGAGCAGCGTGGTCTTCCCCGACCCTGTGGCACCGGACACGAGCAGGTTCGCGCGGGACGTCACGAGCGCCCGGACGACGGGCACGAGCGCGGGCGCGAGCGTCCCGCCCGCCACGAGCTCGACGACGGACAGCGCCCGCACGCGCACGGCGCGCAGGCTCAGCAGCGTGCACCCACCGGCGACGGGCGGCAGGACCGCGTGCAGCCGCGTCCCGTCCGGCAGGCGCGCGTCGACGGTCGGGCTGGCCTCGTCGAGGCGCTGCCCGCCGGCGGCGGCGAGCCGGACCGCGAGCGCACGCACGCCGTCGACGCCGCCGAGGTGCACGGCGGTCCTGCGCAGCCGCCCGGCGTGCTCGACCCAGACGTCGTCGGGGCCGTTGACGAGCACGTCCGTGACGTCGGGGTCGTCCAGCAGGTGCTGGAGCGGTCCTGCCCCGTACACCTCCTCGCGGACCGTCCGCACGAGCCCGGCGAGACCGCTCGACCCGACGACGGAGCCGCGTCGGCGGACGGTCGCGTCGACCGCTGCGCGCACCTCGTCGTCGGTGGCCGCAGCGGCTCCCCCACCCGCACCCGTCCCGGCCTGCGCCGTCAGGAGGGCCCTCACCTCGTCGAGGAAGGCCGCGTCGACGAGTCCCCGGCGCGGCCCCTGACCGCGTGCGGTCATCGGAGGAGCCCCGCGGCGAGGCGCCGGACGGCACGGATGAACGGACCGGTGCCCGGGATGCCGCCGTGCTCGGTGCCCGCGGCCAGCCGGCGGTCGACGGGCAGCACCGCGCGCAAGGGCAGCCCGACGGCCTCCGCGACCTCGGCGGCGCCCAGGCCGCCCGGCGCGGGGCCGCGGACGACGAGGCCGACGTCGGCGCCCGGCACGTCGAGCACGTGCCGGAGCGCGAGGGCGCCCGCGGTCGCCCGCAGGTCGCGGGGCGCGACGACCAGCACGGTGTCGCACACCGCGGCGACCGACTCGCCGGCGACGACCCGCGACCGGTCGAGGTCGAGGACGAGCACGCCGACCGTGCGCGACAGGGCGTGCAGCACGTCGGCGACGACCGCGGGCTCGGGTGGGTGGGGTCGGGCGCGGTCGGCGCTGAGCACCGCGGTCGCGCCCCAGCGCGGGAGCAGCGCGACGAGGTCGTCACCGTCCACGTCGCCGCGCGCGTCCGCGAGGTCCGGCCAGCGGACGCCGTCCGCACCCTCGAGCCCGAGGAGCACGTCGAGACCGCCGCAGCCACCGTCCAGGTCGACGAGGGCGGTCGCCGTCGTGGTGGACGTCGCGCGGGCGAGCGCCGCGGCGAGGCTCGACGCGCCCGCGCCGCCGCGCGCGCCGACGACACCGACGACGTGCGCCCGCCATGGCGGTGGTGCCGACGGATCCCCCCACCCGCGCGCGGTCGGGCGCGACGGCACCACCGGCGCCCGCAGCAGCCCGCCCGCGACCTCGCGGGTCACCCCGAGGTCCGGAGGTCGTTCCGCAGCCGGAGGTCGGTGCGTCCCCATGAGCACGTCCACCGCGTCTCCTTCCTCGTGGTCGAGTCGACTCGTGCGACGCCGCGCGGCGAGGACCGGGTCGACGTCTGCGCAGCCTGCTCGCGTGAGCGGCGTCCCCCGCGCGCAGCCCGGCCGCCCGTGGACGCGGCGCTCTCGCGCCGGGCTGTGGTCGGCTCGATGCGGAGGTGGACCGCCGGTGCGGGCGCGCATGGCCCGTGCGGGCGCGCACGGCCGGTGCGGTCGGCTCGCCGACGCGGTGCTCCGCGGTCCGGCTGCGGTCCGCTCGCTGAGCGTCGCGCACGGTCCTCGCTGAGCGTCGCGCACGGTCAGGGGTGCTCGACGTCGATGACCTGCGGCTTCACGGCCGCGCGTCGGACGGCGCGTCGCAGCACGGGCACCGGTGTGTCGGCCCGCACGTCGGCCCCGGTGGCTAGGCTCGCCGCGACCACGGTCGGCACGACGCACCAGGCCGGCCGGCCCGACGACCCGTCCCCGGGAGCGCGATGGACGACAGCCCGACCAGCCCGACGGCCGCGCCCGCCGGCGCGGACCAGGCGGCGGCGTTCTTCGACCTCGACAAGACGATCATCGCGACGTCCTCCGCGACGGCCTTCTCCCGACCGTTCATGGCGGGCGGGCTCCTCACGCGGCGCTCGGTCCTGCGGACGGCGTACGCGCAGTTCCTGTACCTGGTGGGCGGGGCCGACGAGACGCAGACGGAGCGGCTGCGTGCGCAGCTGTCGCGGATGGTGACCGGCTGGGACGTCGCGCAGGTGTCCTCGATCGTCGCCGAGACCCTGCACGAGTCCATCGACCCCGCGGTCTACGCCGAGGCGGTCGCGCTCATCGAGGAGCACCACGAGGCCGGTCACGACGTCGTCATCGTGTCGGCGTCGGGGAGCGAGATCGTCGAGCCGATCGCCGCGGTGCTGGGCGCCGACCACGTGATCGCGACGCGGATGGGCGTCAGCGACGGCCGGTACACGGGTGACATCGACTTCTACGCGTACGGCGAGAACAAGGCGACGGCGATCCGCGAGCTCGCCGCCGCGCGCGGCTACGACCTCGCGTCGAGCTACGCGTACTCGGACTCGATCACGGACGTGCCGATGCTCGCGGCCGTCGGCCACGGCTTCGCGGTCAACCCCGACCGTGCGCTGCGGCGGGTCGCGGCAGAGCGCGGGTGGGACACGCTCTCGTTCAGCCGCCCGGTGGCGCTGTTCTCCCTCGTGCGGCCGTCCGGGCGGACCGTCGCGGTCGCCACCGCGGTGCTGGTCGCCGGGTGCGCGCTCGTCGCGTGGTTCGCGTGGCGGCAGCGCCGCCGCACGCGCTGACCGCCCACGGCCCGCATCGGCACGGCAGCACGTTCCGCATGTCGGGCACGCGTCCCGCCATGTGGTCAGGCCGCGGTGCTGTGCAGGGGCGTCACCCCGACCGGTTCCCAACCGTCGCGCCCTGAGGTACCAAGGACTCACAACTGGATGGCCGCGAGGGCACCCACGCGCAGGATTGCCCACCTCTGGGCAGGTCGACCGGGCTCGACCCGTAGCGACTGGACTGGTGCACGCTTGATCACCCTCCGGCCACCGTTCGGCGGCGGCGTCCCTCGGGGCGCCGTCGTCGTGTCGGCGGCCGCCACCGCCTCGCCTCCGACGGCGCCCGTCCCCCGCGCTCAGTCCGCGGGCAGGCGACCGGCCAGTACCCCGTCCGCGACGTGCCTGGCCCGCTCCGCCCCGTCGACGACGGCTCCCGCACAGGCCCGCACCCAGGCCGCGACCCCGTCGGGCGTGCCGGTCGCGAACCCGGCGGCCGCCCCGAGATAGGCGTGCGGTGTCCCCGCCCAGCTGGCCTCCGCGACCACGGACCCGGTCGGGTCGAGCCCACGCGCGGTGACGAGCAGGCGTGCCGCGGCCCGCGCGACGACGCCGTTGCCCGCTGCGAAGGGCCGGAGCGTGAGGAGCTCGCCGTGCACGACGGCGGCGACGACGAGCGCGGGTGCGCGCGTCGTCGAGACGGTCCGCCCGAGCAGGTCCAGCCGCGCCGCGACCTCGTCGCCGAGGGGCGCCGGTCCGAGGCCGGTCAGGTCCTGCGGTGCGGCGGTGCCGCGCACGCGCCCGACGGCGTCGTCGTCGAGCCAGCCGGCAGCGGTTGCGGCGTGCAGCCGCGCGAGGAGCTGCGGGAGGGGCGGGAGCGTCGCGGACCCGCGCGCGCCGAGGTCCGGCATGAGGCGTTCGACGGCGGCCGCCGCGCGCACCGCCCCGAGCGCCCGCTCGACGTGCGGGTCCGACCGTCCGGGCAGCGCCGCGTCGCCCGGCCCGTCGGGCGCCGCACCCGTCGCGAGCCCGCGCACGACGTCGAGCGTGACGCGGGCGCCGTCGACCGCCGCGCTGGCGCGCGCGCTGCGCAGCCCGGCCTCGGCGCGCACCTCGCGCCACCGTCGCCGGTACGCCTCGTGCCACCGCAGGCCCTCGCACCCGGCGCGCGCCGCGTCGACGGCCTCGGCGACGCCGGGGAGGTCGACGAGCGGGGCGAGGGGGTCGGCGGGCACCGGCACACCCTACGAGCCGCCGCCGCGGCGCCGACGCACGCGTCATGCCTCAGCTCCCCGCCCGACGCTCCTCCCGCCGCACGGGCTCCCCGCCGGACACCGCGTCCGCCGCACGGGCTCCCCGCCGGACACCGCGTCCGCCGCACCGAGACCGCGCCCGCCGCGTCGATGCCGAGACGCGACCCGCACAGCGGGCCAGAATGAGGCGCATGGCGTCGCCGAGCGTGTCCTCGTCCATCACCGCCCGGCTCCAGGTGCAGGCCAGGCCGACGGCGGTCAGCGAGCTGACGACCGCGATCGAGGAGGCCGGCGGGATCGTCACGGCGCTCGACGTCACGGCGTCGGGCCACGAGCAGATGACGGTCGACGTCACGTGCGCGACGCGCGGCGAGCAGCACGCGGCGGACATCGTCGCGACGCTCAAGGACCTGCGCGGCGTGGTCGTGGACCGCGTGAGCGACCGGACGTTCCTCATGCACCTGGGCGGCAAGCTGTCGATCGAGTCGAAGGTGCCGCTGCGCAACCGCGACGACCTGTCGATGGCGTACACGCCGGGCGTGGCGCGCGTGTGCGAGGCGATCGCGGCCCGTCCGGAGGACGCGCGCCGCCTGACGATCAAGCGGAACACGATCGCGGTGGTCACCGACGGGACCGCCGTGCTGGGGCTGGGCAACATCGGCCCGCTCGCGGCGCTGCCCGTGATGGAGGGCAAGGCGGTGCTGTTCAAGCGGTTCGCGGGGATCGACGCGTTCCCGCTGGTCCTGGACACGACGGACGTCGACCAGATCGTCGAGACGGTCGTGGCGATCGCGCCGGCGTTCGCGGGGATCAACCTCGAGGACATCTCGGCGCCGCGGTGCTTCGAGGTCGAGCGGCGGCTGCGCGAGCGGCTCGACATCCCGGTGTTCCACGACGACCAGCACGGCACGGCGATCGTCGTGGTCGCGGCGCTGACGAACGCGCTCAAGGTGGTCCGCAAGGACATCGGCACGGTGCGGATCGTGCTGTCCGGCGCGGGCGCGGCAGGCACGGCGGTGCTGCGGCTGCTGCTCGCGGCGGGCGCACGCGACGTGGTCGTCGCCGACATCGAGGGCGTCGTGCACGCGGACCGGCCGGGGCTGCCGGAGTCGCTGCGGTGGACCGCGTCGGTGACGAACCCGCGGGGTGTGACGGGCACGATCCCGCAGGCCCTGGCGGGCGCGGACGTCTTCATCGGGGTGTCCGCGCCCGACGTCATCACCGCGCAGGACGTCTCGACGATGGGCCGGGACGCGATCGTCTTCGCGCTCGCGAACCCGCGCCCCGAGGTGGACCCCGACGACGCGGCCCGCTACGCGGCGGTGGTCGGCACGGGCCGGTCGGACTTCGCGAACCAGATCAACAACGTGCTCGCGTTCCCCGGCCTGTTCCGCGGGCTGCTCGACGCACAGTCGCACAAGATCACCGACCGGATGCTGCTCGCCGCGGCGTACGCGCTCGCGTCGACGGTCACCGACGACGAGCTGAACCCGACGTACATCGTCCCGAGCGTGTTCCACCCGGACGTGGCGACGGTCGTCGCGGCGGCCGTGGAGCGCGTGGCCCGCGACGACGCGGAGGCCCCCGCGACCACCTGACGGGCGCCCGGCGAGCGGGACGCGCCGCGCCCGGGAACGACCAGGGCCGCCGCGGCGTCGGCCGCGACGGCCCCGGCCGGTCGGGTCAGCGCCAGGCGCCGCGCACGTACTGCGGCTGCCAGCCGGTGACGTCGGGCAGCCCGTCGACGTCCGACACGCCGTCGGCGACGGGGAGCGCGGACGTCGGCACGCCGAGCTCGTGCGCGGCACGCAGCGGCCACGACGGGTCGCGCAGCGCGACGCGACCGAGCAGCACGGCGTCGGCGGCACCGTCGACGAGCGCCTGCTCGGCCTGCTCCGGCGACGTGATGAGACCGACGGCGGCGACGGGCAGGCCGGACGTCTCGCGCACCGTCCGCGCGGCGGGCACCTGGTAGCCGGGGCCGACCGGGATGGTCGCGGGCGCGTTGCCACCCGTGGACACGTCGACGAGGTCGACGCCGTGCCCGGCGAGGTCCTTCACGACGGCGGCGACGTCGGCGACGTCGAGGCCGCCGGGCACCCAGTCGGTCGCCGAGACGCGCACGAGCAGCGGGAGGTCGTCGGGCCAGACGGCGCGCACGGCGTCGACGGTCTCGACGAGCAGGCGCGCGCGGTTCTCGGGCGAGCCGCCGTACTCGTCGTCGCGCGAGTTGGTGAGCGGCGAGAGGAACTGGTGCAGCAGGTAGCCGTGCGCGGCGTGCACCTCGACGACGTCGAACCCGGCGTCGAGCGCGCGTCGGGCGGCGGCCGCGAACTGCGCCGGGACGGCGGCCACGTGCTCCGTCGTCATCGCGGTCGGCGCGTCGTACCCGGGGAACGGCTCGGCGCCCGGCCCGAGGGTCGGCCAGCCGCCCTCGTCGACGCCCACGGACCCCTCGACGGGCTCGAACGGCGCGCGCGTCGACGCCTTGCGGCCGGCGTGCGCGAGCTGCACGCCGATGCGCGTCCCGCGTGCGTGCACGAAGTCGGTGATCCGCCGCCACGACGCGACGTGCGCGTCGTCCCACAGCCCGGTGTCGCGCGGCGAGATCCGGCCCTCGGCGACGACGGCGGTGGCCTCGGCGAGCAGCAGCCCGTAGCCGCCGGACGCGCGCGCACCGAGGTGCACGAGGTGCCAGTCGGTCGGGTGGCCGTCGACGGCGGAGTACTGGCACATGGGCGCGAGCCACGCGCGGTTGGCGAACGTGGTGCCGCGGAGGGTGAGCGGGGAGAACAGTCGGGTCACGTCGGGAGCCAACCGCGACGAGCCCCGCGCGGATTCCCGGGCGGTCTTTCGTCCCACGACTCGGACGTGAGCCGGGAGGACAGTGGTCCGGTGCTCCCCATCTCCGACGCCGCGCTCGCGCAGGCCGACGCGGCGCGCCACAAGGTCGACCTCATGGCCACGCCGGGCGTCTTCCTCGTCCGCACGATGCTCGCCGGCGCGTACATCGGCATCGGCGTCCTGATCCTCGCGACGGCGGGTGGTCCGCTCGAGGCGGCGGGCTCGGGCTTCGCGCCGCTGGTCAAGGGCCTGGTCTTCGGGGTCGCGCTGACGATCGTCGTCGTCGCCGGGGCGGAGCTCGCGACCTCCGCGATGATGATCCTCACGCAGGGCGCGATGCTCGGCCGCGTGCCGTGGGGCCGCGCGGGGCTGACGCTGCTCGCCGTGACCGGCGGCAACCTGCTCGGGTCGATGGCGTTCGCGGCGCTCGTGCACGCGTCGGGCGTCGTCGGACCGGGCACGGCGGGCGGCGCGACGATCGCGACGATGCTCGAGCACAAGGCGCACGAGACCGCCGGGCAGCTGTTCGTCCGCGGCGTCCTGTGCAACCTGCTCGTCTGCCTCGCGATCTGGTGCGGGGCGCGGCTGACGAGCGAGGGCGCGAGGATCGCGCTCGTGTTCGCGTGCGTCATGGTGTTCATCACGTCGGGCTTCGAGCACGTCGTCGCGAACATGACGACCTTCTCGCTCGGGCTGCTCGGCGGGCTGCCGGGCGCGACGGTCGCGGAGATGGCGCGCAACCTCGCGCTCGTGGGGCTGGGCAACCTGGTGGGCGGCGCGGTCCTCGTCGGGGCGGCGTACGCCTACGGGGTCCGCGCGCCGCGTGCCACCACGCAGGTCGCGCGGTGGGCGGCGCAGGACGTCGGGGACGTCCCCGCGCAGCTCGGCGCGGCGGGCGGTCACCGGGTCGTGGCGATGGGCCTGCCCGGGCACGCCCCGCACGACACGGCCGTGCCGAACGGCGAGGCGGTGCCCGCGGCAATACGGTGAGGCGAACGGCGCCGACGAGGCGCATGCGCACCATCACCTGAGGAGACGCGATGAGCACCTCCGACCCGACCCGCCCGTCGGCGGACCCGACGCCGGACGCGTCGACCGCCACTCCCGAGCCGCCGAGCACCGACACCGGCCGGCACGCCGTCGTGCGCCCGTCGCCGACCCCGCCGCCCGAGCCCGACAGCTCCGGGACCGAGACCTTCACGCCCGCGACGGATGCGTCCGGCCCTGCGACGCACGAGACCTTCACCTCCGCGACCGGGTCGACCCCGCCCACGGCGACCGGACCCGCGACGGCCGCGCCGTCCCGCACCTCGGCCACCCCGGCCCAGCCCACCACCCCCGGCGCACCGACCGGCCCGCAGGGCAGCGTGCCGCCGAACGCGCCGCGGGGCGACGGCGACGACGCGCTGTTCCCCGCTCCGAACGCGCCGCGCTCGACGAGCTTCGGCGCGCACGTCCTCGGCGCGGTCCTCGGTCTGCTGCTCGCGCCCGCGGGCGTCGGGCTCGTGCTCGTCGGCCAGGCGCGCATCCTCGCCGCGCAGGTCGACGGGTGGGACAGCTCGACGGAGGTGCTCGGCATCGTCCTGCTGTCGATCGGCCTGCTGCTGCTCGGGCTGGTCGCGCTGCTCGGCATCTGGTCGGCGGCCGTCCCGATCACGGGCGGTGCGCTGCTCACGGCCGCGGGCGGCTTCTACCTCTTCGCGCCGTCGATCGCGCGCTCCCAGACGCTGGGCGTCCTCGACGACACCGGCTGGCGCCTCACGGTCACGCAGGTGACGGTCGCGGGCACGTCGGGCACGCTGCTGGTCGCGGGGTTCCTCGTCCTGCTGGTCGGTGTCGTGGCGGCCGTCGCCCGCCGGCGGGGCGTGCACCTCGGGGAGTTCCGCGAGCGGCACCGCGTCTGACGGACGCGCGGCGCCGTCGCACCTGGTGAACCACGCGGGCGGACGCCGATCGGGCGCGGCTAGAGTGCCTGTTCTGACCCGGTCGCTCCCGGGTTCCGCACCGACGTCGTTGCGCACAGGAGGTCGCACGTGACCGACACCACCCCCGCTGCCGAGTCCGCCGAGAAGCCCGCCGGGCTGGAGAACCTGCTCTCCGAGGACCGCCGCTTCCCCCCGTCCCCCGAGTTCGCCGCGCAGGCGAACGCCCACGGCGACCTGTACGCGTGGGCCGCGGCCGACCGTCCGTCGTTCTGGGCGGACCAGGCGCGCGAGCTGCTGACCTGGTCGACGCCGTTCACGCAGACGCTCGACTGGTCGCAGGCGCCCTTCGCGACGTGGTTCGCCGACGGGAAGCTGAACGCGGCGTACAACGCCGTGGACCGGCACGTCGAGGAGGGCCGCGGCGACCGGGTCGCGCTGCACTTCGAGGGCGAGGGCGGCGACACCCGCTCGCTGACGTACGCGGACCTGAAGCGCGAGGTCTCGAAGGCGGCGAACGCGTTCACGGCGCTCGGCGTCGGCACGGGCGACCGGGTCGCGATCTACATGCCGCTGATCCCCGAGGCGGTCGTGACGATGCTCGCGTGCGCGCGGATCGGCGCGCCGCACTCGGTCGTCTTCGGCGGCTTCTCGGCCGAGGCGCTCGCGTCGCGCATCGTCGACGCGGAGGCGAAGCTCGTCGTCACGGCGGACGGCGGGTACCGCCGCGGGGCGCCGTCCGCGCTCAAGCCGGCCGTCGACGAGGCGCTCGAGAAGGGCACACCGTCGGTCGAGCACGTGCTCGTCGTGCGGCGCACGGAGCAGGACGTCGCGTGGACCGAGGGCCGCGACGTCTGGTGGCACGACGTCGTGGACTCCGCGTCGGACCAGCACACGCCGGTCGAGCTCGACGCCGAGCACCCGCTGTTCATCCTCTACACGTCGGGGACGACCGGGAAGCCGAAGGGCATCTTCCACACGACGGGCGGCTACCTGACCCAGGCGGCGTACACGCACCGCAACGTCTTCGACCTCAAGCCGGAGACCGACGTCTACTGGTGCACGGCGGACATCGGCTGGATCACCGGGCACACGTACGTCGTGTACGGGCCGCTCGTGAACGGCGCGACGCAGGTCATCTACGAGGGCACGCCCGACACCCCGCACCGCGGCCGCTGGTGGGAGATCGTCCAGAAGTACAAGGTCTCGATCCTCTACACGGCGCCGACGGCGATCCGCACGTGCATGAAGTGGGGCGAGGAGATCCCCGCGCAGTTCGACCTGTCGTCGCTGCGCGTCCTCGGCTCGGTGGGCGAGCCCATCAACCCCGAGGCGTGGATGTGGTACCGCCGCGTCATCGGCGGCGACCGCACGCCGGTCGTCGACACGTGGTGGCAGACGGAGACGGGCGCGATCATGATCAGCCCGCTGCCGGGGGTCACCGCGGCGAAGCCGGGGTCGGCGCAGGTGCCGCTGCCGGGCATCGCGGCGGACGTCGTGGACGACGAGGCGCGCCCGGTCCCGGACGGCGGCGGCGGCTACCTCGTGCTGACCGAGCCGTGGCCGTCGATGCTGCGCGGCATCTGGGGTGACCCCGAGCGCTACAAGGACACCTACTGGTCGCGGTTCCCGGGCCTGTACTTCGCGGGCGACGGGGCGAAGAAGGACGACGACGGCGACATCTGGCTGCTCGGCCGCGTGGACGACGTCATGAACGTGTCCGGCCACCGCCTGTCGACGACCGAGATCGAGTCCGCGCTCGTGTCGCACCCGTGGGTCGCCGAGGCCGCGGTCGTCGGTGCGACGGACGAGACGACCGGTCAGGCCGTCGTCGCGTTCGTGATCCTGCGCGGCGGGGCCGGGGGCGCCGACAAATCCGGCGACGAGGTGCAGACCGAGCTGCGCAACCACGTCGCGAAGGAGATCGGCCCGATCGCGAAGCCGCGGCAGATCCTGGTCGTGCAGGAGCTGCCCAAGACGCGGTCCGGCAAGATCATGCGGCGCCTGCTGCGCGACGTCGCGGAGCACCGCCAGGTCGGCGACGCGACGACCCTCGCGGACTCGTCGGTCATGGACCTGATCGCGCAGGGCCTCTCCCAGCCGGCAGCCACGTCCGAGGACTGACAGCGGACCTCGTCGACCCGGTTCCGGGTACCGCTCGCGACCCCGCAGCGGTCCCCGGGACCGGGTCGTCGTGCGTCCGGGGGCGGCTGGCCCGGAGCGGCGGGCGACCCTATCGGGAGATCCCGTCCGACGGCTCGACCGGTGAAGCGTTTAGGGCTCTGGGGGACGCTTTCCCGCCCTGGTTGTGTGGGCGCCCGGCACCCGCCCGTCGACCGGCCGGCGGAACGGCGGGCGGGTGCGACCAACGGTCCGCACCGGCGCGGGCGTCGAGCTGGAACCCGGGCTCGCGGCGGTCGTCACACACCCGGAAACGAGGATGTCCATGAGATCCCGCCTGTCCCTGCTCACCGGCGCCGCCCTGGCGTCGGCGGTCGTCGCCCTGGGCGCGGTGTCGCTCGTCTCGACGGCGGCGCACGCCGCCACCCCGCCCGGCCTGCGCGTCTCCGGCACGCAGCTCGTCGAGAAGGACGGCACCCCGTTCGTCGCGCGCGGCGTGAGCCACGCCCACACCTGGTACACGTCGCAGACCGCGACGGCGATCCCCGCGATCCGCGCGGCCGGCGCCAACGCGCTGCGCGTCGTGCTGTCGGGAGGCGACCGCTGGACGAAGAACGACGCGGCCGACGTCGCGAACATCATCAGCCTGTGCAAGGCGAACAAGCTGATCTGCATGCTCGAGAACCACGACACGACGGGCTACGGCGAGCAGTCGGGCGCGGTCACGCTCGACACCGCGGCGAGCTACTGGGTGGGCATCAGGTCGGCGCTCATCGGCCAGGAGGACTACGTCCAGATCAACATCGGCAACGAGCCCTACGGCAACAACGCGACGGCCAACGCGGGCTGGGCGGCGGACACCTCCGCGGCCATCAAGAAGCTGCGCGCCGCCGGGCTGCACCACAACATCGTCGTCGACGCCCCGAGCTGGGGTCAGGACTGGGCGGGCATCATGCGCGACCAGGCCGCGACGGTCGCGGCGGCGGACCCCGACGCCAACACCCTGTTCTCCGTGCACATGTACGGGGTCTACAAGGACGCGTCGACCATCAAGGCGTACCTCGACGCGTTCAAGGCGAAGAACCTGCCGCTCGTCATCGGCGAGTTCGGGTTCGACCACTCCGACGGCAACCCCGACGAGGACACGATCATGGCCGAGGCCGTGGCCCGCGGCATCGGCTACTACGGCTGGTCGTGGTCGGGCAACGGCGGCGGCGTCG
>NZ_JAPESW010000063.1 GCF_028527925.1 Cellulomonas fimi
GGGGCGGGCGGCGGGCGGGCGTCGGGTGGTTCGGTGCGCTCATCGCCGGGGATCCTCCCCCGGCGAGGGGGCGCGGCGACGCCGCGACCGACGCGTGTGCGCGGCGGCCTTGGGTGCCGAGGCACCGCCACCTGCGGGGTAGGTGTCGCGCAGCTTGCGCACGACGGGCGGCTCGATGGTCGAGCTCGCCGAGCGGACGAACTCACCGAGCTCGTTCAGCTTGGTCATGAGGGTCTTGCTGTCGACTCCGAGCTCCTTGGCGAGCTCGTAGACGCGGACCTTGGCCACATCTCTCCTGTCCTGGCCCGCCCCGGACAGGGTCGGACCGTCGTTAGTGCTGGGTACTCATCGCTGGGTACTCATCGGTGCGTGCTCATCGGGTAGCCATCGGCTTCCAACCCGCTTCCTTCTCGACGATCGGCCACGTCACCAGGGGGACCCGGTGACGCTCACTGCTCGTGCTGCTGCTCGAGGTGCTCGTGGACCGCGCGCGTGCCGGGCGGACCCGGCAGCCGCAGCGCCCGCCCGAACGCCCTGCGGCGTTCGGCGAGCTCGAGGCAGGCACGATCGGGGTGCAGCCACGCTCCCCTGCCCGGCATCCGGCGACCGACGTCCACGACCAGCTCCGGGACTCCGGGACCGGTGGCGGGGGCGACCACCCTCAGCAGGGCTGACCTCGGGCCGGTCGCTCGGCACCCCACGCACGTGCGCACCGGTCCCACGACAGGCACCACGGGTGCGGGGTCGGGGGTCCGCCTGCTCGGCGAGGAGAGCCGGGCATCCGGCCCAGCCGTCGACAGTCTACCCCTCCGCGTCACCGGTGCTGACCGGCGCCGCCCCGCGGAGCCTCGCCGGCGTCGTGCCGGGCCGCGCCGCCGGCGGCCCCGCCGTCGGCCCCGGGGACCTCGGCGTCGGACCGGATGTCGATGCGCCAGCCGGTCAGCTTCGCGGCCAGACGGGCGTTCTGCCCCTCCTTGCCGATCGCGAGCGACAGCTGGTAGTCGGGCACGACGACGCGTGCGGCACGGGCGGCCTCGTCCACGACCGTGACCGACACCACGCGGGCCGGCGACAGCGCGTGCGCGATCATCTCGGCCGGGTCGTCGGAGTGGTCGACGATGTCGATCTTCTCGCCGTGCAGCTCGGCCATGACCGCGCGGACGCGGCCGCCCATCGGGCCGATGCACGCGCCCTTCGCGTTGACGCCGGGGACCGTCGCGCGCACCGCCATCTTCGTGCGGTGCCCCGCCTCGCGGGCGATCGCCGTGATCTCGACGGTGCCGTCAGCGACCTCGGGCACCTCGAGCGCGAACAGCCGCCGCACGAGGTTCGGGTGCGTGCGCGACAGCGTGACCTGCGGGCCGCGCGGGCCGCGGGCGACCTCGATGACGTACGCGCGCAGCCGGTCGCCGTGCACGTACTCCTCGCCCGGCACCTGCTCGTGCTGCGGGAGGACCGCCTCGGTGCCGCCGACGTCGACCAACACGGTGCGCGGGTCGCGCCCCTGCTGGATCACGCCGCCGAGGACCTCGCCCTCCTTGCCGCGGAACGTGCCGAGCACCTGGTCGTCCTCGGCGTCGCGCAGCCGCTGGACGATCACCTGGCGCGCCGTCGCGGTCGCGATGCGCCCGAACCCGTCGGGGGTGTCGTCGAACTCGGGGGTGTCGACCTCGACCGGTCGGCCGTCCTCGCCGACGGGCTGCGGCTCGCGCGCCCACACCGTCACGTGCCCGCTGCGGCGGTCGACCTCGACACGCGCCCGCAGGTGCGACCCCGGGGTGCGGTGGTAGGCCGAGAGCAGCGCCTGCTCGATGGCCGAGACGAGCACGTCCAGGCTGATCTCCCGCTCGCGCTCCAGCAGCCGCAGCGCCTGCATGTCGATGTCCATGTCAGCCTTCCCGTCCGGCGGCGTCGGCACCCGGGCCGGCCACGTCGTCGTCGTCCACAGGGCCGAGGCCGCTCAGGTCCACCTCGACGCGCGCGTCGCGCACGTCGGTCAGCAGGAGCCGGACGGGGTCGCCCGTCTTCGGCCGGCGGCCCTTCACACCCGGCGTCACCGGGACCACGACGACCGCGTCGTCGGCGTCCGTCGTGCCGCGCTCCACGGCCGTCAGCCGGCCCGCGACCGTCCCGCCGTCCACGAGCCGCACGGTGACCGAGCGCCCGACCGCGCGGGCGAAGTGCCGGCGCTCGGTGAGCGGACGCGACACGCCCGGGCTCGACACCTCGAGGGTGTACTCCCCCGCCACGACGTCCTGCGCGTCGAGCGCGTCGGAGACGGCACGCGTCACGTCGGCGACCCGGTCCAGGTCGAGCTCGCCCTCGTCGTCCTCGGTGACGTCCACGACCACGCGGACCACCGACCGGGCCCCGGCCCTCGCCACCTCGACGTCCTCCAGCAGGAGGCCGATCCCGGCCACCGCCGGTTCGACGACCTGCCGGACCCGCTGGGCGGGTGCTGGCGCGACCATGGGAGGGCCTCCTGTCGGTTCCGACGGGTCACCGGCACGCGGCTCGACCCTGTGATGTTGTGGGACCAGCGTAACGAGTCCGCGCACACGCGTCGGTCGCGGCGTCGACGCGCCACCTCGCCGTGGGAGGATCACCGGCGATGAGCGCACCGAACCACCCGACGCCCGCCCGCCGCCGGCCCCTGCCGCTCCGCAGGGCGGGTGCGCTCGTCGTCGTCGCGGCCGTCGCGACCCTCCTGACCGGCTGCGGTCTGCGGCTCGAGACGCCCCCGCCCGTCGAGCCGTCCCCGGACGCCGTCGAGCAGGTGCGCGGCCGCACGGTCGACGACGCGCTCGGTCTCGCGCAGGACGCGCGCACGCTCCTCGACACCGCCCCCGCCGAACCGGTCGCGGCTGTGCTGTCCGACGTCGCCGCGTTCGGTGAGCTGCACGCCGAGCAGCTCGGCGGGGTGTACGACTCCGGGCTGCCCGAGCCCACGCCGTCTGCGTCACCGACCAGCACGCCCGACGCCCCGGCGCCGACCGCCGAGTCCGTCCTGGCGGAGCTCGCCGAGGACGCCGCGACGGCGCTGGCCGACGCGGACTCCGTCCCCGACGGGCCGCTCGCGCGCCTGGTCGGTTCCGTCGCGACCTCCCGGACCGACCTGGCCGGACGGCTCGCGACGGCGCTGGGGCTCCCGGCACCCGAGATCGCGCTCCGGGCCGACGGCACCAGCTCGCTTGAGGACGGCACCGACGGACCGCCGACACCGTCGGCGACCCCCACCGCCGGCGCGACGACCGGCGAGGACCCGGCCCCCGCGGGGCTCGACCGCGCCGACCTCCACGCCCTCACGCTCGCGCACGACGAGGCCGGGTACGCGCTCGAGGTCGTCGCCGCGAAGCTCGACGGCGACGCGCGCACGCTCGCGCGCCAGGCCGCCGCCGCGCACCGGGACGCGGCGACGCGGTGGGCGACCGCCGCGGGAACCGCCGGACAGCTCGACGACCCGCGTCGGGTCGCGTACGCGCTTCCCGCGGGCCTCGACGACCCGACGGTCGCGACCGGCGTCGCGCGCGGCGCCGAGTCCGCGGTCGCCGACACCTACGCGACGCTCGTCGCGTCTGCCGACGCGGGTGCCCGAGCCGAGCTGCTCACCGGGCTCGCCGACGCGACGCGTCAGGCGCGCGCATGGGGCGCGACGCCGGTCGCGTTCCCGGGCATGCCCGAGCTCGCGGCCGAGCCGCTTCCCGCACCGACGGCGGGCTGACGCGGCCGACCCGCTCCCCACGCCGACGGCCGGCTGATGCGGCCGAGCCGCTCTCCCCGCCGACAGCGGGCAGACGCAGGCCGCGGGCCGACGTCCGCCGCGCCCCGGACCGTCAGTCGGCGAGCAGCTCGCGGACGCGGGCGGCGACGTGCTCGACGACGTCCGCAACAGGCACCTGCTGCGCGTCGCCCCCGGCGCGCGGACGCACCTCGACGACCCCCTCGGCGAGCCCGCGCCCGACGACGACGACGAGCGGCACGCCGAGCAGCTCGGCGTCGGCGAACTTCACGCCGGGCGACACCTTGGGCCGGTCGTCGTAGAGGACCTCGATCCCCCGCCCGGAGAGCTCGCGCGCGATCTCGTCGGCGGCGTCGAAGACCGTCGCGTCCTTGCCCGTCGCGACCACGTGCACGTGCGCGGGTGCGACGTGCGCGGGCCACGCGAGACCGCGGTCGTCGTGGTTCGCCTCGGCCAGCGCGGCCAGCACGCGGGTCACGCCGATGCCGTACGAGCCCATCGTCACGACCTGCGCCTTGCCGTTCTGGTCGAGGACCGTGAGGCCGAGCGCCTGCGCGTACTTGCGGCCCAGCTGGAAGATGTGGCCGATCTCGATGCCGCGCGCGAGCTCGAGCGGGCCCGAACCGTCGGGAGCGGGGTCGCCCGCGCGGACCTCGGCGGCCTCGACGGTGCCGTCGGCCGTGAAGTCCCGCCCGGCGACGAGGTCGAAGACGTGCCGCCCGGGCTCGTTCGCGCCGGTGATCCACCGCGTGCCGTCGACGACGCGCGGGTCGAGCAGGTAGCGCACGGTGGTCCTCTCGGCACCGTCGGCCACGGGCACGTTCGGGCCGAGCACGCCCGGACCGATGTAGCCCTTGACCAGCTCAGGGTGCGCGGCGAAGTCGGCCTCGCCCGCGGCCTCGACCTCGGCGGGCGCGAGCCCGGCCTCGAGGCGCTTGAGGTCGACCTCGCGGTCGCCCGGCAGGCCGACGACGAGCAGCTCGCGCTCCCCTGTCGGGTGGACGAGCGCGAGGACGACGTTCTTGAGCGTGTCGGCCGCGGTCCACGCGCGGTCGGGGCGCGGCTGGTGCGCGTTGGCGTGCGCCACGAGCGACTCGATCGTCGGGGTGTCGGGCGTGTCCTCGACGTGCGCGGCGGGCGCGTCGGACCAGTCGAGCGCGGGCGGCGCGACGGTCGTCACGGCCTCGACGTTCGCGGCGTACCCGCCCGCGGACCGCACGAACGTGTCCTCGCCGATCGCGGTCGGCGTGAGGAACTCCTCCGACCGCGAGCCGCCCATCGCACCCGAGGTGGCGGCGACGATCACGTACTCCAGGCCCAGCCGGTCGAAGATCCGCTGGTAGGCCGCGCGCTGCGCGGCGTACGACGCGTCGAGCCCTGCGTCGTCGACGTCGAAGGAGTAGGCGTCCTTCATGACGAACTCGCGGCCCCGGATGAGGCCGGCGCGCGGGCGTGCCTCGTCGCGGTACTTCGTCTGGATCTGGAAGAGCGCGAGCGGCAGGTCCTTGTACGACGAGTACAGGTCCTTGACGAGGAGCGTGAACATCTCCTCGTGCGTGGGCGCGAGCAGGTAGTCGCCGCCCTTGCGGTCCTTCAGCCGGAAGATGTTCGGGCCGTACTCGGTCCACCGGCCCGTCGCCTCGTACGGCTCCTTGGGCAGCAGCGCCGGGAAGTGCACCTCCTGCGCACCCGCCGCGGCCATCTCCTCGCGGACGACCGCCTCGACCTTCGCCAGCACGCGCAGGCCCAGCGGCAGCCACGTGTAGATGCCGGGGGCGGCGCGACGGATGTAGCCGGCGCGGACGAGCAGCTTGTGGCTCGCGACCTCGGCGTCGGCGGGGTCCTCCCGCAACGTGCGGACGAAGAGCGTGGACAGGCGCAACAGCATGGGGGCGAGCCTAGTGGTCGCCGCGGGGTCGCCCGTGCGCCCGCTGTCGCGGTGTGGGCGGTCTCCGCCAGGATGGGCGGGTGCCCGAGCTGCCCGAGGTCGAGGCGCTCGCGCAGTTCCTGCGCGGGCGCGCCGTGGACCGTGCCGTGTCCGGCGTCGAGGTCGGCGCGATCAGCGCGCTCAAGACGTTCCGCCCGCCGCCCGACGCGCTCGTCGGCGGCGCGGTCGTCGACGTGACGCGGCACGGCAAGTGGCTCGACCTCATGGTCGCGACGTCGACCGGCGAGCCGCTGCACCTCGTGTGGCACCTGTCGCGCGCGGGCTGGGTGCGCTGGTCCGACGAGCTCTCGCCGCGTCCTGTCCGCCCGGGGAAGTCGCCGATCGCGCTGCGCGTGCGGCTCGACGACGGCTCGGGCTTCGACCTGACCGAGGCGGGCACGCGCAAGCGGCTGGCCGTGCACGTCGTCGAGGACCCCGCCGAGGTCCCGCAGATCGCAACCCTCGGCGTCGAGCCGCTCTCCGACGAGTTCACGGAAGACCGGCTCGCGGAGCTGCTCGCGGCCCGCAACCAGCAGGTCAAGGGCCTCCTGCGCGACCAGGGCACGATCGCCGGGATCGGCAACGCCTACTCGGACGAGATCCTGCACGCCGCGCGGATGAGCCCGTTCGCCCCGACCCGCTCGTTCGACGCGGACCGCACGGCGACGCTGTGGGTCGCGATCCGCCAGGTGCTCACCGACGCCGTCGCCGCAGCGTCGGGCCGGCCCGCGGCGGAGCTCAAGGACGCGAAGCGGCGCGGCATGCGCGTGCACGGCCGCACGGGCGAGCCCTGCCCGGGGTGGGACGGCGTGCCGTGCGGGGACACGGTGCACGAGGTCTCGTTCGCCGACTCGTCGCTGCAGTACTGCCCGACGTGCCAGACGGGCGGCAAGCCGCTCGCGGACCGGCGGATGTCGCGCCTGCTGCGCTGAGGCCCGCCACCGGGCGTCGTCGACGTCAGGACAGCGTCAGAACAGCACGGTCGCGTACGTGCCGACCTGCCGGAAGCCGACCGCGCGATAGGCCGCGAGCGCCCGGTGGTTGTAGCCGTTGACGTAGAGCGACACGACCGGCGTCTCGGCCGACCGGGCGAGCTGGACGACGGCCGCCATGCCCGCCTCGGACAGCCCTTCGCCGCGCCGCTCGGGCGTGACCCAGACGCCCTGCACCTGCGCGACCCCGCCGGCGACGGCCCCGAGCTCGGCCTTGAAGACGATGGTGTCGCGCGGGCCTCGCCGGCCGTCCTCGTGCTCGACGCGCACGAACGAGCGACCGGACCCGATGAGGCCGCGCACGCGGGTCTCGTACGGGCCGCCGGGCCCGCCCGCCGGCGAGTAGCCGACCTCCTCGGTGAACATCCGGATGCACGCCGGGAGGACGAGGTCGTACTCCTCGACGCGCGAGCGCCGGACGGTCGGGTCGGGGGCGATCAGCGGCTCGTGGTCGATCACCATCGAGGGCTGCTCCGCCCGGACCTCGCGCGCGGCCGGCCAGGTGCGGCTCAGCCGCTCCCAGAGGCCGAGGACCATGTCGGCGGTGCCGACGATCGACGAGCAGCGCCGCCCCTGCGCGCGGGCGAGCGCGGCGAACGCGTCGAGGGCGGGTGCGGCGAGCCGGGGGTCGTCGGTCGGGACGACGGGGACGATGTTCGCGCCCGCCCAGCAGACGGCGCGCAACGCCCCGTCGTGCTCGTAGCCCCACAGCGTCCCGCCCGCGGAGCGCAGCCCGCCCGCGACGGCCTGCTCGAGGCGTGCGGTCGCGAGGACGGCGGCGACGGGGTCGAGCGCGCAGACGGCGAGCGCGGCACGCAGGTCGACGTCCGCCAGGACGCGTCCCCCTGCCCGCTCGTCGAGCAGCATCGCGCGGCGAGAACCCATGACACGGATTGTGCACCACGGACGGCGACCCGACCCGTCGTCCGACCGCGCATCCCCCTCCCGGGACGCGGGGCGGCGCGTCCCGACCCGCGGGGGGTCAGCCGACGGAGACGGTCGGGCTGCCCTGGCCCGCCTCGACCGGGTCCATCGTCTCGGCGAGGCGCATGGCCTCCTCGATGAGCGTCTCGACGATGAGCGACTCGGGGACGGTCTTGATGACCTCGCCCTTGACGAAGATCTGGCCCTTGCCGTTGCCGGACGCGACGCCGAGGTCGGCCTCGCGCGCCTCGCCGGGGCCGTTGACGACGCAGCCCATGACTGCGACGCGCAGCGGCACCTCCATGCCCTCGAGACCCGCGGTGACCTTCTCGGCGAGCGTGTAGACGTCGACCTGCGCGCGACCGCACGAGGGGCACGACACGATCTCGAGCTTGCGGGGCCGCAGGTTGAGCGCCTGCAGGATCTGGATGCCGACCTTGACCTCCTCGACGGGAGGGGCCGACAGGGAGACGCGGATCGTGTCGCCGATGCCCTTGCTGAGCAGCGCGCCGAACGCGGTCGCCGACTTGATCGTGCCCTGGAACGCCGGTCCGGCCTCGGTCACGCCGAGGTGCAGCGGCCAGTCGCCGGCCTCGGCGAGCAGCTCGTACGCGCGCACCATGACGACCGGGTCGTTGTGCTTGACGGAGATCTTGAAGTCGTGGAAGCCGTGCTCCTCGAACAGCGACGCCTCCCACACGGCCGACTCAACGAGCGCCTCGGGGGTGGCCTTGCCGTACTTGGCAAGCAGCCGCGGGTCGAGCGAGCCCGCGTTCACGCCGATCCGCAGCGAGACCCCGGCGTCGGACGCGGCGCGCGCGATCTCCTTGACCTGGTCGTCGAACTTGCGGATGTTGCCGGGGTTCACGCGCACGGCCGCGCAGCCCGCGTCGATCGCGGCGAACACGTACTTCGGCTGGAAGTGGATGTCGGCGATGACGGGGATCTGCGACTTGCGGGCGATCGCGGGCAGCGCGTCGGCGTCGTCCTGGCTGGGCACGGCGACACGGACGATGTCGCAGCCGGACGCCGTGAGGGCGGCGATCTGCTGGAGGGTCGCGTTGATGTCGGTCGTCGGCGTCGTGGTCATCGACTGGACGCTGATCGGGGCGTCGCCACCGACCTCGACCTTGCCGACGCGGATCTTGCGGGAGGCCCGCCGGGGCGCCAGGACGGGGGCGGGCGCAGCCGGCATTCCGAGGCTGATCGGGGTGCTCACGCCCCCATCATCGCACCGTCGCACGCCCGGACCGGGCCCGAGCGACGGACGCCACACAACCCGCACGGAACCTGCGCCGCGCGCGGCGGTGCGCCGGGTCCGCGCAGGTCAGATGGTGATCGGGTTCACGATGTCGGCGTAGACCAGCAGCAGTCCGACGGCGCCGAGCACGATGAACACGGTGTACGCGAGCGGGACGAGCTTCGCCGCGTCGAACGGCCCGGGTCGCGGCTGACCGCGCAGGCGCGCGACCTGCCGGCGCGCGCCCTCCCAGAGGGCCGCCGCGACGTGGCCGCCGTCGAGCGGGGGCAGCGGGATGAGGTTGAAGACGAACAGCGCCACGTTGAGCATCGCGAGCATCTGGAGCCAGCCGGCGATCTTCACCGAGAACGGGAGGTCGGCGGCGCCGATCTCGCCGCCGAACCGGGCGATGCCCACGACGCCGACGATGCTGTTCTGGTCGCGCTCCTCGTTCCCGAACGTCGACTGCGCGAGGTCCGCGACCTTCGTGGGCAGGGTCGCGACGACCGTGACGGTCTGCCACGTCGCGGACGCGACCGCCTCCGGCGCCTCGTTCCACGGCTGCCGCTCGATGGACTCCGCCGCGGTCACGCCGAGGAACCCGGCGGGGACCGTCTTCATCTGGCCGTCCGCGTCGAGGACGGGGCCGCCGTCCTCGCCGATGACGGGCCGCTCGGCGACGACGGGCGTGACGGTCAGCGTGACCTGCTCGCCGTCGCGCTCGACGACGACCGGGACGCTCTCGCCGCCGGTCGCCCGGATCAGGTCGGTCAGCTGCTCCCACGACTCGACCGCGGTGCCGTCGTAGGACACCACGGTGTCCCCCGGCCGCAGACCGGCCGCGGCGCCGGGCGCGGGCTCGTCGCCGTCCGTGCAGGCCCGGTCGGCCGGCGCGTCGGCGGGGATGACGCACTGCGAGACCGACTCGAGCGTCGTGCTCTGGCCGGACGGGATGCCGATGCCGACGAGCACCACGACCATGAGGACGACCGCGATGAGCAGGTTCATGACGGGCCCGCCGAGCATCACGACGAGCTTCTTGGGCGTCGAGAGCCGGTAGAACGCCCGGTGGTCCTCGCCCGGCCGGATCTCCTCGGCGCTCGCCTGCCGGGCGTCGCGCGCGAGGCGTCCGATCCACGTGCGCGCGGGCGGGTTGCCGACGGCCTCGTCGGGCGGGTACATGCCGACCAGCCGGACGAAGCCGCCCAGCGGGATCGCCTTGAGCCCGTACTCCGTCTCGCCCTTCGTGCGCGACCACAGCGTCGGGCCGAACCCGACCATGTAGTGGCTCACGCGCACGCCGAACCGCTTGGCGGGCACGAGGTGCCCGACCTCGTGCAGCGCGATCGACAGCAGCAGCACGACCACGACGATCAGCACGCCGACCAGGAACTCCATGCGGTCCCCACACCTCCACGCGAGACGTCCGCACGCGCGCGGACGGGCCCGGTCGCTGCCCGGGCAGGCGCCCATCATCGCGCGTCCGGCTGGGAGTCCGCTGACAGGACCGTGGACCGGCGTGCGGACCACCCGACCGGCGCACCGGCACCGGTCGACGGCCGCGTCGTGTCGGGTGTCCGCACGGGCCGTCGACCACTACGGTCCCGGCATGGCGACCGCTCGCACCCCCTCGCTGTGGCTCGACCAGCTGCGCGCCGACGACCCGACGGCGCTCCACCCGCTCGAGCCGCTCGACGGTGACGACCGGGCGGACGTCGTCGTCGTGGGTGCGGGTCTCGCCGGGCTGTGGACCGCGTACTACCTGCTCGAGGCCGACCCGTCGCTCGACGTGCTCGTCGTCGAGGCGGACGTCGCCGGCGCCGGCGCGACCGGGCACGGCTCGGGATGGTGCTCGGCCGACCTCGGCGTGCCGGGCGAGGAGCTCATCCGCCGGCACGGCCTGGCAGGGGCGCGCGCGCTGCGTGCGGCGCTGCGCGACGCCGTCGTCGAGGTCGGGGGTGCGGCCGCCGCCGAGCAGGTCGACTGCGGCTTCGCGTACGGCGGCTCGGTGCTGCTCGCGCGGACCCCGTCCGACGTGCAGCGCGTCGCCGAGCACGTGCAGGTGGCGGCGGACCTCGAGGACGACGTGCACCTGCTCGCGGCCGACGAGGTCGCGGAGCACGTCCGCGCGGCCGGCGTGCTCGCGGGTGCCTACAGCCCGGACTGCGCTCGTGTGCAGCCCGCCGCGCTCGCCCACGGACTGCGTGACGTCGTGCGCTCCCGCGGCGGGCGCGTCGTCGAGCGCACCCGCGCGCTGCGGGTATCCCCCCGGGCGGTCGCGACCGACCGCGGCACGGTGCGCACCCGCTGGACGGTCGTGGCGACCGGGGCGGGGCCCGCGCTCTCGTCCGGTGACCACCGCGCCGTGGTGCCGCGGCACGCCGTCGCGGTCGCGACCGCGCCCCTCACGCCCGAGCAGTGGGAGGCGGTCGGGCTGCCGCGCGCGCAGACGTTCGCCGACGACGCCGGCCACGTGCGCGGCGAGCGCACGGCCGACGACCGGCTGGTGGTCCTCTCGACCGCCGAGCCGTCGTGGCCCGCGCCGGACGAGGATCGCGCCGCCGGACGGCTGCGGGACACGCTCCTCGACCTGTTCCCCGTGCTCGACGGCACCCCGCTGACCCACCGCTGGCGCGCGACCGTCGGGGCGACGCGCGACGGGCACCCGTCGGTCGGCCTCGACACCGACGGGATCGGCTGGGTCCGCGGGCTGGGCCTCGACGGCGCCGCCGCGGCGAACCTCGCCGGGCGCACGCTCGCCGACCTCGTCACCGGCGCGGGCGGCCCGCTGGTCCGGCTGCCGTGGGTCGGGCACCGCTCCCCCGCGTGGCCGCTGGCTCCCGTGCGGGTGCTCGGCAACGCGGTCGCGCGGGTCAGCGCCGCGCGAGCACCTCGTGCGCGCGCGTCCGCGCCCACCGCTCGGCGCTGAGGACCGCGTCCAGCGACAGCGCGTCGGGGGCCGTGCCGTCGTGCTCGCCGAGCACGCGCTCGACAGTGGACACGATGTCGAGGAAGCCGATCCGCCCCGCGAGGAACGCGTCCACGCACTCCTCGTTCGCGGCGTTGTAGACCGCCGGGTGCGTCGCCGACGCGGCGACCGCCTCTCGCGCGAGCCGCACCGCGCCGAACACCTCCTCGTCGAGGGGCTCGAACGTCCACGCGGTCGCCGTCGTCCAGTCGCACGGCGGTGCGACGAGCGGGACGCGGTCGGGCCACGACAGGCCGAGCGCGATCGGCAGGCGCATGTCCGGGGGCGACGCCTGCGCGATCGTCGAGCCGTCGACGAACTCGACCATCGAGTGCACGACGGACTGCGGGTGGACGACGACCGTGATGTCGTCGACCGGCACGCCGAACAGCAGGTGCGCCTCGATGAGCTCGAGGCCCTTGTTCATGAGCGTCGCCGAGTTGACCGTCACGACCGGGCCCATCGACCACGTCGGGTGCGCGAGCGCCTGCGTCGCCGTCACGGCCTTGACGTCGTCGAGGGACCAGCCGCGGAACGGCCCGCCGGACGCGGTCAGGACGATGCGGCGCACCTCGTCGCGCGCGCCTCCGCGCAGGGACTGCGCGATGGCCGAGTGCTCGGAGTCGACCGGCACGATCTGGTCGGGTCGCACGCGGGCCGCGTGCACGAGCGCGCCGCCCACGACGAGCGACTCCTTGTTGGCGAGCGCGAGCGTGCTGCCCGCGCGGAGCGCCGCGAGCGTCGGGCCGAGCCCGACCGACCCCGTGATCCCGTTCAGCACGACGTCCGCGCCGCGGCCCGCGAGGTCGCTGGACGCGTCGGCACCCGCGAGCACCTCGACATCCGTGCCCTCGAGCGCGGCGCGCAGCGGCGCCCCCGCCGACGGGTCCGCGACGGCGACCGTCTCCACCCCCAGGTCACGGGCCTGCTGCGCGACGGTCGCGACGTCACGGCCCCCCGCGCTCAGGCCGACGACGCGGAACCGGTCCGGGTTGCGGCGGACGACGTCGATCGCCTGGGTGCCGATCGACCCGGTGGAGCCGAGGATGACGACGCTGCGCTCACTCACGCGCTCATCCTCCCGGACGCGCGGACCTCGAGGTGACACGGCGCGTCGGCCACCGCGTCCGACGAGCGGCGTCCGGCGACGACCCGACGAACCGCTCGCGTCACTCGACGCCGAGCAGCACCTCGACCGCCCGCGCCAGGAACGCGTCCACCGACGGCTCGGCGTAGGCGTTGCGGCCGCGCCGGCTGCGGAACGTCGCCGCCCGGACCTCGGCGGCCGACAGCGGCGTGCCCTTGTCGAAGTACGCGACGAGCCGGTGGCACAGCGCGTCGACGTCGGCGGGCTCGTAGCCCTGCTGACGCCCCTCCGGCGGGGCGAACCGGTCGCCGTCCGGCCGCGACAGCCGCCCGTAGAGCGTCCGCGCCTGCTCGCTGAGCTTCGCCATCCACGCGTCCTGGCCGTTGCGCTGGACGAACTCCGCGCGCTGCCGCGCGACGAACGCCTGCTCGAGCCGGTCGAGCGCCGCGTCGACGGCCGCGGTCACGTAGCCGCCGCGCACCATGTCGAACGCGACCCCGCGCACGTCCTTGCTCGACAGGCCCGACGACGGGCCCGACTCGTAGACCTGGCGCGCGTGCGTGAAGAAGTCGTCGACCTCGTCCGGGTCGTAGCCCTGCTTCAGGCCGGAGACGGTCCGGAACATGCCGTCGCTCACTCAGTCCTCCTCCGCGGCGAGCTGTCCGCACGCCCCGTCGATCTCGCTGCCGCGCGTGTCCCGGATGGTGGTCGGGATGCCGTGCGCACGCAAGCGTGCCACGAACTCGCGCTCCACCTCGGGATCGCTCGCCGTCCACCGCGAGTTCGGCACCGGGTTGAGCGGGATCGGGTTGCAGTGCACCCAGCCCTTGCCGCGCGCCGCGAGCTTCTCGCCGAGCAGGTCGGCGCGCCACGCGTGGTCGTTCACGTCCCGGATCAGGGCGTACTCGATCGAGACACGGCGGCCGGTCTTCTCGAAGTAGCGGTGCGCCGAGTCGATCGCCTCGTCGACGCTCCAGCGCGTGTTGACCGGTACGAGCTCGCTGCGCAGCTCGTCGTCCGGGGCGTGCAGCGACAGAGCGAGCGTCACGGGGATGCCCTCGTTCGCGAGCCGGTCCATAGCCGGGACCATGCCGACGGTCGACACCGTGACGTTGCGCGCCGACATGCCGAGGCCGTCCGGCGTGGGCGCGACCAGCCGGCGCACGGTCTCCATGACGGCCTTGTAGTTGGCGAGCGGCTCGCCCATGCCCATGAACACGACATTCGTCAGGCGCGTCGGGCCGCCCGGCACCTCGCCGTCCGCGAGCGACCGCGCCGCGGCGCGCACCTGCTCGACGATCTCCGCCGTCGACAGGTTGCGCGTGAGGCCCAGCTGGCCCGTCGCGCAGAACGCGCACGCGAGCCCGCACCCCGCCTGGCTCGAGATGCACAGCGTGGTGCGGTTCGCGTACCGCATGAGGACGGACTCGACCTTGGCGCCGTCGAACAGGTGCCACAGCGTCTTGACGGTCGTGCCCTGGTCCGCGGTCAGCGTGCGGTGCGCCGTGAGCAGCGTC
The DNA here is from genome assembly GCF_028527925.1 of Cellulomonas fimi. GTDB lineage: Bacteria > Actinomycetota > Actinomycetes > Actinomycetales > Cellulomonadaceae > Cellulomonas > Cellulomonas fimi_C. The sequence goes on from NZ_JAPESW010000063.1 coordinate 14,395, forward strand.
GGGAACAGCCCCTCGACGAGCTTGTCGCGCGTCGCCTTGGGCAGGTCCGTCATCTGCGCCGGGTCGTTCGTCAGGTGCGTGAAGTAGTGCGTCGCGAGCTGCTTGGCGCGGAACGGCTTCTCGCCCAGCTCGGCGACGGCCTCGACCCGCTGCTCGGGCGTGAGGTCGACGAAGTGCTTCGGCGGCTTGCCCCGCGGTCCGCGGGTCGGCGAGGACAGGTCCAGGCGCACGGGTGTACCGGTCATGCGGGGCACCCCCTTCTCAGGTTCGGTGGGACGTGTGGTACGGCGAGCGGCCGGGGCCGCGGGCGCGTCGTGTGCCCGTCAGCCGGCCGGCTGCAGCACCGCGAGGATGACGTAGGCGGCGGGCGCCGTGAGGAGCAACGAGTCGAGCCGGTCGAGGATTCCGCCGTGGCCGGGGATGAGCCGACCCATGTCCTTGAGCTCGAGGTCGCGCTTGAGCATCGACTCGGCGAGGTCCCCGAGCGTCGCCGTCACGACGGTCGCGAGACCCATGACGACGCCCACGAGCGGTTCGCCGCCGAACGCGGCCTGCACCCCGACGACACCGACGACACTCGCCAGGACGACCGAGCCGAGCAAGCCCTCCCACGTCTTGTTCGGGCTGACCGAGGGCGCCAGCGGGTGCCGCCCGAGCAGCACCCCGACCGCATACCCCCCGGTGTCGCTCGCGACGACCATGAGGATGAACAGCAGCACGCGCGCCGGCCCGTCGGGCTCCGCGAGGAGCAGCATCGCGAAGCCCGCCAGGAACGGCAGGTAGGCGGCCGCGAACGCGCCCGCGCTCGCGTCGCGCAGCGCCGCCTCGCCGCTGCCGTCCAGCACCCGCCAGACGACGACGCCGCCGACCGTCAGCATGAACGCGACGAAGAGCGCCTCCGGGCCGGCGAGGTACGCCGACACGAGCGTGCCGACCGCCCCGACCAGCAGCGGGAGCAGCGGCAGGTGGATGTTGCGGCGTGCGAAGGCGTGCGCGAGCTCCCACAGCGCCGCGCAGACCGCCACGATCGCGACGACGCCGAAGATCTCCTTGCGGATGAACAGCGACGCGACGACGCCGACGAGCAGGGTGACGCCGACCACGACCGCGACCGGGAGGTCGCGGCCCGGCCGGAGCGTCTTCGGCGCGGCGATGGTGCTGTTCTCCGTCATCAGACCTCGAGGAGCTCGCTCTCCTTGGAGGCGAGCAGGTGGTCGATGGTCTCGACGTGCTTCTTCGTGAGGCCCTCGAGCTCCTTCTCGGCGCGCACGACCTCGTCCTCGCCCGCCTCGCCGTCCTTGACGATGCGGTCGAGCTCCTCCTTGGCCTTGCGGCGCACCGAGCGCACCGACACGCGGGCGTCCTCGGCCTTCGCCTTCGCGAGCTTGACGAAGTCGCGGCGACGCTCCTCCGTGAGGGCGGGCAGCACGACACGGATGACGTTGCCGTCGTTCGTCGGGTTCACGCCCAGGTCCGAGTCGCGCAGCGCCTTCTCGATCGCCGTCATCGACGACTTGTCGAACGGCGAGACCAGGATCGTGCGCGCCTCGGTCACGTTGAACGACGCGAGCTGCTGCAGGGGCGTCGGGCTGCCGTAGTAGTCGACGAACACCTTGGAGAACATCGCCGCGTTGGCCCGGCCGGTGCGGATCGTCGCGAAGTCGTCCTTGGCGACCTCGACCGCCTTGTCCATCTTCTCCTCGGCCTCGAGGAGGGTCTCGTCGATCACCGCTGCTCCTTCGTGCTGCTGTCGTCGTCGGGTCTGGCGTGCGGGCTCGGTGCGTCAGCTCGCCGTGACCAGCGTGCCGATCTTCTCACCCTGCAGGGCCCGCGTGACGTTGCCCCGCTCCTCGAGCCCGAAGACGCGCATCACCACGTCGTTGTCGCGGCACAGGCTCAGGGCCGTCGCGTCCATGACGCCCAGGTCGCCCACCAGCGCGTCGGTGTAGGTGAGGTGGTCGAGCTTGACGGCGTCGGGGTCCTTGCGCGGGTCGGCCGTGTAGACGCCGTCGACGCCGTTCTTGCCCATGAGCACCTCCTGGCAGTGCGTCTCCAGGGCGCGCTGCACGCTCACGGTGTCGGTCGAGAAGTACGGCATCCCCGCGCCGGCGCCGAAGATCACGACGCGGCCCTTCTCGAGGTGGCGGATCGCCCGCAGCGGGATGTACGGCTCCGCGACCTGGCCCATCGCGATCGCCGTCTGCACGCGCGTGCTCACGCCGGCCTGCTCGAGGAAGTCCTGGAGCGCCAGGCAGTTCATCACCGTCCCGAGCATGCCCATGTAGTCGGCACGTGCCCGGTCGATGCCGCGCTGCGAGAGCTCCGCACCGCGGAAGAAGTTGCCACCGCCCACGACGATCGCGACCTGCACGCCCGAGCGCACCGCGACCGCGATCTCCGCCGCGACCCGCTGCACGACGTCCGCCGCGAGGCCGACGTCACCACCACCGAACGTCTCACCCGAGAGCTTGAGGAGCACGCGCCGGGCAGGGGCGGCCGAGCCGGTCGCGGTCGGGTCCTGGGTCACTGCGCCTCCATCGAGGGTGGGTGGTGCGGGCGTGCGGGGTGCGGGCCGTCCCCGGCGTGGCGCGGGCGGGACCCACGGCCGGGCGCGACGGCCCTGGTGCGACGGTGGCCCCGACCCTGCCGGGCCGGGGCCACCGTCGACTCACATGGCGTCAGGCTCCCACGCGGTAGCGCACGAAGCCGGTGAGCGTGCCGCCGGCCTCGGTGAGGACCTGGCCGACCGACTTCTTCGGGTCCTTCGCGAACGCCTGGTCGAGCAGCACGTTCTCCTTGAAGAAGCCGTTGAGGCGGCCCTCGACGATCTTCGGCAGCGCAGCCTCGGGCTTGCCCTCGGTGCGGGCCGTCTCCTCGGCGATGCGGCGCTCGTTCTCGACCGTCTCCGCCGGGACCTCGTCGCGCGTCAGGTACGACGGCGAGAAGGCGGCGATGTGGGTCGCGATGTCGCGAGCGACGTCGGCCCCGGCCTTGTCCGTGGCCACGAGGACGCCGACCTGCGGGGGCAGGTCCTTGTTGACCTTGTGCAGGTAGACCTCGACGTGCTCGCCGGCCACGCGGGCCAGGCGGCGCACGACGACGCGCTCCCCGAGGGTCGCCGCGGTCTCGTCGACGATCGACTGCACGCTCGTGCCGTCGACCTCGGTCGCGAGCAGCGCGTCCGCGTCGCGGGCGGCCGAGTCGACCGCCGCCGCGAGCACGCGGTCGGCCAGCGCGACGAAGTTCGGGCTCTTCGCGACGAAGTCCGTCTCCGAGTTGACCTCGACGAGCACGCCCGTCTGGCCCTCGCCGTCCGCCGTCGGGCCGACGTGCGCCGCGACGAGACCGTCGGAGGCCGAGCGGCCCTCGCGCTTGCCGACGCCCTTGAGGCCCTTCACGCGGATGATCTCGAGCGCCTTGTCCGAGTCGCCCTCGGCCTCCTCGAGCGCCTTCTTGACGTCGAGCATGCCCGCGCCGGTCTTCTCGCGCAGCGCCTTGATGTCAGCGAGCGAGTAGTTCGCCATCAGTGTTCCGTTCTGGTCGA
>NZ_JAPESW010000064.1 GCF_028527925.1 Cellulomonas fimi
TCACCTGGACCGACGCGGACGGTGCCGAGAAGTCGGGCGTCGTCTCCGCCGTGTCCTACGCGGGCCCCGTGCCCACCGTGCGGGTCGGTGACACGGACGTCACCCTCGACGCGGTCTCGGCGGTCACAGGTCCACGTCCAGCCCGGACGACGGGCGACGCACACCGGTGGTCGCGGCCGACTGTCCCGCGTCGGCCGTCACGGGCCCGCGACCGGGGCGCGCGTCCACGGCGGTACGGGCCGTGCCCTGGTCCTGGTCCGGACGGCCCGACGGCGCGTCACCGCCCACGCCGACCTGCACGTCGAGACCGCCGAGGTCGCGGGCGAGATCGCGCCGCAGGTCCGCGAGCGCGCCGCGCAGCGCCTCGCGCGACGCCTCCGTGCCGCCGACGAGCTCGACGCGGACCTGGTCGGCCGCGATGTGCGCGACGACCCGGACCGGGCCCAGGTGCTCCGGATCGACCGGGACCGTGAGGACGTGCCGGCCGTGCGCGAGGCCACCCAGCGCCGTGAGGCGTGCGCCGAGCTGCTCGGCGAAGGGCGCGGGCGCCGGTGCCGGGCCGGTCGGGGCCGCGTTCGGGTGCGTCGGGGGCGTCGTCGTCGGCGCGGTGGGCGCCTGGGCGGCGAGCGCCGCCTGGAACGTCGTCGCGGCCGAGGGTGCGGTGACCGGAGCACCGGTCTCGGCAGGGGACGCGGCGCGAGTGGGGTCGCCCGTGGTCGTCGTGGTGGGCGTCCCGGTGCGGACGAGGGGGGCGTCCGCCGGGGTCGCGCCACCGGTGGCCGGGGTGGTGGGGTGCGACGGCGTCGCGGCCGGAGCCGAGGTCGGGGCCGCCGCGACGACGGCCGCCCCACCGGGGCGGGTCGTGGTGCCGTCGGTCCTGGTGCCGTCGGCCGTGGTCGTCGCGGCGTCGCTCGGCACGGACGGCGAGGTCGTCGCGACGGCCGACGCGTCGGCGCCCTCCCCCGCGGCGGTGGCCGGTGCCGACGGGCCCGTCGGGGTCGTCGGCGCGGCACCGGCGAGCGTCGCGGCCGCGTCGACGGGTGCGGCCGCCCCGGCTGCGACCGCGGCGAGCACCGTCGCGGCGGGGACGGCGGTCGCCGCCACGAGCGTCGGCGGCGTCGGCGTCGTCGGTGCGGGCACCGTCGGGGTGACCGTCGTCGGGACGGGCGTCGCGGCGTCGGCCGCCGGCTCGGTCGCGGCCGTCGCGTGATCCGTCGCGTCGTCCTGGCCCGCGGCGTCGGCTTCGACCGGGCGGTCCGCGTCGCCCGTCCTGCTCGTTCCCGCGGTGCCCGTCGTGGGGTCGGCGGAGGCTGCCGCGTCCGCGCGGTCGGCCGAGCGCTCGGGTCGAGCCGAGTCGGCGCCGACGCGGACGTCGTCGAGCGTGCGGGCGAACGCGTCGCCCGCGCCGGGCAGGCCGGTCGGGGAGGTCGCGCGCGAGGGGCGCGCGGCGACCGCGGTCACGGTCGTCGTGGTCGTCACGAGGCCACCCCCAGGGAGGTCGCGAGGCCCGCCAGGGACGAGCCGCGGGTGCTGGACAGCGACGCGAGGAGCTCCAGCGCGGCGCGCTGGCTCGCGGCCGTGGCCGACGTGCCGGTGGCGGTCCCGCCGAGCCCGGTCGGGCCGGTCAGGCCGGGCAGGCCGGTCAGGCTGCCGAGCCCGGAGAGGCCCTGCAGCCCGCTCAGCCCGGCGAGCCCCGTCCCGCCCGGCAGACCCGGGACGGACGCCGAGACGGTCGCCGGCTGCTCCTGCGGGAGGATGCGGCGGATCGCGGTGGGGGTCGTGTACACGTCCCGGACGACGACGTGCGCGCCCGGCTTCGGGGCGTCGACCATCTTCCCGTCGCCCATATAGATGCCGATGTGCGTGCCGCCGCCGAAGACCACGAGGTCGCCGGGCAGCGCCTGCGCGAGCGACGCGACGGGCTCGCCCCTCTTCTGCTGGTCGCGCGCGACACGCGGGAAGTCGGTGACGCCGACGTCCGCGAGCGCGCGGATCACGAGGCCCGAGCAGTCGAGCCCGCCCTCGTCGAGGGACTCGCCGCCCCAGACGTAGGGGACGCCGACGTACTTCTGCGCGGCGGCGACGAAGGACTGCGCGGTCGCACCGCCGGTCGCCGTGGGGGTGCCGGACGCGGCGGTGCCGGGCGCCGCGGTGCCGGGCACCGCCGAGGTGCCGGTCAGCGACGCGAGCATCGTCGCGAAGTCCTCGCTCGCCGCGGCGGTCGCGGCGGTGCCGGTCGAGGCCGACGACGCCGTCGAGCCGGTCGAGGTGGTCGCCGCCGGGCGCGGCGGCGCGACGAGCGCGCGGAGCTCGGCCATGCGCGCCTGCACGGACGCGATCCCGTCGACCGTCATGCGTCCTCCCGCGCCATGCGGCGACCCGCGACCTCGTCGAGCACGACCTGCTCGGCGTGCAGCTCCTCGGCGCGGACGGTCGCGTCGTGGCGCTCCTCGAGCCGCTCGACGGCGCGCGCGTCCCGACGGGCCGCGGCCCACACGTCCGTGCGCTCCTCGGTGTGCGTCTGCGCGGCGACGACCTGCTCGCCCTGCTCCTCGAGGAGCGCGACGAGCGACGCGCGCGACGCGACCGACGCGCGGAAGGCGAGGCCGTCGGCGACGTCGGGCAGCGTCGCGCCGCTGAGGCGCTCGCGGGTCTCGCGGGCACGCTCGGCGGCGGCACGCTCGGCGCGGCGCGCGGCGGCGAGCTCGGCCGCGGCGCGCTCCTCCGCGAGGGCGCGCACGCGGAGCAGGCCGGCGAGCGGGAAGGAGCGGGTCATGCGACGTCCCCCAGCTGCTGGACGAGGGCGGACAGGTGCGCCCACGCCTGCGCGGACGGCACGACGTCCTCGATGTCCTGGCGCAGGAACGCGTCGATCGCGCGGCCGTGCGTGACGGCCGCGTCGACGAGCGGGTTCGAGCCGGCGACGTAGGCGCCGACGTCGAGCAGGTCCTGCGCCTGGCGGCGGGCGGCCATGACGGCGCGCAGCCGGCGGGCGGCGTCGCGCTGCTCGGCGGTCGTGACGCGCGAGGCGACGCGGCTGATCGAGCCGAGCGCGTCGACGCTCGGGAAGTGCCCGGCGACCGCGAGGCGGCGGTCGAGGACGACGTGCCCGTCGAGGATCGACCGCGCCGCGTCGGCGATGGGCTCGTTGTGGTCGTCGCCGTCGACGAGGACCGTGTACAGGCCGGTGACGGAGCCCGTCGCGCCGGTGCCGGCACGCTCGAGGAGCTGCGCGAGCAGCGCGAACGTCGACGGCGGGTAGCCGCGCGTCGCGGGCGGCTCGCCGACGGACAGGCCGATCTCGCGCTGCGCCATGGCGACGCGCGTGAGCGAGTCCATCATGAGCACCGCGTGCCGGCCCTCGTCGCGCAGCGCCTCGGCGATGCGGGTCGCGAGGAACGCGGAGCGCAGGCGGACCAGCGGCGGCTCGTCGGACGTGGCGATGACGACGACGGACCGGGCGAGCCCCTCGGGTCCCAGGTCGTCCTCGAGGAACTCCCGGACCTCACGGCCGCGCTCGCCGACGAGCGCGATGACCGACACCTCGGCGTCGGTCCCCCGCGCGACCATCGACAGCAGGCTGGACTTGCCGACGCCCGAGCCGGCGAACATGCCGAGCCGCTGCCCGCGGCCGACGGTGACGAGCGTGTCGAGCACGCGCACGCCGAGGTCGAGCGGCTCCTCGACGCGGCTGCGCTCGAGCGGGTGCGGGGCGCGGCCGTCGATCGGCACCCACGCGGCGGCCCGCAGCGGTCCCTTGCCGTCGATGGGCCGGCCGAGGCCATCGAGCACGCGACCCAGCAGCCCGGGGCCGACGGGCACGCGCAGCGGCTCGCGCAGCGGGCGCACGGACATGCCGGCGCGCAGGCCGGTCGTCGGGCCGAGCGGCATGCAGCGCGCGGTCGCGCCGGCGGTCGCGACGACCTCCGCGAGGACGTCGTCGCCGACGCGCACGAGCTCGCCCACGGCGGCGCCCGTGCCGACGACCTCGATCGTCAGCCCGACGACCGCACGCACCGTGCCGATGCGCTCGGGCGCGGCGGCCGCAAGCACGCGGTCCCACGCAGGGGCGCCGGGCGCGGACGCGCGGACGGGGGCCACGGGTGCGTCGAGGGTCGCGGTCACGCCTGCTCCAGGGCAGCGCGGGCGCGGGCCAGCGCCGTCGTGACGCGCGCGTCGAGGTAGCCGTCGGCCAGCTCGGCGACGGCGTCGCCGGCCGCGAGCGTCGCGTCCGCGACGAGCGTCACGGTCGCGGGCAGCGTCGGGGCGGTGCCGCCGGTCGCGGTCGTCACGGCCGGCACCGCGGCGAGGTCGTCAGGGTGCATCCGGACGGTCACGGGCTCGGCCGGGTCGACCTGGGCGAGGACGCGGGCCAGCGCGGCACGGGCACCCAGCGCGTGGTCGGCGAGCTCGACGCCCAGGACCGCCGTGGCGAGGTCGAGCGCCGCCGCGTGCAGACGACGGTCCACCTCCGCGACGACGGGCACGGTGCGCGCGGCGGCGGCCGACGCGGCGGCCTGGAGCGCGTCGAGCGCGTGGTCGAGCGCGGCCTGCGCGGCGACCCGGTGCTGCTCGGCGACGGCACGGACCCGCACCGACTCCTCCTGCGCGACGCGCGCGGCCTCACGGGCGCCTGCGGCGTAGCCCGCGGCGAACCCCTCGGCGCGCGCGGCCTCGGAGGCGGCACGGTCGATCACGGGAGCAGCGGTCGAGGCGGCTGCGAGCGGCGACGGCGTGAACGCGACCGGCTCGGCGGCGGGCCGCGTGACGGTCGACGCCGTCGCACCGGTCGCGACGAAGGCGGCCGGCACGGCAGCGGCGGGCGTGACGACCGCACCGCCGGGCAGCGCGGCGGCGAACACGGGGGTCGCCGCCGGCACGTCCGTCGTGGCGGCCGCCGTGGCGTCCGGCGTGGGACGCGGCGTGGGCACGAATCCGAGGTCAGGCAACGAGCTCGTCCTCCGCGTCGCGCCGGATGACGATCTGGCCGCTCTCCTCCAGGCGACGGATCACCTGGACGATGGCCGCACGCGCGTCCTCGACGAGCGAGAGGCGCACGGGACCGAGCAGCTCGATCTCCTCCAGCAGGTTCTCCCGCGCCCGCTCGGACAGGTTCCGCATGACGGTCTCGCGGACCCCGTCGCTGACGCCCTTGAGCGCCACGGACAGCTGGGCGGTCTCGACCTGGCGCAGCACGAGCTGCATCGCCCGGTCCTCGAGCAGGGTGATGTCCGCGAACACGAACATGCGGCTGCGGACCTCCTCCGCGAGCTCCTCGTCGCGTGCGGCGAGGCCCTCGAGGATGACCTTCTCCGTGCCGGGGTCGGCGCGGTTGATGATCTCGACGAGCGGCTGGACACCGCCGACGGCGGCGAAGTCGTTGGCCTGCAGGACGCTCGACGCCTTGCGCTGCAGCGTCTCCGCGATCACCTGGACGACGTCCGGCGACGCGCGCTCCATGAGCGCGATGCGGTGCGCGATGTCCGCCTGCAGCTCGGGGTCGAGGCCCGCGAGGATGATGCCCGCGTGGTCGGGCTTGAGGTGCGCGAGCACGAGCGCGATGGCCTGCGGGTGCTCGCTCGACAGCAGCGAGACGACCTGGCGCGCGTCGGCGTGCTGGAGGAACTCGAACGGCTGCCCCTGCATCGTCGTCTGGAGCCGCTCGAGCACGTCGGCGGCCTGCTCGGCGCCGAGCGACGCGACCAGCAGGTGCTGCGCGAGGCCCATGCCGCCGCCCACGCCGGGGCCGACGACGGACACCGCGTGGAACTCCTCGAGCACCTCGTCGGCGAGCCGCTGGTCGACCCGCTCGAGCCGCAGGATCTCGGCCGTGAGCTCCTCGATCTCGTTGACGTCGAGCTGCGCCATGACGCGCGCGGCGCGGTCGCGGCCGAGCTGCAGGAGCAGCATCGCGGCCTTCTGGGTCCCGGTGAGCGCGGCCATCAGCGGCGTCCGGCCGGGGTCGCGGTGCCGAGCCAGCCGCGCAGGAGGTCCGCGACCTCCTCGGGCTGCTCGTCGGCGAGTGCCGTGATCTCGGCGCGCTTGCGGGCGACCGGGTCGGGGTCGGTCGGCAGCGGGGCCGGGGGCAGCTCGGGCAGGGCGTCCTCCGGGAGGCCCTCGAGCGCGAGGCGCGCGTCGTCGTCGAGGACCGGCTGGAGCTCCCCGAGGTCGATGGCCGTGCGGCGGGACTTCCGCGAGCGCCGCGTCATGCCGATCGCGAGCGCGAGCAGGAGGGCCAGGACGACGCCGCCGATCGCGGCCTGCTGGATGAGCGAGCGCTGCTGCTCGGCCTTCGCGGCGGCGTCGGCCGCGGCGAGCGCCTCGCCGGCGGCCTCGGCCTGCGTCGTGTCGAACGGGACCGCCTGGACGGCGACCGTGTCGCCGCGCTCCGCGTCGATGCCCGCGGCGGCCGCGATGGTGTCGCGCAGCTCCGCGAGGTCGATCGGCGCGGCGGCCTTCTCGTCGAGCACGACGGCGACGGACTGCCGCTCGATCGCGCCCGGGCCCTGCTGGACGCGCTCGGTGGTCTTGTTGATCGCGTTGGTGCGGTCCTCGGTCGTCGACTCGTACGAGCCCGACCCGGCCGTCCCGTCGCCGCCCGGCACCTGGATGTTGTCCGGGCCGAGGACGCCCGCGGCGCCCGAGGCGGCACCGCCCTCGTACGTCTCGGTCGTGGTCGACGACGCGAGCGGCGGGGTGTCGGGCGTCGCCGCGAACTCCTCGGTCGTCCGGTCGGTCTGGCTCTGGTCGACCTCGGCCGTCACCGTGACGGCCGACTTGCCGGGCCCGACGACGCGGTCGAGCAGCGCCTGCACGGACGCGGCGACGCGCGCCTCGTAGTCGCTGGCCTGCTGGCCGCCGACGCCGCCGGTCGTGCCGGTGCCGACCGCGGACAGGACCTCGCCCGCCGCGTCGACGACGGCCACGTCGGTCGGCTTCATGCCGTCGATGCCCGCGGACACGAGGTGGACGATCGCCTGCACCTGGTTGACGGACAGCGACGTGCCCGGACGGGTGCGGATGAACACCGACGCCGTCGGGTCCGCCTTCTCCGACACGAACACCGAGTCCTCGGGCAGCGCGAGCTTCACCGTGGCGGACTCGACGCCGTCGATCGCGCCGATCGTGCGGGCGAGCTCGCCCTCGAGCGCGCGCTGGTACGTCGTCTGCTGCTGGAACTCGCTCGACGTCATGGGCATCTCGTCGAGCAGCGAGTAGCCGCCGCCGTCCGCGTTGGTCGGCAGGCCGGCCGCGGCGAGCTTGATGCGCTGGTCGTAGAGCGACTTGTCCGGGACGAGCACGGTCGAGCCGCCGTCGGCGAGCTGGTACTGCACGCCGTCCGCGGTGAGCTGGTCGACGACCGCCGACGCGTCGGCGCCGGACAGGCCCGTGAACAGCGGGCTCATCGTCGGGCGCGACATCCACGTCGACAGCGCGAACGCGCCGAGCACGAGCACGGCCACGCCGATGAGCGCGAGCGTGCGCTGCGCGAGCGAGAACTGCTTGACGGCCCCCGTGAGACGGTCCACGGCGGCCTGCACCTGGGCGGGCATCAGGCCTGCATCCTCATGATCTCGGTGAACGCCTCGACGGCCTTGTTGCGCACGGCCGCGGTGAGCTCGAGCGCGGTCGACGCCTGCGCGGACGCGATCGTGTAGTCGTGCACGTCGTCGAGGTCACCCGTGACGGCACGCACCGCGAGCTCGTTCGACGTCGACTGCAGCTGCTGCAGGTTCTCGATCGATCCGAGGATCCCGGCGAACTGCGCACCTGCGGCCGGGTCGGCCGGGGTGGCGGCGCGCGTCGCGTCGAGCGCACCGGTGGGGAGCACCCCCGTCACGGGGGTCACGGCGAAGGACATCACTGCCGTCCGATCTGCAGGGCTGCCTGGTAGGTCTCGCGCGCCCGGTCCACGACCGTGGCGTTCGCCTGGTAGCCGCGCTGGGCCATGATCAGCTGCGTCATCTGGCTCGACATGTCGATGTCGGGGTACCGGACGTAGCCGTCCTCGTCGGCCAGCGGGTTCGACGGCTCGTACACGAGCCGGCCCTCGGCGCTGCCCTCGACGATGCCGGCGACCTGCACGCCCTGGTTCTCCCCCGCGCTCTCGGCGGCGACGACGTACTTGGCGCGGAACGCGTCCTCCGACGTCGGGCGGACGGTGTTGAGGTTCGCGAGGTTGTCGCTCACGGCGTCGAGCCACTTGCGGTGGACGGTCAGGCCCGTGGAGGCGATCCCGATCGCTCCGAAGATCGTCATCAGCTGGTCCTCATGGCGGTGCGGACGGACGAGAACTGGCCCGAGACCGCCTGGGTCGCGAGCTGGTAGCGCAGGTTGGTGTCGATGTTGAGCAGCGTCTCGGCGTCGAGGTTGACGTTGTTGCCGTCCTCACGCGTGGGCTCGAGCGACCGGTGGGTCGTGGCCTCGACCGCGCCGCTGCCGTGCGCGACCGCGCGGGTCAGCTCGTCCTCGAACCGGACGCGGCGGGCGTGGAAGCCGGGCGTCTGGATGTTCGCCACGTTGTCCGCGATGGCGCGCTGGCGCAGCGCGAGCCCGTCGAGCGCGCTGTTGAGCGCGACGGAGCTCACGGAGTCGAACAGACCCATGACAGGTACACCTCTCCCGAGGACGGGTGGGGCGGCCGATCCGTGGCCTGTTGCGTGAGCGAGTCCTTGCTCACTCCCCCCATCGGCCGGGTGCCCGGGCCGATGAGAGGTTTCAGGACGGGCGAACGGGTGACATCACGCCTGGGCGTCGACGTACACGGGCAGGTCGGGACGGCTCGGGCGCAGCGCGTCGGCGGCGACGAGCTGACGGCGGCTGCGCACGAGCGCCTCGGCCGTGCGGCGGGCGACGTCGAGCTGGCGGTCGAGCAGCGCCTGGCCGCGCTCCTGCAGCGAGACGGGCAGGGCTCCGAGGTCACGGGGCGGCTGCCACACCGCGGCGCGCGCGACCTCGTCGACGGGCGCCAGGTGGGCCGTGCGCAGCAGCTCCTCCGCCGCGGCGACGTCGAGCTCGAGCGCGTCGAGCGCGCGGACCCAGGCGGCGTGGAAGTCGGTGCCGGGCGGGGCGGGCGTGCCGGTCGCGCCGGCCGCCGGGGCGATCATGTCAGCCGACGCCGAGCAGGCCGACCGCGGTCGCGGTCTCCAGCGCGGGCGCGTCCGCCGGGGTGGGGATCTGGACCTGCGCGAGCGAGCGCGCCGCCTCGTGCCAGGCCTCCGCGAGCGGCTCGACGAGCGCGCGGCAGGACCGGGTCAGCTCGACGTCGCCGCGCGACCCCGCGCGGATCAGCTCGCCGAGCAGGAAGCGGTAGATGGACATGAGCTGCGGGCCGCCCTCCCACGCCTTCTCGTCGAGGCTGACGATGAGCTCGGCGACGATCTCCTGCGCGTGCTGCAGGTGGCCGCGGCCCGCGACCAGGTCGCCCGCGTCGAACGACTCGACCGCACGGTCGACGTCGACCAGCATCCGGTCGTAGAGCATCGTGAGCAGACGCGCGGGTCCGACCGTGGCGACCGCGTCGGCCACGTACCGCGAACGGATGTCAGGCATGGGGTGCGACCTTCCGGTGGGCGTCAGGAGCTCGACGACGCGGACAGGGACGACAGCTGGCCGGCGAGCCAGCTCGACTGCGACTGCATGTTGGACAGCGTGACCTCGAGCGCCGAGTACGTCTTCTGCAGGCTCTCCCGGCGCAGCTCGAGGCGGCGGTCCCAGGCCTCGATCTGCGTGCCGAGCTGCTTGACGGCGTCCTGCTGCCCGGTGATCTTGAGCGTGAGGGTGCCGTCGACCGAGTCGGAGGCGCTCTTCGCGACGTCGGCGACGCGCTGCGCGAGCCCCGAGACGACCTTCTGGACCTTGTCCGGGTCGGCGGCGAGCGCGGCCTTGAACTTCGCGTCGTCGAACGTGAACGTGCCGTCCTTGCCGAGCGAGATCCCGACCTCGGCGGGCGACGTGCCGTCGACCGGGTAGGACGCGGCGGTCTGGAGCTGCTGCTGCAGCCCGCGGACCGCGGAGTCGCCGGCGAACAGCCCGCCGCTGATGACCGTCCGGCCGTCGGCGGCGGTCGTGGTGGTGGTCGATGTGCGCGACGCGACCTCGGAGAACACGACGTTGAGCGCACCCACCAGGCCCGACGCGACCGAGGTGACGGCGGCGGTGTCCCGCGCGACGGTCAGCGTGACCGGGTCCGCCTCGACCTTCGAGATCGTGATCGCCGTGCCCTCGAGCACGTCGGAGAACGTGTTGCTCGACGACGTGACCTTCTGCTCGGCGCCGGTGACGCCCGCCCAGAGGGTGATCTCGGCGTCCTTCGCGGCGCGGGTCTCCGTCAGGGGCACCGTGCTCGCGGTGCCGGCCTCGACCTGCGCCTTGGTCCCCGCGTAGAGGGTGAAGGCGTTCTCGGCGCCCGACTCGGTCGCGGTGAGCTGGAGTCGGGTCTGGCCGCCCGCGGTCACGGCGACGGCGTTGACGCCTGCCGCCGACGAGCTGATCGCACGGGCGGTGGCGGCCGCGTCCGCTCCGACGACGACCTCGGTGAGCGTGCCGTCCGGCGCCTTGAAGGTGAGTGTGCTGCCCGCGGCGGGGAGGGCGGACGTCGAGGCGAGCGAGACCTGGCTCGACGCGAGCGCGTCGACGCGGAACGTGAGCTCGGTCGGCGTGCTGCCGGCGCTCGTCGTAGCCGTGACGGATGTCGCGGAGGCGCTGGCCTTGGTGACGGACCACGACGCCGGTGTGGCCGCCTTGGTGGCGGCGTCCTTGAGCGAGGCGACCTTGGTGTTGAGCGACTGCAGCGCGGTCACGAGGTTGGTCGTCGCGGTCTGCTTCGACTTGAGCAGCGCCTGCGGCGCCGACTCGACCTGCATCAGCTGGTTGATGAGGTCCGTCGTCTGGAGACCGGAGACCAGGCCGTCGATGCCCATCGTCGCCATGCGTCGTCGCTCCGCTCGTCGTGGTGGCTGGTGCCAGGGGGTGAGGCGCCGGTGGCGGGCGGCTGGTGGGCCGCCCGCCACCGGAGCGCTTCAGGTGGTGGCCGTTCCCGGTCGGGGGTCGGTCACCGGGTGGATCACCGCAGGAGGGACAGGACGCCCTGGGGGATCTGGTTGGCCTGCGCGAGCATCGCCGTGCCGGCCTGCGACAGGATCTGCGCGCGGGTGAAGGAGACCATCTCCGACGCCATGTCCGTGTCGCGGATGCGGGACTCCGACGCCGACAGGTTCTCGATCGCGACGTTGACGTTCTTGATCGTGTGCTCGAACCGGTTCTGGTACGCACCGAGGTTCGCGCGCGCCGTCGAGATCTTCTCGATCTGCGCGTCCAGCATCTTGGTCGACGCCTGGGCGTTGGCCGCGGTGTCGAACGCGAGGCCACCCGTGACCGAGGTGCCCGCGACACCGGCGGCGAGGCCCGTGCCGGCCGTGGCGTTGTCGGCGGCGGCCAGGGTGCCGCCGTCGAGCGCCGTCACGACGATGCCGGTGCCGGCGCCGTTCGCGTTCTTGGTCACGGAGACCGAGAAGTTCTGCGCGAAGGACGCGTCCTGGCGCAGCGCGTCGGCCAGGCCCTCGACCGAGGTGTGCGAGCCGGCCGCACCGAGGTTGGCGGTCGTGATGGTCTTCTCGACGCCACCGTTGGTGGTGGTGAACGAGAACGCGCCGCCGACGGCCGAGATGTCCGCGATCGCGAACGAGGTGCCCGTCGTGGTGAGGTCGCCACCGGCGAGCGTGTTGGCGATGGCCTTCACGTTCGCGCCGGACAGGTCGACGGAGATCTGCGAGTTCGCGTCGCCGTCCGCACCGACCTGGAACTTCAGCGTGCCGGCCGTGCCGTCGAGCAGCTTGGTGCCGTTGAAGTTGGTCGACTTGGAGATGCGGTCGAGCTCGGCGACGAGGCTGTCCGACTCGGTCTTGATGTTGGCGCGAGCCTTGTCGTTGTTCGAGTCGTTGCCGGCCTGCACCGAGAGGTCACGCACGCGCTGCAGGATGGAGTGGACCTCGGTCAGGGCGCCCTCAGCGGTCTGCACGACCGAGATGCCGTCCTGGGCGTTGCGGGCGGCGACCTTGAGGCCACCGACCTGCGAACGCAGACCCTCGGAGATGGCCAGACCGGCCGCGTCGTCCGCCGCACGGTTGATGCGGAAGCCCGACGACAGCTTCTCGAGCGACTTGCTCAGGTCGTTCTGGGTGTTCGAGAGGTTGCGGTACGAGTTGACCGCGGCGATGTTCTGGTTGATCGAGAGACCCATGGTTCTCTTCCTCCTTGATTCGGGTCCGGGGCGGCCCATCCGTGGGCACACCCTGCAGATCGGCGGCTCGCGCCGGTCGTTGAGGGATTGCGTCGAGAAGTTTCCCGACGCGGTCGGGCGGCTCCCCGACGCGCGGCGTCAGGCGCCGCGCGACTGCGCCGCGGCGGGCGTCCCGTCGGCGGCTGCGGCGACGCCGCGCTGCTGCGGGACGACGGAGAGCCGGTCGGCCGTCGGGATCGACGTGACGAGCGCGGCACGCGCGGCGACGGCGGCGAAGTACGACTGGCGGCGGCGCTCGGCGACGCCGTCGGCACGCTCGGCGACCGGCACGAGGTCGGGGTCGAGGCCGGCGTTCATGCCGTCGCGCAGCAGCCCGAGGGCCTCGGTGCGCAGCTGGCTGATGCGGGACTGCGTGACGCCGAGCTCGGCGGCGAGGTCGGCGACGCTGCGGTCCTGGAGGAACAGGCCCTCGATGACCGTGCGCAGACGGTCGGGCAGCGTGACGACGGCGGCGCGCAGCCAGCGGTGGCGCTCGTCGGCGAGGACGCTCTCCTCGGGCGTGAGCTCGCGGTCGACGACGAGGTCGGCGACGGCCCCCTCGGTCGCGTCCATGGACAGGACGCGACGCTCGGCGTCGCGGGTCGCGTCGTCGACGGCGCGGACGTCGACGCCCATGGCGGTCGCGAGCTCCTCACGCGTCGGCTTGCGCTTGAGCACGCTCGTGAGCCGCTCGGTGGTGGCGGCGAGCTCGCGGACGCGCTGCCGGGCACCGCGGGACGCCCAGTCCATCGAGCGCAGCTCGTCGACGAGCGCGCCCTTGATACGCAGCGAGGCGTAGCGGGCGAACGGCACGCCGGTCGCCGGGTCGTACGCCTGGGCGGCGAGCACGAGCGCGAGGCTGCCTGCCGACGCGAGCTCGTCCCGCGAGACGGTCGGGGGGACGCGGTGCAGCATCTCGCTGACCGCGTACCCGACGAGGGGCAGGTGCGTCGTGACGAGCTCGTCGGTCGCCGCTGTGTTGTTGCTCACCTGCACTCGTTCGGCCCAGGTGCCAGCACCCTTGAGTCATGGGTTCGGCGCCACCCGTGACTGGACGCGCGCCCAGGTGGGTGCCCGTCCGGTTCGTCCTGCGGGAACACCCGAAATCGATTCATGAGAGCGTTTCCGCAGGCAATCGGTGTGACCCACATCACACTCGAATGGCCGTGAGGGAGCATTCGGACGCTTCGAGGCGCACCGGACGGGTGAGTCGCAACCGCTTCGACGACACGCCGGTGACCCGAAGGTGTGACAGCGCTCCCACACCGGGACCACGCGATCTCCGGCGAACTCGTCACAATCGCCCGGCCCGTGCCGATGGAGGGAGCAGACGCCCGACGGACCCCGGCGGGCAGGACCTGGAGGACATCCCCATGCCCCTCAACGGGCTCTCCGACGCACTGTGGCAGCAGCGGAACCTGCTCGAGCTCCTGCTCTTCAAGCTCGAGGAGGAGCAGCTGATCCTCACGAGCGGCCGCTCGCGGTGGCTCGGTCACGCGACCCGCGAGGTCGAGACCGTGCTCGACGAGATCCGCTCCGCGGAGCTCGGGCGCGCGCTCGCCGCCGAGCTCGCCGCCGTCACGCTCGGCCTGCCCGGGGACGCGAGCCTCGCCGAGATCGCCGCCGCCGCACCGGCGCCCTGGGACGACCTGCTGCGCGCGCACCGCGACGTCTTCGCGTCGCTCGCCGCCGAGATCGCCCAGCTGTCCGAGGGCAACCGCGAGCTCCTCGCGCTGTCGCACCGCGCGACCCAGGAGACGCTCGCGACGCTGCAGGACGTCCACACGTACACGGGCGCGGGCACGACCGCGGCGGCCGCACCCGCCGCGCGCCTCGTCGACCGCACCTTCTGAGGAGACCCCCACCCGCATGAGCACCTTCTCCGGCCTCGGCACCGCGCTGAGCTCCCTGATCGCGCAGCGGCAGGCCCTCGACGTCGCGGGGCAGAACGTCGCCAACGCGAACACCGTCGGCTACACGCGCCAGCGGGCGTCGCTGTCGGCCCTCCCCTCCGCCAACGTGCCCTCGATGTTCTCCGTCAACGACGGCGCCGGCGAGGGCGTGCGCGTCACCGGGATCGAGCGCCTCGGCGACGTCTTCCTCGACCTGCGGCTGCGCACCCAGACCGCCGGCGCGTCGTACCTGTCGGCCCGCGCCGAGGCGTACGGCGTCCTCGAGAAGAGCCTCGGCGAGCCCGGCGAGACCGGCCTCGCGAGCCAGCTCGCCACGATGTGGGGCGCCTGGTCCGACCTGTCGAACACGCCCGACAAGAACGCCGCACGCGCCGTCGTCCTGCAGGACTCCAAGGCCGTCGCCGACCGGATCGCGAGCCTCTACACCTCCGTCCAGACCCAGTGGACGCAGGCGCGGACCACGACCGCCGGGCTCGTCGAGCAGGTCAACACGACCGCGGCCGGCGTCGCCGACCTCAACGCCCGCATCCTCGAGATCACGAACGCGGGCGGCACCGCCAACGAGCTCATGGACCGCCGCGACCAGCTCGTCACGCAGCTCTCCTCGCTCGTCGGCGCGAGCGCCACGACCCGCGAGAACGGCCAGGTCGACGTGCTCGTCGGCGGCAACGCGCTCGTGTCCGGCAAGCGCGTCCACGAGCTCGCCGTCACGGGCGCCGCGTCGTTCGCGCAGGCCACGGCCGGTCAGGCCGTCACCGTCGTGTGGGCCGAGCGCCCCACGCAGAGCGCGGGCCTCGACGGCGGCCGTGTCGCCGGGCTGCTGTCGGTCCTCGCCCCGCCCGACGCGACCGGCACCGGCGGCATGCTCACCGAGGCCGCCGCCCGCTACGACGCGCTCGCCACGACCCTCGCGACCCAGGTGAACGCGCTGCACGGCGGCGCGGTCACCGCCGACGGGCGCACCACCGGCGACTTCTGGACGTTCCAGGCCGGCCGGCCCGCCGCGCTCGGCCTCACCGTCGCGATCACGTCCGCCGCGGACGTCGCCGTCGCCGACCCGACCAAGGGGCCGCTCGACGGCAGCGTCGGCGACGCGATCGCTGCGCTCAAGACCAGCGAGACGGGACCCGACGCCCACTGGTCGTCGACCGTCGTCGACCTCGGCGTCCGCGCGTCGAGCGCGAGCTCGCGCGCCAAGGTGGCCGAGTCCGCCCGCGCGACCGCCGAGCAGCAGCAGCTCGCGGCGACCAGCGTGGACACCGACGAGGAGACCGTGAACATGCTGGCCTTCCAGCGTGCCTACGAGGGCGCCGCACGCGTCCTCACCGCCGTCGACCAGATGCTCGACGTGCTCATCAACAAGACCGGTCTCGTCGGAAGGTGACGCGATGATCCCCCGGGTGACGCACCTGACCGTGCAGCGCCAGACGCTGCACAACCTCCAGGGCAACCTCACGTCGATGTCCGACCTGCAGGCGCAGCTGTCGAGCGGCAAGAAGATCAACGTGCCGTCCGACGACCCCGCGGGCGCGTCCGACGTGCTGCGGCTGCGCGGCGAGCAGCGTGCGCTCACGCAGTACGCGCGCAACGCGACCGACGGCGACTCGTGGCTCACGACGGTCGACGCGGCCCTGCAGTCGTCGCTCACCGCGATGCGCCGCGCGCGCGACCTCACCATCCAGGGCGGCAACGGCGGCCTCGGGGCCACCTCGCGCGAGGCCCTGGCCGCCGAGATCGAGGGCGTGCGCGACAGCCTCATGGACCAGGCCAACGCGTCGTACGCCGGTCGCTCCGTCTTCGCGGGCACGTCCGACGCCGGCCGCGCCTTCCGGGCCGACTACACGTGGACCGGGACCGCGGGCGCGACGGTCGACCGCCGCGTCGGCGACGCCACCACGGTCCGCGTCGACGGCGACGGGTCCGCGGTGTTCGGCGAGGGCGCCGGCTCGGTGTTCGCGCTGCTCGACCAGGTCGCCGCGACACTCCGGAGCGGCGCCGACCCCACGACCCACCTGAACGCCATCGACGACCGGATCGGCGCCGTGCGCACCGGGCTGGCGTCCGTCGGTGCACGCCAGAACCAGGTCGGCTCCGCGCAGACCTCGATCGTGAGCAACCAGCTCACCACCAAGACGCAGCTGTCGGGGATCGAGGACATCGACCTCGCGCAGACGATCCTCGACATCCAGATGCAGGAGGTCGCCTACCAGGGTGCGCTCGGCGCAGCCGCGAAGGTCCTCCAGCCGAGCCTGATGGACTTCCTCCGATGAACATCGCTCCCGCCACCGTCCCGGTCGCCGTCGGCGGCCACGTCCTCGACGTCCCCGGCGAGCTGCGGCTCGTCGCCGCGCTGCCGGGCCTGCCCGGGCGCACCCGGTACGTGCTCGACGCCCTCGACGACACCGGCGTGCTGTTCGCGCTGCGGTCCGTCGACGCCGACGAGCACGAGGTCCGGCTCTTCGTCGTCAGCCCGACGCTCTACTTCCCCGACTACCGCCCGCGGATCCGCCCGGGCGTCCTCGGCGACGACACCGACCCCGCCGACGTCGTCGTGCTCGTCGTCGTCCACCCCGGTGGTGCCGGCGAGCCGCCGACGGCGACCGGGACGGTGGCGGGAGCGATGTTCATCGGAGGAAGTCCATCAGGCTCGGCTGGAGGACCTTCGCGGCTGCGCCGAGCGCACCCTGGTAGGCGACCTCCTGCATCTGGATGTCGAGGATCGTCTGCGCGAGGTCGATGTCCTCGATCCCCGACAGCTGCGTCTTGGTGGTGAGCTGGTTGCTCACGATCGAGGTCTGCGCGGAGCCGACCTGGTTCTGGCGTGCACCGACGGACGACAGCTCGGTGAGCATGGCGTCCATCCGGTCGTCGATGGCGTTCAGGTGGGTCGTGGGGTCGGCGCCGCTCCGGAGTGTCGCGGCGACCTGGTCGAGCAGCGCGAACACCGAGCCGGCGCCCTCGCCGAACACCGCGGACCCGTCGCCGTCGACGCGGACCGTGGTGGCGTCGCCGACGCGGCGGTCGACCGTCGCGCCCGCGGTCCCGGTCCACGTGTAGTCGGCCCGGAAGGCGCGGCCGGCGTCGGACGTGCCCGCGAAGACGGAGCGACCGGCGTACGACGCGTTGGCCTGGTCCATGAGGCTGTCGCGCACGCCCTCGATCTCGGCGGCCAGGGCCTCGCGCGAGGTGGCCCCGAGGCCGCCGTTGCCGCCCT
>NZ_JAPESW010000065.1 GCF_028527925.1 Cellulomonas fimi
GGGACGGGGAGGCCGGCGCAGACGCCACCGGGCTGGTCGGCCCGCTGGGGTCGCCGGCAGCTACTTGAGCCGCTCATGGTGGCGACATCCTACGGTCCGGCCCGCCGCCGCGCCGGGTGCGCACGGCGAGCGGCCCTCACCGGTCCGACACGTCTTCCCCCCGCCTCCCCCGCCGAGGTTCCGGGTGCGGGAGGGGTGGCTGTGCCACGCTGACCTCATGATGAACAGCAGCGGTGCGCAGCCGCCCGCTCCGTCCGGAGGTGCCGCGACGACCGTCCTCGTGGTCGAGGACGAGCCGGCGATCGCGCAGGCGATCGCGCACCGCTTCACCGCCGAGGGCTGGCGGGTCGAGGCCGCCGCCGACGGCCCGTCGGGGGTCGCCGCGGCGACGCGCGTGCGGCCCGACGTGGTGGTCCTCGACATCATGCTGCCGGGCATCGACGGCCTCGAGGTGTGTCGCCAGATCCAGGCCGAGCGCCCGGTGCCGGTCCTCATGCTCACGGCGCGCGACGACGAGACGGACATGCTCGTCGGCCTGGGCGTCGGCGCGGACGACTACATGACGAAGCCGTTCTCGATGCGCGAGCTCGTCGCCCGCACGAAGGCGCTGCTGCGCCGCCAGGAGCGCGCCGCGCGCGCCGCGGAGATCGCGGTCGCCACGACGCCCGACCCGCCGCTCGTCATCGGCGACGTGTCGATCGACCGCGCGCAGCGCCGCGTGCAGCGCGGCGACCAGGAGGTCCACCTCACGCCGACCGAGTTCGACCTGCTCGTCGCGCTCGCAGGCTCGTCGCGCACGGTGCTCACGCGCGAGCGGCTCCTCGCGGAGGTGTGGGACTGGGTCGACGCGAGCGGCACGCGCACGGTCGACTCGCACGTCAAGGCGCTGCGCCGCAAGCTCGGCGCGGACCTCATCCGCACGGTGCACGGCGTCGGCTACGCGTTCGAGCCTGCGGACGAGGGGTCCGCGGCGAGGTCCGAGGGGTCGTGAGCGCGCCGCGTCACGTGCGCGGCGAGGGGCGGTCCCGGTTGCCGGACGTCCGCCCGCTGGACCGGTTCCGCTCGATCAAGATCAAGCTCGGCGTGCTCGTCGCGGCGTCGGTCGCGCTCGCCTCGTTCATCACGTGGGTCGGCCTGTCGCAGTTCCACCTGGGCCCCAGCCGGACGCTGCCGATCGCGATCGCGCTGTCGCTCGTCGTGACGCAGCTGCTGGCGCGCGGCATGACGTCGCCGCTGCGCGAGATGACGCACGCGGCCGGCCGGATGGCCGACGGCGACTACAGCCAGCGGGTCCAGGCGACGAGCAACGACGAGGTCGGCCAGCTCGCCGAGGCGTTCAACACGATGTCGGACGACCTCGAGCAGGCGGACACGTTCCGTCGCGAGCTCGTCGCCAACGTCGCGCACGAGCTGCGGACGCCCGTGACGGCGCTGCAGGCGCAGCTCGAGAACATCGTCGACGGCGTGAGCGAGCCCGACCCGGTGACGATGCAGGCCGCGCTCGCGCAGACCGAGCGGCTGGGCCGGCTGGTGACGTACCTGCTCGACCTGTCACGGCTCGAGGCGGGCGACGTGCCGCTGCAGATCGAGGAGGTCCGGCTCGACGACTTCCTGCACGAGGCGGCGGACGGCGCCGCGCTCGTCGGGTCGGTGAAGCGGCTGCGGTTCCCGGTGCGCGTCGAGCCCGAGGACCTCACGGTGCAAGCGGACCCCGAGCGGCTGCACCAGGTGGTGGCGAACCTGCTGCACAACGCGGTGCGCCACTCCCCGCCCGACGACGAGGTGCTGCTGGTCGCGTCGCGGGTCGGGCCGGACGTGCGCATCGACGTCGTCGACCACGGGCCGGGCATCGCGCCCGAGCAGCGCGCGCACGTCTTCGAGCGGTTCGTGCGCGGCAACACCCCGGCGATCACCGGGCAGGGGTCGACGGGCGGGACGGGGCTGGGGCTGGCGATCGTGCGCTGGGCGGTCGACCTGCACGGCGGCCGGATCGAGGTCGCGGACGAGGGGCCGGGCTGCACGATGCGCGTCACGCTCCCGGGCCGTCCGGCGTCGCCGAGGCCCCGCACCGCCTGACGCCCGTTGTTCTAGTCGCGTTAGAACAGTAGGGTCACAGGCATGGCCACGACGACCCCTTTGCCGAGCCACGACCGCGTCCTCGCGGTCTCCCACCTGTCGAAGTCCTTCGGACCCGTCCGAGCGGTCGACGACCTGACCTTCGAGGTCCAGCCCGGTCGCGTGACCGGCTTCCTCGGACCCAACGGCGCGGGCAAGACGACGACGCTGCGCATGCTGCTGGGTCTCGTCCGCCCGACCTCCGGCACCGCCACGATCGGCGGCCGCCCGTACCACCGGCTCACGCGCCCGCTGCGGACCGTCGGCGCCGCGCTCGAGGCGTCGAGCTTCCACCCCGGGCGCACCGCGCTCGACCACCTGCGCACGTACGCGCCGCAGGTCGGCGTCCCCGACGCGCGCGCGGGCGAGGTGCTCGAGCTCGTCGGCCTCGGCGGCGCGGCGGACCGCCGCGTCGGCGGCTTCTCGCTCGGCATGCGCCAGCGGCTCGCGCTCGCCACGACGCTGCTCGGCGACCCGCCCGTCCTGCTGCTCGACGAGCCCGCGAACGGCCTCGACCCCGAGGGCATCCGCTGGCTGCGCGTGTTCCTGCGGACGCTCGCCGCGGAGGGGCGCACGGTGCTCGTCTCGAGCCACGTCCTGTCCGAGGTGGAGCAGACCGTCGACGACGTCGTGATCATCGCGCGCGGCCGCCTCGTGCACGCCTCGCCGCTCGCCGACCTCGTGCGGCTCGCGCGGCCCCAGGTGCACGTCGCGTCCCCCGACGCGGCCGGCCTGGCGACCCTCGTCGCACGCGCCGGCTGGGTGCGCGCCGACGGTGGGGGCTCGGCGGCGCACGAGGTCGACCTCGTCGACGTCGACGCCGCGGCGGTCGGCGCCGCGGCGTTCGCGGCCGGGCTCGAGCTGCACGAGCTCAGCACGCGCAACCCCGGCCTGGAAGGGCTCTTCCTCGACATGGTCGCGACGCCGACCGCCCCGACGCACCCGGAGGTGGCGGCCTGATGGGCGCGGCGCTGCGGACCGAGTACCGCAAGCTCGTGACGACCCGCCTGTGGTGGATCCTGCTGCTCGCGATGGTCGGCTACATGGCGTTCCTCTCCGCGATCATGGCGTGGGGCGTCACCAGCGGAGGCGGGATGGCCGGGGCCGGCGAGGGGTCCGACGACCTCGCGCTCCCGCCCGACGCGGTCGTCCGCGCCGTCTACACCATCGCGGTCACGTTCGGGTACGTGTTCCCGCTCGTCGTCGGCGCGCTGAGCGTCGCGTCGGAGTTCCGGCACCAGACGATCACGCCGACGCTGCTGGCCGAGCCGCGCCGGTCGGTCGTGGTCGGTGCGAAGGTGCTGTCGGGCGGTGCGCTGGGTCTCGTGTTCGGGGTGGTCGGGACCGCGGCGGCCGCCGGTGCGGGCGCTCTCGTGCTCCTCGCCCTCGGCAAGCCCACGTTCCTCGACCACGGATCGACCTGGCAGACGCTCGCGCTGTCGGCGGCGGCACTCGCCCTGTGGGCGGTCGCGGGGGTCGGCTTCGGCGCGGTGCTGCCGAACCAGGTCGCCGTCGTCGTGGTCGTGCTGGCCTTCACGCAGTTCGTCGAACCGGTCCTGCGGTTCGTCCTGGCGTTCACGTCGTGGGGCGAGGACGTCGCGAAGCTCCTGCCCGGTGCGGCCGGCGAGGCGATGTCCGGCGGGAGCTTCTACTCCGAGTCGGGACTGGTCGAGCTGCTGGAGCCCTGGCAGGGTGCGGTGGTCCTCGCGGCGTACGGGCTCGGGCTCGCGGTGATCGGGCGGTTCACGACCTTCCGGCGCGATATCACCTGACGGGATCCGCGCGTCTCGCATGCTGTCGGGAGCGGGCCAAGCCATGACCTCGCAGGTCTCGCAGCGACCTCGGCTTGAGCCCGCCCCGACGGCGGCGTTGCCCGCCGTTGACCCTGGTGTGCCGACCAGGTGAAGACGGTCGGCAGATCCCCCGTCACCCCCGCCGCGCGCCGGGCCGACGCCCGGACAGGCCGTAATGTTGTCATCAACAGATCCGGCGACGACGCGGTCACGAACCGCAGCGGAAGTGGGCGATCCCAGCGTGACCCAGAAGGCGGAGCCAGACTCGACCCGTGCCGACTTCGGCGCCAACGAGTGGCTCGTGGACGAGCTGTACGAGCAGTTCAAGCAGGACCGCAACGCGGTGGACCCCGCGTGGTGGGACTTCTTCGAGGGCTACAAGCCCGTCGACCCCTCGCCCGTCGCGCCCCCGGGCGGTGACCCGTGCTGACCGAGTGGCTCCTCGTCGGCCTCGGCGTGCTCCTCACGCTCGGCACCGCGGTGTTCGTCGCCGCCGAGTTCTCGCTCGTCACGCTCGACCCCGGGGTCGTCGACAAGCAGACCGCACCCGAGGACCGTCGCGGGCAGTCCGTCGTCAAGGCGCTGCGGCGCCTGTCGACCGAGCTGTCCGGCGCGCAGGTCGGCATCACGATCACGACGATCCTGCTCGGCTACACGACGCAGCCCGCGGTCGTCCGGCTGCTCGGCGGGCCGCTCGAGTCGTCGCCGCTCGGGCAGGTCATCGGCGGCGCGGTCGCGGGCCTCCTCGCGATCGTCCTCGTCAACGGCTTCTCGATGGTCGTCGGCGAGCTCATCCCGAAGAACTTCGCGATCAGCCGCCCGCTCGGCACCGCGCGCACCGTCGCGCCGCTCCAGCGGGGGTTCACCACGACGCTGCGGCCGCTCATCTCGCTGTTCAACGGCAGCGCGAACGCGATCCTGCGGCGCGTCGGCGTCGAGCCGCGCGAGGAGCTGGCGGGCGGGCGATCGCCGCAGGAGCTCGCCGCGCTCGTCCGCCGCTCCGCCGAGGTGGGGACGCTCGACGAGTCGACCGCGACGCTGCTCATCAACTCCGTCGAGTTCTCCGAGCTCACGGCCGTCGACGTCATGACCGACCGCGGGCGGCTCGTGCTCGTGCGTCGCGACGAGGACTCGGCCGCCGACGTGATCGCGCTCGCGCGCACGAGCGGCCACTCGCGGTTCCTCGTCATCGGCGACTCCGCCGACGACGTCGTGGGGCTCGTGCACCTGCGCCGCGCGGTCGCCGTGCCGTACGAGAAGCGCGCCGAGGTCCCGGCCGCGGCCCTCATGGTCGACGTGCCGCGCGTCCCCGAGACCGTGCACCTCGGCCCGCTGCTCGTCGAGCTGCGGCAGGGCGGGCAGCTCGCGGTCGTCGTCGACGAGTACGGCGGCACGTCGGGCGTCGTGACCCTGGAGGACGTCGTCGAGGAGCTCGTCGGGGACGTCGCCGACGAGCACGACCGGCGCCGGCAGTCCGCCGCGCAGGCCGCGGACGGCTCGTGGGTGCTCGCGGGTGTCCTGCGGCCCGACGAGCTCGCCGAGGTCACCGGCCTGCGCGTCCCCGAGGACGGCCCCTACGAGACGCTCGGTGGGCTCCTCATGTACGTGCTCGGCCGGATCCCCGAGCAGGGGGACGAGGTCGTCGTCGACCGCGTGCGGCTCGTGGTCGAGCGGATGGCGGGGCGGCGCGTCGAGCGCGTGCGGGTCCAGGCCGTCGCGGCCGACGAGGACGAGGACGGTGACGCGTGAGCAGCAACATCGCCCTCCTGGTCGGTGCGCTCCTGCTCGCCGGCAACGCGTTCTTCGTCGGCGCCGAGTTCGCGATCATCTCCGCGCGGCGCAGCCAGGTCGAGCCGCTGGCCGAGGCCGGCGACCGCCGTGCGCGGACCGTGCTGTGGGCCATGGAGCACGTGTCGCTCATGCTCGCGTGCGCGCAGCTCGGCATCACGGTGTGCTCGACGAGCCTCGGCGTCGTCGCCGAGCCCGCGCTCGCGCACCTCATCGAGGACCCGCTGCACGCGCTCGGCGTGAGCGAGGACCTCACGCATCCGATCGCCTTCGTGCTCGCCCTGGCGATCGTCGTCTACCTCCACGTCGTGCTCGGCGAGATGGTGCCCAAGAACCTCGCGGTCGCCGGACCCGAGCGCGCGGTGCTGATGTTCGGGCCGCCGCTCGTCTGGATCGCGCGCATGGTCCGGCCCGTCATCGGCGCGCTCAACTGGCTCGCCAACCACGCGCTGCGGCTCGTCGGCGTCGAGCCGAAGGACGAGGTGTCGTCCGCGTTCACCGCGCAGGAGGTCCACTCGATCGTCGAGCGTTCGCAGGCCGAGGGACTGCTCGAGGACGAGCAGGGGCTCCTGACGGGCGCGCTGGAGTTCTCCGACCGCACCGCGGGCGACGTCATGGTGCCCGTCGACGCGCTCGTCACGGTCGGGCCGGGCGGGACGCCCGACGAGGTCGAGCGCCTCGTCGCCCGCACCGGCTACAGCCGGTTCCCGGTCCTCGACGACGACGGGCACCCCGCGGGGTACCTGCACCTCAAGGACGTGCTCTACGCCGACGCCGACGCGCGCCACGTACCCGTGCCGACGTGGCGCGTGCGCGCGCTCGCCGTCGTCGCGCCGGGGGACGAGGTCGAGGAGGCGCTCGCGGCGATGCAGCGGTCGGGCGCGCACCTCGCGCGCGTCGACGACGGCGGGCGGACCGTGGGCGTCGTGTTCCTCGAGGACATCCTCGAGGAGCTCGTCGGGGAGGTCCGTGACGCGATGCAGCGCGGTCAGACCTTCTGATCGCGAGAACTCTGCCGGTCGGCGTCGACGACGGCCCTGACCTGTGCGTCTGCTCACCCGGTGGCGCAGATCCGTCCGATGTGCACCGCGTGTCGGCGTGCCCGCGCCCTGGACGCCCGTCCAGGGGCTTGGAAGCGCGACCGCGACCCGTTATGGTTTCGTGACCGCGGTCGCCGGAGCCGCCCCGAGAGGGACGCCTCCCCGGCCGCGGACGTCCGCCAGCGTGGACCGAGCGAGTGGAGGTGTCGTGGGGCCCGAGCACAACGAGGCGACCCCCCGGCCGACCCGTCGCAGCCTCCGCGAGGCCGAGCGTCGCGCCGCCGCGCAGACCTCGAGCGCCGTGCTCACACCTCCCGGTGTCCCCGTGACGTCCGCACCGCAGCACGTCGGCCCCGCGCTCCCGTCGTGGAGCCAGCCGCGGCCCGACGGCGGGTCCGCCCAGGCCGCCCCACGCCCCACGTACGGCGCCGCCGCGTCGACGCGCACGTCGCCGGCAGGCGGTGCCCCGCGCACGACGCTCCCCGCACCCGGCGCCCGCACGACGCTCCCCGCCCCCGGCGCGCGCACGTCCCTGCCGGCACCGGGCGGCCGGACGGCCCTGCCCGCACCGGGTGGCCGGACGACGCCGCCCGCGCAGGGGGCCCTCGCGGCGGGGACCGCCCGTCCGCACGTCGCGGCCGAGCCGGCCGCGAACCGCGGCCCGGCGTGGACCTCTCCCGCCGCCCGCCCGCACGAGCAGCAGGGCCGCACGACCCCCGCGACGCCGTCGTCGTCCGTCCCCGCCGCCGACCCGGCCGCCCGCACGACTGCACCGGCGTCCGCGCCGTCCGTGCCGGGGTCGCGCGCCTTCGCGGCCGCCCCGGCCGCTCCGCGTCCCCCCGTCGGGCAGCCGCAGGCGCCGACGGCCGAGCGCGCGCCGCACGCCACCGAGCCCGGCGCCACTGCGGCGCACCCGCGGCCGGCACCCGTGCCCGCGTGGTCGGCAGCGGTCCCCGCGCCCCGGTCGGCCGTCGAGACGACCGTCATGGCGCCCCTGCCCCTCGACGACGAGGCGGAGACCGAGGGCGCGGTCCACGCGGCGTCCGAGCGCCCCGTCACGTCGCCCGCGCGCGAGCGCGAGCGGTCGGCGACCCGCTCCCGCACCGCGTCCACGCCCCCCGCGGACCGGCACCAGGCCCGCATGCCGCGCCTCGCCGTCCGGCTCGGCGTGCTCGGCGCGCTGGCCGGGGTCACCGTCGTGATCCCCACCGTGAGCCAGGGCGCGCTCGAGGGTGTCGGCGTGCCCGGCTCGGACGCGCGCGCGGCGCAGGAGTCGCTGCCCGACACCGTGTCGGCGCTCACCGCGTCGTCGCTCTCGATCCTCCCGCCCTCGTCGCTCGTGTCCGCCGACGGCGCGCTCGCGGCCCGTGAGGTCGCGGGTGCCAGCCGGACCGAGGTGCGCTCCGCGCTGCCGGGCTGCGACGGCACCGACCGCCCGGCGGGGGAGAACGGACTGCTGCGCACCGCCGACCTGTGCACCCTCTGGGACGGCCACACGCAGCTCCGCGCCGACGCGGCCGTGTCGCTCGCCGAGTTCAACCAGGCGTTCGTCGCGCGGTTCGGCGGCGACCTGTGCCTCAGCTCCGGGTACCGCTCGCTCGCGCAGCAGCGTGCCGTCAAGGCGCAGAAGGGCGGCCTCGCCGCCGCGCCCGGCAAGAGCAACCACGGCTGGGGTCTCGCGATCGACCTCTGCCAGAACCAGACGTCGGGCGCCAAGTGGGCCTGGATCCTCGACAACGGCCCCGCCTTCGGCTGGGAGAACCCGGCGTGGGCGAAGCGCGGCGGCAGCGGCCCGTTCGAGCCGTGGCACTGGGAGTACGCCAAGGGCGTCCAGGAGGACGGCGAGTACTACGGCCGCTGACGGGCCGACCCGCTCGCCTCGCTGACCCTGCTGGCTCGGCCGGCACCGCTGCTCGGCCGGCTGACACCTGTCGCCCGGCTGACACCGCTCGCCTCGTGACGCGAGGTGCGGACGCGACGAGGGCGCCCAGGCGTGGAGCCCGGACGCCCTCGGTGGCACGTCGTGTCAGAGCAGGCGCAGGCCCCAGGTGACGCGGTGGCTCGCACCGGGCTCGAGCCGGACCAGGTCGGTGCCCGTGCGGAACGCGTCGGCGACGCACGTCATGGGCTCGGCGGCGACGCCGCGACGGTCGAGGCGCGGGATCCCGTCGCCCGTGCACACCTGCCAGGCGACGACGCTGTCGTCGGCCCACATCGCGACCGTCCTGCCGTCGGGGCGAGCGAGTCGGATCCACGAGAGGCCGTCCGCGTCGCGGGTCATGCCGACCCACGCGTCGTCGAGCTCGACGCCGTCCAGCGGCGTCGCGCCGCGCAGGTCGAAGCGGCCGCTCACCGGCTCGGTGCCGGTCGGGAGGAGGCGGTCGTCCACCGTCACGTGCACGTCCGCGTCGACCTGCAGCGTGCACGCGTCGACCGTCGCGTCGCCGGGGGACAGCCAGGGGTGGAAGCCGATGCCGTAGGGGGCCGCCGCCTCGTCGACGTTCGTCGCCGTGACCTCGACGCGGAGGCCGTCGTCGTCGAGCGTGTACGCGACCGCGAGGTGCACGGACCAGGGGTAGCCCGGCGTCGGGACGATCGTGTGCTCGAGGACGACGCGGTCGTCGGTCTGCTCGGTGGTGGTGAACGCGACGTAGGCGACGAGCCCGTGCAGCGCCGTGCGGCGCGCGTGCTCGGTGACCGGCACCTCGTACGCGGTGCCGTCGAATGTGTACTCGCCGTCCGTGAGGCGGTTGGGCCAGGGGGCCAGGACCGCCCCGGAGAACGCGGGGGCGGACTCGGTCTCGGCGAAGGGGAGGACGACGTCGGCGCCGCCGACCGTGTACGACCGCAGGCTCGCGCCGACGGAGGCGACCACCGCGTGGGCGTCGCCGCGGGTGAGGGTGTGCTGGGTGCCCGTGGGCAGCGCCCGCGGGGGCCGGGAGGTGGCGGTGCTCGTGTTCACGCTCACACGGTAGTGGTCGGCGGGTGTGGTTCGACGCGTCCCGGACGGGTGTGCCTCGCGGCTGGGCGGTGTCGTGTACTGTCGCGACATACCGAACGGTCGGTTTCGCAGTGGCGGGCATCTCCGCCCTGCACGGGCTGGTGCGGGGTACCGGTCGCGACGCGGCGAGAGGACGTGATGGACAGGTTCGAGGGCAGGGTCGCCCTGGTGACCGGCGCGAGCCGGGGGATCGGGCTCGCGGTCGCGCAGCGGCTCGCGGACGAGGGCGCGCGCGTCGTCCTCACCGGCCGGCGCGCCGAGACGCTCGACGAGGCCGTCGCCGCGATCGGGCCCGAGCGTGCCGTGGGTGTCGCCGGCAAGGTCGACGACCCCGAGCACCGGGCCGTGGCGGTCGCGACGGCCGTCGACCGGTTCGGCCGGCTCGACCACCTCGTCAACAACGCCGGCATCAACCCCGTCTACGGGCCGCTGCTCGGCGTCGAGCGCGCCGTGGTCGACAAGATCCTCGCGGTCAACGTCGTCGCCGCCCTGGAGTGGACGCGGGACGCGGTCGCGGCCGGGCTCGGCGCGCACGACGGTGCCTCGGTCGTGTGCACGGGGTCCGCCGCGGGGCTGACGTCGAGCCCCGGCATCGCGCTGTACGGCGTGTCCAAGGCCGCGCTGCTCAACCTCACCGCGCAGCTCGCGGTCGAGCTCGCGCCACGCGTCCGGCTCAACGCCGTCGCACCCGCGGTGGTGCGCACGCAGCTGGCCCGCCGGCTGTACGAGGACGACGAGGCGGGCGTCGCGGCGCGCTACCCGCTCGGACGGATCGGCGAGCCCGAGGACGTCGCCGGGCCCGTCGCGTTCCTGCTGTCCGACGACGCCGCCTGGGTGACGGGGCAGACGCTCGTGCTCGACGGTGGCGTCAGCGTGCGCCCGTGGGGGGAAGGATGACGGCATGAAGCAGACCAGCGTGGCCGACGACGTCCTGCGGGCCGCACTCGGGCTGTTCGCGGCCCAGGGGTACGCGAACACCTCCGTGCAGCAGGTCGTCGACGCGGCGGGCGTCACCAAGGGCGCCATGTACCACTACTTCCAGTCGAAGGACGACCTGCTCTTCGCCGTCTACGACCGCATGCTCACGCTCCAGACGGACCACCTGGAGGCGATCGCGGCCCGCGACGAGCCGGCCGACGTCCTCCTGCGGGCGGCGTGCGTCGACGTCATCGAGACCTCGATCGACTTCCTGCTCGAGGGCACCGTCTTCTTCCGCAGCGTGCACATGCTGTCCCAGCCGCGGCAGCAGGAGGTCACCCGACGGCGCCGCGCGTACCACGACACGTTCGCGGCGCTGCTGGAGAAGGGGCAGGCCGACGGTCACTTCCGGACGGACGTGCCGCGCGGCGTGATCGTCGCGCACTTCTTCTCCGACGTGCACTACCTGCCGACGTGGTTCTCGCCCGACGGGCCCGAGACCAAGGAGCAGGTCGCCGCGCAGCTCACCGACCTGTTCCTCGCGGGCATCGCCGCCCGTCCGGAGGGCTGAGCCGTGCGGGCGTGGCACGTGGAGCGGTACGGCGAGCCCGTCGACGTGCTGCGCCTGGCCGACGTGCCCGACCCCGTGCCCGGGCCCGGGCAGGTGCTCGTGGGCGTGCGCGCGGTCGCGGTGAACTTCCCCGACGTGCTGCTCGCGCGCGGGCAGTACCAGGAGCGGCCGCCGCTGCCGTTCGTGCCGGGCATCGAGCTGTGCGGCGACGTGCTCGCGGTCGGCGACGGCGTCGACCACGTGGCCGTCGGCGACCGCGTCGTGGGGTCGCGGATCGGGGTGCTCGCCGAGCGCGCGGTGCTCGACGCGCACGAGGTGTGGCCCGCGCCCGCCGGGCTGTCCGACGAGCAGGCGGCCGGCTTCGTCATCGCGTACCAGACCGCGTGGTTCGCGCTGCACCGGCGGGCGGGCCTGCGGCGCGGCGAGACCGTGCTCGTGACCGCCGCCGCGGGCGGCGTCGGGACGGCCACCGTGCAGCTCGCCGCGGCCGCCGGGGCGCGGGTCGTGGGCGTCGTCGGGTCCGAGGCCAAGGCCGCGGCCGCGCGCGACGCGGGCGCGCACGTCGTCGTGGACCGGTCGACGCAGGACGTCGCGTCCGCCGTGCGGGAGGCGACGGGCGGCACGGGGGCCGACGTGGTCGTGGACCCCGTCGGCGGCGAGGCGTACGAGGCGGCGACGCGGTGCGTCGCGTTCGAGGGGCGCATCGTGATCGTCGGCTTCGCGGGCGGCACGATCCAGGACGCCCGCGCGGGCCACGCCCTCGTGAAGAACTACGGCGTGCTCGGCCTGCACTGGGCGCTCTACGCGCGGCGGCGGCCCGACCTCGTCCGGCTCGCGCACCGGGCGCTCACGGGCCTCGTCGAGCAGGGCGCGGTCCGACCCGTCGTGAGCGACGTCGTGCCGTTCGAGCAGGCGCCCGAGGCGGTCGCGCGGCTCGCGGGCGGCGGGACGACCGGGCGGCTCGTCGTGCGCGTCGCCTGACCTGCACGGCCCGGCCTGGCGCTCCCGGGGCGTCCCGGCACCGCACCGACGACCTTCGGAGGTCCGCATGGCACGGCTCGACGGATCGGTGGCGCTCGTGAGCGGCGGTGCTCGTGGGCTCGGCGCGGCGTACGTGCGCGCGCTGCACGCGGCGGGGGCGGCGGTCGTCGTCGGCGACGTGCTGGTCGACGAGGCGGAGCGGCTGGCGGCCGACCTGGGCCCGGGGGTGCTCGCGGTGCCGCTCGACGTGACGTCGGAGGAGTCCTGGGCCGCGGCGGTCGACGCGGCAGCGGCGCTCGGTGTCGTCGACGTGCTCGTCAACAACGCGGGCATCGCGAACGCCGGGCGCCTCGAGCGGTACGGCAAGGACCAGTGGGACGCGGTGATCGCCGTCAACCTCACGGGCACGTTCCTCGGCGCGCGGGCGGTGGTGCCGGGCATGACGGCCGCGGGGCGGGGCTCGATCGTCAACATCTCGTCGGTCGAGGGCATGCGCGGCGACGCGGGGCTGCACGGGTACGTGGCGTCGAAGTTCGGCGTGCGCGGCCTGACGAAGTCGCTCGCCGTCGAGCTCGGCCCCGCGGGGATCCGGGTGAACTCGGTGCACCCGGGGTTCGTGGTGACGCCCATGACCGAGCGGCTGGACGCGTCCCGGCAGCGCATCCCGCTCGGGCGCACGGCGACGCCCGACGACGTGGTGGGGGCCGTGCTGTTCCTCGCGTCGGCGGACTCCGCGTACGTGACCGGGACCGAGCTGGTGGTCGACGGCGGCATGATCGCCGGCGTCCCGCACGCCTGAGCCGTGGCGGCCGCGGCCGCAGGTCACGCCTCGGTCACAGACCATACCGGCTGGTCGGTTTCTGTTGTACGGTCAGCGCATCGCGTCACGACGAGGTGCACGAGAGGTCGACCGTGAGTCTGCGCAGCCCGACAGCCGGACCGACCGCCGAGGGGCCGGCGGAGACCGGGCCGCGCCTCGTCGTCCGCGGCCTCACGGTCCGCTTCGGCGGGCTCACCGCCGTCGAGGACGTCGACCTGGACGTGGCCGGCGGCGAGGTGGTCGCCCTCATCGGCCCCAACGGCGCCGGCAAGACGACCGTCTTCAACGCCGTCTGCGGTCTCGTGCGGCCCACCCGCGGCACGGTCACGGTCGACGGGCGGCCGCTGGGGCCGACCGCAGGCCTCGCCGGCCGCGGCGTCGCCCGCACGCTCCAGGGCCTCGGGCTGTTCCCGGGCCTCAGCGTCCGGGAGAACGTCGTCGTCGGCGTCCCCCGTGGCGCGCGTGACGCGGACGCACGTGCCGACGCACAGCTCGCGGCCCTCGGACTCACCGCGCGCGCAGCGCAGCCCGTCGGCGCGTTGCCGTACGCCGAGCGCGCGACCGTCGCGCTCGCGCGTGCGCTCGTCGCCCGGCCCCGGCTCCTGCTGCTCGACGAGCCGGCCGGCGGGCTCGGCCACGGCGACGTCGCCGCGCTCGGCGACGTGATCCGGGGCGTCGCCGCCGAGGGCACCGGGGTGCTGCTCGTCGAGCACCACGTCGACTTCGTCATGAGCGTGAGCGACCGCGTCGTCGTGCTCGACTTCGGGCGCGTCATCGCGACCGGGGCGCCGCAGGACGTGCGGCGCGACCCGCGGGTCGAGGAGGCGTACCTCGGCATCCCGGCGGGCGCCGTCCCGCACGCGGGTCGGGACCGGCGTGCACCCGGTGGGACGGGCGGCGTCGGGCGCCCGGCCGGCGGAGGCGCCCGATGACCCCCGCGCTCACCGTCCGCGGCCTGACGACCGGGTACGGCGGCGCACCCGTGCTGCACGACGTCACGCTCGAGGTCGAGCCCGGCGCGCTCGTCGCGCTCGTCGGCGCGAACGGCGCCGGCAAGTCCACGCTGCTCCGGGCGGTCTCGGGCCTCCTGCCGCTCGCGGCCGGCACGGTCGCGCTCGCGGGCGACGACCTGCACGGGGTCGGCGTCGAGGACCGTGCGCGACGCGGGCTCGCGCACGTCCCCGAGGGCCGGGGCGTCGTCGTGGAGCTCACGGTCGACGAGAACCTGCACCTCGGCGGGCTCGCGGCCCACCGCTCGGCGAGCGCCCGACGCGCCGCCGTCGACGAGGTGTACGCGCTGTTCCCGTCGCTCGACCGGCGACGTGCCGCGCTCGGGCACCAGCTCTCGGGCGGCGAGCGGCAGATGCTCGCGATCGGCCGCGCGCTCGTCGCGAGGCCGCGGGTGCTGCTGCTCGACGAGCCGTCGCTCGGACTCGCGCCGCAGGTCGTCGCGCAGATCATGGCGCTCCTGCGGACGCGCTGCGACGACGGGCTCGCCGTGCTGCTGGCCGAGCAGAACGTCGCCGCCGCGCTGTCCGTCGCCGACGGTGGCGTCGTGCTCGACCTGGGGCGCGTCGTCGCGGCCCGGCCCGCCCGGGACCTCGCGCACGACGAGGCCCTCCGACACGCCTACCTGGGGTTCTGAGTGGACCGGTTCGTCTTCCTCGTCGGCGGCGGCGTCGCCCGCGGCACGGTGCTCGCGCTCTTCGCGCTGTCGCTCGTGCTCATCTGGCGGGCCGCCCGCATCGTCAACTTCGCGGCCGGGGCGATGGCCGTCGTCGCCGCGTACGTCGCGGTCGGGGTCGCGCAGGCCACGGGCGGCTGGTGGTGGGGTGCGCTGGCCGGCGTCGTGGCGGGCGGGCTGCTCGGCGCCGCCGTCGAGCGGGGGCTCATGCGGTACGCGACGACGCCGCTCGGCGGCGTCATCCTCGCGATCGGGCTCGTCATGGTCCTGCAGTCGGCGCTCGGGATCGTCGCCGGGCCGCAGCACGTCCCCGTCGCGCCCCCCGTGAGCGACCAGCCGTGGTCGCTGGGCGGGGTACCCGTCGGGTCGCCGTACGACGTGCTCGTCGTCGCCGTGGCGCTCGGGCTCATGCTCGGCCTGCGGCTGCTGTTCACGCGCACCACGCTCGGCCTGCGGCTGCGCGCGTCCGCCTTCGCGCCCGAGGTCTCCCGGCTGCTCGGCGTGCGCGTCGCGCGCATGCGGACGGTCGCCTGGGCGCTCGCGTCGGCCGTCGCCGCGCTGGCCGCGCTGCTGCTGCTGCCCACCGAGCTCGGCCTGAACCCGCACGCGACCGACGTCCTGTTCGTCCTCGCGTTCACCGTCGCCGTCGTCGGCGGGCTCGACTCCCCGGGCGGCGCGCTCGTGGGCGGCATCGGCGTCGGCGTCCTCATGAGCCTCGTCACCGGGTACCTCGGGGCGGGCGTCACGCCGATCGCGGTGCTCGCGCTGCTCGTCGTCGTCCTGCTGGTCCGCCCGCAGGGGCTCGTCGCCGGGGTGGAGGCGAGGCGCGCATGAGGCTGCTGCCCACCGCGGGTCCCGCTCGCGTCCTCGTCGTCGCGCTGCTCGGCACGCTCGGCGTGATCGCCGGGACGTTCGCGCTCGACCCGTACCGCAACTACCAGCTCGCGCTCGTCGCCGCGTACCTGTGCGCGACCGCCGGGCTCACCGTGCTCGTCGGGCTGTCCGGGCAGCTCTCGCTCGGGCACTCCGCGCTCATGGCCGCGGGCGGGTACGGGTACGCGCTCACCGCGTCCGCGCTCGCCGACGCACCGGGCGTCGCCCGCGTCCTGGCCGGTCTCGTCGGGGCCGTGATGGTGTCCGGGGCGGTCGGGCTGCTCCTCGGGCTCGCGGGCGCACGCCTGCACGGCCCGTACCTCGCAGGCCTCACGCTCACGCTCGTCGTCGCGCTGCCCGCCGTCGCGTCCACCGTCCCGGGGCTCGGCGGCGACCAGGGGGTGCGCGCACCGCTCGAGCGCGTGCCCGACGCGCTCGACCGGGTCATCGCCCTCGAGCAGTGGCACGCGTGGGTCGCGACCGCCGTCGCCGCGGCCGTCCTCGGCACGCTGCACGTGCTCGCGCGCGGCCGGACCGGGCTGCGGATGCGCGCCGTGCGCGACGACGCGACCGCCGCGGCCCTCGCCGGGATCGCCCCCGACCGCACCAAGGTCCTCGCCTTCGTCGTCGCGTCCACCGCCGCCGGGCTCGGGGGCGCCGTCCTCGTGCTCGTCACCCAGTCGGTCACGCCCGGCGGGTACGGGCTCGCGACGTCGCTCCTGCTGCTCGTCGCGGTCGTCGTCGGCGGGCTCGGCTCGCTCGCCGGTGCCGCGGTCGGCGCGGTGCTCGTCGTCCTGCTGCCGTGGCTCGTCGCCACGCTCGTCGACGCGCTGCCCGTGCCCGACGAGCTCGCGCAGCGGCTCGACGGCAACCTCGCGCTGCTCGTGTTCGGCCTCGCGCTCGTCGTCCTCATGGCCGCCGCCCCTGCCGGCGTCGTCGGGACGTGGCGCGCCGCACGTGCCCGACGCACCGCCCGTCGGACCGCCGGCACCGACCCGAGCACCTCCGCACACCACGAAGGGAGCCACCGATGACGACCGACCCCGCCCTCGACGGAGAGGGCTACGGCACCATGTCCGTCGCGGCGATCCTCGCCGAGACCGCGC
>NZ_JAPESW010000066.1 GCF_028527925.1 Cellulomonas fimi
CGTGCGGCTGCCCGCCGACGGAGATCGCGTCGACGTCGTCGATGCCGCCCGCGTCGGCGATCGCGGTCTGCAGCGCGTCCCACCAGTGGCGCGGGTCGACGGACGTGCCGTCGGGGTGCGAGGCGCGACGAGGGGCAGGGGCGCGGTGGCGCGACGAGGGCCCGGCCTCTGCGGTGGCCGGGCCCTCGTCGTCCTGCGGTGCGTCAGGCCACGTGCGTCCCGCGGCGGCGCGAGCGCACCATCGCCGTCCCCGCGCCCAGCAGCGCGAGGGCGAGGAGCACGAGGCCCGCGACCTGCGCGCCCGTGGTGGCGAGGCTGCCGCCACCGAACCCGCCCGCGCCGCCCGACGCGCCGCCGCCCGGAGCAGCCGCGACGACCTCGACGACCGTGGCCGCGAGGACCTGGTCGTCGACCGCGGCGGCGATGCCGTAGCGACCGACGGCCGTGGCGGCCGGGATCGTCACGGACCCGGAGGCCCCGCCGGAGGCGTCGACGGAGAACGACCCGACGACGAGCCCGAGCGGTCCGGTGCTGCCGACCGCACGCGCCGCCATGAGGCGCGCACCGCCCTGGACCTGCCCGACGAGCGACTCGGCCCCGAGCACCACGTCGACGACGGTGCCGGGCGCGAACCCGGACAGCGCGACCGGCACGGTGCCGCCCCGCGCAACCTTGCCGGCACCGAGGACGATGGTCGGCGCCGACGGCTCCGGCTCCTCGCCCGCGGCCTCGACCAGCAGGCCGACGCCCCAGCGCTCGGTCGTCTGGTAGGCGGTGCCGGTGGGCTCGGCCCAGGTGTGGACCGACGTGCGCGACCCGTCGGCGGTGGCGTCGTTGACCTGGAAGTCGAGCCCGTGGAACGTGCCCGCGCCGCCCTGGTCGTGCAGGCCGATGGCGGCCTCGACGACGTAGCCGGACGCGGTGCGCGTCGTGGCGCTGGTGACGTTGGCCTTCTGGTAGCCCTCGTCACCCGTGCCGACCGACACCGCGTTGTCCGCGCTGATGCGGATCTGGGTGTCGTCGTAGCGGTACGAGCCGTTCTTGGCGTTGCCCGGGTCGACGAAGATCTCGACCGAGTCCTGCGTCCACGGGTCCGAGCCGGCCGTGTTGACGACCGCGTCCGTGACGGTGGCGAGGACGTACAGCGTGTCGTCCTTCCACAGCGTCCTGACGTCCGCGACGGCACCCGCCGGGTCCGAGCCGGCGCCGACGACCTTGGCCGTCGTGACCGAGCCGGCGTCCGCCCACACCGCGTCCTGCTCACCGTCGATCGTCGGGGCGGCCGACGCCGCGGCGACCTCGAGGTAGGACAGCGGCTCGACGAGCGTGAGCGTGCCGGTCGCACCGAGCTTGTTCCAGCCGACCGTCGTGCTGCCGTCGGTCGCCGTGACGTCGAACGCGAGCTGGTCACCGACCGCGGCAGCGTCGAGCGGCAGGTGGACCACCGCGGCCCAGCCGTCACCCAGCTCCGTCGCGACGCCGTCGACGTCACCTTCGCCGTCCCGTCCGAACGCGTACGTCTCGCCGTCGAGCGTGAACCCGACGCCGTCCGACGCGGCCGGCGTCCCGTCCGACACGACGACGTACGCCGTCAGGTGGTCGGCCTCCCAGCGGAGCTGGAAGGCGGCCGCGTCGTCCATCGGGAGCAGCGGCAGCCGGTCCCAGTCGGGCGCGGCGGTCGCGTCGTCGTCGAGCGGGACCGTCCCGCGGAAGACGTTCGCGGCCCGCATGGGCGCGGGCAGCGTCGAGCCGTCGACGATGCCGTGGTACGCCGGCTTGGCCTTGACCTGGTCGTCGAACACGAGCGGTGCGCCCGAGTCGTTGCGCCAGGACCGCCCGTCGACGAGACCCCACACGGTCGCCGAGAAGACCTGGTCGGTCTCCGCGTGGAACGCGCGGAACGCGTCGAACGCGTCCTTGTAGTAGTAGCCCTGGTCGACCAGCTTGGCCTCCGTGACGGGCGTGCCCGTCGTGACGTCGAACTCGGTGATCGCCTGCACCTTGCCGAGGTCGGCCATGCGGTCCAGCGCACCCGCGAGCGTGCTCACGGGGGTCGCGAGGCTCACGTGGAACTGGTGCCCGATGCCGTCGAACTCGACGCCGCGGTCCACCATGCGCGCGATCAGGTCGTAGTAGCGCTGCTGCTTGCCGGCCTGCTCGGTGTTGTAGTCGTTGATGAACAGCGTGACCGGGTGCGTCTTCCCCGGGGCCGCGTACGTGCCGTTGAAGGCGTCGTTCGCGTACGCGAAGGACAGGTCGACGAACTGCTCGCCGAGCACCTGGAACCACCGGCTCGTGCGCATGCCGCCGGGGGTGCCGCTGCCGTCGGAGACGACCTCGTTGACCACGTCGAACGCGTACAGCGGGTTGGTCGCGCTGCCGAACTTCCCGTACTTGTCGCTGAGGTACTTCGCGACGTTGTCGATGTGCGTGCGCAGCCGGGCCTTCAGCACCGCCTGGTCGGCGGGGCTGTCGGTGAGCCAGCGGCCGGAGCCGTCCTGGAAGAACCAGTCGGGCGTCTGGCTGTGCCACACGAGCACGTGCCCGTAGACCTTGAGGTCGTGCTCCGCCGCGTACGTCATGAGTGCGTCCGCCTCGGGGTTCGTCGTGACGAACGTGTGCGTCGGGTCGTTCGCGTCGTACCACGCCTCGGGCTTCATGAAGTTCTCGGGCGTGATCTGGTCGAAGTGCTTCGTGAGCAGGCGACCGTACGGGTCGGCCGTGTCACGCGCCTGGATCGCGGCGCCGAACGGGAAGTCCAGCGTGTCCTTGATCGGCGTGAGCCCCTCCTCGATCGACAGCGGCGACGCGACCTTGACGACGATGTCGTCGACCAGGAAGTCGGACGTGTTGCCGTTGTTGTAGTCGGTCTCCAGGTAGAGCAGGTCGGAGCCCTCGGGCAGCCGGATCGACGCCTTCACCTCGACCCACTGGCTGTTCGACTGGCCGGACACCTGCGCGAGCGTCGTGAACCTCTGCGTGCCGCCGTCGTCGTGGCGGACCGTGAGCCACACGTCGTCGGCCGGCTGGCCGGCGGCGAAGCGGACCCACGCGGACAGCTCGTAGAGCGTGCCGGGCACGAGGACGCCGTCGACGTCGAACGCGAGGCCGTGGCCCTGCGACGTGCGGTTCGCGACGAGCGCGGACTGCGCACCGCCGTGGGCCGCGGTGGTCGTGACGGTCGCCGTCGGCGTCCCGCTGCCCGTCTCCCGGACGAACCAGCCGTCCATGCCGTCCTCGAAGTCGGCCGAGATGACCGTCGAGCCGACCGGCTGCGCCGGTGCGAGCGTGACGGACGGGAGCGTGAACTCCCAGCCGGCGTCGAGCCGCTCCTGCACGACCGCCTTGAGCGCGGCGACCGAGTTGGCGCGATTGCCGCCGCCGTCGTGCACGAGCACGATCTCGCCGTCCTTCATCGCCGCGCGCAGGTTGGCCTTGAGCGCCTCGACGTCGGACTGCACGGTCGCGTCCCAGTCGTTGATGAGGTTGGTGACGGCGAGCGGCTGCATGCCGAGCGACACGGCCGCGGCGGGCGTCCGGCCCCACGCGCCGTTGGGCGCACGGAAGAACGGCACCTGGCCGTTCGGGTCGCCGAGCGCGGTGCGGATGGTCGTGAGGTTCTGCGCCATCGTCTGCGCGGCCTGCTCCTGCGTGAGCCCGTCCATCGCGCTGTAGTCGGTGGAGTGGTTGCAGAGCGTGTGGCCGTCCGCGACGATCCGCCGCAGGACCGCCGCACCGTCGCCGGTCGTGACGTTCTGGCCGATGACGCAGAACGTCGCGGGGATGTCCTTCGCGGCGAGGAAGTCGAGCAGCTCGGTCGTCGCGGCACCGTTCGGGCCGTCGTCGAAGGTGAGCGCGGCCCGCTTCACCCCGGGCGCCGAGGCGGCCGCCGCCGTCGCGACGGGCGTCGTCGTCGGGTTGAGCGCACCGCCCGGCGGGACGTCCGGCACCTCGCCGGGGCCTGTGGCCGCCTGGCCGGTGATGACGACGTCGTCGACGAGGAACGAGGCCGTCGCACTGTCGGACTCGACGTAGAGGTTGGTCGGCGGCGTCGCCGGGTCCACCGTGTACGTGCCGGACAGCTTCGTCCAGGCCCCCGACGTCACGGCCACGCGGCCGCCGACCCACGGGTACTCGTTCGCCGCGCCGGGCGTCTGCATGCCGAGGTTGAGCTGGGCCGGGCCCACCTCCCCGTCCGCGAGCCGCACCCACGCCTCGATGTCGTAGGTGCCGGTGGTGACGAGCGCGGACACGTCGTGCTGCGCGCCGTTCCACCCGGCGCTGCGCCCGGTGACGAGCAGGCTCGACGTGCCGCCGTGCGCCCGCGTCGTCGTGGTCGCGACCGTCGTGCTGCCGGAGCCGCGCGCGGTCCAGCCGTGGCCCGCCGACTCGAAGGTGCTCGTCAGGACGGCGCTCGGGCCGGCCGCTGCCGGACCGGTGATGACGAGGTCGTCGACGAGGTAGGTGTACGCGCCGGTGAGGTCCCCGGTGCCGAGGTAGAGCTGAAGATCCGACGGCGCGGTCCCGGTCGCCGGGACGGTGTACGTGCCGCTCACGGTGGTCCACGCGTCCGCGGTCATGCTCGCGTTGCCGATCCACGTGTACGCCGGCTTCATGACGAACCGCACGCCGGCGGGTCCGCCGGTGGTGCCGTCGGCGAGGCGCGCGCGCATCGAGATCGTGTACTCGGTGCCGGGCACGAGGTCGGCGAGCGCGCCGGGCGCTGTCTGGACGCCCTCGTAGTCGGCCGCGCGGTTCGCGACCTGGAGGACCTTGCCGCCGTCGACGTCGACGACGCTCAGGGTGGGGTTGCCGCTCTGCTGCCAGATGCCGGTCGTGCCGTCCTCGAACGTGGTCGTCGACACAACGGTGGGCGACGCCGCGGCGGCGGTGGTCGCGGTGGGCAGGACGCCCGCGATCGGGGCGGCGACGACGCCGAGCGCCACCACCGCGATCCCGATAGTTTCGAAGCCTCTCGGCCGTCTCATCGACGCTCCTTTGCGCAATGCTGACAGGTGACCGCGTCAACCTACGCAGCGCCGAGCGAATCCGATATCAGCCGGAGGAGCGAATTATCGACCCAACCGTCGCAAGTATCGAAACTGTGACGCATCCGTGACCATCAGGACGACCGCGCGTCCGACGTCGGCGAGCCTGGCGAGGCGCCCGGACGACTCACCACGCGAGGGTCCGGCCGCGCGGCGGGCCGGAGCACGACGAAGCCCCCGACGCTCGCGGGCGCCGGGGGCTTCGGGAGTCGTCGCGTCAGTGCGCGGCGTCGTACGCGGACTTCACCTCGGCGGAGATGCGACCCCGCTCCGAGACGTGGTGCCCGTTGGCCTTCGCCCACTCGCGGATCGCCTGGGCGTCGCCCGCGGAACGGCGAGCGTTGCTGCTGCCGCCGCGGCCGGCGGGGCGCGCCGACGACGAGCGGCCGCCGACCTTGCGTGCGTGGCCGACCCACTGCGCGAAGCCGTCACGCAGCTCCGAGGCGTGCGCCGCGGTGAGGTCGATCTCGTAGGTGACGCCGTCGAGCGCGAACGTCACCGTCTCGTCCGCCGTTCCGCCGT
Organism: Cellulomonas fimi; assembly: GCF_028527925.1. Taxonomy (GTDB): domain Bacteria; phylum Actinomycetota; class Actinomycetes; order Actinomycetales; family Cellulomonadaceae; genus Cellulomonas; species Cellulomonas fimi_C. The sequence goes on from NZ_JAPESW010000066.1 coordinate 5,571, forward strand.
CGATGTCGTCGACGAGCAGGACCTGGACCTTCTGAGCCATTGTTCGCTCCGGGGTAAGTGCGTGGAGGGGATTTCTCGCTTACCCGGGAAGCATGGCACCCGTACTATTCGGACGTCAAACGGTCCCGCTTCGATTCCTCATTTGTGGTCGCGGCTTCACGCTGTGCCGCCAGGCGTTCCTCGGCATCCATTCTCGCCAATGCCTGCCGTTCGGTGCGGTCGGCATTCACGAGTGCGCGGATGGCGAACCAGAAGATCAGCCCGACACCGATCGACGGGAGGATCGCGGCCAGCGCCGCGGTGAGCCCGTTCATGCGTCAGCCCTGCGGCTTCACGAGCGGGAAGAGGATCGTCTCGCGGATGCCGAGCCCCGTGAGCGCGATGAGCAGGCGGTCGATGCCCATGCCCATACCACCCGACGGTGGCATCGCGAACTCCATGGCGGTGAGAAAGTCCTCATCGATGCGCATCGCCTCGTCGTCACCGCGTGCCGCGAGCGCCGCCTGCGCCTCGAACCGCTGCCTTTGGATGACCGGGTCAACGAGTTCCGAGTAACCGGTCGCGAGCTCCATCCCGCGCACGTACAGGTCCCACTTCTCGACGAGCCCGTGCTTGCTGCGGTGGTCGCGCACCAAGGGCGACGTCTCGACCGGGAAATCGCGCACGAACGTCGGCGCCGTCAATGCGTGACCGACGTGGTGCTCCCAGAGCTCCTCGACCATCTTGCCGTGGTTGCGCTGGCCGGGAGCGAGCTCGATCTCGGCCTTCTCGAGAAGCTCGAGCAGGACCTCGTCGGACGTGTCGTGCGTGATCTCGACGCCCAGCGCCTCCGACAGCGAGTCGTACATCGGCAGCCGCGCCCACTCGCCGCCCACGTCGTACTCGGTGCCGTCGGCGAGCGTGACGACGGTCGAGCCGAACGCGTCGCGCGCGGCCGTCTGGACCAGGTCCTGCGTGAGGTCCGCGATCGTGTCGTAGGTGCCGTAGGCCTCGTACGCCTCGAGCATCGCGAACTCGGGCGAGTGCGTGGCGTCGACGCCCTCGTTGCGGAAGTTGCGGTTGATCTCGAAGACGCGCTCGACGCCGCCGACCGCGGCGCGCTTGAGGAACAGCTCGGGCGCGATGCGCAGGAACAGCGGGATGTCGAACGCGTTCATGTGCGTCTCGAACTGGCGGGCCGCCGCACCCTCCGGGCGGACCTGCAGCATCGGCGTCTCGACCTCGATGAACCCGCGCCGGTGCAGGTTGTCGCGGACCGAGCGGAGCACCGCGGCGCGCGTGCGGACCATGTCCCGCGAGCGCTGGTTGACGATGAGGTCGACGTAGCGCTGACGGACGCGCGCCTCCTCCGACAGCTCGGTGCCCTCGTACAGGTTCGGCAGCGGGCGCAGCGCCTTCGCGGCGATCGACCAGGAGTCCGCGAACACCGAGAGCTCACCACGGCGCGACGAGATGACGCGCCCGTGCACGAAGACGTGGTCGCCCAGGTCGACGTCCGACTTGAACGCGGACAGCCGCTCCTCGCCCACCTCGGCGAGCGACAGCATCGCCTGGAGGCGGTTGCCCTCACCGTCCTGGAGCGTCGCGAAGCAGAGCTTGCCCGTGTTCCGTAGGAAGACGACGCGGCCGGCGATCCCGACCTCGTCCTGCGTCTCCGTGCCCGGCTCGAGGTCGGGGTACGCGGCGCGGACCTCGGCGATCGTATGCGTGCGCGGCACCACCACGGGGTACGCCTCGGTGCCCTCGGCGAGCAGGCGCTCACGCTTCGCGCGGCGGACCTGGATCTGCTCGGGGGTGTCGTCGACGGGGGCGTCGTCGGCGGCGTTCTCGGCCGGGTTCTCGGGCGCAGCGGTCACCGGGCGATCCTACCGGCGTGACCTGTGCTGCCCGGCGCCGCGGCCGGTGACGTGCACGACGCCGGCCGGGCGCCGGCGCGCTCGTCGCGAGGCCGTCGCGCGAGGTGCTCCCCCGCGGTGCTGCCCCGTGTCCGCCCTCAGGACGCCTGGAGGTCCAGCGCCAGGTCGAGGATCGGCGACGAGTGCGTGAGTCCACCGACGGACAGGTAGTCGACGCCCGTGCCGGCGACCTCGGCGGCCCGGTCGAGCGTGAGGTTGCCCGTGGCCTCGAGCTCGACGCGGCCCGTCGTCGGCTCACCCGCGCGCACCGCCGCGACGACCTCGGCCAGCAGGGGCGTCGGCATGTTGTCGAGCAGCAGGAATCGCGCCCCGGCCGCGACCGCCTCGATCGCCTGGTCGAGCGTGTCCGCCTCGACCTGGATGTCGACGTCCGGGAACCGCTCCTGCACCGCGCGCACCGCGGCGGCGACCGACCCCGCGGCGATCACGTGGTTGTCCTTGACCATCGCGACGTCGTACAGCCCCATGCGCTTGTTGGTGCCGCCCCCGCAGCGGACCGCGTACTTCTCCAGCGCGCGCAGGCCCGGGGTCGTCTTGCGCGTGTCGAGCACCTGCGCGCCCGTCCCGTCGAGCACGTCCGCCCAGCGGCGGGTGTGCGTCGCGACGCCCGACGCGCGCGACGCGAGGTTGAGCATCGTCCGCTCCGCGACTAGCAGCGTCTGCACGGGTCCGACGAGCACCGCGAGCACCTCGTCGCGCCACACGTGCGCGCCGTCCTCCACGGTGAGCGTGACGGACACGGCGGCGGTGCCGAGCCGGTGCGCGACCTGGTCGACGACCTCCTGGACGACGACCAGCCCGGCGACGACGCCCTCCGCCCGTGCCACGAGGTGCGCGGTGCCGACGGCGTCGGGTGGGATCGTCGCCTGCGACGTGACGTCCCGGCCCGGTGCGGGGCCGAGGTCCTCGTCGAGCGCGACCTGGACCACCCGGGCGACCCACGCGGGGTCGAGCTGCTGCTGCACGCCGCCACCCTACGTGCGTGACGACGGCCCCGGACGGAGGGGTCCGGGGCCGTCGTGGTGGGTACCGCCCCGCCGGGCAGGGCGGCGGGGCGGTGTCGGTCAGGAGTACGTCACGCGCACCGGGGCGCTCGCCACGGCCTCCTTGCCGACGTAGGCCTTGACCTCGAACTGGCCGGGCAGGACCCAGACGGGCACCTTGACCTTGGTGCTCGCGGCACCCGAGGCGTCGGTCTTCACCGTGCCGAGGTCGGCGTCCTTCCAGTACCAGTCGTGCACGCCCTCGACGAGCTTGCCGAACAGCCCGCCGTACGACGGGGTCGCCGGCCGGTCGCCGACGCGGTCGAGCACGAGCCGGACCTTGGTCTTGGCCGGGAAGTCGGCGAGCGCGACGGCGAGCTTCTTGCCCGGCGCGACCTTGTCCGACCCGAGGGTCAGGACCGGCCCGGGCTCGACGACCGGGGCCGCGAGCTCGAGGACGCCCCAGCGGGCGGTGCTCTGGTACGAGCGGCCCGTCGGGTCGGTCCACGTGCGGACCGAGCCGCGCACGCCGTCGGTGGCGTCGTTGACCTGGAAGTCCAGGCCGACGAGGTCGCCCGCGACCGCGTCGCGACCCAGCGCGATCGACGCCTCGACGACGTACCCGCCGTCGATCAGCGCCGTGGCGCTGGTCAGCCGCTCACCGATGACCGACAGGTCGCCGCTGACCGACTGCGCGTTGCTCGCGCTGATCCGGTACTGCCCGTCCTGCGGGGTGTACGCGCCGTTCTTGGCGTTGACCGGGTCGACGAAGATCTCGACCGAGTCCTGCTCCCACGCGTTCGTCGCGGACTCGTCGATCACCGGGTCGGCGACCTTCACCAGCACGTCGACGGCGTCGTCGTGCCACAGGACCCGCACCTCGGCCGTGGCACCCGGGGTGCCCTCGACCTGGGTGTCCGTCGTGATGACCGGGGCCGTCGCCCACACGTCGTCGACCGTGCCGTCGATCGTCGGGGCGGTGGTGGCCTGCGGCGCCGAGACGAAGCCGATCGGCTCGATGAGGGTGACGACGCCGAGGCGCTCGCCGTCCTCCTGGCCGTGCGACAGGTCGTTCCACGAGCGCTGCTCGCCCGTGACGCCGTCGGTCACGCGCACGTCGAACGGCACGGTGCCGCCCTCCGTCAGGCCGGCGACCGGGACGGGGACCGCGAACCGGTAGCCCGTGGCGGTGGCCTGCGCCTCCGTACGGTTCACGGTGACGTGCGCCTCGGCGGCGAAGACGTCCACGACGTCCTCGGTGCCGTCGTCGCTCGCGTCCGCGACCTCGACGTACGCGGTGAGGCCGTCGGCCGACCAGCGCAGCTGGAATCCGGTGCCCTCACCGATCGGCGTCTCCGGCAGCAGGTTCCACGTCGCGTCGTCGACACCCGTGGGCGTGCCCTGGTGCGCATCCGCCTGTCGCGTGAGCGTCGGCAGCTCCGACCGGTCGACGATGCCCCAGTAGGCCGGCTTGGCCTGCAGGTCGTCGTCGAACGGCAGCGGCGCACCCTCACGCCACGACCGGCTGTCGTACGGGCCCCACAGGGTCACCGAGAACAGGTCCGGGTAGTCGCGCAGCATGTCGAACACGTCGGCGTAGTAGTAGCCCTGCGCGACGAGCTTCTCCTGCGTGACGGCCCCGTCGATCGGCGCGTCGAGCTCCGTGACCGCCTGCAGCAGGCCCGTGGTCGCGAACGCGTCAATGCTCGCCTTCATCTGCGACACGGGCTGGAGCAGGTTGACGTGGAACTGGTGGCCCAGCCCGTCGAGCGGGACGTCCCGGTCGAGCAGGCGGTTCACGACCGCGAGCATCGCCTGCCGCTTGGCGGGCAGCTCGGTGTTGTAGTCGTTGAGGAACAGCTGGACCGGGCCGTCGGTGTCACCGCCGTTGAACGCCTCGCTCGCGTACCCGAACGCGAGGTCGAGGTACTGCTCACCGAGGACCTCGAACCAGCGGCTCTTGCGCAGGCCGTCGCTCTCGCTCTCCGCGATGGCCTCGTTGACGACGTCGAACGCGACGATCGGGTTGCCGTCGGTGCCGTACTCGCCGTACTTGTCGCGGTAGTGGTCGGCGACGGTCTCGATGTGCGTGCGCATGCGGTCGCGCAGGATCTGCTGGTCCGCCGCGCTGTTCGTCAGCGGGGTGCCGTCGGTGTGGTTGAAGAACCAGTCCGGCGTCTGGGAGTGCCACACGAGCGTGTGCCCGTAGACCCGCTGACCGTGCTCGATCGCGCTGTCGACCAGCGCGTCCGCCGCCTCGAAGGTGAACGTGCCCTCGGTCGGCTGGATGCTCTCGGGCTTCATCGCGTTCTCGGCGGTGATCTGGTCGTAGTGCTTGACCACGAGCTGCTCGCCCGTGCCGACCGTCTCACGCTCGTCGATCGCGACGCCGACCGGCCACGGCAGCTCGTCCTTCAGGGACGGGATGTCCGTCTGCACCGGCGGAGCGGTCGAGCCCGTCACGACGACGTCGTCCACCACGAACGACGCGAGCGACGACGCCGACTCGACGTACAGCAGCGCCGATTCGGCGGCCGCCATCGTGTACGACGCCTGCACGTGGGTCCACGCGTCGGCGGTGACGCCCGTCGCGGTCGTGACCGTGTCGTAGGTCGACTCGCCCGCGTTGTCGCGCTGGACGGACACGCGCAGGTCGGCCGGCTCGGTCGCACCCGCGGCGAGCTTGAGCCACAGGTCGATCGAGTACGTGCGGCCCGTCTGGAACACGTCCGTGACCGTGGCGCCGATGCCGTTCCACGCCTGCGTGCGGTCCGCGACGAGCGCCGCCTGGGCGCCGCCGTGCGCGTCGTCGGTCAGCGTGACGGTGTTGTCGCCGCGCGGACCCCAGACGCCGAGGCCCTCCTCGAAGTCGTTGCTCAGGCCGGTCGGCACCGAGCCGCCGTCGCCGTCGAGTCCTCCGGTCGGCAGCGTGAACTGCCAGCCCGCCGCGAGGCGCTCGTCGACCACCGTCTGCACGGCCGCGAGCGTCCCGGAGCGGTCGCCGCCGCCGTCGTGCGCGAGCACGACCTCGCCCGGCTTCATGGCTGCGCGCAGGTTCGACGTGAGCGTCGGGACGTCCTGCGTGGCCCAGTCGTCGATCGTGTTCGTCACCGCGAGCGGCTGCATCCCGAGCGCGACGGCCACGCCGGGCGTGACGCCCCAGCTGCCGTTCGGCGCGCGGAAGTACGGGACCTTCGCGTCCGGGTCGCCGAGCGCGTCGCGGATGATGCCGAGGTTCTCGACGAGGTCGGCGCGCACCTGCTCCGCGGTCCACGCGCCCATGTCGGCGTACGACGTCGTGTGGTTGCACAGCGTGTGGCCGTCCGCGACGATCCGGCGCAGCACGTCCGCGCCGCCCGGCGCCTGGATGTTCTGGCCGATGACGCAGAAGGTCGCCGTGATGTCGCGCTCGGCGAGGAAGTCGAGCAGCGCCGTCGTGGTGGCGCCGTTGGGGCCGTCGTCGAACGTCAGCGCGGAGACGTCACCGGTGCCGCGCGCGGTCGCGACGGGCGTCGTGGTCGGGTTCACCGCGCCGCCGGGGACGACGCCGCCCGGGTCCGTCGGCTCTTGCCCCGTGATCACCACGTCGTCGACGAGGACGTCCGGGAACGGCGCCGCGTCGCCGCCGTCGAGGTACATGCGCGCGGCATCGAGGCCCTCCTCGAACGTGTAGGAGCCGCTGATCGTGGTCCACGCGTCGGCGCCGAGCGTGCTCGGGCCGCTGACCCAGGTGTACGGGTTGGACGCCTCCGGGGCGTCGACCGTGAAGTGCACGCCCGCGGCGGGCTGGGTCGCGTCGGCGAGACGCGCTCGCATGGAGACCGTGTAGGTCTCGCCCGGCTCGAGCAGCGGGACCAGGTCGAGGGCGATGCCCTGCCAGCCGGCGGTCCGGCCGGCGATCTTCAGGCTGGTACCCGCGCCGTCGGGATCCGGCACCAGCGTGAGGGTGGGGCTGCCGCTCGGCGTCCACGGGGCGTACGAGCCGCCCTCGAAGTCGCTGCGGAGGATCTCGCTGTCCGCCGCTCGTGCGGTGGAGGCGGGTGCGGAGCCGAGCGCCGGCGCGGCCACCAGGCCCAGCGCCAGCACCCCGACTCCGATAGTTTCGAACAGGCCTGACCGACTCATCGACGCTCCCTTGCGCGGACGGGTCCCGTACTTCGGGGTTCAGGATCCGACGATACGGTCACATCACGCGATCCGACCAGGGCTGACGTCCAGAAACCGCGCGGACCAGGTATCGAAACTATCGCGCCGCAGGTCGGGGCCGTGCGGCTCGCGCCGTCTTCACCCGCGGCAGGCCGACGCACGCGCCCTCAGGGCGCGTTCGGCCCGTCGGACGCACGTGAGGGCGCGCTCGGCGCCTGGTGCGGCGGGCCGGGTCGGCCGACCCGGCCGCGCGGGGGCGCCGTCGGTCAGTCCAGCGGGACGCGGGTCGTCGTCAGGGTGCCGTCGGAGGCCAGGGCGAGCTCGAGGCGCAGGCGCCAGGCCTCGTGGCGGTCGGGGAAGTCCGTGCGCGCGTGCCCGCCGCGGCTCTCCGTCCGCTCGAGCGCCGCCGCCGTCAGGACGGTCGCGACCTGGTGGACGTTCGTCGTCTCCCACTCGGCGACCTGCGGGGCCGCGAGCGCCCGCCCGTCGTCGCGGCGCTCGTGCGCGTCGGTCGGCACGGCCGCGAGCGCGGAGACCGCCCGCGTCAGCCCGTCCCCGGACCGCAGCACGCCGGGCCCGTCGGTCGCGATCCGCTGCACGCGCGACCGCGCGGCGGCGGCGACGAGCGCCGCGTCGCCGGCGCGCTCCTGCGGCGTCCGGCGCGGCAGCGCGCCCGCCTGGACCTTCTCGGCGATGTGCCGGGCGGCCCGGGTCGCGAAGACGAGGCCCTCGAGGAGCGAGTTCGACGCGAGCCGGTTCGCGCCGTGCACACCGGTGCACGCGACCTCCCCCGCCGCGTACAGGCCGGGCACCGACGTCCGCCCGACGAGGTCGGTGACGACGCCGCCCGAGTGGTAGTGCTGCGCCGGGGCGACGGGGACCAGGTCGTTCGCCAGGTCGATGCCGTGCTCCTGGAGCCGCTCGTGGATCGTCGGGAACCGGCGCCGCAGGAAGTCCGCGCCGAGGTGCCGCGCGTCGAGCCAGACGTGGTCCGCGCCGGTCTCGGCCATGCGCCGCACGATCGCGTGCGCCACGACGTCGCGTGGCGCGAGCTCCGCCATGGGGTGCACGTCGGGCATGAACCGCACGCCGTCGGTGTCGAGCAGCAGCGCACCCTCGCCGCGCACCGCCTCCGACACGAGCGTGAGCTGGCCCTTCACGCCCGCGCCGAGCCACAGCACCGTCGGGTGGAACTGCACGAACTCGACGTCGCCGAGCACCGCACCGGCCCGCAGCGCCGCGGCGATGCCGTCACCCGTCGCCGACGCGGGGTTGGTCGACGAGCGGAACACCTGCCCGATGCCGCCCGTCGCGAGCACCACGGCCCGCCCGAGCGCGGCACCGACACCGTCGCGCTGCCCCTCGCCGATGACGTGCAGCGTCACGCCGCACGCGGCGCCGGGCGTCCCGTCGGGCCCGGGCGGGCCGGTGAGCACGTCGAGCACGAGCGCGTGCTCGATGACCTCGATCCCCGGGTCGTCGCGCACCGCCTCGATCTGCGCGACCAGCGCGCGCGAGATCTCCGCACCCGTCGCGTCGCCGCCCGCGTGCGCGATGCGGTCCGCGTGGTGCCCGCCCTCGCGGGTCAGCGAGATCTGGCCGTCGGGCTGCGTGTCGAACACCGCGCCGCGTGCCACGAGCTCGCGCACACGCGCCGGGCCCTCGGTCACGAGCACCTCGACCGCGCGCGGGTCGCACAGGCCGACACCCGCGACGAGCGTGTCCTGCAGGTGCGCCGCCGGGGAGTCCGACGGGTCGAGCGCGGCCGCGATGCCGCCCTGCGCCCACACGGTCGAGCCCGAGACGAGCGCGTCCTTCGTCACGAGCAGGACGCGCGGCACGCGCGTGCGCAGCTCCAGGGCGGCCGTCAGGCCCGCGATGCCCGAGCCGACGACGACCGCGTCCGCCTCGACCGTCCAGCCCGCCGCGGGCGCGGCCAGTCGCGTCGCGAGACGGGTCGCCGTGCCGGGGCCCGGACGGGCTGCCGGCAGGGGCGTCGTCGGCGGGGCGCCGCCGGCCCGGTCCGCGACCGTCGTCACCGGTCGGTGCCGGCCTGCGGGAAGGGGTGCGGGTGCTCGACCAGGTCACGGCCCACCGCGAACGGCACGCCGCTCGACACGAGGCCCGCCTGCTCGGTCCACTCGTCGGGGACGCGGCCGGGGTCCTCGCCCAGCTCGACGATCCTGTTCTCGGCGTCGACCAGCACGACGTGCGGCTGGTACGTGCGCGCCTCGGCGTCCGACATCAGGCCGTACGCGATGAGGATGACGACGTCGCCCGGGTGCACGAGGTGCGCCGCGGCGCCGTTGATGCACACCTGGCCCGAGCCGGCCTCGCCCGCGATCGCGTACGTCGTGAGGCGCGACCCGTTGGTCACGTCGACCACGTCGACCTGCTGGCCGGGCAGCAGGTCCGCCGCCGCGAGCAGGTCGGCGTCCACCGTGATCGAGCCGACGTAGTGCAGGTCGGCCTGCGTCACGGTCGCCCGGTGGATCTTGCCGGTCATCATGGTCCGCTGCAGCGTCGTCATGCGCGGGCTCCTTCCTGCGCGTCCGCCCCGGGCGCGAGCACGCCGTCGGGCCGGCGGGACGCCCCGAGCGTCACCGCCGTGTTGTCGATGAGCCGCGTCGTCCCGACGCGCACCGCGAGCAGCAGCAGCGCCACGCCCGCGGTCGTGTCGACGACCGGCGTGAAGTCGTCCGGGTCGACGAGCGCGACGTAGTCCACGTCGTCGTCCGCGATGCCCGCCGCCGCGAGCGCCGTCCGGGCCGCGTCGACGACGTCCTGCGCCCCCGCCCCGGCGCGCGCCCACTCGGCACCTGCGCGCAGCGCACGCGACAGGCCGAGGGCCCGCTGACGCTCGTCGGGCGACAGGTAGGCGTTGCGGCTCGACAGGGCCAGGCCGTCGACGTCCCGCACGAGCGGCGCTCCCACGACCTCGGTCGGCACGTCGAGGCTGCGGACCATCGCCCGGATCGCGGCGAGCTGCTGCGCGTCCTTCTCGCCGAACAGCGCCACGTCGGGGCGCGTGAGGTGCATGAGCTTGAGCACGACGGTCAGCACGCCGTCGAGGTGACCGGGCCGTGCGGCGCCCTCGAGCACCGCGCCGATCGGGCCCGCGCTCACGCGGACCGTCGGGTCGCCGTCCGGGTACATGACCGCGACGTCGGGTGCGAACACCACGTCCCCTGCGCCCAGCAGACCCGGGCCCGTGAGCAGCGCGAGGTCGCCGTCGAGATCGCGCGGGTAGCGCGACAGGTCCTCGGTCGGACCGAACTGCAGCGGGTTGACGAAGATCGTCGTGACGACCACGTCGGCGAGCTCGCGCGCGTGCGCGACGAGCGACAGGTGCCCCGCGTGCAGCGCGCCCATCGTCATGACGACGGCCCGGCGGTACGGCTTCGTGCCGCGCGCCTGCGCGTCCTGGTCCGCGAGGGCCGACGCGAGCTCGTCGCGCGTGCGCGCGAGCACCGGCCTCGTCTTCGTCATCGCTCGTCCTCCTGCGGGCGGTCGGGGCCGGTCGGCCCGTCCTCGGACCCGCCCGACGGGTCGTCGGCGGGTCGTCCCTCCTGG
>NZ_JAPESW010000067.1 GCF_028527925.1 Cellulomonas fimi
TGGCGGCGGCTTCGCCGGTCGTCCCGGTGGCGGCGGTGGTCGTCCCGGCGGCGCCGGTCGCGGCTCCACGCAGGGTGCGTTCGGTCGCGCCGGTGGGCGCCCCGTCCGCGGGCGGAAGTCGAAGCGTGCGAAGCGCCAGGAGTTCGAGGCGATGCAGGCCCCGTCGCTCGGCGGCGTCAGCGTCCCGCGCGGCAACGGCTCGACCGTCATCCGCCTGCGGCACGGCTCGTCCCTGAACGACTTCGCCGACAAGATCGACGCCAACCCGGCGGCCCTCGTGACGGTGCTGTTCCACCTCGGTGAGATGGCGACCGCGACGCAGTCGCTCGACGAGGACACCTTCGGGACCCTCGCGGCCGAGCTCGGCTACGTCGTCGAGATGGTGTCGGCCGAGGAGGAGGACCGCGAGCTGCTCGGGTCCTTCGACATCGACCTGGACGCCGAGCTCGAGGCCGAGGGCGACGACGAGCTGCAGCCCCGTCCGCCGGTCGTGACCGTCATGGGTCACGTCGACCACGGCAAGACCAAGCTCCTCGACGCGATCCGGTCCACGGACGTCGTCGCGGGCGAGGCCGGCGGCATCACGCAGCACATCGGTGCCTACCAGGTCACCAAGACGCACGAGGGCAACGACCGTCCGATCACGTTCATCGACACCCCGGGTCACGAGGCGTTCACCGCCATGCGTGCCCGTGGTGCGCAGGTCACCGACATCGCGATCCTCGTGGTCGCGGCGGACGACGGCGTGATGCCCCAGACGATCGAGGCGCTCAACCACGCGCAGGCCGCCAACGTGCCGATCGTGGTCGCGGTGAACAAGGTGGACAAGGAGGGGGCCAACCCCGCCAAGATCCGCCAGCAGCTCACCGAGTACAACCTCGTGGCCGAGGAGTACGGCGGCGACACCATGTTCGTCGACGTGTCGGCGAAGCAGAACATGGGCATCGACGAGCTCCTCGAGGCCGTGCTCCTCACGGCCGACGCGTCGCTCGACCTGCGGGCCAACCCCGACAAGGACGCGCGCGGTGTCGCCATCGAGGCGAACCTCGACAAGGGCCGCGGCTCGGTCGCGACCGTCCTGGTCCAGTCGGGCACGCTGCACGTCGGTGACGCGATCGTCGCGGGCACGGCCCACGGCCGCGTCCGTGCGATGTTCGACGAGCACGGCAACGCGCTCACCGAGGCCGGCCCGGCCCGTCCGGTGCAGGTCCTCGGCCTCGCGTCGGTGCCGAGCGCGGGCGACACGTTCCTCGTGGCGCCCGACGAGCGGACCGCACGTCAGATCGCCGAGAAGCGCGAGGCCGCCGAGCGTGCCGCCCTCCTGGCCAAGCGCCGCAAGCGCATCAGCCTCGAGGACTTCACGCAGGCGCTCGCCCAGGGCAAGGTCGAGACCCTCAACCTCGTCCTCAAGGGCGACGTGTCGGGTGCCGTCGAGGCGCTCGAGGACGCGCTGCTCAAGATCGACGTCGGCGAGGAGGTCGACCTGCGCGTCATCCACCGCGGTGTGGGTGCCATCACGCAGAACGACGTCAACCTGGCGACGGTCGACAACGCGATCATCATCGGCTTCAACGTGAAGTTCGCGGAGCGCGTCGAGGACCTGGCCGACCGCGAGGGCGTCGACGTGCGCTTCTACTCGGTCATCTACCAGGCGATCGACGACGTCGAGGCCGCGCTCAAGGGCATGCTCAAGCCGGAGTACGAGGAGGTCCAGCTCGGCACCGCGGAGATCCGCGAGATCTTCCGGTCGTCGAAGTTCGGCAACATCGCCGGTTCGATCGTGCGCTCGGGCGAGATCCGACGGAACTCGAAGGCGCGCGTCCTGCGCAACGGCAAGGTCATCGGGGACAACCTCACGATCGAGTCGCTCAAGCGGTTCAAGGACGACGCCACCGAGGTCCGCGAGGGCTACGAGTGCGGTATCGGTCTCGGGTCGTACAACGACCTGCAGGTCGAGGACATCATCGAGACGTGGGAGCTGCGCGAGAAGCCTCGCGCCTGATCCCGCACAGCGGCCGGGCTCGGTGCCCTGTCCGCGGCCTTCCGGCCGCCTCGCCCCTCGCGGGGCGAGGCGGCTGCCAGACCCATCACGGCCGCGGACAGGGCACCGAGCCCTCCGTTCGTCCGCATGCCAGGCTTTCGCGTGAAGGCGAAGAGAGGAAGGACGTGTCATGGCTGACACTGCACGGGCCAGGAAGCTGGCGGAGCGGATCCAGCAGGTCGTCGCGCAGATGCTCGACACGCGCATCAAGGACCCGCGCCTCGGGTTCGTCACCGTCACGGACGTGCGCGTGACCGGCGACCTGCAGCACGCCGACGTGTTCTACACGGTGTACGGCGACGACGAGGCCCGCGAGGGCAGCGCGAAGGCGCTCGAGAGCGCGAAGGGCGTCATCCGCTCGGAGGTCGGCAAGCAGACCGGCATCCGGCTGACCCCGACGCTCGCGTTCCACCTGGACGCGGTGCCGGAGACGGCGGCGCACCTCGACGCGGCGCTCGTCGAGGCGGCGCGCCGGGACGCCGAGGTCGCGGCCCTCGCCGCGCAGGCGTCGTACGCGGGGGAGGCGGACCCGTACCGCCGTCCCGGCGACGAGGACGAGGACGCCGAGGCCTGACGGGCCGCGTCCTCCGACCGAGGACACAGCGAGCCCCGACGGGCCGCGCCACCTGACGACGACGAGCCCCCGACCGGTGCGGAACCGGTCGGGGGCTCGTCGCGTCGTGCGGGTGTCAGTGCGCGGCGACCCCCGTGACGCCCCGGCCGGTGCCGCGGGGCATCGCGAGCGCGATGACCGCCCCGACGCCGACGATCGCGGCGGCGGCGAGCATCGCCGGCTGCAGCCCGGCGGTGTAGCCCGCGGGCGTGAGCGTGCCGTCGGCGGCCTGGAAGACCGCGACCAGGACCGCGACGCCGAGCGCGCCGCCGAGCTCACGGATGGTCGCGTTGACGGAGCTCGCGGTGCCGTGGTCGTCGGCGCCCATGTCGGCGAGCACCGCGGTCGCGCTGGGCGCGAACGTCAGGCCCATGCCGACGCCGGCGAGGACGAGGCCCGGCACCAGGTCGGCGTAGACGACGTCGCCGCCGACGAGCAGCCCCTGCCACGCGAGCCCGGCGGCCTGGAGCGCGAGGCCGGCCGTGAGCAGCGGGCGGACGCCGATCCGGGGCGCCAGCAGCCCCGCGACGGGTGCGACGAGCATGGGGGCCGCGGTCCACGGCAGCGTGCGCAGGCCCGCCTCGAGCGGCGAGTAGCCGAGCCCGACCTGGAGGTACTGCGACAGCAGGAACACGATCCCGAACACGCCGACCGAGAACAGCAGCGCGGTCGCGTTGGCGACGCTGAACGAACGGACGCGGAACAGGCGCAGCGGCACGAGCGGGTGGTCCGTGCGGGACTCGCGGCGCAGGAAGGCGGCGAGGAGCACCGCGCCGAGGACGAGCCCGCCGACGACGCGCGCCGAGCCCCACCCGTCGTCGTTGCCGCGGATGATGGCCCACACGGTCGACAGCACGCCGGTGCCGGCGAGGAGCAGGCCGGGCACGTCGAGCGGCTGGCGACGGCCGTGCGACTCCGGCAGCGCCCAGCGGACGAGCGGGATCGCGACGATCGCGACGGGGACGTTGATCCAGAAGATGGCCTGCCACGCGATGCCGTCGACGACGGCGCCGCCGATGACGGGGCCCAGCGCGACGCCGAGGCCGGACACCGCGCCCCAGATGCCGATGGCCATCGCGCGCCTCGCGGCTGGCACGGACCCGGCGAGGAGGGTGAGGGACAGCGGCATGACGGCGGCCGCGCCCGCTCCCTGGACGGCGCGGGCGGCGATGAGGGTGCCGGCGTCGGTCGCGAGCGCGGAGGCGATCGAGGCGAGCGCGAAGACGGCGATGCCGGCGACGAACACCCGGCGGCGGCCGAGCCGGTCGCCGAGCGTCGCGGCGGCGATCATGAGGCTCGCGAACGACAGCGTGTAGGCGTTGACCATCCACTGCAGCTGCTCGAGCGACGCCGACAGCTCGACCTGCAGGACGGGGAGCGCAGTCGTCATGACGAGGTTGTCGAGCGTCGCCATGAACATCGGCAGGGAGGCGGCGACGAGCGCGACGCCGACCGGGACGGCGCGACCGGGCCGGCGGCCGACGGGCTGCTCCGTCGTGGTCGGAGCCGGTGTGGCGCTCGGGGGAGGTGCGGTGGCGGTGGAGGTCACGTCGACTCCTCGGGCTTGTTGGCATTGAGTGATTACTAACAAGAGCGAACGTAGGCATCGGCTGATAACCTGTCAAGGTGCCGTCCACGACCGACCAGACCAGCGCCCCGCAGCGCATGACCGGCGCGGCGCGACGCGAGCAGATCCTCGCCGCCGCCCGCCGGGTCTTCGCCGAGGGTGGTTACGCCGCCTCGACCGACGAGGTCGCCCGCGCCGCGGGGGTGTCGCAGCCGTACGTCGTACGGCTCTTCGGCTCCAAGCGCGAGCTCTTCCTCGAGACCTACCGGCAGGCGAGCGCCCAGATCCTCGCGACGCTCGGCAGCGTGCCCGCGGGACCCGACGCGGGGAAGCTCATGGGCGACGCGTACGTCGGACTGCTGGACGACCGGGACCTGCTCCGTCTGCTCATGCACGGCTTCATCGCCGGGGCCGACGAGGAGGTCGGCCGCGTCGCGCGGCACACGCTCGGCGAGGCGTTCCGGCTGTTCCGCGAGCGCGCGGGCGGGACCGAGGACGAGGCGCGGGTGTTCGTCGCGCAGGGCATGCTCATCAACGTGCTCCTGGCCGTGGACGCGCACCGGCACCCGGGGGAGGACGACGGCATGGACGGCCTCGTCCTGTGCACCCTCGACCGCATCGCGCGCCCGTCGTGAACCGCCCGACCCCCACCGGCCCGCGTCGTCCGACCGCCGCCGACGGGCTCGTCGTCGTCGACAAGCCTCAGGGCTGGACCAGCCACGACGTCGTCGCCCGCACGCGCCGCCTCGCGGCGACCCGCAAGGTGGGGCACGCCGGCACGCTCGACCCCATGGCCACGGGTGTCCTCGTGCTCGGCGTCGGACGCGCGACGAAGCTGCTCACCTACGTCGTCGGTGCGGACAAGGAGTACACCGCGACCGTCCGGCTCGGCGTCGCGACGACGACCGACGACGCCGAGGGCGAGGTCGTGGCCGTCCGTGACGCGTCCGGGATCTCCGACGCGGCGCTCGACGCCGCGGTCGCCGCGCTGACCGGGCCCATCCTGCAGGTGCCCAGCTCCGTGTCGGCCATCAAGGTCGCCGGTGAACGGGCGTACGCGCGCGTCCGGGCGGGGGAGCAGGTCGAGCTCGCCGCGCGACCCGTGACGGTGTCGCGCTTCGACGTGCACGCGCGCAGGTCCGTGGTGGTCGAGGGGACGGCCGCGCTCGACGTCGACGTCACCGTCGTCTGCTCGTCGGGGACGTACGTGCGCGCGCTCGCGCGCGACGTGGGCGCCGCGCTCGGGGTCGGCGGGCACCTCACGGCCCTGCGCCGCACGCGCGTCGGCGGCTTCGGTCTCGACGTCGCGCGGACGCTCGAGGAGCTCGCCGCCGAACCGGAGGACGCGCCGCTCGCGGTGCTCGCGCTCGCGGACGCGGCGCGGGCGACGTTCCCGGTCCGCGAGCTCACCGAGGCCGAGGTGCGCGCGGTCTCGTACGGGCAGTCGCTGGCACCGGTCGCGGGCGCACCGGACGGGACGGTCGCGGCCGTGGCACCCGACGGGACGCTCGTCGCGCTCGTCGAGGAGAGGGGCCCGCGCGTGCGGCCTGTCCTCGTGTTCGCGCCTGCGTCGTGACGTCCTGGCGTCGCGGCTCGCCCGGCCGCTCGCGCGGTTGGTCACGCTTCGGTCACCTAATCGTTTTTGTCGGATCGATTCGCTTCTCCTGGCCCGCCCCGCCTGCCTAACCTGCCGCCGCCGCACCGGTGCTCCCGCCACGCGATGGGAGCGCTCCTACGACAGGGGAGACAGAGTGGTTTCTCGCACGTCATCACACGCGCGCACGGGCGTGACGGCCGTCGTCGCGACGGTCGCGCTCACGCTGGCAGGAAGCGGCACGGCGCTCGCCGCGTCGCAGATCGGGGAGGGGACCTTCGAGTCCGGCGCCGAGGGCTGGGTGACCTACGGCACCGACGGGCCGATCGACACGAGCACCGGCGCCCTGTGCGTCGACGTGCCGGCCGGGTCGGCGCAGTACGGCGTCGGCGTCGTGCTCAACGGCGTCGCGATCGAGCAGGGCTCGACCTACACGCTCGCCTACACGGCCAGCGCCTCGACGGACGTGACGATCCGCGCGCTGGTCGGCCAGAACGGCGCGCCCTACGGCACCGTGCTCGACACGAGCCCCGCCCTCACGTCCGACCCGCGCGAGGTCAGCGAGACGTTCACCGCGTCCGCGACGTACCCCGCGACGCCCGCTCCCGACGACCCCGAGGGGCAGATCGCGTTCCAGCTCGGTGGGTTCAGCGCCGACGCGTGGACCTTCTGCCTCGACGACGTGTCGCTGACGTCCGACGTCGAGCTGCTGTCGCACACGTCGTTCGCCGAGTCGCTCGGCCCGTGGTCGCTGTACGGCACGAGCGACCCCGTCTTCGCCGACGGCCGCATGTGCGTGGACCTCCCGGGCGGCCAGACCAACCCCTGGGACGCGGGCCTGTCCTACAACGGCCTGCCCGTCGACGAGGGCGAGAACTACGTCCTCTCCTTCACGGCCTCCGCGACACCCGACATGCCGGTGCGCGTCATCGTCGGCGAGGGCGGCGGCGCCTACCGGACCGCGTTCGAGCAGGGCTCCGCACCGCTCACCGGTGAGCCGACGACGCTCGAGTACGCGTTCACGTCGAACCTGACGTTCCCGCCCGACGGATCCGCGCCGGGCCAGCTCGCGTTCCACCTGGGCAAGGCCGCGCCGTACGAGTTCTGCATCTCGGACGTGTCGCTGAAGACGTCCGCGACGCCGCCGCCCGGGTACGAGCCCGACACCGGCCCGCGCGTGCGCGTCAACCAGGTGGGCTACCTGCCGTTCGGCCCGAAGCGCGCGACGCTCGTCACCGACACGGCCGACGCCGTGGCGTGGGAGCTGCACGACGCGGACGGCGACGTCGTCGCCGACGGGACGAGCGAGCCGCGCGGCGTCGAGGCGTCGGCCGAGCAGGCCGTGCACGTCATCGACTTCTCGGACGTGACCACCGAGGGCGAGGGCTGGACGCTCGTCGCGGACGGGGAGACGAGCCGGCCGTTCGACATCGCGGCCGACCTCTACCAGCAGCTCCGGTACGACGCGCTCAACTACTTCTACCTCGCGCGCTCGGGCACCGAGATCGAGGCCGACGTCGTGGGCGAGGAGTACGCCCGCGAGGCCGGGCACG
This sequence comes from Cellulomonas fimi, assembly GCF_028527925.1. GTDB lineage: Bacteria > Actinomycetota > Actinomycetes > Actinomycetales > Cellulomonadaceae > Cellulomonas > Cellulomonas fimi_C. The sequence continues at coordinate 7,369 of NZ_JAPESW010000067.1, forward strand.
TCGGCGTGGCGCCCAACCAGGGCGACACGGACGTCCCCTGCATCGGCCCGCGCGACTACTACGACGGGTGGACCTGCGACTACCGGCTCGACGTGAGCGGCGGCTGGTACGACGCCGGCGACCACGGCAAGTACGTCGTCAACGGCGGCATCGCGGTCGGTCAGCTGCTGCAGACCTACGAGCGTGCGCTGCACGCGGGCACGGCCGACGCGCTCGCCGACGGCACGCTCGACGTGCCCGAGCACGGCAACGACGTGCCCGACGTGCTCGACGAGGCGCGCTGGGAGCTCGAGTGGATGCTCTCGATGATCGTGCCCGAGGGCGAGTACGCGGGCATGGTCCACCACAAGGTGCACGACGAGGGCTGGACCGGCCTGCCGCTGCTCCCGGCCGACGACCCGCAGGTGCGCTCGCTGCACCGGCCGTCGACCGCGGCGGCGCTCAACCTCTCCGCGGTCGCCGCGCAGGGGGCGCGGCTGTTCGAGCCCTACGACCCGGCGTTCGCCGAGACGCTGCTCGACGCCGCACGCTCGACGTGGGCCGCCGCGCAGGCGCACCCGGCGCTCTACGCGCCCGGCGAGGCCGGTGCGGACGGCGGTGGCGCGTACAACGACTCCGAGGTGTCCGACGAGTTCTACTGGGCCGCCGCGGAGCTGTACCTCACGACCGGCGAGGACGCGTTCGCGCAGGCCGTGACGTCGTCGCCGCTCCACACGGCGAACGTCTTCACGGCGGACGGGTTCAGCTGGGGGAGCGTCGCCGCGCTGGGCCGGCTCGACCTCGCGACGGTGCCCAACGCGCTGCCGGACCGCGACGACATCCGCGGCTCGGTGGTCTGGGGCGCCGAGCAGTACGTCGCGGCACAGGCGGACCAGGGCTTCGGCTCGCTCTACTCGCCGCCCGGCGGCCAGTACGTCTGGGGCTCGAGCTCGCAGGTCGCGAACAACCTGGTCGTCGTCGCCACGGCGTACGACATCACGGGCGACGCCAAGTTCCGCGCGTCGACGCTCGAGGGGCTCGACTACCTGCTGGGCCGCAACGCGCTCAACCAGTCCTACGTGACGGGCTGGGGCGAGGTCGCCTCGCACCAGCAGCACAGCCGGTGGTTCGCGCACCAGCTCGACCCGTCGCTGCCGAGCCCGCCGCCCGGCTCGCTCGCGGGCGGCCCGAACTCGCAGTCCGCGACCTGGGACCCGACGACGAAGGCCGCCTTCCCGGCGGGCTGCGCGCCCTCGGCGTGCTACGTCGACGAGATCCAGGCGTGGTCGACCAACGAGATCACGGTGAACTGGAACTCGGCGCTGTCCTGGGTCGCGTCGTGGGTCGCCGACCAGGGCGCCGGCGAGCCGGCGGCCGTGGCGCCGACGGTCACGCAGCAGCCCTCCGACGTCACGGTCCGTGCCGGCACCGACGCCACGTTCACCGCGGCGGCGACGGGTGCGCCCGCGCCGACCGTGCAGTGGCAGGTGCGCGGCGCCCGTGGCGGCTGGAAGGACGTCACCGGTGCGACCAGCACGACGCTCACCGTGCGGGCGACCGGCAAGACGGACGGCAACCGCTACCGGGCGGTGTTCACCAACGCGTCCGGCACGGCCGAGTCCGCGGCCGCGCGGCTCACGGTCCGACGGGCGGCGCCCGTGGTGACGCAGCACCCGAGCGACGTGAAGGCGCGCCTCGGCAGCGTCGCCACGTTCCGCGCCGCCGCCGACGGGTACCCCGAGCCGCGCGTCACGTGGCAGGTGCGGTGGGCCGGCCGGTCGTGGCACACCATCCCGGGTGCGACGTCGACCACCCTGCGCGTGCCGGTGACGGTGCTCGCGGCGACGACGCAGTACCGCGCGGTGTTCACGAGCACCGAGGGGTCGGCGCGCACCGAGGCGGCGTCGCTCCTCATCGACCGGCCCCGCAGCTGACGGACGGTCCTCGACGGCGCGCGGTCGACCTCCGGTCGGCCGCGCGCCGTCGGCGTGCCCGGAGCGTGCGAACGACCGGTCGCCGCGCGCACCGAGGGCCGCCGTGGAGCGTCCGTCGTCGGGACCGTCGCCAGCCGCACGTCGCGGCGGTGGCATGATCCTCCCTGTGCAGCGCTGGAACGACCTCGCGGACGTCCCGTCCGGGTTCGGCCCGTCGGTCGTGACCATCGGCAACTTCGACGGTGTCCACCGGGGGCACGTCAGCGTCCTCACACGGATGTGCGCCGACGCGCGCGCGGTCGGTGCGCGGGCCGTGGCGGTGACCTTCACGCCGCACCCGCTCCAGGTGCACCGTCCGGACAGCGCCCCCGAGCTCATCACGGGCGACGAGGACCGCCTCGAGCTGCTCGAGGAGACCGGTCTCGACGCGGTCCTGCTGCTGCCGTACACGCTCGAGTTCGCGCGGCAGACGCCGCAGGAGTTCGTCGAGCGGTACCTGGTCGACGGGCTGCGCACGCGCACCGTGGTCGTCGGCCGCGACGTGCGCTTCGGATGGCAGAACTCGGGCGACCTGTCGACCATGGTCGCGCTCGGCGAGCGGTACGGGTTCGACGTCGAGGTGATCGAGGACGTCACGCCCGCGCCGGCGGCCGACCCGGGCAGCCCCGAGGACCATGCCGCGGACCCGCTGCGCCGCCGCTGGTCGTCCACGTGGGCCCGCGAGCTGCTCGAGGCGGGCGACGTCGTGCAGGCGGCGCGCGTGCTCGGCCGTCCGCACCGCGTGCGCGGGACCGTCGTGCACGGCGACGCGCGGGGTCGTGAGCTCGGCTACCCGACCGCGAACCTCGGCGGCGACCTCACCGGGATGGTCCCGGCCGACGGTGTCTACGCGGGGTGGCTGCGCCGCGTGCGGCACGCCGACGGCACGCCCGTGACCTCGGAGGACCCCGATCGCGTGCTGCCGGCCGCGGTGTCGATCGGCACCAACCCGACGTTCGACGGGCAGGAGCGCCGCGTCGAGGCGTACGTGCTCGACCGCGACGACCTCGACCTGTACGACGAGCAGGTCGTCGTCGAGCTCGTCGAGCGCCTGCGCCCCACGCTGCGGTTCGACTCGGTCGACGCGCTGCTCGAGCGGATGAGCGAGGACGTCGCGCAGGTCCGCACGGTCCTCGCGGGTGCTGCGACCGCCCGACCGGGCGCTGCAGCCGGCTGACCGGCGGGCGGCCGGCTGACCGGGGGGTGCGAACCGCCTGGTACGATGGTCGACGCCGTCAGAACGGCCGCGGAACGAGAGAGCCCGGGTGGACATGCCCCGGAGCACCGCGCAACGAGACAACCTGGAGAACCGTGTCCCTGGACAGCGCCACCAAGCAGGCCATCATGACCGAGTACGCGACGCACGAGGGCGACACCGGTTCGCCGGAGGTGCAGATCGCCGTCCTGACCCAGCGGATCAAGGACCTGACGGAGCACCTCAAGGAGCACAAGCACGACCACCACAGCCGTCGCGGCCTGCTGCTGCTCGTCGGTCGTCGTCGTCGTCTTCTCGGGTACCTGCAGAAGGTCGACATCAACCGCTACCGCTCGATCATCGAGCGCCTCGGCCTGCGCCGTTGAGCCTCCGGACCAGCCCGGACCCGCGACAGGGTCCGGGCTGGTCCGATGTTCGCCCCGGTCGGGCCTGACCGTCCGGCCGGCGTGCCTCCCGCACGACCAGCACCACCCGCACGACCCAGCACCATCCACCGCGTCGGCCCGCTCGTCCGGTCCTCGGTAGTGGCCCCCGGAGCCCTCGGCTCCGAGGACCACGGTCGAAGACCGCCGCGGCCGGCCGGCGCCTTCGTAGAACGAGGAGGGCACCCGTGGAGGGTCCCGAGATCCAGTTCGCCGAGGCCGTCATCGACAACGGCCGCTTCGGCACCCGCACCGTCCGCTTCGAGACGGGCCGCCTGGCCAAGCAGGCCGCCGGCTCGGCCGCCGCCTACCTGGACGGCGACACGATGCTCCTGTCGGCCACGACGGCCGGCAAGCACCCCAAGGACCAGTTCGACTTCTTCCCGCTGACGATCGACGTCGAGGAGCGGCAGTACGCCGCCGGCAAGATCCCGGGCTCCTTCTTCCGTCGCGAGGGCCGTCCCTCGACCGAGGCGATCCTCGCGTGCCGCCTCGTCGACCGCCCGCTGCGCCCGCTGTTCGTCAAGGGCCTGCGCAACGAGGTCCAGGTCGTCATCACGGTCCTCGCGATCCACCCGGACGACGCGTACGACGTCCTCGCGATCAACGCCGCGTCGATCTCGACGCAGCTCTCCGGCCTGCCCTTCTCGGGCCCGGTCGGTGGCGTGCGCATCGCGCTCGTCGACGGCCAGTGGGTCGCGTTCCCGCGCTACTCCGAGCGTGAGCGTGCGACGTTCGACATGGTCGTCGCCGGTCGTGTCGTCGGCGACGACGTGGCCATCGCCATGATCGAGGCCGAGGCGCCCGAGAAGTCGTGGAACCTCATCCAGGAGGGTGCGACCGCGCCCACCGAGGAGATCGTCGCGCAGGGCCTGGAGGCCGCGAAGCCGTTCATCCGCGTGCTCGTCGAGGCGCAGCAGGAGCTCGCCGCGAAGGCCGCCAAGGAGACCCAGGTCTTCCCGACGTTCCCGGACTACCAGGACGACGCGTATGCCGCGGTCGAGGCCGCGTCCTCGACGCCGCTCGGCGCCGCGCTGTCCATCGCGGACAAGCAGACCCGCGAGAACCGCCTCGACGAGATCAAGGCCGAGGTCCTCGCGGGCCTCGCCGAGCAGTTCGAGGGCCGCGAGAAGGAGCTCTCCGCCGCCTACCGGTCGGTGCAGAAGAAGCTCATCCGCCAGCGCATCCTCACGGACGGCTTCCGCATCGACGGCCGTGGCCTGCGGGACATCCGCACGCTCTCGGCCGAGGTCGAGGTCCTGCCCCGCGTGCACGGCTCCGCGATCTTCGAGCGCGGCGAGACGCAGATCCTCGGCGTCACGACGCTCAACATGCTCCGCATGGAGCAGCAGCTCGACACGCTCTCCCCGGAGACGCGCAAGCGGTACATGCACAACTACAACTTCCCGCCCTACTCGACGGGTGAGACGGGCCGCGTCGGCTCGCCGAAGCGCCGCGAGATCGGCCACGGCGCGCTCGCCGAGCGGGCGCTCATGCCCGTGCTGCCGAGCCGCGAGGAGTTCCCCTACGCGATCCGCCAGGTGTCCGAGGCCCTCGGCTCCAACGGCTCGACGTCCATGGGCTCGGTGTGCGCGTCCACGCTGTCGCTGCTCAACGCGGGTGTGCCGCTGCGCGCGCCCGTCGCGGGCATCGCGATGGGCCTCGTGTCCGACACGGTCGACGGTGAGACCCGCTACGCGGCGCTCACCGACATCCTGGGCGCCGAGGACGCGTTCGGCGACATGGACTTCAAGGTCGCCGGCACGCGCGAGTTCGTCACCGCGATCCAGCTCGACACCAAGCTCGACGGCATCCCCGCGTCGGTCCTGGCCGGCGCGCTGACGCAGGCCAAGGAGGCGCGCCTCGCGATCCTCGACGTCATCGCCGAGGCGATCGACGTCCCGGACGAGATGAGCCCGTTCGCGCCGCGCGTCATCACGGTGAAGGTCCCGGTCGACAAGATCGGCGAGGTCATCGGCCCCAAGGGCAAGATGATCAACCAGATCCAGGAGGAGACCGGCGCCGACATCTCGATCGAGGACGACGGCACGGTCTACATCGGCGCCACCGACGGTCCGTCGGCGGAGGCCGCGCGGGCGGCGATCAACGCGATCGCGAACCCGCACATGCCCGAGGTGGGCGAGCGCTTCGTCGGCACCGTCGTGAAGACGACGACGTTCGGCGCGTTCGTGTCGCTCTCGCCGGGCAAGGACGGCCTGCTGCACATCTCGCAGATCCGCAAGCTCGTCGGCGGCAAGCGCGTCGAGAACGTCGAGGACGTCCTGTCCATCGGGCAGAAGGTCCAGGTCGAGATCGGCGAGATCGACCCGCGCGGCAAGCTCTCGCTGCACGCGGTGATCGAGGAGAACGCCGAGGGTGCGGACGCGACGACGGACGCCGCCGCGGCGCCCGCCGACGCCTGACGTGCCGCTGGACCTCCCGCTCGTCGGCCCCGGGCTCCCCGGGGCGGAGCAGACCGCCGGGCAGGACGGCGACGCCATCGTGCGTCGTTCCGTCCTGCCCGGCGGGGTCCGCGTCGTCACCGAGCAGATGCCCGGCCTGCGCTCCGCGACCGTCGGGGCGTGGGTCGGCGTCGGCTCGCGCGACGAGGAGTCGGGCCACTTCGGCTCGACGCACTTCCTCGAGCACCTGCTCTTCAAGGGCACGGCCCGCAGGTCTGCGATGGACATCGCCGAGGCGTTCGACGCCGTCGGTGGCGAGGCCAACGCGGCGACCGGCAAGGAGCACACGTGCTACTACGCGCGCGTGCTCGACACCGACCTGCCCATGGCGGTCGACGTCATCGCAGACATGGTGACCTCGGCGCGGATCGACGCCGACGAGCTCGAGACCGAGCGCGGCGTCATCCTCGAAGAGCTCGCCATGAACGACGACGACCCGAGCGACGTCGTGCACGAGCAGTTCGCGACCGCGGTGCTCGGCGCGCACCCGCTCGGCCGCCCCATCGGCGGGACGCCCGACACGATCCGCGCGGTCCCGCGCGACGCCGTCTGGGAGCACTACCGCTGGCACTACACGCCGTCGACGCTCGTCGTCACCGCGGCCGGGGGAGTCGACCACGACGTCCTGTGCGCCCAGGTGGCCGACGCGCTCGCGACCGGCGGCTGGTCCCTGGACGGTGACGCCGTGCCGACCGGTCGTCGCCCGGTGACGTCGCGCGCGCTGCTCGCGGGCTCGGCCGGCATCCCCGGCGAGGGCGTCGAGCTGACCGTGCGCCGGCACACCGAGCAGGCCAACGTCATCGTCGGCGGCACCGCGCTCACCGCGACCGACGACCGCCGCTTCACGCTCTCGGTGCTCAACGCGGTCCTGGGCGGCGGCATGTCGTCGCGCCTGTTCCAGGAGATCCGCGAGAAGCGCGGCCTCGCGTACTCGACGTACTCCTACGCGTCCGGGCACGCCGACACGGGCGTCTTCGGGCTGTACGCCGGCTGCGCGCCGGGCAAGGTCGACGAGGTCGTCGCGCTCATGGTCGCCGAGTGGGAGCGGCTCGCGCAGGACGGCATCACGCCCGCGGAGCTCGAGCGGTCCCGCGGCCAGCTGGCCGGCGGCCTCGTGCTCGGCATGGAGGACACCGGGTCGCGCATGAGCCGCCTCGGCAAGGCCGAGCTCGTCCACGGCGAGCTGCTGAGCATCGACGAGTCGCTCGACCGCATCCGCGCGGTCACCGCCGCGGACGTGCAGGAGCTCGCGGTCGAGCTCGCGTCCCGCCCGCGCTCCGTGGTGCGCGTCGGACCGTTCGGCGACTGACGGCGCCCGCACCCCGGCCGGAGCCGCTCGTCTCACCCGCCCGCCGGGCCGATCGGC
>NZ_JAPESW010000068.1 GCF_028527925.1 Cellulomonas fimi
GCGGCAGCGAGTGCGCGAGGACGGCGAGGCAGAGCGCGCCGCCGAACAGCACGACCAGGTCGATCGGCTTGGACCGCACGGAGATCGCGACCGGGCCGGGCGAGGGCCGGACCGCCCGCACGACGCCGCACACCGCCATGACCCCGGCGAGCGTGTAGGCACCGGCGGTCGCGCCGACGACGAACGCGACGACGACGGAGACGAACACACCGGCGCTGGTCCACCACAACGACGCGTTGCGCGCGGCGTCGAGCGAGGCGCGCGCGATCGCGCGCGGGTCGAGGGGCGCCTCCTCGACGGGGATCGGACCGGTCGACGGCGGCACGTCGGGCTCGGCCGACGACGACTCGTGCGTCATCCGCGGCCACTGCGGTCCGACCCGCTCCTGCACCATCGATCAGCCTCCCGACGGGAGACTACCGTTGCGCGGGTGACGTCCTGGACCCCCGCCGCCGCGTCCGAGCACATCAGCGCCGCGCGGACGGCCCCCGGTGCGGCGGACGCCGCGCAGGTCCCCCCGCGCGACGTGCTCGTCGTCGGGGCGGGCCTCGCCGCAACGCAGACCGTGGCCGCGCTCCGCGAGCACGGGTTCGACGGGCGCGTCGTGGTGCTGGGCCGCGAGGGCGTCGCCCCGTACGACCGCCCCCCGCTGTCCAAGCACCTGCTCGACCGTCCCGCACCGACCTGGCTCACGGACGAGGTCGGCGCGGACCTCGTGGCGCTCGCCGACGAGGTGCACCTCGCCAGGCCGGCCCGCGGCCTCCGGGTGGGCGGCGAGCGCCCCGCGGTCGCGACGGACGACGGGGAGGTCACGGCCGACGCGGTCGTCGTGGCGACCGGGGCCCGCGCGACGCTTCCAGCCGGGTGGCAGGCCGCGCTCACGCTGCACACGTGGGCCGACGCCGAGGCGCTCCGCGCGGTCGTGGGTGCCGGGCGTCGGCTCGTCGTCGTCGGTGCGGGCTGGATCGGGGCGGAGGTCGCGGGTGTCGTGGCCGCCGCCGGCGGGGACGTCACCGTGGTCGAGGCCGCGTCGACGCCGCTGTCCGCCGCGCTCGGTGCGCACGTCGGCGCGCTCACCGCACCCTGGTACGCGGCCGCGGGCGTGCGACTGCTCACCGGTGCGCAGGTCGTCGACGTCCGGCCCGACCGGGTCCTGCTCGCCGACGGCACCGAGCTCGTCGCCGACGCGGTGCTCGCGGCCGTCGGCGCCCGGCCGGCGACGTCGTGGGTCGGCGACGCCCTGCCGCGGGAGCCCGACGGGGCCCTGCGCGTCGACGGGACGCTCGCGGTCGTCGGGGCGCCGCGGCACGTGCGGGCCGTCGGCGACGTCACGCTGCGCCGGTCGGCCCGGCACGGCTGGGTGCCCGGCGGCCACTGGGACGGCGCCCTGCGCACCCCGGCGGTCCTCGCGGCCGACCTGCTCGGCGTCGGCGGCCCTGTCGACGACCCCGCGCCGTACGTGTTCTCGACGCAGCTCGGGCACGAGCTCGCGCTGTTCGGCCTGCCCGGCCCGGACGACGACGTCGAGCTGCGCGGGGACCCGGCCGACGGTGCGGGCTGGAGCGTGCTGTGGTTCCGCCCGGGCACCGGGACGTGCAGCGCGGTGCTCACGGTGGACCGTCCGCGCGACGTGGGCGCGGCTCGCCGGCTGTTCGGCGGCGAGGCCCTGCCCGTGCTGGACCGCGAGACCGCGCGCGACGCGGGGCGCGGGCTGCGCGAGGCCGCGCTCGTCTGATCCGCCGGCCCTCAACCGCTCGGCCCGCAGCCGTGGGACCGCCGCCGTCGGCCGGCGGCCGTCGACCCCGGCGGTAGGCCCGCAGCAGTCGACCCTCCGAGGTCGCGGGGCGACGACGCGGCGCCGTCCGTCGAGCGGGCGGGCGCCGCGTCGTCGGCGTCAGTGCGCGAAGTGCCGCGTGCCCGTCAGGTAGAGCGTCACGCCCGCGGCCTGCGCCGCCGCGACGACCTCCTCGTCACGCACGGACCCGCCGGGCTGCACGACCGCGCGCACGCCGGCGTCGAGCAGCACCTGGAGCCCGTCGGCGAACGGGAAGAACGCGTCGGAGGCCGCCACGGCGCCGCGGGCGCGCTCGACGTCGCCCGTGTTGGCCCGCTCGACGGCGAGGCGGCACGAGTCGACGCGGTTGACCTGCCCCATCCCGACGCCCACGGACGCGCCGCCGTCGGCCAGCAGGATCGCGTTCGACTTGACCGCGCGCACCGCGCGCCACGCGAACACCAGGTCGGCGAGCGTCGCGTCGTCGGCGGCCTCGCCCGCGGCGAGCGTCCACGTGGTGGGGTCGTCGCCGGTGGCGTCGACACGGTCGACCTGCTGGACCAGCAGGCCGCCGGTGACCGCGCGCTGCTCGGTCGCGACGGCGGCGGCGTCGAGCGGCGTCACCTGCAGCAGGCGCACGTTCTTCTTGCGGGTCAGCACCTCGACGGCCTCGGGCTCGAAGTCCGGCGCGACGACGACCTCGGTGAACACCGGCGCGATCTGCTCCGCCGCCTGCACGGTCAGCGTCCGGTTGGTCGCGATGACGCCGCCGAACGCGGACACCGGGTCGCACGCGTGGGCCTTCGCGTGCGCGTCGGCGACGTCCGCGCCGACCGCGATGCCGCACGGGTTCGCGTGCTTGATGATCGCGACCGCGGGGGCGTCGTGGTCGTGCGCCGCGCGCCACGCCGCGTCCGCGTCGACGTAGTTGTTGTACGACATCTGCTTGCCGTGCAGCTGCCGCGCGCCCGCGAGGCCACGGCCCGCCGCTCCGTCGGCCGTGACGTACAGGGCCGCCGCCTGGTGCGGGTTCTCGCCGTAGCGCAGCACGTCGGACCGCGTCCACGTCGCGCCGGCGAAGGCGGGGAACGCGGGGGCGTCGTCGGTCGCGGGCTCGTCGGGCGCGTAGTCCGACGCGAACCAGCCGGCGACGGCGACGTCGTACGCGGCGGTGTGCGCGAAGGCCTGCGCCGCGAGGCGGCGACGCTCTGCGAGCGTGAAGCCGCCCGCCGCGACGGCCGCGGCGACGTCGTCGTACCGCGCGGGGTCGACGACGACCGCGACGCTCGGGTGGTTCTTGGCCGCGGCGCGGACCATGGACGGGCCGCCGATGTCGATCTGCTCGACGCACTCGTCGGGGCTCGCACCCGACGCGACGGTCGCGGTGAACGGGTAGAGGTTGACGACGACCAGCTCGAACGGTGCGACGCCCAGCTCCTCGAGCTGCGCGACGTGCTCGGGCAGCCGCGTGTCGGCGAGGATCCCGGCGTGCACGCGCGGGTGCAGCGTCTTCACGCGCCCGTCGAGGCACTCGGGGAACCCGGTGAGGTCCTCGACGCGCGTCACGGGCACGCCGGACGCGGCGACCGTGGCCGCCGTCGAGCCGGTCGACACGATCTCGACGCCCGCGGCGTGCAGCGCGGCGGCCAGCTCGGTCAGGCCGGTCTTGTCGTAGACGCTGACGAGCGCGCGGCGGACGGGACGGCGCGTGGCGTCGTCGGACGGGGCGATGGAGGCGGCGGGGGTGGCAGGCGCGGAGGACATCGGCAGCTCCCGGTCGGGTGGGTCGGTTCAGGGACCCAGGCACCCAGGCGGGCGGTGCGTGGCGGGGGCACTGCGGCCGCTCCCCGGTGGTTGCACCCACCTGCGCCAGTCACGACCGCGGACGAGTCTACCGGGCACCGGCGGGCGGTCCAGCGGCCCGGCGACCGGCCGGGCGCACCGCCGGGGAGGTGGCTCAGCCGCCGATGACCGCCGTCCGGCCGTCGACCCGCAACCCCTCGCGGGCGATCCGTCCCACGCACTCCACGAGGAGCCGCCGCTCGACGACCTTGATCCGCTCGTGCAACGACGCCTCGTCGTCGCCGGGCAGCACCGGGACGGCCTCCTGCGCGAGGATCGGGCCGCTGTCGACGCCCTCGTCGATGACGATGACGCTGCACCCCGTGACCTTCACGCCGTACGCGAGCGCGTCGCGGACCCCGTGCGCGCCGGGGAACGACGGCAGGAGCGCGGGGTGGGTGTTGATGATGCGACCGCCGAACCGCTCGAGGGACGGCGCACCGAGGATCTTCATGAACCCGGCCTCGACGACGAGGTCGGGGGCGAACACGGCCATGGCCTCCGCGACGCCGACGTCCCACGCCGCCCGGTCCGGGAAGTCCTTGAGCGACACCACCGCGGTCGGGACGCCCGCCTCGCGCGCGATGTCGAGCGCACGGATCCCGGGCCGGTCCGACACGACGCCGACGACGCGCGCGCCGAACGCGGGGTCATCGTGCGCGTCGAGCAGGGCCGCGAGGTTCGACCCGGTGCCCGAGACGAGGACGACGAGCCGGCCCGCGCTGCGCGTGGCGGGGCGGTCGTCCTGCGGGCCGGGACGGGTGGCGGTGGGGTCGGCGGGCGGCGTCACGCGCCGACCCTACCCGCGCCCGCGCGCCGCCCGTGACAGCCCTGGTGGCCGGGCCGTCGACCGCGGGCGACCGTGCCGTGCGCGCCCGCGGTGGGTGACAATGCGGGGGTGAGCAACCCGTACGCACCGCCCGAGGACCGACCGCGGGCCGCCGGGCCCGACCACGTCGACCCCTCCGCGGCCCGCCCGGGCAGCGCGCCGACGTCCGACGGGCCGCCCGCCGCGGACGCGTCGACGAGCGCTCCCGACGCTCACGGGACGGACCTCGCCGGGTCGTCGACGGTCCTGCGTCCGGTCCCGACCGAGGCCGAGCGGCGCGAGGCCGCCGCGGCACCTCCGGACCCGGCCGGGACGCTCAAGGCGGCCGAGCAGTCGCGCACGGTGGGCGTCCTGCTGCTCGGGTCCGTGCTGGTCGCGACGCTCCCGATGCCGTGGCGCATCGCGGCTGCGTTGTTCGCCCTGGCCGGTCTGGTGCTCGGCGTCCGCGCCCTCGTGACCGCGGTCCGGGCGCGCGCCCGCGGCGGGCTGCCCGCGATGCTCGCGGTGCTCGTCACGATGTCGGCCGTGTGGTCGCTCGCGGTGCTGACGGCGCTGTCGATCTCACCGCTGCTGCAGGAGCGCGAGGACTGCATGGCGGGCGCGCTGACCGTCACCGCGCAGAAGCAGTGCGAGCGCGCCTTCACGGACGGGCTGCAGCGCCCCACGCCGGGCAGCGACGCGGGCTGACGCCCCGGGAGGTCAGTCCTCGTCGGGGAGCGCGCCGTCCCGGTCCGGGACGCGCAGCAGACGCCGGAGGCCCGCTCGGACGAACGGGTCCCCCGGAAGCGCCACGAGCGCGGCCCCCACGAGGACGCCGAGTGCCACCGCCCCGCCGACCGCCCAGCCGTGCGCACCGACCGACGCCATGCGACCGGGCCCGGCGGCACCGCTCGCGAGCGTGACCAGCGTCGCGACGAGCACGCCGGCGGTCGCGGCCGTCACCCCGCACGCGGCGACGGTGTGCCAGCCGGTCGTCGGACGGACGCGTCGGTGCAGGTACCAGCCCGCGACGAGGCCGACGACGACCAGCACGACCGGCGCACCCGCGGTGGCCGGGCCGACGAGGTCGGGTGACGGCAGACCCCCGAGCAGCGGGACCGCGGGCAGCGGCGTGGGTACGACCTCCGTCGGGGAGAAGCGGCTGCCGAGCCCCACGGCGAACCCGGGACCGGCCAGCCACGCGAGCGCCCAGACGACGAGGTTCGGCAGGAACGCGAGCTCGGCGAACGCAAGCACGACACCCCCGACGGCGTCGAGGTTCAGACCACGCACGACGTCGCCGACGGTCGCGCGACCGGCGACGACCCACAGCGTCACGACGAGCGCGGACACCGCGACCAGCAGCGCGGCCGCGAGCACGCCCCCCGTGCCGCCGACGCGCGCCCACGGCGCGACGCGCGACCACGCCGGCCGGGTCAGCGCACGCAGCGAGGGCGCCTCCGGACGTCGCAGCAGCCCCGCCCCCAGCCCGAGGCCGCCGACCACGGCACCGCCGACGACCGCACGTGCGGCGGCCCCACCACCGCCGCCCACCAGGAGCGCGACGAGCCCGGCGGCCGCGGCGTAGGCGCCGACCGCGGCCGCGTAGGCCGACCGGGTCGCGACACCGGAGCGTCGCGCCGAGGCGTAGCAGGTGAACAGCGCGAGCAGGCTCACGCCGAGGGGCACGAGCGTCACGGCCGTGCCCGCGACCGTCACGGGCACGCCGTGCCCGAGCAGCCAGACCGCGGCCCCCACACCGACGGCCTGCGGCCACGCGACACCCGCGTTGCTCGGGTCGGCGGACGTCGCGACGAACGCCGCGACCGACGGGATCGTCAGCGCCGCCAGCGACAGGACGGCGGCCTGCAGCGCCGCGAGCGCGCCCGTCGCCCAGCGCGGGGCGCCGTCGAGGGCGCTCGTGAAGAAGGTGGACCGGTCAGCGCCTCCGAGGACGGTCCGGCGGCCCGGTCGGGTCGTCGTGGCGGGCGGTCGGCCCGTCCGCGGTCCTGCGGCGCTCATCCGGACATCGTCGCCGGAGCCGGACGTCTCACCCGGCACCTCGGCCCGGCGAGTCGGTCACTCGTGGCCGTGCCGAGGGGTCACGGGGCGCGCGGGAACCCGGACGCACGGAACCCCCGCACCCAGGAGCGGGTGCGGGGGTTCCGTGAGGTCGTTCAGGAGCGCGTGAGCAGCTCGCGCGCGAGCGCGGCGGTCTCCGACGGGGTCTTGCCGACCTTGACGCCGGCGGCCTCGAGGGCCTCCTTCTTCGCCTGCGCGGTGCCCGACGAGCCGGACACGATCGCGCCGGCGTGGCCCATCGTCTTGCCCTCGGGGGCGGTGAAGCCCGCGACGTAGCCGACGACCGGCTTGGTGACGTTCGCCTGGATGTAGGCCGCGGCCCGCTCCTCGGCGTCGCCACCGATCTCGCCGATCATGACGATGAGCTCCGTCTCGGGGTCGGCCTCGAACGCGGCGAGCGCGTCGATGTGCGTCGTGCCGATGATCGGGTCGCCGCCGATGCCGATGGCCGTCGAGAACCCGAAGTCCCGCAGCTCGTACATCATCTGGTAGGTCAGCGTGCCGGACTTCGACACGAGCCCGACCTTGCCGGCGCCCGTGATGTCCGCGGGGATGATGCCGACGTTCGACTTCCCGGGGCTGATGAGGCCGGGGCAGTTCGGGCCGATGAGCCGGACGCCCTTCTCCTGCGCGTAGGAGAAGAACTCGGCCGTGTCGGCCACCGGGACGCCCTCGGTGATGATGACGACGAGCGGGATGCCCGCGTCGACGGCCTCGACGACCGCGCCCTTGGTGTGGGCCGGCGGCACGAAGATGACGGAGACGTCGGCACCCGTCTTCTCGATGGCCTCGGCCACCGAGCCGAACACGGGGACGTCGACGTCACCGAACGACTGCGTCGTCCCGGCCTTGCGCGGGTTGACGCCGCCCACGACGTTGGTGCCCGACGCGAGCATGCGCGTCGTGTGCTTGGTGCCCTCGGAGCCGGTCATGCCCTGGACGATGACCTTGGACGCCTCGGTGAGGAAGATCGCCATGTCTGTCTGCTTCTCTCTGCTTCTCGAGGGTCTCAGGCGGCGGTGTGGGCCAGGCGGGCGGCCTCGTCGGCGCCGCCGTCCATCGTGTCCGCGAGCGTGACGAGCGGGTGGCCGGCGTCCGCGAGGATGCGGCGGCCCTCCAGCACGTTGTTGCCGTCGAGGCGGACGACCAGCGGCTTCGAGGCCTCGTCGCCGAGGATCTCGAGCGCCGCGACGATGCCGTTGGCGACCGCGTCGCAGGCCGTGATGCCGCCGAAGACGTTGACGAACACCGACTTGACCTGCGGGTCCGTGAGGATGATGTCGAGCCCGGCGGCCATGACCTCGGCCGACGCGCCACCGCCGATGTCGAGGAAGTTGGCGGGCTTGACGCCGCCGTGCGCCTCGCCGGCGTACGCGACGACGTCGAGCGTGCTCATGACGAGCCCCGCGCCGTTGCCGATGATGCCGACCTCGCCGTCGAGCTTGACGTAGTTGAGGTCCTTCTCCTTGGCGCGCGCCTCGAGCGGGTCGGCGGCGGCCTTGTCCTCGAGCGCCTCGTGGTCGGGGTGCCGGAAGTCGGCGTTCGCGTCGAGCGTGACCTTGCCGTCGAGCGCGACGATCTCGCCGTCCTCGGTGAGGACCAGCGGGTTCACCTCGACGAGGGTGGCGTCCTCGTTCTTGTAGACGAGCCACAGCTTCTGGAGCACGTCCGCGACCTTGCCGGCCAGCTCGGGCGCGAAGCCCGCGGCGGCGACGATCTCGTCGGCCTTCGCCTGGTCGATGCCCGTGCGCGGGTCGACCGCGACCTTCGCGAGCGCCTCGGGGCGCTCGACCGCGAGCTGCTCGATCTCCATGCCGCCCTCGACCGACGCCATCGCCAGGTAGCGACGCTCGGCGCGGTCCAGCAGCAGGGAGAAGTAGAACTCCTGGGCGATCTTCGCGCCCGCCGCGATCATCACGCGGTGCACGGTGTGGCCCTTGATGTCCATGCCGAGGATCTCGCCGGCCTTCTCGGCGGCCTCGTCGGCGGAGCGGGCGAGCTTGACGCCACCGGCCTTGCCGCGGCCGCCGGTCTTCACCTGCGCCTTGACGACCACGACGCCACCCTCGGCGGGCAGCAGGCGGGACGCCGCGTCGCGGGCCTCGTCGGGAGTCGTGGCGACGATGCCGCCGAGCACGGGCACCCCGTGCTTCTCGAAGATGTCACGTGCCTGGTACTCGAACAGGTCCACTTCGGTCCCGGTTCCTCTCGTCCGACCGGCCTGGCGCGACCACGGTCCGGCCGCAGCGCCGTCGCCGATCGTAGCCTTCGGGCGGAGATATCTTCACATCGAGAGATGTGGCGTGCGTGACGTCCCCGGTCACCGCGTCGGCGTCGGACTCCGGCCGTCAGCGTCGCCCGCCGGCCGCGCAGGTCACGCACGTCGTCGCCGTCGGGCGGGCCGCGAGGCGCTCGGCCGGGATGGGTCGACCGCACGACGCGCACGTGCCGTAGGTGCCGTCGTCGAGCCGCCGCAGCGCGCGGTCGACCTCCGCCAGCCGCTCGGTCGCCGCCGCCGCGAGCGCGTCCACCTGCGCGCGCTCGAACGCGATCGTCGCGCCCTCGGGGTCGTGCTCGTCGTCGGCGTTGCTGTCGCGCGACGCGTCGACGACGGCGGTGTGCTCGTCACGCAGCGCGTCCAGGCGACGCTCGGCCTCCCGCCGCACGTCCGCGAGCCGTTCCCGCACCTCGTCGTCGCGCGTCCCGCCTGCGTCCATGCCCCCACGGTGCCGCGCACCTCCGACATGCGCGCGTCGCCGGTACGGTCGCGAGCATGCCGCCGCACCCCGCCCCGACCGAGGTCCGCGTCCGCCTGCTCGACGAGCTCGCCGTCCGCGTGCCCGATCCCACGATGCTCGGGCGGCCGGTCCTGGTCGGGGTCGACGGCGTCGACGGCGCGGGCAAGACGGTCCTGGCCGACGAGCTCGCGGGCGCGCTGAGCGCTCGGGGCCGCACGGTCGTCCGCGCGTCCGTCGACGGCTTCCACCGTGCGGCCGTCGACCGGTACGCGCGAGGGCGACGCTCGCCGGAGGGGTTCTACCGGGACTCGTACGATCACGACGCGCTGGACCGCGAGCTGCTGGCGCCGTTCGCACCGGGCGGCTCGCGCCGATACCGGACGGCGGTGCGGGACGTGGTTTCCGACCGGTCCCTCGACGCGCCCCTGCGGACCGCGCCGGACGACGCGGTCCTGGTCGTCGACGGCATCTTCCTGCACCGTCCCGAGCTGGCCGCGTGGTGGGACTTCTCCGTCTTCCTGCGGGTGCCGTTCGACGTGACGTTCGCGCGGATGGCGGTGCGGGACGGCTGCCCGGCGGACCCGGACGACCCGGTGAACGCGCGGTACCGGGACGGGCAGCTGCTCTACCTCGCCGAGGTCGCCCCCGTGGACCGCGCGACCGTCGTGGTGGACAACGTCGACCCGGCCCGGCCGGTTCTCGTCCGCGGCTGATGCCCGGCGCGCCCGCGCCCGTCTCCCCTCAGCGCCGACGGCTCGCTCACGCGTGCCGAGCGGTCCGGTGCGGCGGCGCACGACCACCGGCTCGCACGTCAACATCGGTTGACACTCAGGCAGCGTCAACGTAAGTTGACGCCATGTCCAGCGAGCTCCTGACCGCCGCCGCGGGCGACGACCCTGCCGAGGGTCTGCGCGCCGTCCGCTCGCTGCGCGTCCTCGCCGACCGGCTCGAGGCGCTCCACGTCGAGCGCGCGCGCCGGCTCGGGTGGCCGTGGCAGCACATCGCCGACGCGCTCGGCGTCACCCGGCAGGCCGTCCACAAGAAGTACGGGAAGAGGTACCCCTGATGTTCGAGCGCTTCACCCGCGACGCCCGCGTCGCCGTCGAGCAGGCCCAGACGGTCGCCCGCCGGCTCGGCGCCGACCACATCGGCTCGGAGCACGTGCTGCTCGGCACGGTCGCGCACGGGGACGCCGTCGCGCACCGCGCGCTCGCCCGCGTCGGCGTCGAGCCCGCGACCCTCGAGCGCGCGGTCCGCGCCCAGTCCACCGACACCCTCGACGCCGAGGCCCTCGCCGGCCTGGGGATCGACCTCGACGCCGTGCGCGAGCAGGTCGAGGCGACGTTCGGAGCCGGCGCGCTCGACGCACCCGCTCCCGGCGGACGCCGGGGACACCTGCCGTTCGACGCCGACGCCAAGAAGCTGCTCGAGGTGTCGCTGCGCGAGGCGCTCCGCCTCAAGCACCGCCGGATCGACACCGGCCACCTCCTGCTCGCGGCCGCGCGTCTCGACACCGCGGGCTCCGGCCGGGCGCTCCTCGCCGCGGGGGTCGACCGCGACGCCGTCGAGCGTGCCGTGCAGGCCACCTGGGCCGACGCCGCCTGAGCACGGGGCGGTCAGGAGCAGCGACGTGCGCGACGACGGTGGAGGCGTCGGCGGTCGGCCGTCACCGCGGGACGTCGGAGCCGCGGCCGGCGCGTTCGCCGTCCTGGTGGTCCGCCGCACGCGTGCAGCGTCCTGGAGCGCGGCCGGCTCCGGCGGTCCCGGGATGCACCCACCGCGAGACGCCGCCGGCGGCAGTCGCGGCGACCTGTCGGTCGCACCGGCTCGGTGCGTCGACGTCCGGTCCGTCTGCCACGCGCGGGACAGCGCGGCGACGTGTGAGGACGTCGAGGCCCCGCCGGTACGTGACCCGTGGGACCCGCGCAACCCGCGTGACCGCGCAACCTTCCGTCAGGCCGGCGAGCCGGGCCCGCCTGCCAGGCGTGAGTCGGCACACCGCGGCACGGCGACGCGTCAGAGCTTGGTGACGGGCGAGTAGCGCAGCAGCAGCCGCTTGGTGCCCTCCGTGCCGAAGTCGACCTTCGCGACGGCGTTCGGCCCTGCGCCTTCGAGCCCGACGACCGTGCCGAGCCCGTAGGCGTCGTGCGTCACGCGGTCGCCGATCGCGAGCGTCGGCACGTCGCCGCGCGGCGTCGCCGACCCGAACTTGGCACCCGTCGACGGCAGGCTGGGCTTCGTCTCCTTCGCCCGCTCGGTCCGCCCGCCGGACCGGTAGCCGCCCGACCCGGAGCCCGAGCCGTAGCCGCCGGACCCGGCGCGGCCGGAACCGTAACCGCCGGACCCGAAGCCCGAGCCCCAGCCGCCGCGCAGCGACGACGTCGACGACTCGCGCCGCCGCCAGTCGACGAGCTCCTCGGGCAGGTCGTCGAGGAACCGGCTGGGCGGGAACTCGTTCGGCACACCCCACGCGGTCCGGACGGCGGCGCGCGAGATGTACAGCCGCTCGCGCGCCCGGGTCAGCCCGACGTAGGCGAGCCGGCGCTCCTCGGCGAGCTGGTCGGTGTCCGTCAGGGAGCGCATGTGCGGGAAGGTCCCGTCCTCCATGCCCGTGAGGAACACGACCGGGAACTCGAGGCCCTTGGCGGTGTGCAGCGTCATGAGCGTGATGACGCCCTGGTCCGGCTGGCGCGGCGCGTCCCCGTCGGCGTCGTCCCCGCCGTCGGGGGTCGGGATCTGGTCGGAGTCCGCGACGAGCGAGACGCGCTCGAGGAAGTCGGCGAGGTCGCCGTCGGGGTCGCTCTGCTCGAACTCCGTCGCGACGGCGTGCAGCTCGGCGAGGTTCTCGACGCGCGACGCGTCCTGCGGGTCCTCGCTGGCCCGCAGCTCGGCGAGGTAGCCCGACCGGTCGAGCACGGCCCCGAGCACCTCGGCGGGGCCGGCGCCCTGGAACGCGAGCACGCGCAGGTCGGACATCATCCCCGCGAACGACGACAGCCCGGTGATCGCGCGTGTGCCCAGCCCGGGCACCTCGTCGAGCCGGTCGAGCGCGGCGCCGAACGAGATGCGCTCACGCTCGGCGAACGACGCGACCATCGCCTCCGACCGGTCCCCCAGCCCGCGCTTCGGCACGTTGAGGATGCGGCGCAGGTTGACGTCGTCGTCGGGGTTCGCGATCGCGCGCAGGTACGCGACCGCGTCCTTGATCTCCTTGCGCTCGTAGAAGCGCGTGCCGCCGACCACCTTGTACGGCAGGCCGACGCGGATCAGCACCTCCTCGAGCGCGCGGGACTGCGCGTTCGCGCGGTAGAAGATCGCGACGTCCCCGGGCCGCACGCCGTCGGAGTCGCCGAGGCGGTCGATCTCCTGCGCGACGAAGCGCGCCTCCTCGTGCTCGGTGTCCGCGACGTACGCGACGATCTGCGCGCCCTGCCCCGAGTCGGTCCACAGCCGCTTGGGCTTGCGGCCGGGGTTGCGGCTGATGACCGCGTTGGCGGCGGACAGGATCGTCTGCGTCGAGCGGTAGTTCTGCTCGAGCAGGATCGTGCGCGCGTCGGGGTAGTCGGCCTCGAACTCGAGGATGTTGCGGATCGACGCACCGCGGAACGCGTAGATGGACTGGTCGGCGTCGCCGACGACCGTGAGCTCGCCGCGCGGCACCTCATCGCCGTCCGCGCCGGCCGCCGAGCCGCTGTGCCCGACGAGCTCGCGCACGAGCACGTACTGCGCGTGGTTGGTGTCCTGGTACTCGTCGACGAGCACGTGCCGGAACCGCCGCCGGTAGTGCTCGGCGACCGCCGGGAACCCCTGCAGCAGGTGGACCGTCGACATGATGAGGTCGTCGAAGTCGAGCGCCTGCGCCTGCCGCAGCCGCGCCTGGTAGCGCGTGTAGACCTGCGCCAGCGCGGTGTCGAAGTCGTTCGCCGCGCCCCCGCCGTTCGTCGCCGCGAACGTCTCGGGGTCGACGAGCTCGTCCTTGAGCGCGGAGATCTTCGCCGACAGCGCCTTCGCCGGGTACTTCTTGGGGTCGAGGTCGAGCTCGCGCGCGACGAGCGTGAGCAGCCGCTGCGAGTCGGCGGCGTCGTAGATCGAGAAGCTGGACCGGAGCCCGAGCGTCGCGGCCTCGCGCCGCAGGATCCGCACGCACGCCGAGTGGAACGTCGAGACCCACATGTTCCGGGCCGACGGCCCGACCAGGTGCTCGACGCGCTCGCGCATCTCCGCCGCGGCCTTGTTGGTGAACGTGATCGCGAGGATCTCGCCCGGGCGCGCCCGGCGCGTGGCCAGCAGGTGCGCGATGCGGTGCGTCAGCACGCGCGTCTTGCCCGAGCCGGCGCCCGCGACGATGAGCAGCGGGCCGCCGCTGTGGACGACGGCCTCCTTCTGCTGCGGGTTCAGCCCGACGAGCAGCGCGTCCGCACGCTCCTGGCGTCGGGCGTCGCGCTCCTGGGCGGCGTCGGCCTCGCCGCGCGGCGGCACGACGGCGGGCAGACCGGACGGCTCACCGGCCGTCCGGCGCGACGGGACGGCGCCACCGGGCACGGGCAGGGAGAGGCTCTCGAACAGCGATGTCATGACAGGACAAGCGTAGGCGTCGCCACCGACACCGAGGGACCGCCGCGCACAGGCGGGAGGCACCGGGCGGCGTCCCGCCGACGGGCGGCACGGGGGTCGAGCACCGTGCCGCGGACGGGCGGTCCGGTCAGGTGACGGCGAGCCCGGCGCCCCACGCGGCGGTCGTGACGAGCGCACCCGCGAGCTCGACGAGGATCGTCACGCCCGTGGCCTGCAGCGCGACGACCGTGGCCTTCCAGGCGGGCCCGTGCTCGCGCAGCCGGACCCACTCGGCCGCGTAGATGCCGACGACGAACCCGAGCGGCAGACCGACGACGGGGACGACGAAGAATCCGACCACGCCCAGCAGCCCGCCCCACACGAGCGTGCTGTTCGGCACACCGCGTCGCTGGAGGTGCCGACCCGCGAGCAGGTACTTGCCGACGGCGGCGAGCCCGGTCGCGAGGACCGCGACGGCGACCACGGTCCAGCCGGCCGCCCCGCCCGTGATCACACCCCAGGCGATGACGGCACCGGCGACGAGCAGACCGCCGGGCAGCACCTGGACGACGACCCCGAACAGCCCGACGAGCACGACGACGCCGATCAGGACCTCTCCGACGACACCCATGGCGGCAGACCTTAGCCGTCGTCAGGCCGCGCCGCGGTCCGAGGCCGCGGCGCGACCGTCACCGCGGGTCAGCGCCAGAGGACCGCGATCGCGACGTTGAGCACGGTGAGCCCGAGGACGCCGCCGAGCAGG
>NZ_JAPESW010000069.1 GCF_028527925.1 Cellulomonas fimi
GGTCGCTGCGCGCGCGCCTCGCGGTCGACCTCCGCGCCGCGCTCGTCGCGCCCCGCACGACCGCCGTGCTCGTCACGCACGACCAGGACGAGGCGTTCGCCGTCGCGGACCGCGTCGCCGTCCTGGAACATCAGCCCGAACCCGCGCCGGTGCACGGGCACGGCGTCGACGCGCTCGCCGTCGAACGCGACCGACCCGCCCGCGAGCGGCTCGAGACCGGCGACGGCGCGCAGCAGGGACGACTTGCCGCAGCCCGACGGTCCGAGCAGCGCGACGACCTCGCCCGCGCCGACCTCGAGGGACACGCCGTCGACGGCGGTCGTCCAGCCCTGCCGCCCGGCGGGGTACCGCACGACGACGTCCTGCACGCGCAGTCCGCTCACCAGTCACCTCCGGGGTTGCCGGCCCGCAACCGTTCGCAGGCGGCGACGATGCCCGCGGTGAGCACCGCGAGCACGACGGACGCGGCGAGCGCCGTGCCGTAGGAGTCCGCGCCCGGTCGGCCGATGAGCCGGAAGATCACGACGGGCAGCGTGGGCCGGTCGGGGCGGGCGAGGAACGAGGTCGCGCCGAACTCGCCGAGCGACGCGGCGAACGCGAACCCGACGGCGAGGCCGAGGGCGCGCGCGGCGACGGGCAGGTCGACGGTCGCGAGGACGCGGCCGGGGGCGGCGCCGAGGGTCGCGGCGGCCTCCCGCAGGCGCGGGTCGATCGCGCGCAGCACGGGCAGGACGGTCCGCACGACGAGCGGCACGGCGACGACGGCCTGCGCGATCGGCACGAGGACGGGCGAGGTCCGCAGGTCGACGTCGAGCCCGAACGGCTGGTGCATCGACAGCAGGAAGCCGAACCCGACGGTCACGGCGGAGACGCCGAGGGGCAGCATGAACACCGCGTCGAGCCCGGCGACGGCCCGACGGCCGACCGCGCGGCGCGGGCGCCGGGACACGACCAGCGCGACGAGACCGCCCACCACCAGCGCGATCGTCGTCGCGTCGAGCGCGACACGCAGCGACGTCACGGCGGCGTGCAGCGGGGTGACGCCGAGGGTGTCGGCGGGTGCGGCGAGCGCGACGTAGTGGTCGACGCCCCACCCGTCCGCGGTCCGCAGCGACCGTACGACGAGGTTGACGAGCGGCAGCGCGAGCAGCACGACGACGACGCCGGTCACCGCGGCGGCGGCCAGGTCGAGCGCATGACCGTCGCCGCGCGGCACCCCGGCGGGCCGCCGGAGCGTCAGGGCCCGGACGGTCGCGGTCGGGGCGCCGAGGTCGAGCGCCCGCTCGCGCCGGGCCCGCGTCCGCCCGGCCACGAGCAGCGCACCGGCGACGACCGCGAGCTGCACGACCGACAGCACCGCGGCGGCACGCAGGTCGAGGAACTGCGTCGTCTGGATCCAGATCTCGGTCTCGATGGTCCCGAACCGCAGCCCGCCGAGGACCAGGACCGTGCCGAACGCCGTCGCGGAGAACAGGAACACGAGCGACGCGGCCGACGCGATCGCGGGCGTCAGCGCCGGCAGCACCACCGTGCGGAAGGCCCGCCACGGCGACGCGCCGAGCGCCCGCGCCGCCTGCTCGGCGCGCGGGTCCAGCCGCTCCCACAGCCCGCCGACGGCCCGCACCACGACGGCGTAGTTGAAGAACACGAGCGCGGCGACGATCGCCGCGAACGTCCCGTCGAGGCGCAGGAACCCGAGCGGCCCGCCGTCGACGAGCAGCGACCGGAAGGCCACGCCGACGACGACCGTCGGCAGCACGAACGGCACCGTGACCAGCGCACGCACGGCCGCCCGCCCGCGGAACGTCCGCCGGTACAGCACGAACGCCCCGGGCACCCCGAGCAGCACCGACACGACCGTCGCGACGGACGCCTGCGCGAGCGTCAGCCCGACGATCCGCCACGTCCGCGGCCGGGAGAACACGTCGGCGAAGCCCGACAGGTCGAGCGCGCCGTCGACGGCGAACCCGCGCGCGACCATCACGACGACCGGCCACGCGAAGAACAGCCCGAGGAACAGCAGCGGGACGACGACGGCCGCGGTCCAGAACGCGACCATCCCCGCCGACGGGCGCGCCCGCCCGCCCGGCGCCACGGGGGCGTCGGGGCGGGCGAGCGTCGTCGTCATCGGGTCAGCCCGCGACGATCTCCGACCACGCCGCGAGCCACTCCTCGCGGTGCGCGTCGACGTCGGCGGGAGCGACCTCGAAGGGCGCGTCGGCGAGCGGGGCCCAGCGGGCCCACTCCTCGGGGAGGTCGACGGCCGAGCTCACCGGGTACATGTACATCGACCCCGGGATGTCCGCCTGGACCTCGTCGGAGAGCAGGAAGTCGAGCAGCTGCTGCGCACCCTCGGGGTTCTTCGCACCGGCGAGGACCCCCGCGTACTCGACCTGCCGGAAGCACGTGTCGAGCAGGGCACCCGTCGTGGGCTCGTCCGCACCGTCGGGCACGGTGAACGGCGGGGACGACGCGTACGAGAGCACGACCGGCCGCGGCCCGTCGCCGCCACCGCCGCTGAAGTCCGTGTAGTACGCGTCCGACCAGCCCTCGGACACCTTGAGGCCGTTCGCGACGAGCGCCGACCAGTAGCTCTGCCAGCCGTCCTCGCCCTTCGCGCCGACCGTGGCGAGCAGGAACGCCAGCCCCGGCGACGACGTGACCGCGCTCGGGACGACCAGCAGGTCCTTGTACTCGGGCTTCGTCAGGTCGTCGAGCGTCGCGGGCTCCGCGAGCCCGTGCTCGCTGAACCACGCGTGGTCGACGTTGAGGCACACGTCGCCGAAGTCGACCGCGGTCAGCGCGTCGGAACCCTCGACCGCGTACTGCGCGGCGTCGTCGGCGGCCGGCGCGGACGACGTGTACGGCTCGACGACGCCCTCGTCGATCGCGCGCGACGCGAAGGTGTTGTCGACGCCGAACACGAGGTCGCCGAGCGGCGCGTCCTTCGTGAGGACGAGCTGGTTGACCAGCGCGCCCGCGTCGCCGGGCTGCACGACCTCCACCGTGAGGCCGCTCTCCTCCTCGAAGGACTCCAGCAGCCCGTCGGACAGCCCGAACGAGTCGTGCGTGACGAGCGTGACGGTGCCGCCACCTCCGCCGGATGCGGCGGGCGACGGGTCGCCGCCCCCGACCGCGGAGCAGCCCGCGAGCGCGAGGACGGTCCCGGCGGCCAGCGCCAGGACGGGGACGGACGTGCGGCGGGGCGTGCTCGCCATCGGTGGTGCTCCTCCTTCGTCAGCAGGAGGGGGTCCCCGCACCCGTCGCACGGCGGCACCCTCGCAGGGGCGCGCCGACGACGACTGCGGAGACTGAGAAGCCCGACTCCCTACGCCGGTGTGAACCGGATCAGGTTCGAGGGTCTGCGGTGATCCGCACTCTCAGCGTCCTGGCCGTCGGCGGGGCTGCCGGCGACGTGACGCTCCCCTGTCGTTCAGCGGCGATCCTACGCCTCTCCGACCAGCGGTCCGACCGGTCCGCCGCTAGCGTGGACGGCGGTCCTGTCCCTGACGCCCGCCGGAGGTATCCCCGCATGGACAAGCAGTCGACCGTCGCGAAGCTCGTCGGGCTCGGTGGTGCGCTCGCCGCCGCCTGGCTCGCGCAGCAGGTCGTGGCCCAGGGGTGGAAGGCCACGCGCGGGCACAAGCCCCCGAAGCCCGAGGACGAGGGCGACTACCGGCTCGGCGAGGTCATCGCTGCCGCCGCGATCACCGGCGCGCTGGTCGGCGTCGCGCGCGCGCTCGCGACCCGCGGCACCGCCGCCTTCACCGCCCGCACCGAGACGGGCCGCGAGCTGGTCGACTGACGCGGGCCGCGATCAGATGACCGGCCACGCCTCCGTCGCGCGGTCGGGGGCCAGGGTCGGGAGCTGGTCGGTGTTGAAGACCTCGCGCAGGACGCGTCGCGCGGCGAACCACCCGGACAGCCCGTGCACGCCCGGCCCGGGCGGGGTCGACGCGGAGCACAGGTACACCCCGTCACGCCCGGAGGCGTAGGGGTCGCGACGCGCGCTGGGGCGCGCGAACATCTGCGCGATGGTCGCGGCTCCGGCGGAGATGTCGCCGCCGACGTAGTTCTGGTTGTGGTGGTGCATCTGCGCGGCCGGGATGCAGCGTGACGCGACGACGACGTCGCGGAACCCGGGTGCGTACCGCTCGACGTGCGCGGTGACGGCCTCGGTGACGTCGACGTCGGACCCGGCGGGCACGTGCGCGTAGGTCCACAGCGGACGCAGGTCCCCGACACGCCGGGACTCGTCGACCACGGTCGGGTCGCTCAGCAGCGTCATCGGTCGGCGCGCGTGCTGCCCCGACTGCACGGCCCCCTCGGACTCGACCATCTCGGCGCGCGTCCCGCCGAGGTGCACGGTGCCGGCCCGCCCGACCTCCGGCACGGTCCACGGCACGGGCTCGGACAGCACGAAGTCGACCTTCGCGGCGCCGTTGCCGTACCGGAACCGTTCGAGGGGGCGGCGGGCACGGGCCGGGAGGCGGTCGCCCATGACGTCGAGGAGCGTGCGCGGCGAGGTGTCGAACAGGTAGGCGTGCGCGGGCGGCAGGTCGTCGCACGAGCGCACGGGGTGGTCGGTGACGATCTCCCCGCCGTGCTCGACGAGGTCGTCGACGAGCGCCGCGACGATGGCCCCGGAGCCGCCGCGCGGGATGGCCCAGCCGGCGCCGGCGTGGCCGAGGGCGGCGAGCAGCAGCGCGGTCCCGGAGCCCGCGAGCGACGGCAGCGCGGTGATGGTGTGCGCGGCGACGCCGGTGAGCAGCGCGGGCGCGACGTCGTCGATGAAGGGGCGGTCCCACAGCCGGGTGCCCTGCTCCAGGACGCGCAGGCCGAAGTGCACGGCGGCGGGTGCGCCGTGCGGCAGCAGGCCGCGCGGGATGCTGCGCTTGTCGCCGAGCGCGACGCGCACGACGTGGCCGGGGTGCGCGGCGAGCGGCCCGACGAGCGACCGCCACGCGGGCCCGTCGACGCCGAGGCGCTCCACGGTCAGGTCGAGGTCGCGGTACGCGATGCCGGCGCGGCCGCCGGGGAGGGGCTGCGCGAACGAGATCTCGGGCGTCAACAGCTCGACGTCGCGCGCGCGCAGGTCGAACGAGCGGAAGAACGGCGACGCCCACGCCATGGGGTGCACCGCCGAGCAGAGGTCGTGCACCATCCCGTCGGCCAGGCCGAGGTCGAGCGTCCGCGCACCGCCTCCGACGGTCGGCTGCCCCTCGAGGACGAGGACGCCGAGGCCCGCGCGGGCGAGCGTCACGGCGGCGGCGAGCCCGTTCGGGCCGGACCCGACGACGACGACGTCCCGGAGGTGGCTCATGCCTCGATTCAACTCCTCCTCGCGGCTGCGCGGCGGGCGAACCTGGGCGCGCGCCTCAGAGCGGACCGATGTCGTCGCTGTCCGTGCGCCGCTCGCGATCCACCTCGGCGGCGGCGCCGCCCGACCGTGCCCGCTCGAGGTCGGCGGTGAGCTCGTCCACGACGAGCAGGTCGCCGCGGACCTTGCCGGTGCGGTAGCCGGCGCGGCCGACCATGTGCGCGGCGACGGGCGCCGTGAGCATCTGGAACAGCGCGACGAGCACGAGCGCCCACACCGCTCCGCCGGACCGCAGCCGCAGCGCCAGGCCGATCAGGCACAGCACGAGCCCGAGGACCTGCGGCTTCGTCGCGGCGTGCATGCGGCCCAGCAGGTCGGGGAACCGCAGCGCGCCGACGCCCGCCGCGAGCGCGAGCAGCGCCCCTCCGAGCAGGCAGATCACCGAGGCGACGTCGGCGACGGTGTCCCACCAGTTGTTCATCGGACCTCCCCCTCCGCCTGGCCGCCGTGCAGCTCGTCCCGCTCCTCGGGCTGCTCGCGCAGCGCCTCCTGCTCGGCGGCGGCACGGGCGGCCTCCTCGGCGGCGATCTCCTCGCGCGTGCGGACGCGGCCCTCACCCTCGGGCTCGACGGCGGCGAACCGCGCGATCGTCACGGACCCGACGAAGCCCACGAGGGACAGCACGACGAGGGTCGGCACGACGTCGGCGCGGCGGTTCGCGGCCGCGTACAGGGCGACGCCGACGATCATCGTCGCGACGACGACGTCGAGCGCGACGGTCCGGTCGAGCATCGACGGGCCCTTCTCCGCCCGGACGATCGCGAACGCCGCGCCCAGCGTGGCCAGCACGGCGCAGATGACCACGACGACGGTCATGCGGTCACCCCCGCGGCGCGCAGCTCCTCGTCCGACGCGAACGCGCGCAGCACGCGCTCCTCCTGCTCGAGCACGGTGCGCCGCGCGGCCTCGATCCCGCCGCTCGCGTGCACGTCGAGCACGTGGAGGTAGAGCATCCCCGTGAGCCGGTGCGCCTCGACCACGAGCGAGCCCGGCACGAGCGAGCAGAGCTCGGCCGTGAGGGTCAGGTACAGGTCGGAGTGGCTGCGCAGCTGGACGCCGATGACGGCACCGTGAGGGGTGTACCGGGGACGCAGCGCGATCGCGCTGACCTCGGCGGACGCGCGGACGACGTCGACCACGAACCGCCCCACGAGCACCGCCAGCCCGCGCGGCCGCACGCGGCCGCCGAACTGGATGGGTGCCATCCGCAGACCCGTCGTCACGAGCAGCGCGATGGCGGCTCCGGCGATCACGTTGCCGACGGACAGGTCCCCCCACAGCAGGACCCACACGACGGTCAGCCAGACGATCGTCGCCCACTGCGTGCGCCAGCGCGACCGGCGCGGGTGCAGGCTCATCCGCCGACCTCCGCGACGTCGGTGCGCACGGCCGCGCTGCCGCTCGTGCCGGCGGCATCGGTGCCGGCCTCGCCGGCCTCACCGCCGTGCGCGGCCTCCTCGGTCACGTCGACGGAGACGCCCTTGCCGCGCTTGCCGTCGGGCAGCACGGCCTCGACGTAGGGCGTGCGCTCGGTCAGCGCGTCGGCGGCCCGCTCGGTGTACGCGTAGAGCGGCCCGGCGGCGACCGTCAGGCCGAGGCCGAAGACGATGAGCGCGGCGGCGGGGCCGACCATGCCGAACGGCAGCCGCACGGGCGGCCGCTCCTCCTCGGGCACCTGCCAGAACGCCTTGTTCCACGCCTTGACCAGCGCGTACAGCGTGAGCAGGGACGTGACGACGGACCCGACCACGAGCACGTACGCGAGCGGGGTACCGACCTGCACGCCGGCCTCGAGCAGCCCGAGCTTGCCGAGGAACCCGGACAGCGGCGGGATGCCCGCGAGGTTCATCGCGGGGACGAAGAACAGGATCGCGAGCACGGGCGCGAGCTTCGCGAGGCCGCCGAGCTTGGTCAGCGACGTCGACCCGCCCGCGCGCTCGACGAGGCCCACGACGAGGAACAGCGCGGTCTGCACGGTGATGTGGTGCGCGACGTAGTAGATCGCCGCCGTCCACCCCGCGTCGGTCGCCAGGGCGATGCCGAAGACCATGTACCCGATGTGGCTGACGAGCGTGAACGACAGGAGACGCTTGATGTCGTCCTGCGCGACGGCCCCGAGGATCCCGATGACCATCGTCGCGAGCGCGGCCCACATGAGGACGTCGTCGAGGCGGCCCTCGGGGAACAGCAGCGTCTGCGTGCGGATGATCGCGTACACGCCGACCTTGGTGAGCAGGCCGGCGAAGACGGCGGTGACCGGTGCGGGCGCGGTCGGGTACGAGTCCGGGAGCCACGCGGACAGCGGGAACACCGCCGCCTTGATCGCGAACGCCAGGATGAGCAGGACCTGGAGGACGAGCCGCACGCCCGGGTCGATCTCCGGGAGCCGGATCGCGAGCTGGGCCAGGTTGACGGTGCCCGTCGCGGCGTAGATCGACGCGAGCGCGACGAGGAACAGGATCGACGACAGGAGCGCGACGACGACGTAGATCGTGCCCGCGCGGATGCGCTCACGCGTCCCGCCGAGGGTCAGCAGCACGAACGACGCCGCGAGCAGGATCTCGAACCCGACGTAGATGTTGAACAGGTCGCCCGACAGGAACGCGTTCGCGACGCCCGCCGTCAGCACCAGGTACGTCGGGTGGAAGATCGAGATCGGCGCGGACTCCTCGTCGTCCTCCTGGCCCTGCGCGAGCGAGTAGAGCAGGACGCACAGCGTGACGGTCGCGGAGACCGTGAGCATGAGCGCGGACAGGCGGTCGGCGACGAGGTCGATCCCGACGGGCGCGGCCCAGCCGCCGACGTCGACGACGAGGGGCCCGTCGTCGGCGAGCACGAGCAGCGCGGCGGAGACGAGGACGACGACGATGAGCGCGACGACGCTCACGACGCGCTGGAGCGTCGGGCGGCGGTACAGCGCGAGCGCGAGGCCCGCGGCGGACAGCGGCACGACGACGGGGAGCGGCACGAGCCAGGTCCAGTCGGTCATCGCTCCCCCTCCCCTGCGGTGCGGGCCGGTTCCCCGGCCGGACGGGCGGGCGCGCCCTCGTCGGTCTCGTCGCGGATGGACGCGGCTTCCTCGTCGATCCGGCTGCCGGTGCCCTCGGTGTCGTCGTCGGTCGTCGCGCGTTCGTCGATCGCGGCGAGCCGCGCGATGCGGCGGTCCTCGACGTCGTCCTGGACCTCGTCGTGCCGGTGCAGCTGCCACGACCGGTACGCCATGGCGAGCAGGAACGCGGACAGGCCGAGCGTGATGACGATCGCGGTCAGGACCATCGCCTGGGGCAGCGGGTCGGTCATCTGCCCCTCGGGCGTCGCACCGACGATGGGCGGGCGGCCCGCGGCGCCGCCGGCGACGAGGAACAGCAGGTTCGCGCCGTTGCCGAGCAGGATCACGCCGATGAGGACGCGGCTGAGCGACCGCTCGAGCAGCAGGTAGACGCCGACCGTGAACAGCGCGGCGATCGCGACCACCAGCACGATGTTGGGGCTCATGTCGATCACGGCTGCTCACCCGCCGCCCGGGCCGCCACGACGCGGTCCACCTCGCTGACGGTGGCCTGCTCGTCGGGCGAGGAGCCGACGCTCGTGTCGTCCTCGCCGGTCTCGGCCCGCCGGTCGATCTCGGCACCGAGGCTGCGCAGGATGTCGAGCACGAGCCCGACGACGACGAGGTACACGCCGACGTCGAAGAAGAGGCTGGTCACGAGGTGGAGGTCGCCGATCACGGGCAGGTGGATGTCGACGATCCACGACTGCAGCACCGACCCGCCCGCGAGCTGCGCCACGAGCCCCACGCCCGCCGACAGGAACAGCCCGAGCCCCAGCAGCAGACCGGGCTGCACGGGTGCCGCCTCGCCGAGCTCGTACCGGCCGCCCGCGAGGTACCGCACGACGAGCGCGATGCCCGTGACGAGGCCCGCCGCGAAGCCGCCGCCCGGGGCGTTGTGGCCGGAGAACAGCAGGTAGAGCGAGTAGACGATCATCGTGTGGAACAGCAGCCGCACGACGACCTCGAAGACGACGGACCGTCGTTGCGGCGCGAGCGTCCTGCCCGCGCTGAGCCACTGGCGGTCGCGGGACGACGACGCGCCGCCGTCGTCGCGGGGGTCGCCGGCGGGGCGCCGCAGCACGGCCATCGGGTCCTCGCTGCCACCCCACACCGCGCGGTCGGCCGTCGCCTCGCCCGCACGGAAGATCGCGCCGCCGCGGCGCGAGAGGAAGACGAGCGACGCGACGCCGGTCGCGGCGACCAGCAGCACCGAGAGCTCGCCCATCGTGTCCCAGGCGCGGATGTCGACGAGCGTGACGTTGACGATGTTCTTCCCGCCGCCGAACTCGACGGCCTCCTCCGCGAAGTGCTCGGAGACGGGCGCGTGCACGCGCGCGCCCGGGACGACGAGCGCGATGCCCGCGACCGTCAGCCCGACGGCGAGCCCGACCCCGAGCCGCACCCACCGGCTCGCCGCGAGCGGCCGGTCGGAGAAGTACGGGGGCAGACGGCGCAGGACGAGCACGAACACGACCAGCGTGACGGTCTCGACGAGCACCTGCGTGAGCGCGAGGTCGGGCGCACCGTGCAGCAGGAAGAGCCCCGCGACGGCGTACCCGCCGATCCCCAGGAGGATCACGGCCTTGAGCCGGCGCCGGGCGCGCGCCGCGAGGATCGCCGACGTGACGGCGACGGCCGCGAAGACGATCTGCGCGGGGTTGTCCCAGCGGCGCATCGACTCGGGCACGGTCGTCTGCGTGATGAGGACGGTCGCGACCGACCCGACGAAGACGATGAGGATGATGCCGAGGTACAGCGGCAGCGAACCACGCTGCGTGACGGCGGTGACGTCGGCGGCGAAGTCGTCGAGCCGGCGCATGAACCGGCGGTAGACGCTGTCGGCCTCGGGCCCGCGGTACAGGCCGGACTGCCACCGCTCGACGCGCGCGCGGGCGACGAACATGAGCGCCCCGACGCCCAGGATCCCGAGCGTGAGCCAGAGGACCGGCCCGACGCCCGCCCACAGCGTGAGGTGCCCGGGCTCGCCGAGCGGGTACGTGTCGGCGTACGGAGCGAGCAGGTGCTCGCCGAGCTGCGGCAGCAGCGCGACGGCCAGGCCGAGCACGGCCAGGATCATCGCGGGCCAGACCAGCAGGAGCGTCGGGTGCGTGATCGGCGCGGGGGACGCGTCGGGCTCGGCCCCCTCGTGCGCGTCGGGCTCGGCCCCCTCGTGCAGCGCGGGTCCGTTGCTCGGGTGTGGTGCCGCGGACTCGGGGACGACCGCGGGTTTCGTCGCGAACGCGCCCCACCACAGCCGCAGCCCGTACCCGACGGTCAGCGCCGAGCCGACCGCGACCATGACGAGGACGATCGGCCCGACCGCCCCCTCGTCGAGGTGCGCGACGCCCTCGAGCCCGGCCTCCTTCGCGACGTACCCCGCGAACGGCGGCAGGCCGATCATCGAGGCCGTCGCGAGCCCGCCCGCGAGCGCCGTGAGCGGCAGCTCCCTGCCCACGCCGGACAGCCGCCGCAGGTCACGCGTGCCGGTCGCGGCGTCGACGACGCCGACCACGAGGAACAGCGCCGCCTTGAACATCGCGTGCGCGCCGATCATCGCGAGGCCCGCGAGCGCCGTCGCCTGCGTGCCGAGGCCCACGAGCAGCACGATGAGGCCGAGCTGGCTCACCGTGCCGAACGCGAGCACGAGCTTGAGGTCGTGCTGGCGCAGCGCGCGGTACCCGCCGAGCAGCAGCGTCCCGCCGCCGAGGACGACGATCATCCAGCGCCAGACCGGCGCCGTGGCGAACGCGGGCGCGAACCGCGCGACGAGGTACACGCCCGCCTTCACCATCGCGGCGGCGTGCAGGTACGCGCTCACGGGCGTCGGCGCGGCCATCGCGGCGGGCAGCCAGAAGTGGAACGGCAGGAGCGCGGACTTGGTCGCGGCGCCCAGCAGCAGGCAGACGATCGCGACCGTGGCGACCGTCCCGCCCGGCGGGTCGGCGATGACCTCGGACATCCGGTAGGTGCCCGCGGCCTCGCCGAGCAGCACGACGCCGACGAGCATCGCGAGACCGCCCGCGGTCGTGATGACGATGGCCTGCATGGCGGCGCGGCGGCTCGGCTTGCGCTCCGAGTAGTGCCCGATGAGCAGGTACGACGTGACGGTCGTGAGCTCCCAGAAGACGAACAGCAGCAGCATGTCGTCGGCGGTGACCAGCCCGAGCATCGCGCCCGCGAACGCGACGAACACGCCGCCGAACCGGCCGAGACCGTGCGCCGTGACGGAGAAGTACCCCGCGCAGTAGACGAGGACGAGCGCGCCGACGCCGCCCACGACGAGCGTCATGAACCACGAGAGCGTGTCGAGCCGGAACGACAGCTCCAGGCCCAGCGCGGGGATCCACTCGACGACCTCGACGGGGCCGTTCCCGGCCTGGACCTGCTGCGTCCACGTGAGCGCCCAGACCGCCGCGGAGGCCGGTGCGAGGGCCAGCACCCAGAACGCGCGACGCCCCAGGAGACGGACCAGGGTGGGCGCGACGACGGCTGCTGCGAGGTGCACGGTGAGCAGCAGCAGCACGCGTCCGGCTCCGTCCTGTCGGGGGCGGGTGGTCGGTCGGTTGGCTTCAAGGAGTTGGTCAAGATCCTATCAACCGCTCTCCCGTGGTCCTCCCACGGGAGCCGCGACCACCCGTCCGCCGCAGGTGCTCTCAGGCCCCGTCACGGCGCACCGTCCACGGCCCGTCGCGGTCCCCGGACGCGGTCGCCGGCGGCCGAGGGTCGACAGCGGCGGCGCGCCTCCGGACGTCCCGTCCGGCGCGGTGAGGCGGCGGTTACCGTGTGCGCGTGAGCGTGCTGCAGTGGGTGTGCCTGGCGGTCGTCGTCGCCGCGACCGTGGTCGGCGTGGCCGTCTTCTCGCGGGGTGTCGTCGCGATCGTGCGCACCGTGGGCGTCGGCCGCGCGGCCCCTGGGCGGTCCGGTCCCGTCGGGACGCGTCTCGCGACGCTGCTGCGCGAGGTCGTCGGTCACGGACGCTTCCAGCACCGGCCGGTCGTGCGCGTCGCGCACTGGGTCGTCATGGTGTCGTTCCCGCTGCTCGTGCTCACGCTCGTCGCCGGGTACGGGCAGGTCGTCTCCCCGACGTGGGCGCTGCCGCTGATCGGTCACCTGTGGCCGCTCGAGTGGGTGATCGAGGCGTTCGCGTGGGCGGCGCTGCTCGGGATCGTCGCGCTCTTCGTGCTGCGGCTGCGGATCTCGCCGCGGGCGGGCGCCCCCGAGGTCGAGCGGCGACGGTCGCGGTTCTTCGGGTCGAACCAGGCGCAGGCGTACTTCGTCGAGGCCACCGTCTTCGCGGTCGTCGCCGCCGTGCTGGTGCTGCGCGGCCTCGAGTACGCGCTCCTGACGCAGGCCGGCGAGAGCGGGCTGGTGCTGCACTTCCCGCTCACCGCGTGGTTCGGCGGTCTCTGGGTGGGCGCGTCGTCGGCCGCGCTCGAGACGGCGGTCGTCGTCGTCGCGACCGTGAAGATCGTCGTGTCGATGTCGTGGTTCGTCGTCGTCGGCCTGCAGCCCACGATGGGCGTCGCCTGGCACCGGTTCCTCGCGATCGTCAACGTCTACGCGCGCCGCGAGCCCGACGGCGGTCCCGCGCTCGGGCCGCTCGCGCCGCTCACGCTCGCCGACGGCACCGCCGTCGACCTGGCGGCGCTCGAGGACCTGCCCGACGACGCGCGCCTCGGCGCGGGGGCGATCGAGGACCTGTCCTGGAAGCAGCTCCTCGACACCGCGACCTGCACCGAGTGCGGCCGCTGCCAGGACCAGTGCCCGGCCTGGGCGACGGGCAAGCCGCTGTCCCCCAAGCTCGTCATGCTCTCGCTGCGCGACCACGCCGCCGCGACCGCGCCCTACCTGCGCGCGACCGGCGCCGCCGGTGCGGCTCCGGAGGGCGCGGGCGTGGCCGTCGGGACGGTCGACGACGACCCGCACGCCGGCATCGACCTCGTCGCCGCGGGCGTCATCGACCCCGACGTGCTCTGGGCCTGCACGACGTGCGGCGCGTGCGTGCAGCAGTGCCCCGTCGACATCGAGCACGTCGACACGATCGTCGACGTCCGGCGCTACCAGGTGCTCATGGAGTCCGCGTTCCCCAAGGAGCTCGGCGGCACGTTCACCAAGCTCGAGCGGCAGGGCAACCCGTGGGGCCTGCCCGCCCGCGCGCGGCTCGAGTGGGCCAAGGGCCTCGACTTCGAGGTGCCCGTGGTGGGCGCTGACGTCGAGTCCGCCGCTGACGTCGACTACCTGTTCTGGGTCGGCTGCGCGGGCGCCTACGAGGACCGCGCCAGGAAGACGACGCGCGCCGTCGCCGAGCTGCTGCACACGGCGGGCGTCTCGTTCGCCGTCCTCGGCGACGGCGAGACGTGCACCGGGGACCCCGCCCGGCGCGCTGGCAACGAGCTGCTGTACCAGATGCTCGCGTCGCAGAACGTCGAGGTGC
>NZ_JAPESW010000006.1 GCF_028527925.1 Cellulomonas fimi
GCGGACCCGCGCATCCTCGAGCTGGTCGAGGCGAACACCGAGCTGCTGCGCGACCCCGTCGCCGCCTCGTCGTCGCCGGTGCTGGCCGAGCTGGTCGAGCGCGCGGTGGCGGTCAAGGCGCGGGTCGCGGTAGAGGACGACGGAGGCGCCCTTGGGCGCGAAGCCGTACTTGTGCAGGTCGGCGGAGATCGAGGTGACGCCGTCGACGGCGAGGTCCCACGGCGGGACGTCGTCGCCCCACCAGGGCAGGACCCAGCCGCCGATGCACGCGTCGACGTGGCAGGCGACGCCGCGGGCCGCGGCTCCGGCTGCGACCTCGGCGACGGGGTCGACGACGCCGAACGGGTAGCTCGGCGCACTCACGACGACGAGGGCGGTGCGGTCGTCGACGGCGGCGAGGACCGCGTCGGCGTCGGGCGTGCCGCGGGCGGGGTCGACGGGGACGGGGACGACGTCGAGGTCGAGGTAGGCCGCGGCCTTGTGGAACGCGGGGTGCGCGGTCGTGGGCAGCACGAGGGTCGGTCGGTCGTGCACGCGGGTGGGGTCGGCGGCGCGCCAGGTGTCGCGCGCGGACTTGACCGCGAGCAGGCAGGACTCGGTGCCGCCGGTCGTGACGGAGCCGACGGTGCCGGGTCCGCCGTGCAGGACGTCGCGCG
Organism: Cellulomonas fimi; assembly: GCF_028527925.1. Taxonomy (GTDB): domain Bacteria; phylum Actinomycetota; class Actinomycetes; order Actinomycetales; family Cellulomonadaceae; genus Cellulomonas; species Cellulomonas fimi_C. Next base: position 657 of record NZ_JAPESW010000006.1, read on the forward strand.
CGCGGGCGGCGAGGCGGCTCTCCAGGGCGGCCACGGACGTGAAGGTGGTCGGGTCGAGCCCGTTGACGGGGAGGAACAGCTCGACGGCGCGCGCGGCGACGGCGTCGAGGTCGGCGCGGCCGGAGTCGTAGACGTAGGACAGGACGCGGCCGCCGTGCGTCGGCGGGTCGGCGCGGCGCAGGTCGGCGAGGTCGGCGAGCACGTCGTCGGCAGCGCGAGCCGCCCACGCCCGCGTCACGCGGCGACCCCCGTCGCCGGCGCGTCGACGACGGCCTCGGTGAGCCGGTAGCGCGTGAGCGTCGCGACGCTCACGGCCGTGAGGACCGCGGGCAGCAGGCTGAACGCGAGCGCGATGCCCGTCACCGCCGCGGCGGGCTGGTCCGCGAGCGCGCCGCCCTCGCGCGAGACGAAGCCGGTGAGAGCGAGCGCGGCGAGGACGAGCGTCGGGCCGAGCGCGAGGCCCGCGGTCTCCGCCGCGGTCCAGACGCCGCCGAGGACGCCGGCGCGGTCGGTGCCGCGCTCGCGGGCGTCGACGGCGGCGACGTCGGGGAGCATCGCGAGGGGGAAGAGCTGCATGCCCGCGTACGCGACGCCGGCGAGGGCGACGAGCGCGTAGACCCACGGTCCGGGCGCCCACCGCATCGGCACGAGGGCGAGGGTCACCGCGACGAAGAGGCCGGACGCGGCGACGTACCCGCCGCGCTTGCCGAGCCGTCGTCCGACGCGGGTCGCGAACGGCATGACGAGCAGCGCGGGGGCGACGAGCGCGACGAACAGCACGGTCACCGCGCCCTCGTCGCCGAGGACGTAGGTCGCGACGTAGGGGGCGCACGCGAGCATCGCGCCGGTCGCGAGCGCCTGGAGCACGAACGTCGCGAGCAGCCAGCGGAAGGCGGGGATCTCGCGCAGGGCGGCGACGCCGAGGCGGAGCGCGTCGCCGCGCACGCGGGGTCGGGGCGCGACCGGAGGGCCGTCGGCGGGCGGGGTGACGGCGGCGCGCCGGGGTGCTCCCCACCACGCGCCGAGCATGCCGAGCCCGAGCACCGCACCGCAGACGACGCCCATGACGAGGTAGCCGGTGCGTCCGCCGCCGGCCGCGTCGCGCACGAGCGGCCCGCCGGCGCCGAACGCGAGGATCGCGACGGCGAGCACGGCGATGCGCGGCGCGAGGAGCCGGGTGCGTTCGGCGGAGGTCGACGCGATCTCGGCGGGCAGGGCGATGTAGGGGACCTGGAAGAGGCTGAACGCGGTCGCGGCGGCGACGAACCAGACGACCACCCAGGCGGCGGCGGGGACGCCGGCGAGGGCGGCGGGCGCGGCGAAGACGGCGGCGAACAGCGGCGGCAGCGTCAGGGCGCCCGCGAGCAGGTAGCGGCGTCGGCTGCCGTGCCGGGCGGCGGACGCGTCCGAGCGGGCGCCGACGAACGGGTCGATCACGACGTCCCAGAGCTTCGGCACGGTGACGACCAGCGACGCGAGCCCCGCGGCGACGCCGAGCGTGTCGGTGAGGTAGTACGCGAGCACCAGGCCGGGCAGCGTGCCGAAGCCGCCGGTGCCGACCGAGCCCGCGGCGTAGCCCACCACGGTGCGCCGCGGCACGTGCGCGGCGGGTGACGTCGTCGTCATGGGCGCCGATGATGCCAGGGCGGGGCCGCGGGCCGGGAGCGGCGCGCGATGCACGTCGGACGGACGGCGCGCGACGGCCGGCCGGACGGGCGTCAGACCGGGCGGACGGCGACCTCGACGTCGTCGGTGCCGTCGAGCAGGACGGGGACGGACGTCGTGGAGACGAGGTCGCCGGGTGCGAAGGCACGCGCGTCCGGGTCCGCGCCGGCCCGGACGCGGACCGTGAACCGGCGACGCGGGTCGGGCGCGGCGGTCGCGGGGACGTCGACGTCGAGGACGGTGCCGTCGGCGGGGACGTCGACGTCGCGCAGGACCCGCTCCCCCACGCGGACGGCGGGGGCGTCGGCGCGCGAGACGTCCTCGACGGACACGAGCACCGACGGCAGCGTCGTCGCGGTGCCGGTGCCGGGCAGGACGACACGCACCCGCACGCTTTCCGTGGAGCTGTCGCGCGTCATCGCTCCACGGTAGCCCGTGTGACGTATCTCACACGCACGGCCCCCGCTCCTCCTCCCCGAGGCGCGGGCCGCCCGGGCCCGCGCGCCAGGGGAAGGCACCACCATGGCCACGAAGAGCACGTCCGGGTCCGGCGGGGGCGGCGGCCGCCGGCGCACCGATCCCACCGGCGGGCCGACCGGGAGCACGCCCGAGCGTCCCGAGGAGCGGTCGTCCGTCGAGACCGGCACCACCGTCATCAGCGGCGTCGGCTTCGCCGAGAAGGCCGTCACCTACGCCAAGGTCGGCGACCTCGCGGTCTTCGAGGGTGACATCGTCCTCGGCCGGCACGCCGACCTCGAGGCGGCGCGCGCCCGGGGCGACGACGTCTCCTTCGGCGTCGCGATCACCGGCAGCCGCTACCGCTGGCCGAATGCCACCGTGCCGTACGAGATCGACCCCGCGCTGCCGAACCAGAACCGCGTGACCGACGCGATCGCGCACTGGGAGCAGCACACGCCCCTGAGGTTCGTCCAGCGGACCCCCGCGAACGCCGGCACCTACCCCAACTACGTCCGCTTCCTCGACGGCGGCGGCTGCTGGTCGGCCGTCGGGATGGTCGGGGGACGCCAGGACCTGTCCCTCGGCAGCGGCTGCACGACGGGCAACGCGATCCACGAGATCGGGCACGCGATCGGCCTCTGGCACGAGCAGAGCCGCGAGGACCGCGACAGCTTCGTCACCGTCGTCCTCGCGAACGTCGACCCCGGCTACGTGCACAACTTCGACCAGCACATCAGCGACGGCGACGACATCGGCGACTACGACTACGGCTCGATCATGCACTACCCCGCCACGGCGTTCTCGACCAACGGCCAGCCCACGATCGTGCCCGTCCAGCCCGGCGTCCAGATCGGCCAGCGGCTGCGGCTGTCCGACGGCGACATCGCCGCCGCGCGCACCCTCTACCCCACGAACCCGCAGCCGAACCTCAAGAAGCTCACCGACGACCCGGGCGGGTTCAAGAAGCCGCTCGACGACCAGGCCGGGTTCAAAAAGGTCCGCGACGACCACAAGCCGTTCGTCGACCCGCCGAAGCACCTCCTCGACCCGAAGCAGCTCCTCGACCCCAAGCACGTGTTCGACCCGCCCAAGCAGCTCACCGACCCGCCCAAGCAGCTCACCGACCCGCCCAAGCAGCTCATCGACCCGCCCAAGCAGCTCATCGACCCGCCGAAGCAGCTCATCGACCCGCCGAAGAACGCGTTCGACCCGCCCGGCGGCCTCGGCGGCGGGCTCCCGCCGATCCCGGTCCCGCAGCCCGGCGGCGGGCTCCCGTTCGCTCTCGCGACGCCCCACCACGCCGCGTCCGCGGCCGCGTACGAGCCGCCGCAGGCGTCCCCCGGGGACCAGAGCGCGGCACTCCTCGCCGCCGCGGCGCAGGCCGCCGAGGTCGCGGCCCAGGCCCTCGCGCAGGTCGCCGCCGCACTGCGCGCGCTCGGCGGCGGGCAGGCGGGGCCGGGAGCATGATCCTCATCGAGTCCCACGAGGGCGACGACCACCTCGCCCCCGTCCGCACGGAGCTCGAGCGCCGCGGCCACGACGTCGTGGTGCTCGACTCCGGGAGGTACCCCGTGGCGACCGCCGTCACGGTCGCGTACGACGACGGCGACGCACCCGCGCTCGCGGTCACGGTCGACGGCAAGGAGCACGACCTCACCGACTGCCGTGCCGCGTGGTGGCGCCGCCCGCTGCCGTACACGCTCGACCCGTCCGTGACCGACCCGGCCGCGCAGGTGTTCGCGCTCACCGAGAGCGACGAGGGCCTGCGCGGCCTGCGGGCCCTGCTCCCCGCCGTCTGGGTCAACGACCCCGACGCGGACACCCGTGCCTCGCACAAGGCGTACCAGCTGCGCGAGGCGCGCCGCGCGGGCCTCGTCACGCCGCGCACCGTCATGACCAACGACCCCGACCGGGCCCGCGCGTTCGTCGCGGCGCACGGGCCCGACCGGACCGTCTACAAGTCGTTCCTCGCCCAGGTGTCGGCATGGCGCGAGACCCGCGTCCTGCGACCCGACGAGGTCGACCTGCTCGACGCCGTACGGCACGCGCCCGTGATCTTCCAGGAGTACGTGCCCGGCGACGTCGACCTGCGCGTCACCGTCGTCGGGGACGCCGTGCACGCCGCCGCGATCCACTCCGCCCGGACCGCGTACGCGCTCGACTTCCGGCTCGAGCTCGACACCGTGCCGATGGAGCCGTACCCGCTGCCCGACCCCGTCCACGAGGCCGTGCTGCGCCTGATGCGCCGCCTCGGGCTCGTCTACGGCGCGATCGACCTGCGGGTCCGCCCCGACGGCGAGCACGTCTTCTTCGAGGTCAACCCGTCGGGGCAGTGGCTCTTCGTCGAGGAGCGCACCGGCCTGCCGCTGACCCGTGCGTTCGTCGACGTGCTCTCCGGTCTCGACCGCGCACCCGCCGACGGGTGCGTCACGTGCGAGCAGAACCGGCCCCGCACCGCACCGTCCTGACCCGCCGCGCCCCCCGTCGTGCGTCCGTCGTGCGTCCGGTCGCCGCCGTCACCCGGACGGGCGGCGACCGGACGAGCACAGCATCACCCGGATGCCAGTCATGCCCCGTGACCTGCGCGCCGATGTCTAGGAGGTGCTGGGTCCCGTACCGGTGTGGGTCACCGTGCTGCAGCTGCTCGTCGCCGGTCTCGTGGCGGGCTTCTGCGTGCTGCACTGGCTCTGGCGCCGCGGCGACGGACGCCACCCCGGTGCCGCGTGGTCGCTCATGTGGTCCGCCGACGTCGCGCTGCTCCTGCTCGTCGGCGGCCTGTTCCCGCTCGTCCCCGCCGGACTCCCCCGCGACACCGTCGAGGTCACGTACGGCCTCCTCGTAGCCGGCTTCCTGCTCATCGCGCTGCCCGCGGCGCGGGCCATCGGGCACGGCAGCCCGGTCCGGTGGTGGGTCGTCGTCGCCACCGCGCTGCTCGTCACCCGCACGGTCTCGTGGTTCCTCCCCGGGATCGAGGCGACGCTCCTCGATTCCGGCTGCCTGCTCGGCGCGATCCTCGTCGTCATCGTCTACGTGCTCGTCGCGTTCGGCCGCACCCCGATCGGGCGGCTCGGCACGCTGCTGGTCATCGCGGGCGTCGAGTCGGTCGCGATCCTCCTCGCGGGGATCCTGCTGCCCGACGAGTCGCTCAGCGCGATCCTCGCGGCCCTGTGGGCCGTCCCGCTCGCCGTCGGGCTCGAGGTGCTCGCGCTGCGCCGGCTCGTCGGTGCGCAGGACGCCGCCGCACGCCAGCACCGCATGCGCGACGCCGTCGCGAGCCTGTCCAACGCCGCGTGGTTCGCCAAGGACCCCGAGCGCCTGCTGCTGACCGCCCGCGACGCCGCCCGCGCCGTCCTCGAGGACGACACCATCGAGGGCTCGCTGCGCCCGATCGCCCGCGGCCGGTTCGTCGCCGAGCTGTACCCGGCCGAGGGCACCGACCTCGACCCGCACGCCCGCAGCTTCCTCGTCGACCTCGCGCAGATCGTCGCGGCCGCGGGTGAGCGCTACCACCTCAACGACCGGCTGCACGCGACCGCGTTCTCCGACCCGCTCACCACGCTGCCCAACCGGCGCGCGGTCGAGCAGCACCTCGTCGACGTGCTCGACCGCGCCAACGTCGAGCGGACACGTGTCGCCGTCGTCTACTGCGACGTCGACGGCTTCAAGCGCGTCAACGACGAGCTCGGCCACGCCCGGGGCGACGCCCTGCTCGCGCGCGTCGCCGACCACCTCCGCACGGTCGTCACCGGCGAGGACGTGCTCGTCGGACGGCTCGGCGGTGACGAGTTCGTCGCGATCGTCGCGCGCGCGCCCGAGGACGCCGCGCTCGTCGCGCTCGCCCGCTCGCTGCGCGAGGGCTTCGAGGACCGGTCGCACGGGGGCCGCCCCACGCGGCTCACCGTCGGCGTCGCGACCTGGGTGCCCGGCGACGTCGTCGACCCGGACGCGCTCGTCCGGCACGCCGACACCGCGATGCTCGAGGCCAAGCGCTCGCGCAGCGGGTTCCGCGTCTTCGACCGCGCGCTGCGCCGGCGCGTCGAGGCCGAGCGGCTGCAGCGCGTCGCGCTCGAGGAGGCCGTCGCCCTCGGGCAGTTCACCGCGCACTTCCAGCCCGTCGTCGACACGACGACGCTCGAGGTGCTCCAGGTCGAGGCGCTCGCACGGTGGAACCACCACGGCCACCTCGTCCTGCCGGCGGACTGGCTCGACCTCGCCGAGGAGTCGGGCCTCATCGTCCCGATCGGCCTGGCCGTGCTGCGCGAGAGCCGGCGCGCGCTCGACCGCTTCCAGATGCCCGTCGCCGTCAACGTCGCGGCCCGTCAGCTCACCGAGCCCGACGCGCTCGAGCAGTTCGAGACCGCGTGGGGCGACTCCTACTGGGAGCACCTCACGCTCGAGATCACCGAGAGCGCCCTCGTGCAGACCGTGCAGGCCGTCCCCGTGCTGTCGGAGCTGCGGGCCCGGGGCGCGCGCGTCGCCGTCGACGACTTCGGCACCGGCTACAGCTCGATCTCCCGGCTCGGGCGCCTGCCCGTCGACGTGCTCAAGATCGACCGCTCGTTCATCCGCGAGATCGACACCGAGCGCGGACGCGGGGCCGTACGCGCGATCCTCGCGCTCGCCGAGAACCACGGCCTCGACGTCGTCGCCGAGGGCGTGGAGACCGCCGCCCAGCTGACCACGCTCGTCGACCTCGGGGTGCGCCGGGTGCAGGGGAACTTCCTCGGCCGCGCCACGCCGTCGCTGCCGGTGCGCGGGCCCCGGCCCGTCACCGAGTCGATCCCCGTCGTGACGCCCGCGCGCACGCTCCGCAGCGTGCCGACGGCCCGCGTCGCTCGGTAGACGCGGGCCGTCGGGCGGTCCTTCGGGGGCGTGCGGCTCAGGCGAGGAGCGTCGGCTTCAGGTCGACGATCCGGCCGAGCAGGCCGTTGACGAACGACGGGGAGTCGTCGGTCGACAGCGCACGCGCGAGCTCGACGGCCTCGTCCACGGCGACCGCGTCGGGCACGTCGTCGTTGAAGAGCACCTCCCACGTGCCGATCCGCAGCAGCGCACGGTCGACCGCGGGCATCCGCTCGATCGTCCAGCCGTGTGCGTGGGTCGCGAGCAGCTCGTCGATCCGCTCACGGTGGGCGACGACCCCTTCGACGAGCTCGACCGAGTACTGCGGCAGCGCCGCCTCGGTGCCGGGCTCGGCGATGCGCTGCGCGAGCAGCGTCACCGGGTCGAGCCCGCGCTGGTCGGCCTCGAAGAGGACGTCGAGGGCCCGCTTGCGGGCCTTGGTGCGTGCTCCCACGTCAGTCGTTCACGCGGCCCAGGTAGCTGCCGTCGCGCGTGTCGACCTTGACCTTGGTGTTCGCCTCGAGGAACAGCGGCACCTGGATCTCGTAGCCCGTCTCGAGCGTCGCGGGCTTGGTGCCCGCCGACGAGCGGTCGCCCTGCAGGCCCGGCTCGGTGTAGGTGACCTCGAGGACGACCGACGGCGGGAGCTCGACGTACAGCGGCACGCCCTCGTTGGTCGCGACGAGCGCGCTCTGGTTCTCCAGCATGAAGTTCGCGGCGTCGCCGACGGTGGCGGCCGGGACGTGCAGCTGGTCGTACGTGTCCGTGTCCATGAACACGAAGTCGTCGCCGTCCTTGTACAGGTACTGGTAGTCGCGCTTGTCGACGTTCGCGGTCTCGACCTTGATGCCGGCGTTGAACGTCTTGTCGACGACCTTGCCGGACAGGACGTTCTTCAGCTTGGTGCGGACGAACGCGCCGCCCTTGCCGGGCTTGACGTGCTGGAACTCGACGACGGTCCACAGCTGCCCGTCGATCCGCAGCACGGTGCCGTTCTTGAGGTCGTTCGTGGTCGCCACAGTCGTCGCTTCCTGTCGTGGGTTCGGGAGGATTCGCGGTGCCGCCGGGACGCGCACGCCGACCGGCGCAGGTGCGCCTGGGCTGTCGCGTGGCCCCGGGCAGGCCGCAGACCGCCGACCATCCTACCGTGCGCGCACGTCCCGGCCCGTCGCACGTGCCACGCGGCTCGTGACGCTGCGCGCCACCCGGCGCCGGGCCGATGTCAGAGCGTGAGCGCCCACGCGGCGCCGAAGCCGACGGCCGCCGACCACAGGAGCGACGCGAGCGTGCCGATGACGAACCGCTCCGACGCCCCCGGGTTCTCGCGCAGCTCGGGGTAGCGGCCGAGGCCCTTGACCGCGACGACCACCGCGATGCCTCCCGCCTCGCCGACGAGGAAGCAGCCCGTCACGGCGAGCCGCTCGAGGATGCCCACCCAGGTCCCGCCGCGCAGCACCGCCTGCGCGCCCTCACCCTGCGGGCCGTCGGACACGGCCAGCGGCGACGGGTGCGGTCCGGCGGGCGCCGCCTGCGGGTCGGCCGTCGCGACCGCGGTGCGTGCCGGCGCGGCGGGCTGCGCCGTGCCGGCCGCCGCGTCGGTCGGCGCTGCGCCCGGCCCACCGTCCGCGGACGGCGTGGCGGTCGGGGTCGGGGTCGCCGTCGACAGCGCGTGCGCGCCCGCGTGGCCCGGACGGCCCGCGTCGTGCGACCGCGAGGCGAGGCGCAGGACGAGGGACACGACGGGCCAGCCGCCCGCCGCCGAGAGCGCGAGCGCGGCGACGACGACGGCCGCGACCAGCGGTGCGGGCATGGGACCTCCGGGGACGTCAGGGACGAGCCGGACGATCCTCCCCCACTCCCTGCGCCCAGGCCAGCAGCCGCGCGGCGGCCGGTCGCGCCGCACGCTCCTCGGCCCACAGAGCGGCGCGCAGACGCTGGCTCACGGCCTGCTGCGTGACGCCGAGCCGGGCCGCGAGCTCCTCCTGGCGGGGCGCCTCGACGCTCATCGCGTCGGCCACCGCCCACCCTGCGTCCGACCGGCGGGCGGCGACGGCCGCGACCAGCACGAGGACCGCCTCCGCGTCCCGACCGGCGCCGTCGTCGCGCCCGCGCACGGCGAGCGGGACGGTGCGGCTGCGGCTCTTGGCCGCCTCGACCGCCGCGCGCGCGAGCACGAACGCCGGTCCGCTGCCCGCGCGGGGCGAGTCGGGCAACGGCTCGTCGACCGGTCCCGCACCGATCCCGACGGTCCAGCCGCCGAGCCGCAGGACGTGCAGCGCGACGTCGACCACGGCGCCGGCGTCGTCGTAGACGCCCTGCACCTCGTCGCCGACGGTGCGTTCGAACCCGCGCAGCGGCGCCTCGCCGGTGCGGTCGTGGTGCGCGGCGAGCGCGTCGAGCAGGTGCTCGACGCGGTCGCCGTGGCGTCGGCTCCCCCGCTGGTCGATCGTGAGGACGAACATGCGACAAGTGTGCATGCTTGTAGACGAACGGACAAGCGTGCAGCCTTGTCGGCGATGGGACGCGGAGTCAGACGCGCAGCGCGACCGCCGTGAGCGCGAGGCGGTAGGAGTCGAAGCCGAACCCCGCGACCGTCCCCGTCGACACCGCGCCGACGACCGACGTGTGCCGGAACGCCTCACGCGCGTAGGGGTTCGTGATGTGCACCTCGACGAGCACCAGGCCTGCCGACGTCACCTGCGCGGCCGCGTCGCGCAGCGCGTACGAGTAGTGCGTGAACGCGGCCGGGTTCAGCACGACGTGCGCGCGCGTGTCGACGGCCTCGTGCAGCCAGCCGACGAGCTCGGACTCGTCGTCCGTCTGGCGCACGTCGGCGTCGATGCCGAGGTCCACGCACCACTTGTCGACGGACGCCGCCAGGTCGTCGAACGACGCCGACCCGTACACGTCGGGCTCACGCACCCCCAGCCGGGCCAGGTTGGGACCGTTGAGCACCAGCACGCGCGTCATCGCCCCAGCCTAGGCGACGCGCCTGGGCGCGCCGCGCCGCGACCCGCCCCTCGGACGCGTCAGAGCGACACCGCACGCGACGGTGCCGGCGCCCCCTCGCTGACCTCGGCGTACGCGGCCGCGAGCAGCGTCGGGTCCGGGCCCTCGAGCCGCACGGGACGGCCGACGTCCTCGAGCACGACGAACCGCAGCAGGTCGCCGCGCGTCTTCTTGTCCCGCCGCATCGCGGCCACCAGACGGTCCCAGCGGTCGCCGCGGTAGGACACCGGCAGCCCCAGCGACGTGAGGATCGCGCGGTGCCGCTCGACGACGTCGTCCGAGAGCCGGCCGGCCAGCCGCGCGAGCTCCGCCACGAAGACCATGCCCACCGACACCGCGGCGCCGTGCCGCCACTGGTACCGCTCGACCTGCTCGATCGCGTGGCCGAACGTGTGCCCGTAGTTGAGGATCTCGCGCAGGCCCGCCTCCTTGAGGTCCTCCCCCACGACCCGCGCCTTGACCGCCACCGCGCGCTCGACCAGCTCGGCCAGCACCGGCGACGACGAGGCGGCGACGGGGTCGCGCAGCAGCTCGGTGTTCGCCTCGACCAGCTCGAGGATGCGCGGGTCCGCGATGAACCCGCACTTCACGACCTCCGCGAGCCCGGCCACGAAGTCGTGCGGCGGCAGCGACTCGAGCGCCGCGAGGTCGCACAGGACGCCCGCGGGCGGGTGGAACGCACCGACGAGGTTCTTGCCCTCGGCCGTGTTGATGCCCGTCTTGCCGCCGACGGCCGCGTCGACCATCGCGAGCAGCGTCGTCGGGACCTGCACGACCCGGATGCCGCGCAGCCAGGTGGCCGCCACGAACCCGCCGAGGTCCGTCGTCGCACCGCCGCCGAGCGCCACGACGGCGTCCGACCGCGTGAAGTCCGCCTGCCCCAGCACGCCCCACAGGAACGCCGCGACCTGCGCGGTCTTCGCGGCCTCCGCGTCCGGGACCTCGGCCACGAACGCCTCGAAGCCAGCCGCCAGCAGGTCCTCCCGCACGGCCTCGGCCGACGTCGCGAGCGCGGCGGGGTGCACCACGAGCACCCGGCGCACCCCCTCGCCCAGCAGCGCGGGCAGCTCGCCCAGCAGGTGCCGGCCGATCACCACGTCGTACGGCTGGTCGCCGTGCACCCGGACCGTCGTGCTCATCGCTCCCCCTCCGCTGCGTCCGCCGCGTCGCCCACCCGCAGCGCCGCCAGACCGTCCTCCACCGCCACCGCCACGTCGGCGGGCCGCAGCCCGTCCGTCAGGACGCGCAGCGTCGCGACCTCCTCGTACACCGGGCGCCGCTCCTCCATGAGCACCTGCCACCGCGCCCGGGGGTTGCCGAGCAGCAGCGGTCGCGACTGGTTGAACCCCACGCGCGGCGCGGCGTGCGCGAGCGTGACGTCGAGGAAGACGACCGCGCCGCCACGGGCCCGGTACTCCGCGAGCGCCGCGCGCGTGTCCGCGTGCAGCACGGCGCCGCCGCCGAGGGCGAGCACGCCGTCGTGCTCGGCGAGCGCCGCGAGCACCGCGTCACGCTCGAGCGCGCGGAAGTGCGGCTCGCCGTCGTCGACGAAGATCTCCGCGATCGGCTTGCCGGCCGTGCGCTCGACGTCGGCGTCGGTGTCGCGCACGCTGAGCTGCCAGCGCTCCCCGAGCGCGTGCCCGACGGTCGACTTGCCGGACCCGGGTGGGCCGACGAGGACGACGCGCGGACCCGCCGCGCCGGTCCCGGGGCCCGTCGCGCGCGTCACGACAGCAGCGACGGGATCGCCGCGACGTACGCGTCGAGGTTGCGCCGCACCTCGGCGACCGAGTCGCCGCCCGTCTTCTCCAGCAGCGCGTCGGCGACCACGAGGGCGACCATCGCCTCCGCGACCACGGCCGCCGGCGGGACCGCGCACACGTCCGAGCGCTGGTGCTGCGCCTTCGCCGCCTCGCCCGTCGCGGTGTCGACCGTGTCCAGCGCGCGCGGCACCGTGGAGATCGGCTTCATCGCGGCCCGCACGCGCAGGACCTCGCCGTTCGTCATGCCGCCCTCGAGACCGCCCGCGCGGTTCGTGCGCCGGACGATGCGCCCCGACGCGTCGCGCTCGATCTCGTCGTGGGCCGCCGAGCCGCGCCGGGCCGCCGTGCGGAACCCGTCGCCGACCTCGACGCCCTTGATGGCCTGGATGCCCATGAGCGCGCCCGCGAGCCGCGCGTCGAGCCGCCGGTCCGCGTGCACGTACGAGCCGAGCCCCGACGGGAGCCCGTACACGAGCACCTCGACCACACCGCCGAGCGTGTCGCCGTCCTTGTGGCACTGGTCGATCTCGGCGACCATCGCGGCCGACGTCGCCGCGTCGAAGCAGCGCACGGGGTCGGCGTCCAGCGCCGCGACGTCGTCGGGCGTCGGCAGCGCCGCGTCGTCCGGGACCGCGACCGGGCCGATGCCGACCACGTGCGACACGAGGCGGACGCCGGCGGCCTGCTCCAGCAGGTGCGCCGCGACCGTGCCGAGCGCGACGCGGGTCGCCGTCTCCCGGGCGCTCGCACGCTCGAGCACGGGGCGCGCGTCGTCGAACGCGTACTTGCGCATGCCGACGAGGTCGGCGTGGCCCGGTCGCGGGCGCGTGAGCGGCGCGTTGCGGGCGCGGTTGAGCACCTCGGGGTCGTCGACCGGGTCCGCCGACATGACGTCGACCCACTTGGGCCACTCGGTGTTGCCGATCTCGATCGCGACCGGACCGCCCTGCGTGCGCCCGTGCCGGACGCCGCCGAGCAGGCGCACCTCGTCCTGCTCGAACTTCATGCGGGCACCGCGCCCGTAGCCGAGCCGACGGCGGGCCAGCGCCGCCTGGATGTCGGAGGAGCGGACCTCGACGTCCGCCGGGACGCCCTCGAGGATCCCGACCAGCGCCGGACCGTGGGACTCACCGGACGTCAACCAACGCAGCATGGGCCGCATCCTCCCACGTGGTGCGCACCACGAAGGGCCGGGTCCGCCTCGTGGGCGGGCCCGGCCCTTCGTGGGTGGCGTCGGTCAGCGACCGTCGACGGGGACCATCGGGTTCTTCCCCGGCACGGCACCGGGCAGGGCCGGCGCGGGTGCCGTCGGGTCGACCGGCTGAGCCGCGGCGAGCGCGTCGGGCAGCACGTAGGTCTGGCCAGTGACGACGAGCTCGAGGTCGCCCACCGCCGTCGCCGGCTTGCCGCCGCCCTCGTCGGCCTGCTTCTGGGACGTCCCGACGAGCCCGCTGACGTACATGAGCCGCGGGGTGCCGGCCTGCAGGTCGGCGAGGAACGCGAGGGTGGCGTCGTAGGTGCCGAGGACCGTGAGCGAGAACGGGATCGCGGTGAAGCCGGCGGGCGCCGCCGCGGTCGCGCCGGCCGTCTGCCCGGCCGCCGGGTCCGTCGTCTCCGAGCCCTCGGCGGGCGCGGACTCGGTGCCCTCGCCCGACGTCTCCGGGGCCGGCGTCGCCGCGGGCTCCGGGGCGACGACCGTCACGAGCTCGGGGGTGCCCGGGCTGATCGCCGTGATCGTCACGCCGCGTGCGGTCGCGATCGCGTCGAGCTGCCGGATGTAGTCGGACAGCAGCGCGTCGGCCGGCACCTGGGTGCGGATCTGGTCGAGCTCCGCCCGGTACTCGGGCAGCTTGGCGAAGTCGGCCGCGAGCTTGGCGACCCGCAGCTCGAGCATCTCGTTGAACTCGCGCGTCTGCTCCGCCTGGTCCCGCAGCTCGGACGCCGCTGCGAGCGTCGGCGAGATCGCGAGGAACCACGACGCGGCCATGATCACGAGGGCGACGAAGACCGTCCCGCCGATCCACGTGCGCTTCTTGGCGCCGCTCATGTCAGCCCTCCCCCTCGGTCTGGTCGAAGCGGTGCGTGAACGCCGCCTCCGTGAACTGCACCGTCGCGGTGACGGTGTAGTAGGTGCCGGTGTCGTCCGACGTGACCATCGCCGACGACGTCCACGGGTCCGCGAACCCGGGCACGGACGACATCCCGTCGAGCCACGCGGCGGTGTCGGGCACCGTCACCGAGCGCGCGGTGAACGTGATCTGGCCCGCGCTCACGTCCTGGAGCGGGTTGGGCGCGACCGCGGTCGCCGCCGGGTCGTTCGCGGCGACGGTCAGGGTGTCGATGCTGACGCCCGCGGGCAGCACGGCCGTCAGGGCGTCGAGGTAGGACTTCCATGCGACGTCGGCCCCCATCCCGAGGGTGCGCGCCTGCTGGGCCTGGTCGAGCGCGCCGAGGACCTGCGGGACCTCGGCGTACTTCGCCTGCTCCTGCTCGAGCCGCGTCGTCTCCGCCTGCGCGTCGGCGAGCTGGGTCGCGGCGGTGGCGCCGGAGATCAGGGCGAGCCCGAACGCACCGACGCACGCGACGAAGGTGACGGCCAGCGCGATGAGCAGCCACCGCTTGGTGGTGCGCAGGCCGCGGGCCGCGCGCACCTCCGGCGGGAGCAGGTTGACCTGCGGCAGCGTCGGGCTCAGCGCGGTGCCGCCGCCCGAGCGGGTGCGCGGCTTCTTCTCGAGGACGGTGGTCATGCTGCGACTCCATAGGCCAGACCCACGGGCAGGGCGACGAACGACTCGTGCCCGTTGAGCGACTCGCGTGCGAAGGTCTTCGCGGCGCGCAGACCGAGCAGCGGGTCGCCCATGGTGACGGGCAGCCGGCTGGCGCTCGAGAGGTACTGGCCGAGACCGGGCAGCTGAGCGCCGCCGCCGGACAGGACGACGACGTCGATCGCGGCGCCCTGGTTGTTGCCGGCGTAGTACACGAACGTGTTCCGCACGGACTCGACGAGGGTCCGCACGACCGTGCCGATGGCGTCGGACGCGTCCTGGCGGTCGCGGCCCACGGCGAAGCCCACGCCGACCTCACGCTTGACCATCTCCGCCTCCTGCGCGGTGATGCCCATGGCGCTCGCGACGGCGTTGGTGATGTTCTGCCCGCCGGTGGGCAGGGACCGCACGAGGCGCGGGGTGCCGTGCGCGGAGATGACGACGGTCGTGATGGTCGCGCCGACGTCGACGAACGCCGCGGTCGAGCGCGCGAGGTCGCCCCGGGCGAGCGCGCGGTGCAGCGCGAAGGCGTTGAGGTCGACCATGGTGGGCCGCAGGCCGGCGCCCTCGACGGCGAGGACGTTCGCGCTCACCGTGTCGCGCTGGGCGGCGACGAGCATGCCGTGCACCTGGCGCCCCTGCGGGGAGTCGTACTCGGCCGTCGGGTAGAAGTCGAGCAGCGCGTCGTCCGTGGACATCGGCAGCATCTCGTGCACCTGGTACGGCAGCGACGCCTTGATCTGCGCCAGCGGCATCCAGGGCAGGTCGAGCTCGCGCACGATGACGCGCTGGTTGCCGACGCCGATGACGACGTCCTTCGACACGAACTTCGCCTGCGCCCAGAGCTGGCGCAGCGCCTGCGAGACGGTCTCGGGCTGGACGACCTCGCCGTCGCGCACCGCACCGAGCGGGAGCTGGACCTGTCCGAACCGGACGAGGGTGGGCGGGTTCTTCCCCGTCGGGCCGCCGCTCCCGAACTCGATCTCGGCGGCACGGACACAGGACGAACCGATGTCGAGCCCGATGACACGTGTGGTGGCCACGAGGGTCCTTCCGGGAGGGCGACGATTCCTCCCTGCTATCGGCGAAGGCCCGCCCGAACTTGAGCCGTTACGCGGCACCTGTTCGGTTCGCGCGCGTCACAGGAGGCCGAGGTACGCGCCCCAGACCGTCTCGCCGACGAACACGCCGACACCGGCGCCGAGCAGCATCCAGGGACCGAACGGGATGCGGGACTTGCGGCCGGCCCTTCCCGCGATCATGAGCCCGACGGAGAAGAGCCCGCCGATGAGGTAGGCGGCGAACCAGCCGACGGCGAGCGAGCCCCAGCCGAACCAGCCCAGGTACAGGCCGAGGACGCCGGCGAGCTTGACGTCCCCGAGGCCCATGCCCGGCGGGTACACGAACCACGTGACCGCGTACACGGCGAGCAGGATCACGCCGCCGACGAGCGCACGGCCAAGCGCACCCCAGTCGGGGTCGCCGCCGGGGTTCGCGCTCGCCAGCGTCAGCAGGACCAGCGCGACCGGGTAGGACGGCAGGACGATCGC
This sequence comes from Cellulomonas fimi, assembly GCF_028527925.1. Lineage (GTDB taxonomy): Bacteria > Actinomycetota > Actinomycetes > Actinomycetales > Cellulomonadaceae > Cellulomonas > Cellulomonas fimi_C. Next base: position 16,710 of record NZ_JAPESW010000006.1, read on the forward strand.
GTCGGGCAGGCGCCGGACGTCGATGTCGATGAGCGCGAGCGCGACGCTGATCGCGACGAGGTAGAGCAGCCCGGGAAGGATCCACGCGGGCCCGGTGAACCAGGCCGCGAGCGCGAAGAGCAGCCCCGTCGCGAGCTCGACCGCGGGATACCGGGCCGAGATCGGCGCCCCGCAGTCCCGGCAGCGACCGCGCAGGACGAGCCAGGAGACCACGGGCACGTTGTCGCGGGCGCGGATGCGGTGACCGCACGCCGGGCACGCGCTGGGCGGGTGCACCACGGACTGGCCGCGGGGCACCCGCCAGACGACGACGTTGAGGAACGACCCGACGAGGAGGCCGAACAGGCCGACGACGAGCGGGAGCACGGTCGGGACCGCCTCGAGGACGTCGGGTGTCATGCGGGCGCTCCGGCGTCAGGCGTTCTCACGCTTGTACAGGATCTCGATGTTGTAGTACTCGACGGCCGTGGTCGCGGACTGCACACCCCACACCGGCAGGGGCTGGTAGTACATCTCGAGGCGGTTGTCGATGGTAGCCGTGCCGCCCGCGTAGATCTGGCCGTAGTGCTCGGTGTTGTTGGCCTTGCGGATGCTGCACGGCGAGTACATCAGCACGTCGACCGTGTTCTCCACCGTCACCTGGTTGTCGAGCGAGATGCCGTCCCCGCACGACCCGGGGTTCGTGACCGCGTCGTACGGCTGGATGAGGTACAGGTGCCGCGAGTCGCCCGTCGTGGAGCGGATCCGCGTCTGGTTCGTGAAGCCCACGCCGCCCTTCGCGAAGATCGCGAGGTTCTGGTTCATGTCGATGTTGATGCCCTGGAGCGTGACCTTCATGTCGCAGTTCGACCGCACGATGGTCGGACCCGACAGCTTCCACGCGTTCGCGTACAGCCACGCACCGACGGTGTCGGCCTTGCCGTTGAGGCTCGTCGACTTGCCGTCGCGGCCGACTAGGTTCGGGCCGTTGTACCAGCCGCAGTTCGGGCTCGAGAACGTGACGACGGTCGAGAAGCCGCCCTCGTTCACCCACGCGGGGTCCGTCATGGACGCCCAGTTGATGATCGGGAACGTCGCGACGGCGGGCGGCGCGACGCTCTGGCCGCCGACGCACTTGCCCGCGGTGCTGCACACGTTCCCCGTGACGGTCCCGGACGCGCGGGCCTGCTGCCCGAGCTTGGCCGGGCCGAGCGAGATGCTGCCGTTCGACACGAGGGCGCGACCGTTGATCGTGACACCCGGGTTCGTGGCGGTGATCCCGGTGCGGGCGTGCGCGTCGACCTCGATCGTGCAGGTGTTCTCGAGGCGGATCTGGCCCTGCGCCGAGATGGAGCCGAAGTAGTGCTGGTTGTTCGAGCACGTGACGTCGCCGTTGGTGTACACGTCGGCGTCGGGCTGGCCGTCCTGCCCGTAGATGTTCGCCTGGTTGGCGAGGCGCACACCGGCGTTGCCGAAGATCGCCTTGTCGAGGTCGTTGCCGAACGAGGGGTTCAGGCGCACGAGCGTCTCGACCGTGCGCTCCGCGGGCTGCGTGCCCGCGATCGGGCCGGTGTCCGCGGTGGTCCGGATCGAGGCCTGCGCGAGGCGGGTCGACGCGAGCGCGGCGCACGGCACCGTCGCGCCCGACGCGTCGTAGTACGTCACGGTCGACGTGCGGTCGACCGAGTCGGCGCCGAGGCTCGCCGCGTCGGTCAGCGGACCGCACGGCAGCAGCCCGGGCGACGTCGACTGGATCGTGGCGATCAGGCCGTCGACCCGCGCCTCCGCGGCGGCGACGGCGACCGAGCGTGCACGGTCGCGCCCGGTCGCGCGGGTCTCGTAGACCGCCACGCTCACGATGGCGAGCGCGAGCATGCCGACGACCATCGCGACCGCCACGGCGGCGACGATCGCGATGCCGTCGTCCTCGTGGCGTCGGGCCAGCACGCGGCGCAGTCCTCGATCGGACACGTTCTCTCCCCTCACGCCGGCGGCACGGGCGTGCACTGGCCGGAGTCGTAGCCGTAGCTGGTGTTGCGACCGGTCAACGTCGTGTCGACCGGGACGTCCTTGCCGCTGCGCTCGTCGACGCCCACCACGTGGAGCTGGAGCGCGCGCTCCTTGTACGGGGTCGCGGCGCCGAGCAGCGTGAACGGTGCGGGTGCGGTGGTCAGGCGCAGGTCACGGGCGACGGTCGACCAGTCGGAGACCGCCCCGCCGAGCTGCCAGTCGACGGCCCACGAGCGCATCCGGAGCTCGGCCAGGCCGGTCCCGCTGCCGTCGTCGAGGATCTGCCACTGGACGCACTTCTCGTTGCCGTTGGACTGCGTGAAGATCCGCATGCACGTGCCCGCGTTGCTGCCGACCGCCTGGCAGGAGGCGACGAAGCCGGGCTCGTTGGCGGGGCTGAACAGCACGTTGCCGGACCGGACCTGCCGGTCGATGACGGCGACCGCCTGGCGCAGCTCGGTCACGGTCGCGGCCGACTGGCGGGCCTCGTCCGTGGTCCGCATCACGAGGATCGTCGCCGACGCCACCATGACCATGGCGAGGCCGAACACGATCATCGAGACGAGCATCTCGACGAGCGTCATGCCCGCGTCGCGGGCGTCACGGGCCCGGAGCCGGTGCAGGTGCTCACGCATTGGCGGCCACCTTGTACGTCGCCTGGGCCACCAGGCCGCCCAGCGTGCTCGAGACGCCGAACCGCCCGACCTCGACCCCGCCGCGCTGCACGGTGACGGTCAGCACGCTCGTCACGGCGCCGCTGCCGCTGATCTTGGTGGTGCACGCCGCGGCCTTGCAGTCCGTGAGGAGGTTGCCCGAGCGCGTCGCGCCGGACTGCGTCCGGTCCACGACGGGGCGCTGCACCGTGACCGAGCCCTCGTACGTCAGCGTGACGTCACCGAGGCCCGCGGGGTACGACAACGTGGTGGGCGGGATCGTCCAGGACTCCGCGCCGGGGACGCCCGTCGCGGGGGGTGCGGCGAACCCGCCGAGGTCGACGACCGCGTAGCTCGTGCCGGTCCACACGCGCAGGGTTCCTGCCCGCGCGTACGACGGGACGCGCGCACCCTGCCCCTCCTCGGCGCGCGCCGACTCGACGAGGTCGGTCACCTGGACGAGCGCCGCACCGAAGCCGGCGGGGACGCCGCTGGCACCGGCGGACGACCCGAGCACCACGTCGCCGAGCCGTCGAGTCGACGCGCCGTAGCTGCACCCCGTGAGCCCCGGTCCGGTGCCCGAGGTGCACGCCTCCGGGTTGGAGGAGGTCAGCTGGGCCGCGACGGACCGGCCGGGCACGGTCGTGCCGCCCACGCTCGCGATCGCGATGTCCCCGCCCGCGCCCCACAGGGGCGAGTACGTGATCGAGGACGTCTGCGACCCGGGCGTGAGGGACGAGGCCGCGCACGGGCGCAGGGCGGACGCGGGCCCGGTGGTCAGGCCCGTGCCGGACATCCCGGTGCAGGTCGACGCGGGGGCGCCGATGGCCGCGGCGGCCGAGCCGACGCTGCCGCCCCCGATGGTCGCCGACAGCCGGCCTGCCGGACCGGACCGGCTGACGGCGGCTGCGGTGTAGCCGGAGGTGGTCGTCGTCTGCGTCTGACCGGGGGTCGACGACGGGTCCGAGTCGACCGACGCCGCCGCGCTGCCGCCGGGGAGGTCGGTCGTGGTGGTCCCCTCGACCTTCGCCGCGGAGACGGTCTGGGCGTCGGCGTTGGCCGACGCCGTCTGCTCGATGAGGAGCGTCGAGGAGCTGCTCGGCAGGTTGAGCTCGAGACGCTCCGCGCCGAAACCGGAGATCGGCTGCGTCGAGTCGTCCGGGTTGGTGACGGTGAACCCGGCGAGGACCTGGCCGGCCTGCGCCGTGAAGTACGACTGGCACGGAGCCGCGAACGGGCTCTGCGCGGTCGAGAGGCACCCGGCGGGCGAGTACAGCACCGACTGCTCGACGACGCGGCGGGTGCCCTTCGTGACACCGCTCGACCACGTCACGAGCGCGGTCGCGGTGAACGCCTGCTGCCCCGCCCCGGTGACGGGCGCCTTCGTCACGTAGGTCGCGACCTTGTACGTCACGTTGCCGACGGTCTGGTTCTCGACCTGGCCGGAGCCGGCCCACCCGCCCCCGGGACGGTTGACGACGAGCGGCTCGTCGAACCCCGGCAGGAGCGAGGTGGGCCGGAAGCGCTGCACGCCCGCGGCCGAGACGACGAACTCGATCCCGGCGGACACGCTCGAGCCGTCGGGCTGCGTCACGGTGTCGTACGGCAGCGCGCGCAGGCGCTCGAGCGCCTGCGTCGCGAGGCTCGTGGCCGTCTGACGCTGCTTCGCGCGGGCGATCGTGCCGAGGCTCGAGACGACGAGGGCCAGCAGCGACGCCATGACGAGCACCGTGATGAACATCGCGACGATGACTTCGATGAGCGTGAAGCCGGCGTCGTGAACTGCCCGCTTCCGGAGCAGCTGGAGCGTGAGCGAGCGGATGGTGCAGCCTCCCGACCGTGCGCGGCCCGCCCAGGGATCGCGGCGGACTCCTCCTCCTCTTCGGCAGGCGCACCGCGTCACTTGAGCCACCGCTCCCCCGGCGCCGGGTGAGGTCGCCGGGGACCACGGACCGCGCGCACGGCTCAGCTGCGCACGGCGGTCGGCGTCGGGATCTCGCCGGAGTACCGCATGGTCCAGGACGCGTTCGCCCACTCCGGGAACAGCGGGGGCCGGGAGTACTGGAGCCGCGTGTCGTACTTGTAGAGCTTGGTGTACCCGTCGCTGCCCCGACCGACGATGCCGCGCCATCGCTGGGCGATCGACCCGTGCACCAGCAGCGTCCCCTTGTCACCGCCGACGTTGTACTTCTGCACGAAGAACGAGTGCAGGAGGGTCTGGATGGACCCGGCGATCTGCACGCCGCTGGCCGGGGTGACGGTGCCGCTCGTCGGGTCCGCGTAGCGGTTCGGCCAGCCCGAGACCTCGGCCTCGTTGGTCGGCTCCGCGGTGTTCCACTGCCAGGTCGACGACTGCGTCCGGCACGACCCGTCCGGCCTCCACGCGATGCACGGGCGGTACGCGTTCACGCGTCCCACGCGCGGGTGGAAGACCTCGACGGAGTTCGTCGCCACGAGCCCGAGCATGTCGCGGTCGTTGTTCGACATGCCGCCCGCGAGCACCAGGTCCCCCGTCACGACGACGGACTGCGCCGCGGCGACGGTCACGCGGCCCTTGACGACCCCCTCGACGTAGAGGTTGCCCTCACCGCAGAACTTCGTCGTCTCGACCATGTTGGTGTCGGTGACGTAGTAGTCGCCCGATCCGCTCGGGGTGAGGTCCGCGGTGGTGTAGTCGCCGAGCGGGAGCGTCTTGCCGGAGGCTCCGCCGATCTCGCCCTTGTAGCACTGGCGCGCCGCGGCGCCGGACGCGGCGACGTACACGACCATCTCGTTGGGCACGTCGACCGTGGCACCCGCCGCGGAGTTCAGCTCGGCGAGCGTGCCGCAGCTCGGCGCCGCGCCGCCGCCCGGGATCGCGATCGCGACGGGCGCCTTGTTGTTGTTGACGCTCGTCTTGTTCCACACGGTCATCCGACCGCTGCCGCCCGACGCCCCGGCGCTGAAGACGATGCGCGTCGCGCCGAAGTAGTGGCAGCCGGGCGCGGTCGCGAACTCGCCGGAGTTGTCCTTGAGGTACAGCGGGTCGTCGTACTTCGGCTTCTTGCCGTTGAAGTCGGCGACGGAGTTCGCGCGCAGGCAGTAGTCCTCCCACGACGCGTTCGTGGTGCCCGCGTTCTTGCAGTTCTGGTCCGCCGTGAACACCTGCTCGATGAACTTCGGCTTGAGCCCGTTGCGCGCCGTCCCGAGGATGGTGTCGTTCGTGAACACCTCGCCGTCGAGCACGTCACCGCCGATGAAGGTGATCTCGTTGCAGTCGGGGTCGTTCGCCGCGTTGTAGGAGGACCGCCCGGTGTGCCAGTACTTCGCGAGCGTGTTGCCGCTCTTGCCGCACGCGTCGGACGGCACGCCGTTCGGGTAGTCGGTCTTGTTGTAGGCCTGCACGTTCGCGGGGTCCGCCGACTCGAAGTCGGTGTAGTACACGTAGTCGGTCGACGCACCGCGTCCCACCGACGCCTCGATCGTCCGGTACGTGTCGTCGACGCGCCCGGTCACCCGCAGCAGGTAGGTGCCGTTGCTGCCGTTGTAGGCCCCGACGGAGTAGTGGAACAGCGGGTCCTTGACGCCCGTCGCACCGGGCACGACGGGCTGCCACCCGACGGGCGTGGACGAGGTCCAGCCGCACGCGTTCGCCGTGGCCGTCGGGCCACGCCACGCGGCGTTCGTGCAGTCGACCGTCCGGCCGTAGGCCGAGCTCCGGTTGAGGCGGCTGATGAAGTCCTCGACGCCGGACTGCGCGGCCGCCATCGCGGCGGTGTAGTCCTGGTCGCGCCGCGCCAGCCGCTGGCCGGCGATCGTGTAGCTCAGGGCGACGAACGCGAGCATGGCGAGCACGAGCATCGAGCCCACGACGAGGACGAGGGCGGCACCCTCGTCCCCCAGGCGCGCGGGACGCAGTCGGCGCAGGATCACGGGGTGTCCTTGTCCGGCCGCAGGACGGCCAGGGAGTTGGGCAGGAGGATGCGCTGGATGTACGTGGTCGGCCCGGGCCGCGAGGGGCTCTTGCTCCGGACCTTGACGGTGACCTCCACCGAGAGCACCTCGTCGAGGTCGGCTGCCGTCAGGCCGGTCGCGGGGACGGTCATCGCGGTGCCGTCGGAGCGGAAGTACTGGAAGAGCGCCGTGCTCCCGGTGTCGACCCCCGTCGCGAGACGACGCACCGTGAGCCTGTTCTTGCAGTCCGCGGGCGCGCCCACGGCCTCGGCGTTGCAGTAGGTGAATCCCGCACCCGCCGTCGGCGTGGCGGTGTCGGGGCGCTGCACCTTCTCGACGAGCACGCCCTTGTCCGGACCAGAGGTCGCCACGACGTACGTGATGCGGCTCGGCCCGCGCGCACCTGCCGCGTTGTCGAGGTTCGCGTAGAACTGCATCGTGAAGTTCCCCGCGGTGACGAACGCGTCGATGTCGCACGCGGTCGTCACGCACGCCGAGAGCTTGTTCGGCTTGACCGCGGTGCGCACCGTCTTCGACATGCGCTCGACCGAGGCCCGCGCGACGTCGACCTGGTCCTGACGGGCGATGTTCTGCGCGTTCGTGCGCTGGAACCCGATGGTGAGCGTCGCGGTCGCCGCGATGATGAAGCTGAGGATGAGCATGCTGACGAGCAGCTCGGGCAGCGACGAGCCCTCGTCGCGGTGCAGCGCACGGTATCGGTTCACGGCGTCGCCTCCGCGACCGGGACGTCGAGGGTGATCGTGCTGCCGGCTGCGGCCGTCGCCGACGGGTAGCCGGTCCCCGGTGGGGTCGCGCCGAGGTAGGCGCCGTACTGCGTGGGCCACAGGCCCGTGAGCGTCATCGTCCCGCCCGTGACGGGCATCGTCCGGGCGCCGGTCGACCCCGCGTACTCCGACGCGACCACGGTGACGTTCTGGCCGTTCAGGAGACCGTTCGGGATCTGCGCCCCGGCGGCGTCGACGAACCGCAGCTGAAGCGTGGCTGCGCGGTCGTAGGTGAAGATGACGCCGTTCGCGAGCTTGCCGCGCTCGATGAGCCCGACCGGCTTGGTCGGCGCGGTCGCGCCCGAGATGTCGACGTGCCCCGGGTCGGTCACGCGCGCGGTGTAGTTCGTGCCCGACGCCCCGGGGTTGACCTGGACGACGGCGCACCCGGACGCGTCCGTGGTCGCGCTGCGCGTCTCGGCGGTGGAGAAGACCTGGACCGTGCGCCCGACGTTGGGGGCACCCGTCGCGGTCGAGACACGCACCGCGACGAACGAGGCGTTGCCCTGGACACCGTCGTCCTTGCGGGGCGCGAGCTGGGTGTTCGAGACGACGGGCTTGACCTGGCCCATCCCGGGCCACGTGACGGTCACCGTCACGCGCAGCGTCGGGTAGGTGACGAGGTTGCCGCCGTTGCACGCGGAGTCCCCGTTGCCGACGACCGACCACGCGACGTCGCGCCGGACGGTGTACGCCGTGCCGTCGACCTTCAGGGGCTGGCCCCCGGCCTGCGCGGGCAGCGGGTGGGGGTTGACCACGGTGCCGGCGTTGGCGAGCGTGACGGGGGCGGTGGAGCTGCGCGAGAACTCGTCCCGGACGATGTCGATCTCGCGGGCCGCGAGGTTGGCGGCGGCGATCCGGTTGCGGTTGATGACGCTCTGCGCCTGGGACTGCAGCACCACGCCGATGATCGCGAGGCTCATCGCGCCGAGGATGACCATGGCGACGACGAGCTCGATCAGCGAGAAGCCGGCCTCGTCGGTGCGGGGCGCTGCGTGCTTCCTCGGGCGGGACATGCTGAGCGCCTCCTGGGCTGGCCTCGTGCTCCGGACGACTCACGACGGTGGTGCTGCGGACGACTCACGACGGTGGTGCTGCGGACGACTCAGGACGGTGATGCTGCGGACGACCCAGGGGGCGGGAGCGTCGCTCCCGCCCCCTGGGCCTTCATGCCTGCGAGATCAGGCGCACACGCCCTCTTCGAGGCCGCCCTGCGCCGAGTACTTGAAGCCCACGACGGCCTTGTCGCCCGACGGGTTCGTCACGTCGATGCACCAGTTCTGGTCGTGCGGCGTGCCGAGGTACTCGACGCCGTCGCCCAGCGCGACCTTCTTGGAGGCGTTGCCGATCGGCGCGGCCGCGCCGGCACCGGCGAGGGTGTACTTGCCACCCGAGAGCGCCACGGTCGGGTCGGTCGTGCCGTCCCAGTCGACGTAGTAGGTGGCGATCTCCTTGCCGAGCGTGGAGACGTCGGCCTTCGCCGCGGAGTCCTCGGCCTTCTTGCGCTGGTTGAGGAACACCGGGATCGCGATGGCCGCGAGGATGCCGATGATGATCATGACGACGAGGAGCTCGATCAGGGTGAAGCCCTGGTCCTTCTCCTCGATGGACTTGCGGATGCGAGCGATCACTGCTGCTCCCCTGAGGTCACGGGTGGATGAGTCGTTGTCAAGCTCAGTCCGGCCGAGGCCGGTTCATTCCTGCATCCCGGGAATCGGCGACGGCCCGCCCGGGCTTGAGCCGGACGGGCCGTCGTGGGTGCGGAATCACTCGGACGGAGCAGGAACTACTCGATGAGGCTGAAGATGCCGAAGATGGGCATGTACATCGCGATGACCATGCCACCCACGATCGCGCCGATGACGACGATCATGATCGGCTCGATCAGGCTCGTGAGCTGCTCGGTCGTGGACTCGACCTCCTGGTCGTAGAAGTCCGCGACCTTGGCGAGCATCGTGTCGAGCGCACCGGTGTCCTCACCGACCGCCATCATCTGCACGACCATCGGGGGGAACACGTCGTGCTGCGACAGCGGGCCGGCCAGCGACTCGCCGCGGCGCACGGACTCCTGCACGGCCTTCGCGGCGCGCTCGATGACGATGTTCCCGCTCGTCTCGCCGACGATCTCGAGCGCCTGCAGCAGCGGCACGCCCGCGTGGATCATGGTGCCGAAGTTCCGGGTGAACCGGGACACCGCGATCTTGCGGAAGAGGGGGCCGAAGACCGGCACCTTGAGCTTCCACGGGTCGACCCGCTCGCGGATGCCCCGGTCGTTCTTGTGCTTGCCCCACCAGATCGCGAAACCGATGAGGGCGACCACCGTGGGGATGATCGTGATCTTCAGCGCCTGCGACAGGAACATGAGGATCCGCGTCGGCAGCGGCAGGGTCCCGCCGAGGCTCGAGAACATGCCCGCGAAGATCGGCACGATGAACAGGAGCATGCCGGTCGTCGCGAGGATCGCGACCACGAACACCACGACCGGGTAGGTCATCGCGGACTTGATCTTGCCGCGCAGCTTGACCTCGGCCTCGAAGTTGTTCGCGACCGAGATGAGCGTCTGGTCGAGGAAGCCGCCGACCTCGCCCGCCTTGACCATGTTGATCATGAGCGGCGGGAAGACGTTCGGGTGCTTGCCGAGCGCGGTGGAGAACGCGACGCCGACCTCGACGTCGTTGCGGACCTGCGCGAGGACCTTCGCGAGCGGCTTGGACTCGGTCTGCTCCGCGAGGATCGCGAGCGCCCGCAGGAGCGACAGGCCCGAGTCGATCATGGTCGCGAGCTGGCGCGACATGACCGCGAGGTCCTTAAGCGAGATCTTGTTGCCGCCGAACCCGGGGATGTTGATCTCGGTGTTGAGGCCCGAGGTCGACACCTCGGAGATCGAGACGGCCGCGAGGCCCATCTCGCGCAGCCGGTTCGCGACCGCGGCCTGGTTGTTGGCCTCGACGCGGCCCTTGACGATCTTCCCGGACTTGTCCCGGACGGCGTACTCGTACGTCTTCGTGGCGGCCATCAGAAGACCTGCCCGTACGAGCCGGCGCCCATGGTGGCCTCGTCACCGAGACCGACCGAGCCCTGCGAGGCGCCGGAGAACCGGCCGGTGAGCCGGTTGTAGTCCTCGACGTGGTGGCACTTCTCGAGCCCGAGCTCGTAGCTGATCTTGCCGGTCTTCACGAGGTCGGCGAGGTGCTGGTCCAAGGTGTGCATCCCCTGCTTCGCCCCGGCCTGCATGGCCGAGTAGATCTGGTGGGTCTTGCCCTCACGGATGAGGTTGCGGATGGCGGGCGTGGCGACCATGACCTCGGTCGCGACGGCACGCCCTGGTGCGTCGGACCGCTTGCACAGCGTCTGGCAGACGACGCCCTGGATGGCGCCGGCCAGCTGCGTGCGGACCTGCGCCTGCTGGTGCGACGGGAAGACGTCGATGATGCGGTCGATCGTCTGCGCGGCGTCCTGCGTGTGCAGGGTCGCGAAGACGAGGTGACCGGTCTCGGCAGCGGTGAGCGCGACGGAGATGGTCTCGAGGTCGCGCATCTCGCCGACGAGGATGATGTCGGGGTCCTGCCGGAGCACGTGCTTGAGCGCGTTCGCGAACGAGTGCGTGTCCTCCCCCACCTCGCGCTGGTTGATGAGGGACTTCTTGTGCCGGTGGAGGAACTCGATGGGGTCCTCGACCGTCATGATGTGGTCCTCGCGCGTGCGGTTCGCGAGGTCGATGATCGCGGCGAGCGTCGTCGACTTGCCCGACCCGGTCGGGCCGGTGACGAGCACGAGGCCGCGCGGCAGGCCCGCGAACGTGCCGACCACGGCCGGGACGCCGAGCTCCTCGAGCGGCTTGATCTCGTAGGGGATCACGCGGAAGGCGGCACCGATCGACTCGCGCTGCTGGTAGATGTTCACGCGGAACCGCGCGAGGCCGCGCACGGCGTACGAGAAGTCGAGCTCGAGGTTCGCCTCGAACGTCTCGCGCTGCTTCTGCGTGAGGATCGAGTAGATGACGCGGCGCAGCGGCTCGGGCATGAGGGGCGCGTAGCCGTCCATCGGACGCAGCGACCCGGCGACGCGGACGGTCGGCGGCGCGCCCGTCGTGAAGTGCACGTCGGACGCCCCGAGCTTGACCATCTGGCCCAGCACGTCGTCGATGAGGATGTCGTCCTCGTGCCGGTCCTGCCCGACGCCGGACCGGGCGGACCGGTCGCGCGCACCCCGCGGGACGCCGTCGGAGGCAGGCTTGGTCATCGTCGGGGCCGGCGCGGCGGGCGGGGCCGCGGGCACGTGCCCGGGCGCGCCCGGCAGCGGCAGGGTCGGCTCGGCGGCCGGCTGCGGCACGAACGTCCGCGTCGCCGGACCGGGCACCGCAGGGCCGGGGACAGCCGGGCCGCCGACCGCGGACGCGGCAGGACGGCCGGGCACCGGCAGGGCCCCGCCCGCCGCCGAGAACTCCGGCTGCACCGGGCCGTGCTGGTACGCCGCCCCCGGGGCACCGACGGCGACGGGTGCCGGCGGCTGGACGGCGACCGGCGCGACCGCCGGCGGCGGGGCGGAGAGCCCGGCGGGCGGACCCGCGGGCGCGGCGGGACCCGCGTGGACCGGGCTCTGGGACGGGATCGGCGAGAACATCGGCTGCCCCGACGGGCCCGCGCCGGGAGGGCCCGCCTGGGGCCCCGCGGCGCGGTAGGGCGGCAGCGGCCGCGTCGGCTCCCCTGCGGGCGGGCGGTAGGACTCGCTCACGTCATTGCCTCCACATGGTCACCGTGTCGCGCACGGGCACCGTCACGCGGGCGCCTTCTCGGCACCTGGTCGGTTCATCGGCGGGCGGGACGCCCGACTTGAGCGGTCCGCACCCGCCGGACGGGCGGGTGCGGGTCCGCGCGTCAGGCGACGACGCGCAGGATCTCCTCGATCGAGGTCAGGCCCATCGCGACCTTCTGCCAGCCGTCGTCGCGGAGCATGAGCATGCCCTGCTTCGTCGCGGTCGCGTTGATCTCCGCCGACGACGAGTGCGCGACGGCGTGGCGCTCGATCTCCTCGGTGACCCGCATGACCTCGTGCAGCGCGATGCGGCCCTTGTAGCCGGTCTTCGAGCACGTCACGCAGCCCACCGGTCGCATGAGCTCGGGGATGGGCTCGCCCGGGACCCACGGGAACCGGGCCGCCTCGAGCTCGCCCGGCGTGGGCGTGTACGGCACCTTGCACTTGCTGCACAGCTTGCGCGCGAGCCGCTGCGCGACGACGCAGTCGAGCGCCGAGCCGACCAGGAACGGCTCGATGCCCATCTCCGTCAGACGCGTGATCGCCGACGGCGCGTCGTTGGTGTGCAGCGTCGACAGCACGAGGTGACCGGTGAGGGCCGCCTCGATCGCGATCTGGGCGGTCTCGTGGTCGCGGATCTCACCGAGCAGCACGACGTCGGGGTCGGACCGCAGGATCGAGCGCAGCGCGGACGCGAAGGTCAGGCCCGCCTTCGGGTTGACCTGCACCTGGTTGATGCCCGCGAGCCGGTACTCGACCGGGTCCTCGACGGTGATGACGTTGATCTCCGGCTTGGACACCGCGTTGAGCGTCGCGTACAGGGTCGTCGACTTCCCCGAACCCGTCGGGCCCGTGACGAGGATCATCCCGTAGGGCTTGGTGTACGACTCCTGGTACGTCGCGTAGTTGTGCTCGAGGAACGACAGGTCGCGCAGGTCCAGGCTCGCCGTCGAGTTGTCGAGGACACGCATGACGATCTTCTCGCCCCACACGGTCGGCAGCGTCGCGACGCGGAGGTCGATCTTGCGCCCGTTGTGCACGACGGACATGCGGCCGTCCTGCGGCTTGCGCTTCTCGGCGATGTCGATGTCGCTCATGATCTTCACGCGGCTGATCACGCCGCCCTGGATCTGCTTGGGCGAGCGCTGCACCTCGTGGAGCACGCCGTCGATCCGGTACCGCACGCGCAGGTCGTGCTCGGTCGGCTCGATGTGGATGTCGGACGCGCGGTCGGTGATGCCCTGCGTCACCAGCAGGTTGACGTAGCGGACGATCGGCGCGTCGTCGTCGACGAAGTCGCCCATCTTCGACAGGTCGGCCTCGGGTGCGGCGACCTCCTCCTCGAACGCCGAGGAGAGGTCCTCCATCTCGTCGTCCGCGCGGCAGAACCGGTCGATCGCGCGCGTGAGGTTGTCGTACGTGGCGATCACCGGAATGACGGGCATCCCCGCGACGGTGCGCACGTCGTCGACGGCCATGACGTTGCCGGGGTCGGCCGTGGCCAGCACGATCGCGCCGTTCTGGATCGCGACCGGCAGGACGACGTACCGCCGGCACAGCGTGCCGGGCACGAGCGACACCGCCGCGCGGTCGACGGGGTACTCGTCGAGGTCGACGTACTCCATGCCGACCTGCGACGCGAGGGCCTTGACGAGCTGCCCCTCCGTGAGGACCCCGAGCTCGACGAGCGTCCGGCCGAGCGACTGGCCACGGGTCATGGTCTCGTCGAGCGCCGCGAGGAGCTGCGCCTCCGTGACCAGGCCCTCGTCGAGCAGGATCTCGCCCAGCTGCTTCACGCGTGCCACCTCCCGGTCAGGCCCGCCTCGCGCAGGACCTCTGACCGTCCATCGGCACGTAGGCCCATGGTCCTGAGGAGTCGTGACGACTGTGACAGACCGTCGCAGGCCACCGTGCACCGGACGCCGGTGCGCCGGACGACCGGGCACGTGGTCGTCAGGCCGGCGGCGCGGCCTCCAGGCGTTCCTCGAGCGCACGCGCCATCGCGTCGACCGGTCCGGGGTGCCCGGTCATCAGACGGACCTGCTCGACCGCCTGGTGGAGCAGCATCCGCTCCCCCGGCACCGCGACACCGCCGGCTCGGGCCCACGCGACCGACAGGGCCGTGGGCCGCGGGTCGTAGGCTGCGTCGAGCAGCACGCCCGCGACGGACGCGCCCGTCAGCGCGGCGGCGATCGGGTCGGCGGCACGCGGCGGGAGCGTCGAGACGACCGCGTCGGCGCGGCCGAGCGCGGCGGCGGCCTCGTCGAGAGGACGGAACACGGGCTCCACGCCCATGCGGTGCGCGGCACGCATGAGGCCACCGGCCCGGGCGAGCGCGCGCACGTAGACGACGGGCGCGGTGCACCCGAGCTCGGCGAGCGCGGCGAGCGTCGACGCCGCCGTGGCGCCGGCACCGAGCACGGCGGCCGACCCGACCTTCTCCCCCGCCCCGAGTCCCTCGCCGAGGGCCGTGACGAGGCCGTACACGTCCGTGTTGGCGCCGACGAGCGTCCGGGCGGACCCGGAGCCCTGGAGCAGCACGGTGTTGACCGCGCCGACGACCTGCGCGAGCGGCTCGACGTGGTCGAGCAGCGGGATGACGGTCTGCTTGAGCGGCATCGTGAGGCTGAGGCCGGCCCACGTCGCGTCGAGCCCGTCGACGAACGCGGGCAGCTGCTCCTCCGTGACGTCGAACGCGTCGTACGCCCACCCGTCCAGCCCGAGCGCCGCGTAGGCGGCCCGGTGCAGGGCGGGCGACAGCGAGTGCCCGACCGGGTGCCCCAGGACCGCCGCGCGCCGCAGCGGCCCGTCACTCACTCCCGTGCTCCTCCAGCCACGCGTTGAGCTGCGCGATGTTGGCCTGGTGCTCCGCGAAGTCGTCGGTGAACAGCGTCTCGCCGGTCTCCGGGTTGACGGTCACCCAGAAGATCCACGGGCCGTCGGCCGGGTGGAGCACGGCGTCGATGGACACCTCGCCGGGCGACGCGATCGGCCCGGGCGGCAGGCCGATGCGCACGTACGTCGAGTACGCGTTGTTCGGGTCGTTGTTCTCCGCCGGGGTGGGGGCGCGCACCACGCCGAGACCGTAGGACGTCGTCGCGTCGACCTGGAGGCGCATCTGCCGGTCCAGCCGGTTCTGGATCCCGCGGGCGACCTTGGCGCGGTCCTCGGGCAGCTTGCCCTCGCGCTCGACGATCGACGCCTTGGTGAGGAGCTCCTGGCGCTGCTCGGCCGGCACGCCGCGCTCGTCGAGCTCCGCGACCATCGTGGCGACCATCGTCTGCAGCACGCTGGCCGCGGTCGCGTCGGGCGGGAGGTCGTACGTCGTCGGGAACAGCCAGCCCTCGACCTTGCCGCCGGCCTCGGCGGGCAGACCGATCGCCGCGGGGTCGGCCGCGGCGGCGCGCAGCTGGTCGACGCTCACGTCGGGCAGCTTCTCGTTGATCTTGGTGTAGATCTGCTCCGCGTTGAGCCCCTCGGGGATCGTGATGCGGAAGCTCGCGCGGCTCGCCGGGTCGAGCAGGGCCGTGATCGCGGACGCTGCGGGCAGCTCCATGCGCAGCTTGTACGTCCCGGGCTGGATGCTGCCGGCGTTCGGCTCGAGCGCCCACGCCTTGTTGAACGCCTTGACGCTCGCGACGACCTTGGCGTCGACGAGCTTCTGGCCGATCACGGCACCCGAGTCGCCCGACGCGATCGTGACCTCGGTCGAGCCGACGCCCGGACCCGGGTAGTCCTCGATCGCCTGCTCCTGGCCGCTGCCCTGGAACAGGCCGCCCATGAGCTCGGACACGACGTAGACCGCGCCCGCGACAAGCACGAGCGCGACGACCAGCACGGAGAACGACCGGCGACGACGCCGCTTGCGCTCACGCTCGGCCTTCGCCTTGCCCCGGTTGCGGCTGCGGCGCGACTCCGACGGCTGCTGCCGTGCGGCGGGGTCACCGCCGAACAGCTCGGCCGCCTGGTCGCCGCGTTCCACGGGCGCCCACCACTCGGTCTGGCTGTTGCTCACGTACGCGTCACTCCACCGTCGCTCGTCCGTCGCCCACAGGCCCCCCGTGCGCCGTGCGGCCGTGCTGGGATCGCTCGTCGTCGACCGGTTCCCCGGGACGACGTCCCGTCGCACGTTCCGCGTCCAACGCGTACTGCAGGATCACCACCGCGGCCGCCTGGTCGACGACCTGCCGGTGGCGGCGCCCGGATCGGCCGGACGCCTGCAGCGCCTGATGTGCGGTCACCGTGCTCATCCGCTCATCGACCAGACGCACCGGGACGGGTGCGACTGCCTGCGCCAACCCCACAGCGTACGCGCGCGCAGCGGCCGATGCGGCACCTTCGGCGCCCGAGAGGTGCCGGGGATGTCCGACATACACGACGGCTGCACCACGTTCCTGCACCTCGTGCACGATCCGCGCGACGTCGCTCGGCGTCCGGCGCTCCTTGCGACCGGGCACGTCGCGCGCGAGCGTGTCGACCGGCGTCGCGATGAGCCCGTCCGGGTCGCTGGCCGCCAGGCCGACGCGCACCGACCCGACGTCCACCGCGAGCCGAGGCCCGCGCGGGACGCCGGTGTCGGCGCTCATCAGGCCCGCAGCCCGTCGACGACCGACGCGAGGGCGTCGCCGAGGCGCGCCGCGTCGGTCCCGCCGCCCTGCGCGAGGTCGTCCTTGCCGCCACCGCCACCACCGAGCACGCCCGACGCGGTCCGCACGAGCGCACCCGCCCGCACCCCCGCGGCGCGCGCCGCGGCGTTGGTCGCGACGACGACGACCGGGCGGCCCTTCGCCACCGCGCCGACCGCGACGACCGCGGGCGCGGACTCACCGATGCGCGAGCGCACGTCCAGCACGAGCGTGCGGACGTCGTCGGCCGAGGCCTCCCCCGCGTCGTACGTGACGACCCGGGTGCCGTCGACGGTCTGCGCGCCGTCCGCGATCGACCCGGCGGCCGCGAGCACCTGAGCCTGGCGCAGCGTCGCGAGCTCCTTCTCCGAGTCCTTGAGCTTGCCCAGCAGCGCGGAGACGCGCTCGGTCAGCTCGTCGGGACGCGCGCCGAGCAGGCCCGAGAGCTGCCCGACGAGCGCGCGCTCCTTGGCCTGGTAGCCGTACGCGCCCGCGCCGACGAGCGCGTCGACGCGCCGCACGCCCGAGCCGATCGCCGACTCCGACAGCAGCGTGACGAGGCCGAGCTCGCCCGACCGCTTCACGTGCGTGCCTGCGCACAGCTCGAGCGACCAGCCGTCGCCGATGTCCACGACGCGCACCTCGTTGCCGTACTTCTCGCCGAACAGCGCCATCGCACCGCGACCGCGCGCCTCGTCGATCGGCATGACCGAGTCGGTGACCTCGAGGTCGTCCTGGAGGCGCTCGTTGACGCGCGCCTCGACCTCCGCCACGACCTCGGACGGCGTCGCGGACGGCGAGCGGAAGTCGAACCGCAGACGGCTCGGCGCGTTGAGCGACCCGGCCTGTGTCGCACCCTCGCCGATCGACTCGTGCAGCGCCTTGTGCACGAGGTGCGTCGCGGTGTGGGCGCGCGCGATCGCCCGGCGGCGTGCGAGGTCGATCCTCGCGGTCCCGGTCTCGCCGAACGCGACCGTGCCGTCGACCAGCCGGCCGTGGTGCACGGACAGGCCCTTGACCGGCGCCTGCACGTCGTCGACCTCGATGCGCGCGCCGCCGTCGAGCTGGATCACGCCCGTGTCGGCCTGCTGACCGCCCGCCTCCGCGTAGAAGGGCGTCACGTCGAGCACGACCTCGACCTCCGCGGGCGCGGTCGCCGCGGGCGCGGGCACGCCGTCGACCAGCAGCCCGACGACCTTCGCGCGCGCCTCCGCGTCGGTGTACCCGACGAACTGCACGGGCTTGGCCGCCTGCTCGCTGAGCGTGGAGTGCAGCTCCTGGTACGCCGCGGTGTCCGCGCGCCCCGCGCGCTTGGCGAGCGCGTCGGCACGCGCGCGCTCACGCTGCGCCTGCATGAGGGTGCGGAACGCGGTCTCGTCGACCGCGACGCCCTGCTCGGCCGCCATCTCGAGCGTGAGGTCGATCGGGAAGCCGTACGTGTCGTGCAGCTGGAACGCCTGGTCGCCCGAGAGCACGGTCGCGCCCGCGCCCTTGGCCGCCTGGACCGCGGTGTCGAGGATCGTCGTGCCCGCCGCGAGCGTGCGCCGGAACGTCTCCTCCTCCGCGTACGCGACCTGCGCGATGCGGTCGAAGTCGCGCGCGAGCTCGGGGTACGACGCGCTCATCGCGTCACGGCTCATCGGCAGCAGCACGGGCAGCGCGGGGTCGTCGACGCCCAGCAGGCGCATCGCGCGGATCGAGCGGCGCAGCAGGCGGCGCAGCACGTACCCGCGGCCCTCGTTCGACGGCGTGACGCCGTCGCCCATGAGCATGAGCCCCGAGCGCACGTGGTCGGCCACGACGCGCATGCGCACGTCGTCGTCGTGGTTCGCGCCGTAGCGGCGGCCCGACATCTCGACCGCGCCGTCGATGACGGGGCGCACCTCGTCGATCTCGTACATGTTGTTGACGCCCTGCAGCAGGTACGCGACCCGCTCGAGCCCCATGCCGGTGTCGATGTTCTTCTGCTTGAGGTCGCCGAGGATCGGGAAGTCCTCCTTGCCGCCCCCGTCGCCCCGCTCGTACTGCATGAACACGAGGTTCCAGATCTCGACGTAGCGGTCCTCGTCGACGACCGGACCACCCTCGGCACCGAACTCCGGGCCGCGGTCGACGTAGATCTCCGAGCACGGGCCGGCCGGGCCGCGTGCACCCGTCGACCAGAAGTTGTCCTTCATGCCGCGACGCTGGATGCGCTCGTCGGGCAGACCCGCGATCTTCTTCCAGAGCGCCGCGGCCTCGTCGTCGTCGTGGAAGACCGTGACCCAGATCTTGTCCGGGTCGAACCCGTAGCCGCCGTCCGCCTGCGACCCGGTGACGAGCTCCCACGCGTAGGTGATCGCCCCCTCCTTGAAGTAGTCGCCGAAGGAGAAGTTGCCGTTCATCTGGAAGAACGTGCCGTGGCGGGTGGTCTTGCCGACCTCCTCGATGTCGAGGGTCCGCACGCACTTCTGCACGCTCGTCGCGCGCGGCCACGGCGGCGTCTGCTCGCCGAGCATGTACGGGATGAACGGCACCATGCCCGCGATGACGAACAGCGTCGACGGGTCGGGCGAGATCAGGGGTGCGGACGGCACCACGGCGTGGCCTCGGCCCTCGAAGTAGTCGAGCCAACGCTGGCGGATCTCGGCGGTGCGCATGGTGTCCTCGTGAGTCGCGTCGTGCCCGTCCCGGGCGGGACGGAGTGGTGGGTGCAGCGCCCGGGGCGCCGCGCGTGTTCCCTGCCGGGAACCAGTGTGCGTCAGAAGAAGGCGTAGCCGTCGTCGTCGTCCGGGTCGTCGGTCGGACCCTCGGCCCAGCGCTTGCGCACGGCCTCCTGCGACGCCGCGCCGCGTGCCGCCCCGCCCCGCGACGCCCACGCCTCGCGCAGCGCCTCGACGCGCTCGGGCCGCTCGGCGCGCAGCCGCTCGACGTCCACGTCCCCGACGAGGTCCTGGCGCAGCTGCTCCTCGCGCTCGGCGAGGCCCGCGGCGAACTCGCGTCGCGCCGTCGCCCACGCCCCGCGGACGCGGCTCACGCCGTCGACGACCTCGGTCGCCCCGGCGGGCACGTACGCGTCCACGAGCCGCTTGCCCTGCCGCAGCACGACGACCGTGACGACGACGCCGACGCCGACCCACACGAGCCGGCGCATCAGAGGCCCTTGCGGGCGCCCGCGGACAGCCCCGCGAGCGCGCGCCGCACGCCGTAGGAGAACGCGGCCGCCTTGATCATGGGTCCGCCGACGGTCGCGGCGAACAGCGACGTGAGGGCGGAGACGTTCTCGGAGACCTGGGCCGCAGCGGTCGTCACCGTGTCGATGTGCTCGAGCTGCACGTTCGACGACGCGACGAGCGTGGCCGTCTCGTCGAGCACCGGGACCGTGTGGTCGGTGAGCTCCTTGATCGAGGCGGTCGCGCTGTCGAACGTCCGCCCGAGCTTGACGAGCGGCACCGCCAGGAACGCGACGAGACCCACGAACGCGGCGGCCGCGATGAGCCCCGCGACGTCTCCAGCCGACATGCCACCCCTCCCAGTCCGGGGCCCCGACGACCCCGCGGAAACCCTACCCACGAACGCGCCCTGCACCTGCACCGCGACCCGCTCTCGCACGTCGGCGAGCGTGCGCTCCGTGAGCCGATCGATCCCGGAGACGCGAACGCCCCGCGTGCGCGGTGCGCGCAGCGGGGCGTTCGGCGTCGCGTGGGTCAGCGCGCGTAGTACTCGACGACGAGCTGGACCTCGCAGGTCACCGGGACCTCGGCGCGCTTGGGGGCGCGGACGAGGACGGCGCTCAGCTTCTCGAGCTGGACGTCGAGGTAGCCCGGGACGGCCGGCAGGACGTCGCGGTGCGCACCGGCGGCGGCGACCTGGAACGGCGTCGTGGCCTGGCTCTTCGGCTTGACCTGGAGGGTCTGGCCCGGCTTCACGCGGAACGACGGGCGGTCGACGATCTTGCCGTCCACGAGGATGTGACGGTGCGTCACGGCCTGGCGGGCCTGCAGGATCGTGCGGGCGAAGCCCGAGCGCAGGACGAGCGCGTCGAGACGCGTCTCGAGGTTCTCGACGAGGGCCTCACCGGTCAGGCCCGGGGCCTTGCGGGCGTCCTCGTAGGCGCGGGCGAGCTGCTTCTCGCGCAGCGCGTACTGGGCGCGCAGACGCTGCTTCTCGCGCAGACGGACCGCGTAGTCCGACTCGGTGCGGCGACGGGCGCGGCCGTGCTCACCGGGCGGGTAGGGGCGCTTCTCGAAGTGCTTGACGGCCTTGGGCGTGAGGGCCAGGCCGAGGGCGCGGCTCAGGCGGACCTGGCGGCGCGAACGGGTCACACTGCTCACAGAGTTACTTCCTGTCGTCGTCTCGATCACACCCGCGAGCGGAAGGTCTTCCGGCGGGGTGGGGCCGACCTGTGGTGGTCACGACGTGACCGGTGGCTGAGGCCCCAGGATGGTCACCGTCCGGTCGATGCGGACCAGGTCCGCACCAGCACTGCTCGGTGACGAGCCTGACAAGACTACCGGCCCGCGCGCGCCGCCCCAAATCCCCGTCGCGGGCGCGCCGTCACGCCTCGTCGAGGATCGCGCGGATGCGGTCGAGGCGCTCGGTCACCTGCCGCTCGAACCCGCGGTCCGTCGGGCGGTAGTACCGCGACCCCTCGAGCTCCTCGGGCAGGTACCGCTGCGCGGCGACGCCGTGCGGCTCGTCGTGCGAGTAGACGTACCCCTTGCCGTGCCCGAGCCCCTTCGCGCCGGCGTAGTGCGCGTCGCGCAGGTGCGGCGGCACGGACCCGATGCGACCGGCCCGCACGTCCGCGAGCGCGGCGTTGATGCCGTTGTACGACGCGTTCGACTTGGGTGCGGTCGCGACGTGCACGACCGCCTCGGCGAGGACGATGCGTCCCTCGGGCATGCCGATCATCTGCACGGCCTGGGCGGCGGCGACGGCGGTCTGCAGGGCGCTGGGGTCGGCCATGCCGACGTCCTCGGCCGCGGCGATGACGATGCGCCGGGCGATGAACCGGGGGTCCTCCCCCGCGGCGACCATGCGGGCGAGGTAGTGCAGGGCGGCGTCGACGTCGGAGCCGCGCATCGACTTGATGAACGCGGAGATGACGTCGTAGTGCTGGTCGCCGTCGCGGTCGTAGCGCACCGCGGCGGTGTCGATCGCGCGCTCGACGGTCGCGAGGTCGACGAGGACGGGGGCGTCGTCCTCGTCGGGCACGGTCCCGGACAGCGCGGCGCCGGCGGCGGCCTCGAGGATCGTCAGGGCCTTGCGGGCGTCGCCTCCGGCGAGGCGCAGCAGGTGCTCCTCGGCGTCCTCGGCGAGCGAGACGGCGCCGTCGAGGCCGCGCTCGTCGTCGACGGCCCGGCGCACGAGGCGTCGCACGTCCTCGGTGCTCAGCGGCTGGAGCGTGAGCAGCAGGGAGCGGGACAGCAGCGGGGAGTTGACGGAGAACGACGGGTTCTCGGTCGTGGCGGCGACGAGCGTGACCCACCGGTTCTCGACGCTGGGCAGCAGCGCGTCCTGCTGGGCCTTGGTGAAGCGGTGGACCTCGTCGATGAACAGGACGGTCTCGCCGCCGTCGGTCGCGAGGCGGCGGCGCGCGTCGTCGATCACGGCCCGGACGTCCTTGACGCCCGCGGTCACGGCGGACAGCTCGACGAAGCGGCGGCCCGACGTGGTCGCGACGAGGTAGGCGAGCGTGGTCTTGCCGGTGCCCGGCGGGCCCCACAGCACGACGGACGACGGGGCTGCGCGGCGGGCGGCGTCGTTCGCGGGCTCGACGAGCCGGCGCAGGGGCGAGCCCGCGACGAGCAGGTGCTCCTGTCCCGCGACCTCGTCGAGCGTGCGCGGGCGCATCCGCACGGCGAGGGGTGCGCCCGGGGCGACGGCGGGGACGCCCGCGGCGGTCGCCGTCGCGGTGTCGAACAGGTCCATGCGGGCAGGGTACGCACGCGCGCCGACGTCACCCGAACCGTGCGTGCGGCACCCCAGGTCCACCTGCGACGATGGCCCGCGTGTTCGCCCGTCTCGGCCGCGCCGTCGCCCACCGCCCGCGCCTGACCGTCGTCGTCTGGCTGGTCCTGGCCGTCGCGGGGTACGCCCTCGCGGTGCTGGGCGTGCACGGCGAGAACCTCTTCGACCGGCTGTCGACGGGCGCGCCGAGCGTGCCGGGGTCGGAGAGCGTCGCGGCTCAGGACATCCTCGACGAGGCGTCGACGACGGGTCCCTCGGTGACGCTCGCGCTCAGCGGGGTCGACCCGGCGGACCCCGCGGTCGCGGAGGCGTTCGCGCCGCTGCGCGAGGACCTCGCCGGGATCGACGGCGTGGCGAGCGTGATCGACCCCCTCGCGCTCCCGAACGGCGTGCAGAACCCCGCGGCGGCACCGCTGGTCTCGCGCGACGGCGACGGGTTCCTCGTGGTCGTGGAGCTCGAGCCGGACCTCACCGACGCGCAGGAGGCGACCGCGCACGACGAGGCCGTCGACGCGCTGCAGGCCGTCCCCGACGAGCTCGCCGACGTCGCGCCCGACGCGAGCGGCATGGTCGGCAGCACGACGCTCATCGTCCGGGCCATCACGGACCAGGTGGAGACCGACCTGCGCACGGGCGAGGCGATCGCGCTGCCCGTCGCGCTGCTCGTCATGGTGCTCGTGTTCGGCGGCTTCCTCGCGGCCGGCCTGCCGATGGCCGGTGCGGTCGCGTCGATCGCGGGCGGGCTCGCGTCGCTGCTCGCGTTCTCGTACGTGCTCGACCTCGACTCGTCGGTCGTCAACGTCGTCACCGTGCTCGGGCTGGGCCTGTCGATCGACTACGGCCTGCTGATCGTGTCGCGTTTCCGCGAGGAGCTGCACCACCTGGTCGACGACGACGGCGGCGCGGGCAGCCGGCGGCGGCGCGGTGACGGCGCCGTCCTGGTCGCGGTCGAGCGGACGATGTCGACCGCCGGGCGCACCGTCACGTTCTCGGCGCTCATCGTCGCGATCGCGATCTCCGGGCTGCTGGTGTTCCGGCCGCCGATCCTGCGCGCGTTCGGCGCGGCCGGCGTGACAGTCGTCCTCATCTCGGTGCTCACCGCGCTCACGCTCGTGCCCGCGCTGCTCACGCTGCTCGGCCGCCGGATCGTGCGGCCGAGCGTCCTGTCCCGGATCCCCGGGCTGCGCGGCATCCTGCGGCGCACCGCCGACGTCGAGACCGAGGACGGCGCCTTCTCGCGGCTCGCGGCACGG
The DNA here is from genome assembly GCF_028527925.1 of Cellulomonas fimi. GTDB lineage: Bacteria > Actinomycetota > Actinomycetes > Actinomycetales > Cellulomonadaceae > Cellulomonas > Cellulomonas fimi_C. The sequence continues at coordinate 40,655 of NZ_JAPESW010000006.1, forward strand.
GTCCAGCGGCACCCGTGGTGGGTCATGCTCGGCTCGCTCGCCGTGCTCGGGCTGCTCGCCCTCCCGCTGGCGCACATCGAGCTCCGCAACTCCACGACCGAGCTGCTGCCCCTCGGCTCCGCGCAGCGCGAGTACGTCGAGACGCTGCGCGAGAGCTACCCCGCCGCGACAACGCCGGGCGTCACGGTCGTGGCGGAGACGACGCTCGAGGACGCGGCCGCCTGGGCGCAGGAGCTCGCCGACCTCGAGGGCGTCGCGAGCGTCGACCCGCCCACGACCGTCGGCTCCTACGTCGTCGTCGGGGTCCGCCCGGACACCGACGACCCGGGCGACGCGACCGCCCGGCAGGTGGTCGAGGAGATCCGCGACCTCGACCCCGGCTTCCCGACGTGGGTCACGGGCCAGGCGGCCGGGCAGATCGACTTCACCGCCGCCGTCGCGGAGCGCGCGCTGCTCGCGGCGGGCGTCGTCGCCGTCGCGACGCTCCTGCTGCTCTTCCTCATGACCGGGTCCGTCGTCGTCCCGGTCAAGGCGCTGCTCACCAACACGCTGTCGCTCGCGGCGTCGCTCGGCGTGCTCGTGTGGGTGTTCCAGGACGGCCACCTCACCGGCGTGCTCGACTTCGCGCCCACCGGCGGGATCGAGACGTACGTCGTCGCCCTCGTCGTCGCGTTCGCCTTCGGGCTCGCGATGGACTACGAGGTGTTCCTGCTGTCCCGGATCAAGGAGCTCGTCGACGCGGGCCGCTCCAACGACGAGGCCGTCCGGCTCGGGGTGCAGCGCTCGGGCCGGATCATCACGTCGGCGGCCGCGATCGTCATCGTCGTGTTCGCGGGGTTCGTCGCGGGCAAGCTGCTCGTCATCAAGGAGGTCGGCTTCGCGCTCGCGATCGCCGTGCTCGTCGACGCGACGCTCGTCCGGCTGTTCCTCGTCCCGGCGACCATGACCGTCCTCGGCCGTGCCAACTGGTGGGCGCCGCGCTTCCTGCGCCGCGTGCACGAACGCCTGCCGCTGCACCACTGACGGCGACGTCGCGCGCCGCCGCGACGACGCGAGCCGGGTCGGACCTCGCGGCGCCTCGGGGTCAGGGCGCCGGGCGGTCCGCCCCGTGCGGACCGTAGGACGCGCACTCCAGCTCGGTGCGGAAGCCCAGCCGCTCGTAGACGCGCCGCGCACGGTCGTTGTCGGAGTACATGCCGAGCGACACGAAGGCACAGCCGGCCGCCAGTCCTTCCGCCAGCACCGTGGCCGTGAGCGCGGTCCCGATCCCGGCTCCACGCGCACCGGGGACCACACCGAGCCCGTGCAGGTGCCACGAGCGCGGTCGCCCGTCGCGGCCTCCGCGACCGGTCGCACCGACGACCCCGACGAGGCCGGCGCTCCCGTGCACGCCCCACCAGCCGGCCTCCTGCGGACCGGCGGGGTCCGCCGACGTGCTCGGGTTGGCGACCGCCAGGCACGCCTGGATCTCGGCCGCGTCGGCGTGCGGGTCCAGCCGGACGACGCGCGCGTCGGCGACCCACCCGGCCGGGACCTCGTCCGACGCGAGCCAGTCCCACGTCGAGAACGGCTCGAGCCGCAGCGCAGCGAGGACATCCGGCGCGGGTGTCACGCCTCGTGGCACGGTCAGCCAGCGTGCGCGGTCCGTGAAGCCCGCACGGTCGAGCACCGACCCGGAACCCAGTGCCCGCACCTGCGACTCGACCAGGTCCGTGACCCGGTCGCCGTCGCCCAGCGCGAACAGGCTCGGCCCCGTGCCCGACGGCGTGACGAGGAGCACGCCGTCGTCGTCGCCGACCACGTGCGCGTCGTCCCAGCGGCCGTCGCCGCCCAGCAGCGCGCGGTGCGCGCGCCACCGGGCGGGCAGCCGCGTGAGCAGCGCGCTCACGCCTCCGGCTGGTCGGGCTTGGCCTTCGGCTTCGCGTCGACGCCGGCCTCCCGACGCTGCTCGGGCGTGATCGGCGCGGGCGCCGCCGTCAGCGGGTCGTAGCCGCCGCCGGACTTCGGGAACGCGATGACCTCGCGGATCGACTCGCTCCCGGTGAGCAGCGCGACGATCCGGTCCCAGCCGAACGCGATCCCGCCGTGCGGCGGCGCGCCGAACTGGAAGGCGTCGAGCAGGAAGCCGAACTTCTCCTGCGCCTCCTCGTGCCCGATGCCCATGACCTCGAACACGCGCTCCTGCACGTCGCGGCGGTGGATACGGATCGAGCCGCCGCCGATCTCGTTGCCGTTGCAGACGATGTCGTACGCGTAGGCCAGCGCGTTGCCCGGGTCCTGCTCGAACCGGTCGAGCCACTCGGGCGTCGGGGAGGTGAACGCGTGGTGCACGGCCGTCCAGGCGCCCCCGCCCACGGCCACGTCGTCGTCCTCGCCCGTGGGCTTGAACAGCGGGGCGTCGACGACCCAGACGAGCTCCCACGCCTTCTCGTCGATGAGGCCGCCGCGGCGGCCGATCTCGAGGCGGGCGGCACCGAGCAGCGCGCGCGCCTCGGACGGCTTGCCTGCGGCGAAGAAGATCGCGTCCCCGGGCGACGCGCCGGTCGCGGCGACCAGGCCCGCGCGCTCGTCGTCGGTGATGTTCTTCGCGACCGGGCCACCGAGCTCGCCGTCCTCGCCGACCGTGACGTACGCCAGACCCTTGGCACCGCGCTGCTTGGCCCACTCCTGCCACGCGTCGAAGCCGCGGCGGGGCGTGCTCGCACCGCCGGGCTGGACGACCGCGCCCACGTAGGGCGCCTGGAACACGCGGAACGGGGTGTTCGCGAAGTACTCGGTGAGCTCGACGAGCTCCAGCCCGAAGCGCAGGTCCGGCTTGTCGGAGCCGTAGCGGGCCATCGCGTCCGCGAACGTCATGCGGCGGATGGGCGTGGGCAGCTCGACGTCGATGAGACGCCACAGCGCGACGAGGATCTGCTCCGCGAGCGCGATGACGTCGTCCTGCTCGACGAAGCTCATCTCGACGTCGAGCTGCGTGAACTCCGGCTGCCGGTCGGCACGGAAGTCCTCGTCGCGGTAGCAGCGGGCGATCTGGTAGTACCGCTCGAGCCCGGCGACCATGAGCAGCTGCTTGAAGAGCTGCGGCGACTGGGGCAGCGCGTACCACGAGCCCGGCGCGAGCCGAGCGGGCACCAGGAAGTCGCGGGCGCCCTCGGGCGTGGAGCGCGTGAGGGTCGGCGTCTCGACCTCGACGAAGCCCTGCTCGTCGAGGACGGCGCGGGCGGCCTGGTTGACCTTGGCGCGCAGGCGGATCGCGCGCGACGGCGCGGGGCGACGCAGGTCGAGGTAGCGGTGCTTGAGGCGCGCCTCCTCGCCGACGGTCTCGTCGAGCGACGACGACACCTGGAACGGCAGCGGCGCGGCCTCGTTGAGGACGACCACGTCGTGCGCGACGAGCTCGATCTCGCCGGTCGCGAGGTGCGGGTTCTCGTTGCCCTCGGGGCGGCGGCCGACCTCGCCGGTCACCTGCAGGACGTACTCCGCGCGCAGCCCGTGCGCGACCGCCTCGTCGCGGATGACGACCTGGGCGATGCCGGACGCGTCCCGCAGGTCGACGAACGCCACGCCGCCGTGATCGCGACGCCGGTCCACCCAGCCCGTGAGGGTGACGGTGGTGCCGACGTGCTCGGCTCGCAGCGAGCCGGCGTGGTGGGTGCGGAGCACGGGTGTTCCTTCGATCGACGACGGGTGGGAGCGCCGGACGGGCGCCCGCTCGATCTTAGTGGGCGCCGCACGCCCCGCGGCTCCGGCATTCCCGGCGCGCGCGACCGCCGGACCGGCCCGAGCGGACGACCAGGACGCGAGCCACGGCGGACGCGTGGGGGCGCCGCGGTCAGAAGAGCGTCGGCTGCGCGACCCCGGGGACCGCGACCTCGGGCGTCACGCGGGGCAGGGAGCCGACGGGGTAGGCGCCGTCGCGCATCGCGGCGCGGCCGGCCCGGTGGCCCGACGGGTCGCCGAAGCCGTGCCGCACGAGCAGCGGCGAGACGCGGTCGCGCAGCCACCGGCCGTACCCGTCGGGCGTGTAGGCGCCCGCACCGAACAGCTCCTCGTACCGCCGGACGAGCTCCGGGCGGTACCGGGCCAGCCAGGCCAGGAAGAGCGGCTTGACCGAGCCGCGCAGGTGCAGCGGCAGGACCGTGACGCCGGAGGCGCCGGCGTCCGCGAGCGCGGCCAGGAGCGCGTCGAGGTGCTCGGTGGAGTCGGTCAGCCAGGGCAGCACCGGCGCGACCATGACCCCGCACGGCAGGCCGGCCTCGCGCACGGCGCGGATCAGCTCGAGCCGCGCCCGCGGCGTCGGGGTCCCCGGTTCGAGCTCGGCCTGGAGCTGCTCGTCGAGCACCGCGAGGGAGACGCCGATCCCGACCTGCACGTGGCGGGCGGCGTCGGCCAGCAGCGGCAGGTCACGCCGCAGCAGCGTGCCCTTGGTGAGGACCGACAGCGGCGTGCCGTGGTGGACGAGCGCGTCGACGATGCCGGGCATGAACCGGTAGCGACCCTCGACGCGCTGGTAGGGGTCGGTGTTCGTGCCCATCGCGACGTGCTCGCGCCGCCAGGACGGCCGGGCGAGCTCGGCGCGCAGCACGTCGACGACGTTGGTCTTGACGACGATCTGCGTCTCGAAGTCGCGGCCGGCGCCGAGGTCGAGGTACTCGTGCGTCGGGCGTGCGAAGCAGTACGTGCACGCGTGCAGGCATCCGCGGACCGGGTTGACGGTCCACCGGAACGGCATCTGCGAGGCAGCGGGCACCTTGTTGAGCGCGCTGCGGCAGTGCACCTCGTGGAACGTGACGCCCGCGAACTCCGGGGTGCGGACGGTGCGCACGAGGTTGGCGAGCGCGAGGCCGGGCAGCGCGGACGCGTCGTCCGTCGGTGCCACCCGCTGCCCGTCCCATCGCACGACGTCAGTCGAACACGTGTTCGAGCCGACGTCAACCGGCGCCGTCGACACAGCTGTCGCACGGCCGCCGCCGAGGTGCGCGGACGCTCGCGCTCCGCTGCCAGGTCTGTACCGGAAAAGCCGGGTTCGCCCCTTGACCCGCGCGCCGCCCGTCGCGAGACTTTCGACGAGGCGCTGTGGAAGCGCTCTCAGAGCATGAACCGCTGCGACCACCGTCGCCCCGCCCGCGCCCGCGCGCCGCGGCGGAGCGCCGGTGACACGAGTCACCTCGTCCTCCTCGGCATCCACGACGTCCGGCACCGGAGCCGGCCGCACGACACACGCGTCGACGCGGCCGGCTCCCGTGCGTCCCGTCGCGCCGCACCGCGGCGCCCACCATCCCGCCACGTCTCCAGAAACGGACGCACTCCCATGCACCAGCACCGGTCCAGCGCCGCCGTCAGCCGCGAGCGACCGCCCGGCCACCGTCACGACGCGGTACGCCTCCGCGCTGCCCTCACGTCGACCGGGATCCTCGCGCTCCTCGTCGTCGCCCCCGTCGCGCCTCCTGCCACGGCGGCCGCGACGGCCACGGCGGACGACGCGCGTCTCACCGGCACCTACGAGCGTCTGCACGCCGACCCCCCGCTCGCCACGCCCGCCGAGCCGACCACCCTCCGCGCACCCGCAGACGTCGGCGCGCCGCCCGCGAGCGAGGACGCCGCGTCCGGCTCCCCGTCGGCTGCCGCCACGCCCGACCCGACCCACGACCTCGTCCGGCTCGCCGACGGCACGGGCGTCCAGGTCGACGGCGACACCGACCTCTTCGACGGCGTGGCGCCCGGCCAGCGCGTCCGTGTGACCGGCACGCCGTCGGCGGACGCGCCCGACGTCGCCGAGGCGAGCGCGAGCTTCGAGGGCACGGCGGTGCGCACGCTCTCGGCCGCGCCCGGCACCGCCGCCGTCGCCGAGCGCACGCTCGCCGTCGTCCTGCTCCGCCTCGGGCCCACGGGCACCGAACCCGTCTCCGCGGACGACGCGCGCCGCGCCTTCTTCACCGCGCCCGACTCGGTCGCGGCCTACTTCCGCGAGAGCTCGTGGTCACAGCTCGAGCTGCGCGGGCGCGACCGGCCGGACGGCGACGTCTACGGCTACCTCGAGATCCCCGCCGGCACCGGCTGCTGGGGCGAGGCGTCGGCCGGGTCGGACGCCGCGCAGGCGGCCGGGCTCGACCTGACCGGCTACGACCACGTCGCGTTCGTGCTCGACTCCCCCGACCGCGGCTGCTGGTACGGCGGGTGGGCGTACATCGGCGGTCAGGTGTCCGTGAACCTCTGGGCGGGCGACACGGGCACGCGCGCGGTCGCGCAGCACGAGCTCGGCCACAACCTCGGTCTCAACCACGCGAACGCCCTCGTGTGCACCGCCGCCGACGGCCGGCCCACGTCCGTCGAGGAGCCCGGCGGCTGGTGCGCCGTGCAGGAGTACGGCGACCCGTTCGACTCCATGGGCAACACGTGGAACCAGATGCAGTTCTCCGCGACCTACAAGGCCCGGCTCGGGTGGATCCCCCCGTCGCGCGTCACGACCGTCACCGAGTCCGGGACGTACGTGCTCGCGGCGTCCGAGGTCCCGACCGACCAGCCACAGGACCTGCGCGTCCCGCTGCCGTCCGGCGACCACTACGAGCTGGACCTGCGCCAGCCGTACGGCCTCGCCTGGGACACCAAGGTCAGCCTCTACCCGGCGCTCATGAACGGCGTCGAGATCCGCCGCGCCACCGAGGCGGGCACCGCGCTCGTCGACACCACGCCCGGCAACGGGTACGACGACGCCGCGCTGCAGGTCGGCCGTACGTTCACGGACGCGGCGGCCGGCGTCTCGATCCGGACGGAGTCGGTCGGGCCCGCGGGTGCCGTCGTGCGCGTCGACCTCGGCACGGTCTCCGGCGGGTACGCGAGCACCTACCCGACGATGACGCTGCGCGGCACGAGCACCGAGTGGGCGGCGGTGCCGATGGCGCTCGTCGCGGACCACACCTGGCGGCTCACGATGCCGTTCGGTGCACACCCCGACGAGGCGCTGCAGCTCGACGTCGACGGCAGCGGCGCGGTCGTCTTCGGGGACGCGGACGGCGACGGGATCACCGAGCCCGGCGGGCCCCACACCCCGATGACGCAGGGTCCCGCGATCTACGAGGTCACTTTCCGCGACGACACGCTCGCGTACTCGGTCGTGCGCGTCTGGTGACCGGGGCGAGCCGCGGCGCACGACGCCGCCGCGGCCCGTCCCGCGCACCGTCGCCGTCCGTCCGCACGTCACGCCGACGCACGGACGTCGCGTGACGCGTCAGCCCTCGGCCGGCACCACGCGGGGCCACAGGTCGTCCGCCGGCGGCGCCCACGACGCGGCGTCGGCGGGCACCTGCTCGCCCGAGCGGATGTCCTTGACCTGGTCGCCCTCGTCGCCGTCCGGCTGCCCGAGGAACCACACGAACGGGATGCCGCGACGGTCGGCGTGCCGGATCTGCTTGCCGAACTTCGCCGCCGACGGCGCGACCTCGACGGGGATCCCGCGTGACCGCAGCGCGGTCGCGACGGCGTCGGACCGCGACCGGTCAGCCTCGTCGGTCACGGCGACCAGCACGGCCGACGGCACCGACCGCGTCGCCCGGACCAGCCCTGCCCCGAGCAGGCGCGACACCAGGCGCGACACACCGATCGACAGACCGACGCCGGGATACGTCGTCGCACCGTCGGACGCGAGGGTGTCGTAGCGCCCGCCCGAGCAGATCGACCCGAGCGGCTCGTGCCCGACGAGCACCGTCTCGTACACGGAGCCCGTGTAGTAGTCGAGCCCGCGCGCGATCTTGAGGTCCGCGACGACGACGCCCGGCGCACGCTGCGCCGCCGCGCGCACGAGCGCGCCGAGCTCGGCGAGGCCCTCGTCGAGCAGCGCGTGCTCGACGCCGTGCCGCGCGGCGACCGCGCGGACGGTGTCGACGACCGACTCGTCGTCGCCCTGCACGGACGCGAGGTCGAGGCACGCCTGCGCCTGCTCGGGGCTCGCGCCCGCCTCGGCGACGAGCAGCTCCGCGACCGCGGGGCCGCCGATCTTGTCGAGCTTGTCGATGCCGCGCAGCACCGCGTCGACGTCGGTCAGCCCGAGCCCGCGGTAGAAGCCCTCCGCGACCTTGCGGTTGTTCACCAGGATCCGCACCGGCGGCAGGCCGATCTCGCGCAACGCGCCGAGTGCGTCGGCCATGACGAGCGGCAGCTCGACCTCGGAGTGGTACGGCAGGTCACCCGCCGCGACGACGTCGATGTCCGCCTGGACGAACTCACGGAACCGGCCGTCCTGGGGGCGCTCACCACGCCACACCTTCTGGATCTGGTAGCGCCGGAACGGGAACGCGAGGTGCCCGGCGTTCTCGAGCACGTACCGCGCGAACGGCACCGTGAGGTCGAAGTGCAGCCCCAGCCGGCCGCCGCGGTCCGGGTTCTCCGGGTCCTCGTGCAGCCGCGACAGGACGTAGACCTCCTTCGAGGTCTCCCCCTTGCGCAGCAGCTGGTCGAGCGGCTCGACCGCGCGCGTCTCGATGCCCGCGAACCCGTGCAGCTCGAACGTCCGCCGCAGGACGTCGAGCACGTGCTGCTCGACGATGCGCCCGTCGGGCAGCCACTCGGGGAATCCGGACAGGGGTGTGGGTCGCGCCATGGGGTGGAAGTCTTCCAGACCTGTCGCGGGGGTCGCGCCCGCGTTCCGCGGCAGGAACGGTGACCCGCCCGCAGCGCAGGAGGTGTCCGGTGCGGCGACGCGGTCAGCCGCGCGCGAGGAACGGGTTCGTCGCGAGCTCGGTCGCCATGTCGCTCGTCGGCCCGTGCCCCGGGACGACGACCGCACGCGGGTCGAGCCGTGCGACGACCTCGCGCAGCGTGCGCGCCATGGTCGGCCCGTCCCCGCCCGGCAGGTCGGTGCGGCCGATCGTCCCCGCGAACAGCACGTCGCCGGTGAGCACGACCGGCTGCTCGTCACCCGCGTCGAGCAGGTACAGCGTCGAGCCCTCCGTGTGCCCGGGTGCGTGGCGCGCGACCGCCGTGACCTCGCCGACCTGCCACGTGACGTCGTCGCTGCGCGCGTCGGTCCTGTCGACGCCGAACGGCTCGAGCCGCGTCGGCCGGTGGTAGGCGTGCACGTCCACCCCGGCCGCCGTGAGCGCCTGGCCGAGCGGACCCGACGGGTCGTGCGCCGCACCGCCGAGCACCCCGAGCGTGCCGAACGGGTCCGCGAGCCGGTACGCGTCGGCGGCGTGCACGCGGACCGGGACGTCGAGCGCGTCCGCGAGCGCGCCGGCGTCCCAGGTGTGGTCCGCGTGGCCGTGCGTGACGAGCACCGCGACCGGCCGCAGGCCACGCGCGGCGACCTCGGCGGCCACCGGGCCCGCGACGCCCGCGCCCGGGTCGACCACGACGCACGTGCCGTCCTCGGCGACGACGACGGTGCACCGGGCCGCGAACACGGGGGCCACGAAGGAGAGGAGATGCATGCCCCGCACGGTAGCCCGCGACGCCCGCGGCGCGTCCGCGCGTCGGTCGTTGCCTCGACCCGGGTCCGTGCTGCCTAGACTGTCCGGGGTTCCTTCGTGCGGTGCGGCAGGTCGACGCCTGTCGTGCCGCACCGTCGACGCGAGGAGTGTGCGTGTCCAGCAAGCGCGAGCGCGAGTACGAGCGCCGCCGGTACGAGAAGTGGCAGGAGCGTCAGGCGCAGGCGCGGGCGCGCCATCGCCGTCAGCGCGTGATCGCGGGATCCGTCGTCGGGGTGCTGGTCCTCGGCCTCGGCATCGGTGCCGCGGTCGCCCTCACGCGCGACGACGCGCCGCCGACGGCCGACGCGAGCACTCCCCCGGCCACGACCCCCGATCCCGGCGCGACGGCGCGCACCGGCAACGGCGGTGTCGTGCCCGACCCCGCCGCGGCCGAGGGGCGCACGTGGACCGGCGAGCTCGCGCTCTCGCAGGGCACGATCGGGTTCGAGCTCGACGGTGCCGCCGCGCCGCAGGCCGTCGCGAACTTCGTGACGCTCGCCGGCGAGGGCTACTTCGACGGGACGACGTGCCACCGCCTCACCACGCAGGGCATCTACGTGCTGCAGTGCGGCGACCCGACGGCCACCGGCACCGGCGGCCCGGGCTACTCGTGGGGCCCGATCGAGAACGCGCCGGCCGACGACCTCTACCCCGCGGGGACGATCGCCATGGCCCGCCAGGGCGGCAACGGCGAGTCCATGGGCAGCCAGTTCTTCCTCGTGTACGAGGATTCGCAGATCCCGTCGGACTCGGCGGGTGGATACACCGTGTTCGGCCACATCACGTCCGGCCTGGACGTGCTGCAGGCCATCGCTGACGCGGGCACCGTGGAGGGGTCCGAGACCCCGGTGGACGCCGTCACCATCGAGGGAGTGGAGACCCAGTGACCGAGACCCCCGCATCGACCTCCTCGCCGGAGGAGCCGACGCCCACTCCCCCGACCTCCGCTCCCGCCGTCGACCAGGGCGACGCACCGACGACGGACTCCGCACCCGCGGACACCATCACCGCCGACGAGGCCACGACGACGGACGACTCGACCGACGCCGGCACCGGGAGCGACACCGGCGACGCAGCCGAGGCGGACGACCTGACAGCCGGTTCCGCACCGGGCCCCGACACGGTCGACGCGGTGGCCGCGACCAATGCCACCGACGAGGCAGCGGAGGTCGGTACCGACGCGCCTGGCACCGTCGAGGCAGCCACGGCGACCGATGAGCCCGGCACCGACGAGGCCACCACGGCGACCGACGAGCCCGGCACCGTCGTGGCGACTGCCGCGTCCGACGAGCCGAGCCCGGTGGACGCAGCCGAGGCGACCGGCTCGGCCGACGCCGCGGACGCCGACGAGGTGACCGCGGCGGAGACGACCTCGGCCGCGACCGCCGACGAGATCGCCACCGCCGAGGCGGCCGACGAGGCGACCACGACGCAGGACGCCGACGAGGCGAGCACGCCGGAGGACGTCGACCGGTCGAGCACGACGGACGACGGCGGGACGGCCGAGACGGCCGAGACGGCTGACGAGACCCCGGTCACGCCGTCGCCCGCGGCGACCGTGCCGGCACCGCGTCCGACGCCCGCGTCGGCGCGCCCCGGCCCGCGCCCGCGTCCGGTGCCGCACCCGCCCGCGAGGCCGCGGGCGAGCGCGTGGTCGGGCAGTTCCCGGGCGCGTCCAGCGAGGAGGCGCTCGCCCTCTACGTGCGCCGCTACCTCGACCTCCAGGCGAAGGTCACGCTGTTCGAGGCGCGGCTGCAGGCGACGGACCTGTCGGTCAAGGAGATCGACCAGACGCTCACGCGCCTCACGGAGGAGCTCAAGGAGCCGGCGGCGGTCGGCGACCTCGACGGTCTGCGCGCGCGCCTGGACTCGCTGCGCGGCGTCGCCGCCGAGCGTCGGGCCGCGGCGGACGCCGAGCGGCAGGCCGCACGTCAGGCTGCCCTCGAGGCGCGCACGGCGATCGTCGAGCAGGCGGAGAAGATCGCGGCCACGGACCCCGCCCGGATCCAGTGGCGGCCCGCCGGCGAGCAGCTGCGCACGCTCCTCGAGGAGTGGAAGACCGCGCAGCGCAGCGGACCGCGCCTGGACCGTCCGACGGAGGAGTCGCTGTGGAAGCGGTTCAGCCACGCCCGGACGACGTTCGACCGTGAGCGCCGGCACTTCTTCGCCGAGCTCGAGGCGCGCAACGCGGGCGCCAAGGCCGCGAAGGAGCAGCTGGTCGCCGAGGCCGAGCGGCTGCAGGACAGCACGGACTGGGGGCCGACCGCGGGTGCGTTCCGCGACCTGATGACCCGCTGGAAGGCGGCCGGTCGGGCCAGCCGGGCGGACGACGACGCGCTGTGGGCCCGGTTCCGTGCGGCGCAGGACGCGTTCTTCGCGGCACGCGACGCGCACTCCGCGGCGACGGACACCGAGTTCCGCGCCAACCTCGAGGTCAAGGAGGCGCTGCTCGTCGAGGCGGAGGCGCTCGTGCCGGTGCGCGACCTCAACGCGGCGAAGCAGGCGATCCGCTCGATCCAGGACCGCTGGGAGGCCGCGGGCAAGGTGCCGCGTGCCGACATCCAGCGCGTCGAGGGCCGCCTCCGGGCGGTCGAGTCCGCGATCCGCGACGCGGAGCAGGCGCAGTGGCGTCGCACGAACCCGGAGACGCGCGCACGCGCCGAGGGTGCGGCCGCGCAGCTCGAGCAGGCGATCGCCGGGCTCGAGGCCGACCTCGAGCGCGCGAAGGCCGCGGGCGACGCACGCCGGATCGCCGACGCGCAGGCCGCGCTCGACGCACGCCGGTCGTGGCTCGAGCAGGTCCAGCGGGCCGCGGAGGACGCGCGCGGCTGACCCGTCGCGACGCACCGTCGTCCACAGCCGGAGCCGGGCCGCCCCACGGGGTGGTCCGGCTCCGTCATGCTGGCGCGCGTGCCGAGCCTCGCCGACCTCCGCCCGCACGAGCGGCCACTGCCGACCGTCGTCCGCCGGCGCGACGTCGGAGCCGCCGCCTGGTGCGCGCTGGTCCGCGACGGTGTGCTCCGCCCCGTGTGGTGGGACGTCGCGGTCGTCGCCGACCTCCCCCTGTCCCCCGCGCTGCGGGGCGCGTCGCTGGTGGACGAGGTACCGCGCGGCGTCGTCGTGGGGCGCCGCAGCGCGGCCTGGGTCCACGCCGGCGGCCGGGCCCCCGAGAAGGTCGAGCTCCTCGTCGGCAGCGGCCGCCGCCGGGTCGCGCCGAGCGGTCGGCGGACGTCGGCGGAGGCCGACCTGAGGCCGTGGGACGTCGAGCTCGTCGGGGGCGTCCGTGTCACGACGGTCCACCGCACCGGGACCGACGTCGCACGCTTCGTGGAACCGGCCCGGGCACGCCCGCTGCTGCTCGATCTCGTGCACGCCGGCTTCGACCCCGGGGCGGCGCTGCGCGACCTCCACGCGCTGCGGGGCCGGCGCGGTGTGCGGCAGGCGCGCGACGTGCTGCGCAGCCTGGCCGACGCGTCAGGCGCGGATGACGGGCTCCTCGGCAGCCTTCGACCCGGTGATGCGGTACACGTCGAACACGCCCTCGACCTTGCGGACGGCGGCCAGCACGGAGGCGAGGTGCGACGGCTCGGCCATCTCGAACACGAACCGCGACAGCGCGACCCGGTCGCGTGAGGTCGACACGGACGCCGACAGGATGTTGACGTGGTGGTCCGACAGGACGCGCGTGACGTCGGACAGCAGGCGGCTGCGGTCGAGCGCCTCGACCTGGATCTGCACGAGGAACAGCGTCGAGCTCGTGTGGCTCCACTCGACGTCGACCATGCGCTCCGGCTGCGACCGCAGGGCGTCGACGTTCACGCAGTCCGACCGGTGCACGCTGACGCCGGCGCCGCGCGTCACGAACCCGACGATGTCGTCGCCCGGCACGGGGGTGCAGCACTTGGCGAGCTTGACCCAGATGTCGTCGACACCCTTGACGACCACACCCACGTCGCCCGTCCGCACCCGACGGGCCGTCGGCCCGGGACGTGCGGCCTCCGCGAGGTCCTCCTCGGCCGCCGGCTCGCCGCCGAGCGAGTGGACCAGCCGCTGCACGACGGTCGCCGCGGACACCTGGCCCTCGCCGATCGCGGCGTACAGCGCGGACACGTCCTGGTAGCGCATCTCGTTCGCGAGGGCGACGAGCGACTCGTGGGACAGCAGGCGCTGGATCGGCAGGTTCTGCTTGCGCATCGCCTTCGCGATGGCGTCCTTCCCGTGCTCGATCGCCTCCTCGCGGCGCTCCTTGGAGAACCACTGGCGGATCTTGTTGCGGGCGCGCGGGCTCTTGACGAACCCGAGCCAGTCGCGCGACGGCCCGGCCGTCTCCGACTTGGACGTGAAGACGTCGACGACGTCGCCGTTCTCGAGCGCGGAGTCGAGCGGCACGAGCCGCCCGTTGACGCGCGCGCCCATCGTCCGGTGGCCGACCTCGGTGTGCACGGCGTACGCGAAGTCGACGGGCGTCGAGCCGGACGGCAGCGCGATGACGTCGCCCTTGGGCGTGAAGACGTAGACCTCGGAGCCGGCGATCTCGAAGCGCAGCGAGTCGAGGAACTCGGTCGGGTCGGCGGTCTCCTTCTGCCAGTCGACGAGCTGGCGCAGCCAGACCATGTCGTTGCCCGCGGCGTCGGTCTGCCCGCCCGCGGCGTTCTTCGCCGTCTCCTTGTACTTCCAGTGCGCGGCGACGCCGTACTCCGCACGCCGGTGCATGTCGTGCGTCCGGATCTGGATCTCGACGGGCTTGCCGCCGGGGCCGATCACGGTCGTGTGCAGCGACTGGTAGAGGTTGAACTTGGGCATCGCGATGTAGTCCTTGAACCGGCCGGGGACGGGGTTCCATCGCGCGTGCAGGGCGCCGAGCGCCGCGTAGCAGTCCCGCACCGTGTCGACCAGGACGCGCACGCCGACCAGGTCGTAGATGTCGGCGAAGTCGCGGCCGCGCACGATCATCTTCTGGTAGATCGAGTAGTAGTGCTTCGGCCGGCCCGTGACGGTGGCCTTGATCTTCGCGCTGCGCAGGTCGGCGCCGACCTGCTCACGGACGACGGCCAGGTACTCCTCACGGGCCGGGGCGCGCTCGGCGACCAGGTGCACGATCTCGTCGTAGAGCTTGGGGTAGAGCGTCGCGAACGACAGGTCCTCGAGCTCCCACTTGATCGTGTTCATGCCGAGCCGGTGGGCCAGCGGCGCGTAGATCTCGAGCGTCTCGCGGGCCTTCTTCTCGGCCGAGGTCGAGGCGACGAACTTCCAGGTGCGCGCGTTGTGCAGGCGGTCGGCGAGCTTGATGACGAGCACGCGGATGTCGCGCGACATCGCGACGACCATCTTGCGGACCGTCTCGGCCTGCGCGGCGTCGCCGTAGGTGACCTTGTCGAGCTTGGTGACGCCGTCGACGAGCATCGCGACCTCGGGGCCGAACTCGCGACGCAGCTGGTCGAGCGAGTACTCGGTGTCCTCGACGGTGTCGTGCAGGAGCGCGGCGGCGAGCGTCGACGGCGTCATCCCGAGCTCGGCGAGGATCGTCGCGACGGCGACGGGGTGCGTGATGTACGGGTCGCCGCTCTTGCGCAGCTGCCCCCGGTGCGCCTTCTCCGCGACGACGTACGCCTGCTCCACCACGGCCAGGTCGGCCTTGGGGTGGTTGGTGCGCGCGGCCTGCAGCACCGGCTCGAGCGCCGGGAACGCGGGCCCTGACCGCTGGCCGAACCGCACGAGGCGCGACCGCACGCGGCTCGACGCGCTGGCACCGTTGTCGGCCGCCACCTCGGGCGCGGCGGTCTCGGGCGCTCGTACGTCGTCGCTCATGCCACCCCTCCCGCGGTCGTCGCCCCCTGGGACGTCTCGGCGGCCAGAGGCGGGACGTCCGACCCGCGGGGACCGGTTCGCAGCAGTCTACGTCCGCTCGCACGCGCGTACGGACACAGGCCCGCGAGCGTCACCGCGACGGACGAGGTCAGGGCACCTGCACGAGCGCGTCGACGGGGAGGTCGCCGAGCCGCGCGCGGCCGTCGAGACCGAGCAGCTCGACGAGGAACGACAGCCCGACGACCTCGGCGCCGCACCGCTGCAGCAGCGCGACGGTCGCCGCAGCCGTGCCACCCGTGGCCAGGACGTCGTCGATCACGAGCACCCGCGCCCCCTCGGGGACGGTGAACGGGTGGATCTCGACCGACGCGTGCCCGTACTCGAGCTCGTAGTGCTCGACCGCGGTCGGCCCCGGCAGCTTGCCCGCCTTACGGACGGGAAGCACCCCGGCGCCGAGGGCGGTCGCGACGGGCGCCGCGAGCAGGAACCCGCGGGCTTCCATGCCGGCGACCAGGTCCACTCCGTCCGGCGCGTCGGCGGCGATCGCGTCGACGACACCCGCGAACGCGGGGCCGTCCGCCAGCAGCGGTGTGATGTCCCTGAACAGGACACCTGCCTTCGGGTAGTCCGGCACGCGGCGGACGAGCTCGTCGACGCGCGCGAGCAGCTCCGCACGGCCCGCGGGGGCGCCCGAGAGCGCCCCCGCGGTCGACCCGTCGATCGAGGTCATCACCGGCGCCGCTTCGGCTGCGCGGCGACACCCTGGTGCGCGCCCGGGCGCAGCTGACCGGCGGAGTGGATGGTCGCCGCGGCGAGCGCCTCGGCATCCTCGTCATCCGCCGCACCGGTCGCGCGGCGGCCGCGTGCGGCGAGCACCTTGCGGGTGTGCTCGCGGATCGCCGGCTCGCGCTCGCGGAGCGTCACCTCGACCGGCGTCGCGAGGAAGATCGACGAGAACGTGCCGATCAGCATGCCGACGAACAGCGCCAGCGCGATGTCACGCAGCGTGCCCGCCCCGAGGACGAACGCGCCCACGAAGAGGATCGACGCCACGGGGAGCAGCGCCACGACGGACGTGTTGATCGACCGCACGAGCGTCTGGTTGACCGCGAGGTTCGCCTTCTCCGCGTAGGTGAAGCGGCTCTGGTCGAGCGTGTCGGCCGTGTTCTCGCGCACCTTGTCGAACACGACCACGGTGTCGTAGATCGAGTACCCGAGGATCGTGAGGAAGCCGATGACCGTCGCCGGCGTCACCTCCCAGCCGACGCCCGCGTAGACGCCCGCGGTGATGATCAGGTCGTGGAACAGCGCGATGAGCGCCGCGACCGCCATCCGCCAGTTGCGGAAGTAGATCGTCATGACGACCGTCACGAAGAGCAGGAAGACCAGGATGCCGGTGATCGCCTTGCGCGAGATGTCGGCACCCCACGACGGGCCGATGAACGACGTCGTCACCTGGCCCTCGGGGACGCCGTACGCCTCGGCCAGCGCGCCCTGCACCTCTTCGACGTCCGCGTTGCTCAGCTCGGCCGTCTGGATCCGCAGGCTCTGGCCGCCGACGGTCGTCACCTTCGGCGACTCACCCGGGGCGACCTGCTGCACGGTCTCGATCGCGAGCTGCTGGTCGAGGTTCTCGACGTTCGAGACGACGAACTCGGAGCCGCCGCGGAACTCGATCCCCGGGTTGAGACCGGGCTTGATGAGCAGCACGGCGGAGACCGCCACGAGGATCGCGGAGATCGTGTACCAGAGGCGACGGCGGCCGACGATGTCGTACGACCGGCGCCCCGTGTAGAGGTCGTTGCCCCACTGGGCGAATCCCTGGGCCATCAGTGCTCGCTCCCCTCGGTGCGCCCGGTCCGGGGCTCGTCCTGCGCGGCTGCGTCAGGTGTCGGTTCGGTTGCTCCGGGAGGCGCCGTCGCGGCGTCGCCGGCGGCGGCGCGCGCGGCCGCGCGGCGCTCTGCGATCGTCGGGCCGGAGGACGTGGTGGCGCCGCCGCCCGTCCCGACCCCGACCGGCACGCGGTCGCCGTCCTTCTTGGCGGCCTTGCCCGAGGTCGTCGGCGTGACGACCCGGCCGCGACCGGCGTACCGCGCGGTGTCGACGCCGAGACGACGCGGGTCGAGACCGGACAGCGGGTGCCCGTCGCCGAAGAACCTCGTCCGCGCGATGAGCGTCATCATCGGGTGCGTGAACAGGAACACGACGATGACGTCGATGATCGTCGTGAGGCCGAGCGTGAAGGCGAAGCCCCGGACACCGCCGACGGTCAGCGCGTACAGAACGAGCGCCGCGATGAGGTTGACCGCGTCGGACGCCAGGATGGTCCGGCGGGCCCGCTCCCAGCCGCGCTCGACGGCCGCCTGCAGCGTGCGGCCCTCGCGCAGCTCGTCGCGGATGCGCTCGAAGTACACGATGAACGAGTCCGCCGTGATGCCGATCGCGACGATCAGACCCGCGACGCCGGGCAGCGACAGGCGGTAGCCCTGCGTCCACGACAGCAGCGTGATGACGCCGTAGGTGAGGACCGCGGCCACGATCAGCGACGCGACCGTCAGGAGGCCCAGCGCGCGGTACTGGAACAGCGAGTAGATCACCACGAGGATCAAGCCGATGAGGCCTGCGATGAGGCCCTTCTGCAGCTGCTCCGACCCGAGCGTCGCCGAGATCTGCTCCTCGCTCTGCACGGTGAACGAGAGCGGCAGCGAACCGAAGTTCAGCTGGTTCGCGAGCGTGGCCGCCGACTCACGCGTGAACCCGCCGGAGATCTCGGCCTTGCCGTCCGAGATGATCGTGCCGGGGCTCAGGCTCGGCCAGGAGATGACGAGGCCGTCGAGCACGACCGCGAACTGGTTCTGCGGCGAGGACAGGCCCTGCAGACGCGTAGTCACCTCGGTGAACTGGGTGGTGCCCTGGGAGTTGAACTCGAGGTTCACGACCCACTCGCCGGTCGTCGCGCCGGTCGAGGTCGTCCGCAGGCCGGAGCTCGCGCTGTCGATGTTCTTGCCCGGGATCTCGACCGGACCCAGTATGAACTTCGACGTGCCGTCGGGGTCGCACGTCACGTAGGCGACGTCCGGGGCGCCGGGAGCGCCGCCCGTGAGGTTGGCCGGGTCCGTGCAGTCGAGCGCGTCGAAGCGCTCCTGGACGGCGGGCGTCACGTAGTACGCCACGTCGCTCGGGTTGTCCGGCGCCGCCTTGGACGGCGTGTCGGACGCGGGGGTCGACGCGCTCGGCGTCGGCGTCGGCGTGGCCGCGGCCTCCGCCGCACCCTCGTCCGCCGCGGCTTCCTCGCCGTCCGTCGCCTGCGCCTCGGCGGACGCCGACGGGGTGGGCTCCGGAGCGGCAGCGTCGTCGGCCGTCGTCGGGGTGGGCGCCCCGACCGCGAGCACCGGCCGGAACTCCATCTGCGCCGACGTCCGGACGAGGTCGAGGGTCTCCTCGCTCGGCGTGCCTGGCAGCGCGACCACGATGTTGCGGCCCTGGCTCGTGATCTCCGCCTCGGCGACACCCGAGGAGTCGACGCGCTGGCGGATCACCTCGATCGCCTGCGAGATCGTCTCGTCGGTGATCGCGCCGGGGTCCTCCGACACCGGCTTGAGGATGATCTGCGTGCCACCCTCGAGGTCGAGCGCGAGGTTGGGCGTCCACGTGGCGTCGGACGTCTTGGTGCCGGCGAAGATCGTGCCGAAGATGGCGACGATCAGCAGCCCGAGCCACAGGAGCGTGCGGACCGGCCGGTGACGGCGGGTAGGAGGGGCCAACGGAGTCTTCTCTCGTGCGCGCACCGGTCACGCAGGTGACCGGTGGGGTCCAGGCCCGGGCGTCGTCACCCGGGCCGTGCGGTTACTTGGTGTCCGGCTCGTCGTCCTTCTTGCGCAGGACGGGCGGCAGCGTCGACAGGTCGTCCGGGACGTCGATGACCTCGTCGTTCGCGCGCGCGATGCGGTCGGCATCGGTCACGGCCTCGTCGTCGACCGTCTCGTCGTCGTCCTCGTCCACGAGCTCGTCCTCGACGGGCGGGTCGACCTTCTTGGCGATCGCGGCGCGGATCCAGCGCGTGCGGTTGCCGGGCGTCGACTCGACGGTGATGACGTCGCCGTCGACCTCCACCACGGTGCCGAACAGGCCGGAGCCGGTCATGATCTCGTCCCCGGGGGCGAGGTTGTTCCGGAACTCCTGCGCCGTGCGCTGCTGCTTGCGGCTGCGGCTCGTCATGAGCCAGAGCAGGCCGAAGGCGACGGCGACGAAGAGGAGGAAGCTGAGGTCCGGCACGAGTACGGCTCCGATCGAGTGGTGTGACTGCGGCAGTCTAGGCGCAGCGGCCCGCCGCTCCAACGTCCGGGCGTGCCGCCCGGTTCCCTCGACCGGCGGTCAGCCGAACAGGGTGCCCGGGCCGGGGGCCGGCTCGAGCCCGAGGTGCTCCCAGGCGCCGGGGAGCGCGACTCGTCCGCGCGGCGTCCGGCCGATCAGCCCCTCGCGCACGAGGAACGGCTCGGCGACCGTCTCGACCGTCTCCGGCTCCTCGCCGACCGCCACCGCGAGCGTCGTCAGGCCGACCGGTCCCCCGCCGAACCGCGTGCACAGCGCCGACAGCACCGCGCGGTCCAGGCGGTCGAGACCGCGCTCGTCGACCTCGTACACCTCGAGCGCGGCGCGCGCGGCGCCGAGGTCGAGCGAACCGTCACCGCGCACCTCCGCCCAGTCGCGCACGCGCCGCAGCAGACGGTTGGCGATGCGCGGTGTGCCGCGCGAGCGCGACGCGATCTCGGCGGCCGCGTCGGCGTCGAGCGGTGCCCCGAGCAGGCCGGCGGACCGCAGCAGCACGCGCTCGAGCTCGTGCGTCTCGTAGAAGTCGAGGTGCCCGGTGAACCCGAACCGGTCGCGCAGCGGCGCGGGCAGCAGTCCCGCGCGCGTCGTCGCGCCGACGACGGTGAACGGCGGCAGCGCGAGCGGGATCGCGCTGGCCCCCGCCCCCTTGCCGACGACGACGTCGACGCGGAAGTCCTCCATCGCGACGTACAGCAGCTCCTCGGCGGGGCGCGCGAGGCGGTGGATCTCGTCGAGGAACAGCACCTCGCCCTCCTCCAGGGAGGACAGGACGGCCGCGAGGTCGCCCGCGTGCTGGATCGCGGGACCGCTCGTGACGCGCAGCGACGTGCCGAGCTCGGCGGCGATGATCATCGCGAGCGTCGTCTTGCCCAGGCCGGGCGGTCCGGACAGGAGCACGTGGTCGGGGGCGCGGCCGCGGCGTCGCGCGGCCTGCAGGACGAGCGAGAGCTGGTCGCGCACGACGCGCTGGCCGACGAACTCGTCGAGCGAGCGGGGGCGCAGCGCTGCCTCGGCGGCGCGCTCGAGGTCGTCCGCGCCCGACCGGACCAGCGACTCGGCGGGCAGCCGCTCGGTCGCGAGCTCCTCGTCGTCAGCCATGCCCGCCGCCGAGCGTCCGCAGCGCGGCACGCAGGACGCCCGCGACCTCGTCGGCGGCGACCGGCCCGGGAGCGTCCGCGAGCACGCGCTCGACGGCGTCGCCCGCCGTCCGCGCGTTCCAGCCGAGCCCGACGAGCGCCTCGACCACCTGGTCGCGCCGGTCGTCGGACGCCGACGCGGCCGCAGGAGCCCCTCCGCCGGCTGGGACCGGGGCGCCGAGGCGGTCGCCGAGCTCCAGGACGATCCGCTGGGCGCCCTTGCGCCCGATGCCCGGGACGCGCATGAGCGCCGCGAGATCCTCCCCCGCGACCGCGCGGCGGAGGCCGTCGGGCGTGTGCACGGCCAGCATCGCGAGCGCGAGCCGCGGGCCGACGCCCGACACGGTCTGGAGCACCTCGAAGACCTCGCGCTCGTCGGCGTCGGCGAACCCGAAGAGCGTGAGCGAGTCCTCGCGGACGACGAGCGACGTGGACAGCGTGGCCTGCGCGCCGACCCGGAGACCCGCGAGCGTCGCGGGCGTGGCCTGCACGAGCATCCCGACGCCGCCGACCTCGACCACCGCCGCGTCCAGCCGCACCGCCAGGACCGTCCCCCGCACCGACGCGATCACCGCGGCGTCCTCTCCGTCGTCGTCACGGCGCTACTCTCGCACACCGACCGAACACCTGTACGACAGGACACGCGCGTCACGCGCGCCGCTTGGCCGCCTGCTCCGCCGCCGCCCACGCGCGCTGCGCCGCCGTCATGGACCCCGGAGCCCGCTGCGGAGCGCCGAGTGCGCCGGCCGGCCGCCACAGGTGGCAGATCGCGAGCGCGAGCGCGTCCGCCGCGTCGGCGGGCTTGGGGATCTCGTCGAGGCTGAGCAGCCGCGCGACCATCGTCTGGACCTGCGGCTTGTCGGCGCGGCCGTTGCCCGTGACCGCGGCCTTGACCTCGCTGGGCGTGTGCAGCGCGACGGGGATGCGCCGACGGGCGGCGGCGACCATGGCGATGCCCGCGACCTGAGCCGTGCCCATGACGGTGCGCACGTTGTGCTGCGCGAAGACGCGCTCCACCGCGACCGCGTCGGGCGCGTGCTCCTCGAGCCACTCCTCGATCTGCGCCTCTATCGTCAGCAGCCGCTGGTCGACCTCGTCGTCCACCGCCGAGCGCGCGACCCCGACCGCGACGAGCCGCGTGCGGCGTCCGGGCAGGCCGTCGACCACGCCGAGACCGCAGCGGGTGAGGCCGGGGTCGACTCCGAGGACGCGCACGCTCGTATGGTCGCAGCCTCCCGGGTCGATCCCCGGGAGGCCGCGCGCCTGTCGTCAGTCGTCCTCGAGCTCCGCCATGACCTCGTCGGAGGCGTCGAAGTTGGCGTAGACGTTCTGCACGTCGTCGGAGTCCTCGAGCGCGTCGATGAGGCGCAGGATCTTGCGGGCGCCCTCGGCGTCGACCTCGATCTGCGTCGACGGCCAGAACACGACGTCGGCGGAGTCGTACTCGATCCCGGCGTCCTGCAGCGACGTGCGGACGGGCACCAGGTCGGTCGCCTCGCTCAGCACCTCGAACGACTCGCCGAGGTCGTTGACCTCCTCGCCGCCCGCGTCGAGGACCGCCTCCATGACGGCGTCCTCGTCGGTGCCCTCCTTGGGGACGATGACGACGCCCTTGCGGCTGAAGATGTACGACACCGAGCCCGGGTCGGCCATCTGCCCGCCGTTGCGGGTGAACGCGACGCGCACGTCGGACGCGGCACGGTTGCGGTTGTCGGTGAGGCACTCGACCAGCACCGCGATGCCGCCGGGGCCGTAGCCCTCGTACATGATCGTCTGGTAGTCCGCGCCGCCGGCCTCCTGGCCGGACCCGCGCTTGAGGGCGCGGTCGATGTTGTCGTTCGGGACCGACGACTTCTTCGCCTTCTGGATGGCGTCGAAGAGCGTCGGGTTGCCCGCAGGGTCACCACCGCCCGTGCGGGCGGCCACCTCGATGTTCTTGACCAGCTTCGCGAAGAGCTTGCCGCGCTTCGCGTCGACGACGGCCTTCTTGTGCTTGGTGGTGGCCCACTTGGAATGACCCGACATCGGCTCTGCCTACCCCTGGCTCTCGCGGACGATCTCGACGAACAGACGGTGCACCCGGGTGTCGCCCGTGACCTCCGGGTGGAAGGAGGTGACGAGGACCGGCCCCTGGCGGACCGCGACGATCCTACCGGCGGCCGGGCCCGACTCGACGCGCCCGACGACCTCGGCGGCCGGACCGACCTCCTCGACCCAGGGCGCGCGGATGAAGACGGCGTGCAGCGGCCCGTCCTCGACACCCTCGATCGTGAGGTCCGTCTCGAACGAGTCGACCTGGCGGCCGAACGCGTTGCGCCGCACCGTGACGTCGACGCCGCCGAGGGTCTGCTGCCCCTCGATCCCGCCGAGCACCCGGTCGGCGAGCAGGATCATGCCCGCGCAGGACCCGTACGCGGGCATCCCGCCACGCAGGCGGCGCTGCACGGGCTCGAACAGGTCGAACGCGCGCAGCAGCTTGTCGATGGTCGTGGACTCGCCGCCCGGGATCACCAGCGCGTCCACCGCGTCGAGCTCACGCTCGCGCCGGACGGGCACCGCGTCGGCTCCCTCGGTCGTGAGGGCGGCGACGTGCTCACGCACGTCGCCCTGCAGGGCGAGCACTCCGACGGTCACGGTCACGACGGGCGATCCTAGTTCGCGGCGGCGAGCCGCCCGGACCCCGCCCGGCTGTCGGTCGGCCCCTCGACCACGACCGGTTGCGGGCCGCCCGACGACCCGGCGGGCGTGCCCTCGGCCACGGCGGCGACGAGGCGCGCGAGACCCTCGTGCAGGACGTCGGGCGCGGCGGCGAGGCTCACGCGGACCTGCCCGTGCGCGGACGGCCCGAACGTGGACCCGGGCGCGACGGCGACGTGCCGCTCGGCGAGCAGGCGCAGCGCGAACGCGTCGGTGTCGGCGACGCCGACGTCCACCATGAGGTAGAACGCGCCGTCGGGACGCACGTAGCGCAGCCCCGCGGCGTCCAGCACGGCGACGGCGGCGTCGCGGCGGACCCGGTACTGCGCCACGGCGTCCGTCACGACGTCCTGCGGTCCGGTCAGCGCGGCGAGCGCGGCGTGCTGACCCGGTGCCGAGGGGCACGCGATCGTCGCCTCGGCGACGTGGCCGATGATCTCGACCAGGTCGTGCCGCGGCGTCGCGAGGAAGCCCGTGCGCCAGCCGGTCATGGCGTACGTCTTCGACAGGCTGTGCTGGACCACGACGCGGCCGTCGGTGTCGAAGGCGGCGGGGCTTACGTGCGGCGTGCCGAACGTCACGGCCTCGTAGCACTCGTCGGAGAGCACCCAGAGGTCGTGGCGGCGGGCGACACCCACGAGGCCGGCGACGACGTCGGCGGGATACACCGCTCCCGTCGGGTTGTTCGGGGAGCAGACCACGATCGCGCGCGTGCGCGGCCCGACCGCCGCCTCGACGTCGGCGAGGTCGGGCACGAAGCCGCGCTCGGCCGACGTCGGGTAGGTGCGCACGACGGCGCCCACGGAGATCGCGGCCATCGCCCAGTTCGGGAACATCGGGTCGGGCAGCAGGATCTCGTCGCCCGGTCCGAGCAGCGCGGCCATCGTCATGGTGAGCCCGTGCATCGCGCCGTGCGTGACGACCACGTCGTCGGCGTGCGTCGTCCGGCCGCTCATACGCGTGACCCGCTCGGCCGCGACCTCGCGCAGCTCCCCGAGTCCCGTGCTCGCGGTGTACCCGGCGCGCCCGTCGTGCGCGGCGCGCGCGGCCGCCTCGACGGCGTGCGCGGGCGGCGCCGCGTCGGGCTCCCCGATCTCGAGGTGGAGCGCCTCCGGGTCGCGGTGCGCGAGCTCCATCAGGGTGCGGATGCCGCTGCGGGGGATGTGCAGCGTCGGGGACGTCGGGGCCAGGGTGGGCATGCTCTCGACCGTACACAGTCGACGTTACTGGTCAGTACCCCCCTGGCGGCTGACGGTGACCGCCCGACCCGCGACGGCGACCCCGGTACCGCCCGCCCTCAGCCGCGCTCAGTGCTCGTGCGCGAGGCCGAGGTGCCGCACCGTGCCGTCCCACCCCGCGGCGAGATCCCGCACGAGCTCGGCGAGGCCGACCGGGAACACCTCGATGTCGACGGCCGCGAGCTCGTCCAGGGGCCACCACCGCAGCTCGTCGAGCACGCCCGCCTCCAGCTCGGTCCACCCGGCACGGCTGAGCTCGCCGACCTCCGACGAGCGCACGCGCGCCAGGTAGAGGTCCTCGTCCTGGCGGCAGTGCTGCGCGAAGAAGTCGAAGATCGCGGACCGCGTCAGGACGGGGCCCTCGAGCGCCGCGGGGTCGAGCACGATCCCCGTCTCCTCGAACAGCTCGCGCAGGGCCGCGGTGCGGGAGTCCTCGCCGTCGTCGATGCCGCCGCCGACCGTGAACCACCAGCTGCGCTCGGGCTGGTCCACGTCGTGCCCGCGCATGAGCAGGACGCGGTCGTGCTCGTCGAGCAGGATCACGCGCGCCGCCCGGCGGAACAGCAGGCCGTCGGGTCCGGGCCGCCACTCCGGTCCGAGCCCGTGGACCGGTCCCCCGCCGTCGGCGTGCCCGCGCGCCGCCACCGGCACGGCGTTCTCGCCGGGCGCGACCACGGCCGCGTCGCCGCCGGGCAGGCCGAGGGCCGCGGACGACGTGACGCCGTCCGCGGCCCCGGGACCGTGCGGGTCGGAGGTCACCAGCCCCGCTCGGCGAGACGGTGCGGCACCGGCACGTCGTCGACGTTGATGCCGACCATGGCCTCGCCGAGGCCGCGGGAGACCTTCGCGACGACGTCCGGGTCGTCGTAGAACGTCGTCGCCTTGACGATCGCGGCGGCGCGCTCGGCGG
Organism: Cellulomonas fimi; assembly: GCF_028527925.1. Taxonomy (GTDB): domain Bacteria; phylum Actinomycetota; class Actinomycetes; order Actinomycetales; family Cellulomonadaceae; genus Cellulomonas; species Cellulomonas fimi_C. The sequence goes on from NZ_JAPESW010000006.1 coordinate 66,240, forward strand.
GGTTGCCGGACTTGAAGATGCCCGAGCCGACGAAGACGCCCTCGGCACCGAGCTGCATCATCATCGCGGCGTCCGCCGGCGTGGCGATGCCACCTGCGGTGAACAGGACGACGGGCAGCTTGCCGGCGGTCGCGACCTCCTTGACGAGGTCGTACGGCGCCTGGAGCTCCTTCGCGGCCAGGTACAGCTCGTCCTCGGGGAGCGACGTCAGGCGGCGGATCTCGTCGCGCAGCGTGCGCATGTGGGTCGTCGCGTTGGACACGTCGCCCGTGCCCGCCTCGCCCTTGGAGCGGATCATGGCGGCGCCCTCGGTGATGCGGCGCAGCGCCTCGCCCAGGTTGGTCGCCCCGCAGACGAACGGGACGGTGAACGCCCACTTGTCGATGTGGTGCGCGTAGTCGGCGGGGGTCAGCACCTCGGACTCGTCGACGTAGTCGACACCGAGCGACTGGAGCACCTGCGCCTCGACGAAGTGGCCGATGCGGGCCTTCGCCATGACGGGGATGGAGACGGCCTCGATGATCCCGTCGATGAGGTCCGGGTCGCTCATGCGCGCGACACCACCCTGCGCACGGATGTCGGCCGGCACGCGCTCGAGCGCCATGACGGCGACGGCGCCCGCGTCCTCGGCGATCTTCGCCTGCTCCGCGGTGACGACGTCCATGATCACGCCGCCCTTGAGCATCTCCGCCATGCCGCGCTTGACACGCGCGGTGCCGACGGTCGGCTCCTGCGTCGTGGTGGTCGGCTGGGTGTTCTCGCTGGTCACGTCGAGCCTCACATGATGTGGTGCGGGTGGAGGGCCGGGCGTCCGCCCGTCCGGCCATCGTAGTCGCTCGCCGCGGCCTCCCCCGGCGCCGTCCACGCCCCGGGCCCGGGTGTGGTGCGGCTCTCAGACCGCGCGGGACGACCCCTCGGCACCCGGACCGGCCGCTCCGCCGACGTGCCCCTCCGACGCGCGTGCACCCGGTCGCCCGAGGGCCGCGGGCCACTCGTCGTCGAGCTCGAGCGTGCGCGGCGCGGGCGCGTGCCCGGCGAGCCGGAAGAGGCGCACGAGCGGGCCGCGCCGCGCGCGCAGCGTCTGGGCGACCGCCTCGTTGTGGAACCGCCGGGCGAGCTGCACGCGGTACCAGGCGGAGCCGAGGCTGCCCAGCAGCTCGTCGCCGTCCGGGTCGGCGCGCAGCGCGGCGACGTCGTCCGGGTCGCCGAGCGCCTCCCGCAGCGTCGCGGACAGCTCGCTCTCGACGCGGCCGCGCACGTCCGGGTCGTCCGACGACCGCGCCGGCTCCTCGGACAGCAGGTCGCGCACGCCCGGCGGCAGCGCACCGACGTCCGCGGTCGACGTCCCGGTGGACAGCGACGCCCACGCGGCCTCCGCGACGAGCACCGAGCTCACCGGGTCGAGCTGCCCCGAGGTCGCGAGCCCGGCGGCCACGGTGGCGCGCCGCAGCAGCTGGGCCTCGACGACCGCACGCGACGCCGCCACCTTGCGGTGCAGCCGGTCGAGCCGCGATGCGGCGACCCACGCCCACCAGAGCCCGAGCGCGAGCACCAGGACGACGACGACCGTGACCTCGGACCAGCTCACCGCTCACCCCACGACCGGCGCAGCTCGAGCAGCCGCGCACCCCGCACCGACGACGGGTCCTCGCCGACCGGCGCGTCCCGTCCCGCGACGACCATCTCGTACACCGCGTGCACCTGGTCGGTGACGACCGACCAGTCGTAGCGCCGCACCGACGCGCGCGCGGCCTCGACGACCCGGGCGCGCAGGTCCGCGTCCCGCAGCACCCGCACGAGCGTCCGCGCGAGGTCGTCGCTGTCGCCCGTGCGGAACAGGACGCCCGCGGCGCCGTCGTCGAGGACGCGCGAGAACGCACCGAGATCGCTCGCGACGACGGCCGTGCCGGCGCTCATCGCCTCGACCAGCACGATCCCGAAGCTCTCCCCGCCCGTCTGCGGCGCGCAGTAGACGTCGACCGACGCCAGCAGCCGTGCCTTGTCCTCGTCGGACACGCCGCCGAGGAACTCGACCGCGCCCGCGCGGTCGCCCAGGATCTCGCGCGCCTGGTCGGGCCCGGAGTCACCCCGGCCGGCGACCAGGAAGCGCGCGCCCGGCAGCTCGTCGAGGACACGGCCCACCGCACCGAGCAGCACGGGCAGACCCTTGCGGGACTCGTCGAGCCGGCCCAGGAACGCGACCGTCGGCGCCGACGGGGTGCCCGTCCAGCGCGCGTCCGCTCGCGCCTGTGCGAACGCGTCGACGTAGACCCCGTTCGGGATGACGACCGCGTCGCCGCCGAGGTGCTCGACGAGCGTGCGGCGCGCGTCCTCGGACACCGCGATGCGCGCCGAGATCTTCTCGAGCGACTGCCGCACCAGCGGGTACGCGACCTGCATCGAGCGGGACCGCACCTGCGAGGTGTGGAAGGTCGCGACGACCGGGCCGTCCGCGATCCACAGCGCGAGCATGCTGAGGCTGGGCGTCACGGGCTCGTGCAGGTGCAGCACGTCGAACTGCCCGGCGGCGAGCCACTTGCGCACGCGCGCGGCGGTCATGGGCCCGAACGTCAGGCGCGCGACGGAGCCGTTGTAGCGGACCGGGACCGCGCGGCCGGCGGCCGTCAGGTAGGGCGGGACCGGTGTCTCGTCGTCGGCGGGCGCGAGCACCGAGACCTCGTGACCGCGCGCCAGCAGCGCCTCGGCGAGGTCGCGCACGTGGAACTGCACGCCGCCGGGCACGTCGAACGAGTACGGGCAGACGATCCCGACGCGCAGCCGGCGTCCGTCGCCGCGGCCGCGCCCGAGCCTCATGACGTGCCCTTGCCCGCCGCGACCGTCGCCGCGTACCGGGCGGGGTCGAGGTCGTCGACGAAGACGCGCTGCAGCATGTGCCAGTCCTCGGGGTGCCGACGGATCCCGTCGGCCAGGGCGTCGACCCACGCCTGCGTCATGACGCGGATCTGCTCCGCCCGGGGCAGCCCCTCCGGCACCGGCACCACCGGGCTGAACTCGATCGTGACGCCCCACGGCGAGCCGGCGGCCCGGCGGCGGGCGCCGCGCAGCCGCTCGTAGCGGACGAGCACGGGGAACAGCGGCGCGCCGGTCGACACCGCGAGCGCCGCGGGTCCCGCCGCGACGCGCGCGCGGTGCCCGAACAGGTCGACCTCCACGCCCTTCGCCGTGAGGTCGCGGTCCGCGAGCAGCGGGATCACGCCGGCGCCTCCGCGTGCGGCACGGATGAGGTCGCGGAACACGTCGCCGCCTCCCGACAGCGGGATGATCCGCAGCCCGATGCTCTCGCGGAACGCGACGAACTCCTGGAACAGCTCCTCGGGCTCGAGGCGCTCCGCCACCGTCGTCACGGGGGCGAGGTGCCGGGTGGCCCAGGCACCCGCGAGGTCCCAGTTCCCGACGTGGCCCAGCGCCATGAGGATCGGGCCGTCGGCGTCGAGGTACGGCTGCGCCAGCTCGCGGTGCACCGCGCGCACCCGGTGGTCGACCTGCTCCTGCGACACGCCGACCAGCGCGAACGCCTCGGTGAAGTACCGCATGTAGGAGCGCATGCCGGCGCGGCTCAGCCGCCGCAGCGCACGCGCGTCGAGGTCGGGCCGGGCGCGACCGAGGTTCTTCTCGAGGCGCCGGACCCCGCCGCCGCGGCGCAGCCAGGTCACGTCGGCGGCGAGCCTCGCGGCGCCTCGCAGGACGGGGCCGGGCACCTTGCCGGCGTACCGCCAGGCGAGCCGGTAGAGACGGGCGACGTCGAGGTTCACTCGGTCACCCCGACGGCCTGGCGGTGGACCTTGGCCATCCGCTGCACGACGGTCACCGCCGACGCGACGGCGAGGAGCCCGAGGACGACCGTCAGCACGACGGACGGCGCACCGAGCCCGACGGCGGCGGTCGCGACGAGGGCGACGAGCAGGCGGTCCGCGCGCTCCGCGATCCCGCCGGACGCGGTCATGCCGAGCCCCTCGGCACGTGCACGGGCGTAGGGCACGACGGACCCGAGGACGAGGCACGCGAGCGCGAGGACGGCCGTGACCTCGTCGCCGCCGCGCCCGAAGAACCACAGGACGAGACCGGCGAAGATCGCGCCGTCCCCGAACCGGTCGAGCGTCGAGTCCAGGAACGCGCCCCACGGCCCGGACCGCCCGGACTGGCGCGCCATGACGCCGTCGAGCGAGTCGGTGAGCGCGAACAGCCCGATGAGGAGTGCGCCGAGGAAGAGGTGGCCGGTCGGGAACGCCCACAGCGCGGTGACGACGACGACCAGCGTCCCCGCGATCGTCACGGCGTCCGGCGACACCCCGAGGCGCAGCAGCGCCGTGGCGGGCGGCGTGAGGACGCGCTGCATCGCGCCCCGCAGTCGGTTCAGCACGTGCCGGTCATCCCTTCGCGTCCACGTCGTCGCCCGTGCCGTCGGCCTGTGCGCCCGGCCAGGCCGCCGCGAGCCGTGCCCGCGTGTCGCCGAGCAGCTCGGGCAGCGCACGGCTGCGCCCGACGATCGGCAGGAAGTTCGAGTCGCCGCCCCACCGCGGGACGACGTGCTGGTGCAGGTGCGCGGCGATCCCGGCACCCGCGACGTCGCCCTGGTTCATGCCGAGGTTGAAGCCGTGCGGGCCCGACACCGCGCGCAGCACGCGCATCGCGGTCTGCGTGAGCGCGGCGACCTCGGCGACCTCGGCGTCCGTGAGGTCCGTGTAGTCGGCGACGTGACGGTACGGGCAGACGAGCACGTGCCCCGAGTTGTACGGGTAGAGGTTCATGACGACGTAGGCGACCTCGCCGCGCGCGACGACGAGCCCGTCCTCGTCGGGCAGCGACGGGATGCGGCAGAAGGGGCACCCGGGACCGGCGTGGGCGTCCGCCGGCTTGTCCTGGCCGCCGATGTACGCCATGCGGTGCGGCGTCCAGAGGCGCTCGAAGCCGTCCGGGACCCCCGCGAGGTCACCCGGCTGCTCGGTCCCGGCGGCACCGGGGCTCGCGACGACGTCGTCGTGCGCGGCCCCGGCGCCGGGGTCGGTGGTGCTCACGGGTCAGACCTGCGCGCGCTCGCGCACGGCCGTGACGATCCGCTCGACCGCCTCGGCGACGGGCACGCCGTTGTCCTGGCGGCCGTCGCGGTACCGGAACGAGACAGCACCCGCGTCGGCGTCCTCGCCGCCGGCGATGAGCACGAACGGGATCTTCTGCGTCGAGGCGTTGCGGATCTTCTTGCCGAACCGGTCGTCGGAGCGGTCGAGCTCGGCCCGGATGCCCTGCGCGCGCAGCTGCGCGACGACGTCCTCGAGGTACGGCTCGAACGGCTCGGCGACGGGCACGGCGAGCACCTGGACCGGTGCGAGCCACGCCGGGAACGCGCCCGCGTAGTGCTCGGTGAGCACCGCGAAGAACCGCTCGATCGACCCGAACAGCGCGCGGTGGATCATGACGGGCCGCTGCCGCGAGCCGTCGGGCGCGGTGTACTCGAGCTCGAACAGCTCGGGCAGGTTGAAGTCGAGCTGGATCGTCGACATCTGCCAGGTGCGCCCGATCGCGTCCTTGGCCTGCACGGAGATCTTGGGGCCGTAGAACGCGGCGCCGCCCGGGTCCGGCACGAGGTCGAGGCCGGACGCCTCGGCGACCTGCCGCAGCGTCTCGGTGGCCTCCTCCCACACGTCGTCGGAGCCCACGAACTTGTCGGGGTTCTTCGTCGACAGCTCGAGGTAGAAGTCGTCGAGGCCGTAGTCCTTGAGCAGGTCGAGCACGAAGGTGAGCAGGCTCGCCAGCTCGTCCTTCATCTGCTCCTTGGTGCAGTAGATGTGCGCGTCGTCCTGCGTGAACCCGCGCGCGCGGGTCATGCCGTGGATGACGCCCGACTTCTCGTACCGGTAGACGGTGCCGAACTCGAACAGCCGCAGGGGCAGCTCGCGGTAGGACCGGCCGCGCGAGCGGTAGATGAGGTTGTGCATCGGGCAGTTCATCGGCTTGAGGTAGTAGTTCTGCCCCTGCCGCTTGACGTTGCCCTCGTCGTCGAGCTCCTCGTCGAGGTGCATCGGGGGGTACATGCCGTCGGCGTACCAGTCGAGGTGCCCGGAGAGCTGGAACAACCGCTCCTTGGTGATGTGGGGGGTGTTCACGAACGAGTACCCGGACTCGACGTGCCGCTTGCGCGAGTACGCCTCCATCTCCATGCGGATGAGGCCGCCCTTGGGGTGGAACACCGCGAGGCCCGACCCGATCTCGTCCGGGAAGGAGAAGAGGTCGAGCTCGTTGCCGAGCCGGCGGTGGTCACGCCGCTCCGCCTCGGCGACGCGGTCGAGGTACGCCTTGAGCTCGTCCTTGCTCGGCCACGCGGTGCCGTACACGCGCTGCAGCTGCGGGTTCTTCTCGCTCCCCCGCCAGTACGCCGCCGCGGAGCGGGTGAGCTGGAACCCGTTGCCGAGCGCCCGGGTCGACGGCACGTGCGGGCCGCGGCAGAGGTCCTGCCAGACGACCTGCTCGCTCTCCCGGCCGGCGCCGCGCACGTTCTGGTAGATGCTCAGGCCGCCGAGGCCGACCTCGACCGACGCGCCGTCGGCCGCGGCCGGGTCGCCCTTGAGGCCGATGAGCTCGAGCTTGTACGGCTCGTCCTTCAGCTCCTCACGCGCCTGCGCCTCGGTCACGTCCCACCGCCGGAAGGTCTGCCCCTCCTTGACGATGCGGCCCATGACCTTCTCGATCGCGCGCAGGTCCTCGGGGGTGAACGGGGTGTCGACGTCGAAGTCGTAGTAGAAGCCGTCGGTCACCGGCGGCCCGATGCCGAGCTTCGCCTTCGGGTTGATCTCCTGGACCGCCTGCGCGAGGACGTGGGCCGCAGAGTGCCGCAGGACGGCGAGCCCCTCGGGGTCGGCTGCGGTGACGCCCTCGACGACGGCGCCGTCGGGCACCGGGAGGTGCAGGTCGCGGAGCTCGCCGTCGACGCGGGCGACGAGGACGTCGCGGCGGTCGGCGAAGAGCTGCGTGCCCGTGGTCCCCGGCTCGGCGGTCGTGGCGGTGCCGTCGACGGTGAGGTGGATGAGCTCGGGCACGGGTGCTGCCTCCTTGGGTGGGTGCCGGCCGGGCGGCGGGCCCCTCGATGCTACCGGCGCGCGACGACGCGACCGGCCCTGATTGGCCGGCCCCGGGGCGGGGGCGACGTGGGGCGACGCCCGCCACCGGCGTCGGCCCGCGTGGGCCGAACGGGTGAACGTCGACTGGCGGCGGCGCGCGGGACGCGGACGACCCGGACCCCGGGCCAGCTGCGCGGACGACGAAGGCCCCGACCGGGCAGCTGAGCCGGTCGGGGCCTTCGATGGTGGGCGATACTGGGTTCGAACCAGTGACCTCCTCGGTGTGAACGAGGCGCTCTACCACTGAGCCAATCGCCCGTGACGGTCACCCGGGGGCGACGTCGAAGAGGATGCTACCCAACCTGCGGCCAGATTCCGAACCGGGTTCCCGCCCGGGGAGGGCGCCGCGGACGATACCGTTATCGACGCGGGACCGGAAGTCCGTCCCCTCGCCGTCGAGGGTGATACGCACAGGTCCCTCCGGGTGAACTCGGCCCCGGGACCGGTCCAATCGGGCATCTGTCCTGCCATGATGGGACCTCCAGCCCTAGCGAGACAGGAGGACCCGATGACGCAGTCGTCGTACGACGTCGTCGAGGTCGTCGCCATGCAGCTGATCGGCTCCGACGCGAGCGTGATCCCGGTCAGCGCCGAGCTCTCCTTCCGCACGTCGGACCCGTACACGGTGCGCGCGGTCTTCACCGGACCGCACACCATGTCGACGTGGCTCCTCGGCCGCGAGCTGCTGTCCCTCGGGATGCTCGCCTCGGCCGACGCGCCCGCGGGGACGGGCGACGTGCAGGTGTGGCGCGACGAAGACCCCGACTACACGCTCGTGTCGCTCAACGGCGTCGAGGGCAGCGCGCTGCTCGCGGCCCCGACCGAGCCCATCACGCGCTTCCTCGCCTCGACGGAGGCTCTGGTCCCGCTGGGGTCCGAGAGCGCGCGCATGGAGAGCGAGATCACGGCCCTGATCGCAGCGCTGCTCACGGCCTGATCGCAGCATCACCGACCGGTTCCGCCTCCACGGGCGGGGCCGGTCGTCGTGTGTCCGGGCGCGTGCGGCACCGCTGCCGCCGCACCCGGTCGCGCTCGCCGGAGTGCCTCTCCGCCCCCGGAGGCGCGAGACACGGCACGGCGGACGACCTCACGGGTCGAGGTCGCGCCCGACGTGCTCCTGGAACAGCCGCTGGGCGGCGAGCGACAGCGGGCCCGCGGCCACGTCGACCGCGTCGACACGGACGGTCGGGGCGATGTTGCGGATCGAGCCGCTGAGCAGCAGGTGCGCGTCGCCGGCCACGACCTCGTCGAGCACGTCGTAGCCGAGCTCGCCCGGCTCCGCCTCGCGGACGGGCAGCCCGTCGGCGGCGCCCCACTCCAGCAGCAGCTCGCGCGTGATGCCCGCGAGGCAGCCGCTCGACAGCGGGGGCGTGACGAGCTCGCCGCCGCGCTCCACGAACACGTTCGACCCGGTGCCCTCGCACAGCTCGCCGACGGTGTTCGCGAGGACCGCCTCGTCGGCGCCCTGCCGGTACGCCTCGGCGAGGGCGACGACGTTCTCCGCGTACGACGTCGTCTTGAGCCCCGCGACCGCCGAGCGCTCGTTGCGCACCCACGGCACGCGCACGACGCGCGAGACCTGCGCGCGGGTCGCCGGGCCCGCGAGGACGACGAGCGTCTGCCGCTGCTCCTCGGGGTCGAACCGGTGCGAGCCCAGCGGCCCGGGTCCGCCCGTGAGCGTGATGCGCAGACGGCCCGCGTCGCCGGCGACGGCGAGCACCTTCTCGACGGCCGCGCGCACCTCGTCCAGCTCCGGCTCGCCGAGGCCCAGACCGAGCGCCGAGCGCCGCAGCCGGCGCAGGTGACGGGTCAGCGCGAACGCCTGCCCCTCGTACACCGCGCACGTCTCGAAGACGCCGTCGCCGACCGTCAGACCGTGGTCGACGCCGGTGACGAGCGGGTCGGTGGGCTCGCGCAGCGCACCGTCGGACCAGATCACGACGCTCATCGCGCCAGTCTCGCACCCCGATCCGTCACGGGCCCGGAGGTGGCGCGGACGCGAGCCCGACGAGGCGCCGCGCCTTGAGCTCGGTCTCCGCCCACTCGGCCTGGGGGTCGCTGCCCCACGTGATCCCGGCGCCCGTGCCGAACCGGAGCACGCCGTCGCGCCACCAGAACGTCCGGATGCCCACCGCGAGCTCGGCACGCACCGATCCGTCGTCCCCCACCTCGACCCAGCCGACCGCGCCGCAGTACGGGCCGCGCGGCTCCGCCTCGAGCGCGGCGATGAGGTCGAGCGCCGCGAGCTTGGGCGCACCCGACACCGAGCCGGGCGGGTACGTCGCGTCGAGCAGCCGCGCCCACAGGTCGGGGGCGGCCGCGACGGCCGGGTCGAGCACGCCCTGCACGGTGGACACGAGGTGCACGAGGCCCGGGTGCTCCTCGACGCCCAGGAGCGTCGTCACCTCGACCGTGCCCGCACGGCACACCCGCTGCAGGTCGTTGCGGACCAGGTCGGTGATCATCACGTTCTCCGCACGGTCCTTCGCGGTGAGGCCGGCCGCGTCCACCGCGGTGCCCTTGATGGGCGCGGACGTCACGACGCCGTCCTCGACGCGCAGGAAGAGCTCGGGCGACGCGGTCACGACCCAGACCGGCTCGCCGCCGCCCACCGGCACGTGGACACCGCCCGCGAAGGGCGCTGGGTTGCCCGCGGCGAGCACGGCCGCGAGCGCCCGTGCGTCCGGCTCCTGTCCGTCCGCTCCCGCGGGCAGCGGGGCCGACAGCACCCGGCAGAGGTTGGCCTGGTAGACGTGGCCCTCCGCCACGGCGGACCGGACGCGCTCGACCGCCGCGCGGTACGCGTCCTCCCCCGCCGACGTCACCCAGGCGGACGCCTGTGGCCCGTGCCACACGCCCGGCGGACGGGTCGGCGCGCGACGCGTCACGTCGGCGAACCGCCACGCGCGCACGCCCCCCTCGAACTCCCCCACGACCGCCCACCAGCCCGGCGTCCGGAGACGTTCCGGCTGGTCACGCACGTCGACGCACTCGACGACACCCGACGCCTCGACGTCGCCGAACCACGCGGTCCCGGGGCTGACGGAGGGCTGCTCGTGCACCCGCACACGGTAGCGAGGCGGCCGTCGGACCCCGCGGATCCGCATGAACACGCGGCTCCGGGAGCCAGTTGGACTCTTGCCGGAAGACTCGGTTAGAGTCTGGGACGCACACGGAACGCCGGTGAGAACCGGCAGGACGTGCAGCGCGGACGTGGCTCAGTGGTAGAGCATCACCTTGCCAAGGTGAGGGTCGCGGGTTCGAATCCCGTCGTCCGCTCGGAGGCAGACACTCCTGATCGACTGGTCCTCAGTCGCTGAGGACTGCGGTCTCAGGGTGGAGTGGCCGAGAGGCGAGGCAGCGGCCTGCAAAGCCGTATACGTGGGTTCGAATCCCATCTCCACCTCGCAGCATGTCCCCCACGGGCGATTGGCGCAGCGGTAGCGCGCTTCCCTGACACGGAAGAGGTCACTGGTTCGATCCCAGTATCGCCCACCAGCATCACCGCAGGTCAGAGGCCGTTTCACGCAGTCGCGTGAGACGGCCTCTCGGCTTTCCGTACGCCATCTGTACGCCAACCAGGCTCCGACTCAGGTGGGCCAGGGGCGTTGCGGCAGTTCGCGTTCGCACCGTTGTCGCAGGTGGCAAGCCAGTCCACGACGGGCGGATCCCGGTGCCCCCATCCCTCGCGAGACTCGGGGAAGAGACAGGCGGATCGACTGTCGTGACGCGCTCGCCGTGCCGTTGACAACTGCAGCGGCCGCCGTGAGCACGGCCACGGAGGCGCCGTCGCGGTCGGTCGGCTCGACGGGCGACCGCTGTGACAACGCCCTCGCCGAAGCGTTCGACTCGCTGTTCAAGGCCGAGCTCGTGCGCAAGAAGGGTCCGTGGAAGAACGTCGACGACCTCGAGATCGCCCTCGCCGATTACGTCGACTGGTTCTACCACCGACGCCTGCACGGCGAGATCGGACTGGTCCCACCGGCCGAGCACGAAGCCAGCTACTACCGGCACACCCCCGCCGGGACTACCGTCGCGGCGTCAGCTCCGAGCCTCCACTGAAGCCGGTGCGACACAGCCGCGGATGAAGCCCGCGGTGGACGCGATGAAGTCCGCGGCGAGGTGGGGGTGGCCGATCTGCACGCCGATGAACATGGCGCCGGCCACGGCGGCGCCTCGCATGAGGGTCGAGGGTGTGATGGTCACGTCCGGCTCCTGTTCGTGCTCGCGCGGCGGGCGCCGCGCGAGCACGACGTAAGAACCGCGTTGGTGAGGACGGATCTCCAGACGATGTGACCGCCGATGTGATCCTTGGCCGCGCCCCCAGTACGTCACGGCGTGAGCGTTTGCCCCGTACGCAGCGAGGTGACGACGTCCAGGGCAGCCTGGCTCGTCGCGGCGGCACCGGTCGGGTCGGTGATCATTCCGCCGTGGTCGGCGCCCCTGACGACGCGGTGGGCGCTGTTGGTCGACAATCCGGCCAGAACGTCATGCGCGGCAGCGTCCTCGGCGTCCCGACCGAATGCGGCCGTCAGCACGATCAGCGGTCTGTCGGCGAAGTCTCCTAGGGCGGCGGCCTGGCGCGCCGAGGTGCTGCCCTGGACGTACTCCTCGAGCGTGCTGCGCACGCTGGCGGCGGTCGGCTGGTCGAGCAGGCGGGTCACGCCCAGGCGAGCCGCGGTGGATGTGAGGACGACCAGCCGGTCGCCGAGGTCGGCTGAGCCTTCCTGGTGCGCCGCGGTGTTCGGTGAATCGGGCGCGGGGGCGGGAGGTGTGGTGTCGACCAGCACCATGCCGGCGACGTCGTCGGGGTAGCGGGCGGCGAACGTCAACGCGTACAGGCCACCGAAGGAGTGCCCGGCGAGCACGTACGGTCCGGGCACCCCGCCTTCCTCGAGCAAGGTGTGCAGGTCCGTCGCGATCTGCTCGGCGTCCTGCCCGGTTGTCGCCGGTTCGCTCCATCCACGCCCTGCCCGGTCGTAGACGCACACGCGCGTCTGCTCAGCGATCACCGGGGCGACGAGCTCGAGCTGAGCGGCGACCATGCCCGCGCCGGGCTCCAGGACGACGGTCGGGTTTCCCGACCCGGCGCAGCTCAGGTGCAGGCGGTGCTCGCCCACCGAGATCAGGTGCCCGGGCACGGGGCGTGAGGCGTCCAGAGCTGCCTGCACGGTCTGGTACCCGCCGCCCACAGCGGCCAGCGCCAGGACCGCGAGGATCGGCCGGAGCAGCCACCGTCCCGCGCGGCTCGGCATGTCCCTCGGGATGTGGACGAACGCTCGCACGACCAGCACCAGCAGGACCGGTGGCCACACCCACGACAGTGGCTCGAGGGCCGCGGGCGCGACCAGCAGCAGAAGGCCGCTGAGCCCCATGAACACCGCGAGGGTGACCGCCCACCGCTGCGGCTGGTCGGTGAACCGGGTCGACACCGCAGCCAGCAGCGCCCAGCCGGCCGCCAGCCCGCACAGCACGGCGCCCGTAACTGCGGCTTCGGTCGGTGCGGTGAAGGGCGCCACGACCAGCAGTGCTGCGGCGGCCAGACCGACGGCCGACGACAGGGCCACGACCCGGCCGATGCGGCCCTGCGACGTGGACACCGTGCGTTGCGCCCGTGCGTCGCCCGCGCTGACCTCGGAGCCACCGGTGGCGGCCCTCCCCCGATCCCTCATCGGACACTGCCCGGGCCGCGGGCACCGGTGCGGCGGGTGAGCGCCACAGCGGCGGCGGTGAGCGAGACGACGGCCGCGACCGCGAACGCGGCGCCGAAGCCGTCGAGCGACAGCACGCCCACTGGCTCGGTGCCCCCACCGGCGGCGACGGCGACCGCGGTGAAGAGTGCCATCCCGAGTGCGGCGCCGACCTGTGTGGCCGAGCTGGACAGGCCGGAGGCCAGTCCCGCGCGCGCCTCGGGCAGCGCGGCGGCGACGACCATGGTGGTCGGTGTGAAGCTCAGCGCGACGCCCGTGGCCACGAGCAGCAGCGCGGGCAGCACGTCCGCGACGTACCGGGCCTCGACCGGGGTCCGGGCCAGCCAGAGCTGACCGGCCGCCAGCACCACTAGGCCCACCACCATGCTGCGCTCGGGCCCGATCGCACGCAGCACCTTGGGGAGCACGCCTAGGGAGACGACGAAGCCCGCGAGCGAGGTCGGGACCATTGCCACGCCTGCTGCCTGTGGCGCCAGCTGAAGTCCCTGCTGCAGGTACAGCGCGACGAGGACGAACGTGGAGGCCCGCGCAGCGCCACCGAGCAGCGCGAGCACCACACCGGACGACGCCGCCCGGGATGCGAGCGCCTCCAGGGGGACGAGCGGGTCGGCCGTCCGGTGCTCGATCGCGGCGAACAGGGCCAGGAGTGCGACCGCCGCAGCTGCGAAGCCGATCACGACGGGTGACAGCCCGTCCTCCGGGACCCGCAGCGCGGTGTGGACGAGGACGAGGACGGCGCCGGTGATGGTGGCCGCCCCCGCGGCGTCGAACCGGCGCCGGAGCTCGGCGCGCGCCCCGTCCAGCAGTCTGCGGGCGGCAAGGACGCCCACGACGGATACCGGGACGGTGGCGTAGAACACCCACGACCACCCCAGGGTGCCGCTGACCAGCCCACCGGCCAGGACGCCGGTCGCACCTCCCGCCGTCGATGCGGCTCCCCACACGCTCATCGCCCGGGCGCGGGAGGCGCCGGGGAACATCACCAGGAGAAGGGACATCGCTGCGGTGCTGAGCGCGGCCGCCCCGGCGCCCTGCACGATGCGCGCGCCGACGAGGACGACCTCCCCGGTCGCGGAGGCGGCCAGCACGGTGCCGGTCGTGAACACGGCCGAGCCCGTGACGAACATGCGCCGGCGCCCCAGCACGTCCGCAGCCCGACCGGCCAGGAGGAGCAGGCCGCCGAAGGCCAGGACGTAGGCGTTGACCACCCACGAGACGCCCGCCGGTGTGAGGGCGAGGTCGGCCTGGATCGAGGGCAGGGCGACGTTGACGATCGATGTGTCGAGCATGACGACGAACTGCGCCGAGACGAGCAGCCCGAGACCCGCCCGGCGCCGCTCCTTAGCGGGCGCGACCGAGGGCCCGGCGCTGCGGGAAGCGGGCGTGGTGACCGTGGCGCTCATCGGTCCTGCTCCGCGTCGGTCGGCGCGATGGCCTGGCGGTACGCCTGGGGGACCCAGGTGGCGATGACCTTGTCGCGCAGGGTCGCGCCGAGACGGACGTAGAACCACTGCGCTCGGGTGTTCTCGGGCTCCACCCCCCAGGTGAGGGTGAGCCCGTCGGGGTCGGCGAGCGAGGCCATGGTGGTCAGCAGGCGTCGACCGATCCCGGCGCTCCGCTCGCCTGGGCGGACGTACACGTCGTCGACGGCCAGGATGTCGTGGCCGCTCCACAGGTGGAGCCGGCGGACCGCCGAGGTGTACCCGAGGGCGTGGCCGTGGCGTTCGGCGATGAGGACGACGACGTCGGGCCGTGCGAGCAGGGACCGCCACCCGTCCGAGGTGACGTAGACGTGCTCGAGGCTGTCCTCGTGGGAGGCGATCTCGAGCACGAGCTCGTGGACGATGCCCGCGTCGGCCGGCGTCGCGCGCCGGATGGTGACGCGGTCCACGCCGTCGGCGAGCGAAGGCTGCGGTGCGGACTCGGAGGTTGCGTCGGGGGCCTGCAGGGGTGGCGTGCTCATGGTGGTCTCCTTGCTCGTGGTGCGTTCGGTCCACGGTCGCGCCGGTGCCCGGGTGCTCGCGCCGGTGGAATCACCGGGATCGCACGCCGGGGCACCGGCGGTCGGGGGTCGGGTCAGTGGGTGGCGATCGCTTCCAGGACGTCCATCCGAGCCGCGCGCCGGGCGGGTGCCAGGCCCGCGACCACGCCGGCGCCCAGGGCGACGAGCGCGACGGCGGCGAGCTGCCCGGCCGGCAGGGTGATGGCCAGTGGCGCCGTCCGGGCCAGGGCGGTGACGGTGACGGCGCCCATACCGGTGCCCAGCGCCAGGCCCAGGAGGCCGGCGAGGGCGGCGACGATGACGGCCTCGGACTGGATCATCGAGCGGACCTGGCGTCGGCTGGTTCCGACGGCGCGAAGGAGCCCGATCTCCCGGGTGCGCTCGGCGACCGACAGGGCGAGGCTGTTGGTGATGCCGAGCATCGCGATCAGGACCGTGAGCACCAGCAGCACGGTGACCAGGCCGAGGACCTGCTGGACCGTCGCCCCGCGAGCCGCCGCGGCGGTCGCCTGGTCCCGTACGTCGGCGGTCGGGTGGTCTGCCAGGGCCTCGCGGACCGCGGCCTGCGCCTGCTCGACCGGGATCCCGTCGGCGGCCCGGACCATGACGGCGGCGTCGACGTCCTCGGTGAAGTGCCGGGCGTAGGTCTCCAGGGACACCAGCCAGCTCGTCGAGAGTGCCTGGGCGTCGAGGGAGTCCAGGACCCCGACGATCTCCAGGTCCTGGTCACCGGTCAGGGAGAACGTCATCGTGACGACGTCACCGACCTGCAGGTCCCGCTCCTCGGCCACGGAGTCGGCCACGACGACCCCGCCCCCTGTGAGGGCGTCCAGGGAGCCGGCCAGCAGGTCCAGGTCGGCGACCATGGGCAGGGTCTCCGGGTCGATCGCGGCCAGCGCGTTGGTCTGCTCACCGTCGATCCAGTGCCCGTACTGGACGCGGGAGACGCCCTGGACCTGCGACAGGTCCGCGACGCGCTCAGCGGCCTGGGGCGAGAGACCGCCCAGCATCTCCGCTCGGGAGCTCTCCACGACCAGGTCGGCCGTGACCGTCTCGCGGTAGGAGCCGGACAGGCCGTCCTTGAGCGAGGTCGCCACGACGGTCATGAAGGCGATCAGCGCCAGGCCGAGCGCGAGCGCCATGGCGGTCGACGTGGTCCGTCGGGGCGCGCGCGCCGCGGACTGTCGCGCGAGCTGACCAGGGACCCCTGAACGGGCCAGGGGAGCTCCGACCGCCCGGGCCAGGACGGGCGTCAGGGCCGGGCCCTGCAGCGCGACACCGACGACGGTCGCCAGAGCGGCCGGAACGAGCAGGAGTGCGGGCGCCCCAGCGACGACCGCGGCCACTCCCGTCACGCCGAGGGCCAACGGAAGGGCCCGGGCCACGCGGTGCCGTCGGCTCGGTGCCGCCCCGTCGACGAGGTCGACCGAGCTGCGCAGCGCCTCGACCGGTGCGACGTGCGCGGCGCGGCGGGCGGCGCCCACCGCCGCCACGACCGTGACCAGCATCCCGACCGCGATCGAGACCGCGACCGTGGAGCCGGTGACCGTGGCACGCCCCTGCGGCAGCTCCATGCCGAAGCCGCTCGCCAGGACCCGCAGACCGTCGGCGGCCAGGATGCCCAGCCCGGTGCCCAGTACCGCACCGAGGGCGCCGATGAGCAGGGCCTCGGCCAGGACGGCCCGCGTGACTTGGCCGGCGGTGGCTCCCGCCGCCCGGACCAGCGCGATCTCGCGGCGCCGCTGGCTGGTGACGATCGCGAAGGTGTTGGCGATGAGCAGCGCGCCGACGACCAGCGCGGCGGCGGACATGGCGGTGAGGACCATGTCGAGGGATCCCAGCTGCTCCTGTGCCGCGGCGGCGCCGGCGTCGGCGGCGTCCTGCGCGGAGGTGACGGCGTAGTCGTCGCCGAGGTCGCCGCGCACCGCGGCGATGACCTCCTCGACGGTGCGGTCGCGTGTCGTGGTGACGAGCAGCTCGGACACGCCGTCGCCCAGGTCGAGCATCTTCTGAGCCTCGGCGAGGGAGACGAGCGTGACGGTGGCGCCGGGGATGCCGTCGCCGTCGCCGAAGCCGGCCAGACCCACGACCTGCAGCTCGGTGCGAGACTCGGTCAGGACGTCGACCCGGTCGCCGACCTCGACGCCGGTCTGGCCTGCGGTGGCGAGGTCGAGCACCACCTCGCCCTCGGCGACCGGCGCGCGGCCCTCCCGGATGGCGAACGCGCCGAACGGCTCGGGCGAGTAGGAGGACAGCATCGAGGCGCCGGTGGGGACGACCGCCTCACCGTCGACCTCCAGCAGGCCTTGCCCGTCGGCGACGGGCCGGACGTCAGCGACGCCCTCGAGGCCGCGGACGCGCTCGATGACGTGCGCCGGCAGCGGGTCTCGGTCGACCTCGACGCCCATGGCCTGGTCGAAGGTGGCAGCGTCGCGGACGGTGAGGTCCACGCCCGCGGCGGCGGTCGTGAACTGGTCCTCCAGGAGCCGTGCGGAGGTGTCGGTCAACATGAGGCTTCCGGACACGAAGGTCACGGCCAGGACGACGGCGAGCAGGGTGAGCGCGAAGCGGCCGCGGTGGGCCATGACGTTGCGCAGGGTGAGGTGCCACATGGTGATCAGGCCTCCGCCCGCGACGCGGGCTGCTCGAGCCCGGCCATGGTGGCCAGGACGGTGGGGACGGTGGGGTCGGTGAGGTCGTTGGCGGCGCGACCGTCGGCGAGGAACACGACGCGGTCGGCGTAGGAGGCCGCGGTCGGGTCGTGGGTGACCATGACGACGGTCTGTCCGAGCTCGCGCGCGGCCCGCTGCAGGAACGCCAGGAGCGCCTGCCCGTGCCGGGAGTCGAGGTTGCCCGTGGGCTCGTCGGCGAACACGATCTCCGGGCGGGTGACCAGGGCGCGGGCGACGGCAACGCGCTGCTGCTGCCCGCCGGACAGCTCGCTGGGTCGGTGGGTGAGCCGGTCCTGCAGCCCCAGGGTGGTGACCAGCTCCTCGAGCCAGAGCCCGTCCGGGGTGCGGCCGGCGAGCCTGAGCGGCAGGGCGATGTTCTCCGCCGCCGTCAGGGACGGCACGAGGTTGAAGCTCTGGAAGACGAACCCGAGCCGTTCGCGGCGCAGCAGGGTGCGCTGCTTCTCCGACAGGTCGGTGAGCTCCGTCCCGCCCAGGCGGATCGAACCTGCGTCCACCGCGTCCAGGCCGGCCATGGCGTGCATGAGGGTGGACTTCCCCGACCCGGAGGGGCCCATGACGGCCGTGAGCTGGCCGGCGGAGATGGTCAGGTCCACACCGTCGAGGGCGCGCACTTCGGTGGTGCCGTGCCCGTAGGTCTTGACGACGCCGCTGGCGACGGCGGCCGGTGCCGGTGTGGTGGCCGGCCGCGGGCCGGCCGCCGGTGCGGGGTGGGTGGTGGTGAGCATGGTGGTTTCTCCTCGTCTCAGTGCAGCGGTGCGGGTGTGTGGCCGGTGCGGGCGATGCCGGCGTCGACGTCGGTGCGGTCGACCTGGTCGTCGGCCAGGACGGTGATGGTGTGGGCGGTGTGGTCCACGGCGACCGGACGGATCCCGGGGACCCGACGCACGGTGCCGACGAAGATCGGCGGGGTGGACGACATCACGGGGTGGCTCCTGCTGGTGGTCGGGTGCGGTGCTCCGAGACTCCCCGCGCCGCTACCGGGTCCGCGCCGGTGAAATCACCGGGATCACCGGGGCGATCGGGGCCGTACGTCCAAGGGCGGGACTACGCTCAGGCGCCGTGATCGTGGGTCGTGAGGCGGAGCGCGCTGCCGTGGCGGCCGTGCTCGATGCGGCACGCCGCGGCGAAGGTGCCGCGCTGGTGCTGTCCGGCGAGCCCGGGGCCGGCAAGTCGGCCCTGCTGACCGACGTCCTCGCCGGTGTCGATGACCTGCGTGTCCTACGGGTGCGGGGCGTGGAGTCGGAGTCGCCGCTGGCGTTCGCGGCGCTGCACCGCCTGCTGCGCCCCCTGCTGAGCGGCACAGCGTCGTTGCCTGGGCGGCAGGCCGCGGCCCTGCGGGCTGCTCTCGGCCTCACCGACGCCGAAACCCCATCCGTCGACCGGTTCGCGGTGTACCTCGCGACGCTGACATTGCTGTCCGAGGCGGCGGCAGTGGTCCCGGTGGTGGTCGCCGTGGATGACGTCCACTGGCTCGACGACGCCTCCCGTGACGCGATCCTGTTCGTTGCCCGCCGGGTCGACGGTGAACGGCTGGCGATGCTCCTGGCCGTCCGCGACGAGGCGCCGTCCGGGACCGAGGACCTGCCCACGTTGACCGTCGGGCGCCTGGACTTGTCAGCCGCACGCGCCCTGCTCTCGGCCGAGGCCGGTGGGGACGTGCCGGAGGATGTCGCCCGGCATCTCCATGCGCGCACCGCCGGGAACGCGCTCGCGTTGTCCGAGCTGGGCCGCGTCCTGGACCACGAGGTTCTCCTGGGACGTGTGCCGCTGCCCGCAGATCTGCCCATGACCGGCGGCGTCGAGGCAGCCTTCCTCGAGCGCTACCGGCTACTGGACGACGCCACGCGCACCGTGGTTCTCGTGGCGGCAGCCGACGACGCCGGCGACCGGGTGACGATCGAGCGGGCTGCGCGCGCCCTGGGCGCAGGCGACGCTGCCGTCGAGGACGCGGCCCGCTCGGGCCTGCTGCACCTGCGGCAACAGCGGGTCGAGCTGCGCCACCCGCTGGTCCGTTCGGCGGTGTACGGCGGCGCGACACCCGGCGAACGACGACGCGTCCACGGTGCACTGGCGGACGCCCTGACGGCAGCCGGTGACGCCGACCGCCGCACGTGGCACCGCGCAGCCGCGACGGACCGCCCCGACGAGGATGTCGTCGCCGACCTCGAGGCGTCCGCCCGACGCTCGGCAGGCCTCGGCGGGCACGAAGCCGCCTCAGCCGCCTGGGAACGCGCCGCAGAGCTGAGCGCCGACCCGCTCCGACGGGCGCGACGCCTGCACGAGGCAGCCGACGCGGCCTGGACCGCCGGCCGCCCCGACCGGGCCGCGATCCTGGCCGACGCGGCCCTGCTCGCCGCCGAGGACCCGGCACTGCACGCCGACGCGACCTTGCTGCGCGCCCGGGTCGAGTGGAACACCGGCTCGGTCCACGTCGCCCATCACCGGCTGCTGGCCGAGTCCGCGGCCGTCGCCGACCACCACCCGATGCGAGCCCGCGAGATGGCCATGTTCGCTGCCTCGCTGGCTGCGACCGTCCCGATCGAGCCCGGCGTGGACCCGCGAACCTTCCTCGGCCAGCCGCAGACCGACCGGGAGCGATGCGTCGCGGAAGTGCTGCGCGCCTTCGTTCACATCACCCGCCACGAGTGGGCGCCGGCCGTGGCGGCGGTCCGCAGCGCCGAGGCCTACTCCGAGCACAGCCACTTGGGTGTCGACGGTCTCCTGGCGAACGTCGGCCTGGCCGCCATGCACGTCGCCCTCGACGACGTCGCCCTGCGCCTGCACGAGCGACTGCTGCACAGCGCCCGCGACGACGGCGCGCACATCATGGTGCTGTACGCCCTGACCCGCCGCGGCGGCATCGACGCCGTCCTGGGCCGGTGGGACCTGCTCGCCACCGGGGCGCAGGAGGCTCTGACCCTCGCCGAGGCCACCGGTCGAGCCGCGCTGACCGCGATGCCACGCGCATGGCTGGCCGTGGTCGCGGCGCTGCGCGGTGACGACGACGCGGCCGAACGCCTCGTCGAGCTGGAGGCAGCGGTCGCGACCGGTGCGACCGGCACGACAGAGGCGTCCGTGCGCGACCAGCTGCTGTGGGCACGCGCCCTCACGGCCGGGTCACCCGCCGCCGCCATCCACCACTACGAGCAGATGACGCACGGCTTCGCAGAGCGGATGAACGCTCTGGACCGCATCGAGACGGCCGCGCGGTCCGGGCGCCGCGACCTCGCCGAGCGATGGCTGTCGGACATCGCCGCGTTCGCCCGCGGCACAGGATCACCGTGGGCCGCCGCCGTCGCGGAGCACGGGCTCGCGCTGCTCACCGAGGGACCCGACGTCGGCGTGCACCTCCAGCGGGCCCTCGAGCTGCACGCGCAGGCCCGGCGGCGGGTGGACACCGCACGCACGCAGCTCGCCTACGGCGAGTGGCTTCGACGCGAACGACGGCGGGTCGACGCCCGCGCGCACTTGCGGGAGGCGCTCCACACCTTCGAGGACGTGGGAGCCCGGCGATGGGCGGAACGCGCCGCCCAAGAACTTCGAGCCTCGGGGGAACGCGTCGTCCGGCGGGAGGCCGGGAACGCGCCGGCGATGCTGACGCCAACGGAGCTGCAGGTCGCACGCCTGGTCGCGCGCGGCCTGCCCACCAAGGACGTTGCCGGCCAACTGTTCGTCAGCCCGCGCACAGTGGACTTCCACCTGCGCAACGTCTTCACCAAGCTGGGCGTGACCTCACGCGGCGAACTCGCACACGCCTCCCTGGAGTGAGTGCGAAGCGCACGCGGCCGGCCGCCACCAGGCTCGGCGGAGCAGGTTGCCCAGCGTCCCGGCCCGCCGCGCGGCTCGAGGTCGAGCGGACCCCGCTCGAACCCGCTGGAGCTCACGCAGGAGCCTCGTGCTCGGCGTGGTGCAAGTCCAGGGTGTCGAAGATGGCGTTCATCGTCGGGTCTGCTGCACGGATAGGTGACACCTGACCTGTGGGAACGAGGTTCCCGCTGGAAGGATGTGCACCGCGCCCAGGCCCTATCCGGTGGAGTCCTACTCGTGCAGCAGACCCGTTCTGCCCATGCGCGGCCCCAGGTGTGCGCGCATCACCACAGCTCACTCCGGCATGCAACGGTGAAGGATCAAGGGGCGCGGCGTAGGCCAACCGCGTACGCCAACCATTCGACGTCCGCCACGCTCCGTCACGATCCGGGAGCGTCCGCGCCTCACGCCCACCAGCGGGGATGAACGCCGCCGTGCGCACGCGGACGCCTTGCCGATCGCTGACACGGAAGAGGTCACTGGTTCGATCCCAGTATCGCCCACCAGCAACACAGCACGTCAGAGGGCCGTCACCGGGCAACCGGGGCGGCCCTCAGTCGTGCACACGCCAGTTCCGTACGCCATCTCCTCCTCAGAGGGCACGGGCGAGCGACGCGACGGCCGATCGCGAGCCGTGCCATCTCGGAGTCGCAGCAACTCGGCGCGCAACGGGTCGCGACAGGGGGCCTCAGAACGGCGGGCGCCGTCCCGCGCTCGGCTGCGACGAACGGGAATGGCGCCATGGGGGGTGACATCGTCCTTGCGCCGCTCGATGAAGCGCAGGACGACCTGGAGGTGCTCGCGCGCACTGCACGACGCGGTGTTCAGCGACCGGTGCCTGACGTTCCTCGCGTACGTCCTCGGTGAGGCCCGGTCTGACGCGGAGGTGGGGCGCATCTTCGACGAGGTCGTGGTGCAGCGGATCGCGCGCACCGTCGGGCCGGCCGTCGCCCGATCCGCCGGGACGATCGGCGATGAGGACGGTACGTCCGCAGCGGTGGCCCGCTTCCTCGGGGACCTGCTCGGGCTCGACCTCCTGCTCGCGGTCGCCGGTCGGCACCCCGACCCCGAGATGTTCGCCCACCGGCGACGGCCCGCCGTCGCGTCCGTCAGCCGAGGCGCGTCTGGCTCGTGAGCGAACCCCTCACGGCGATCGCCGTCACCGCGGCGACACGCTGACCACCGCACGAGCTCGTTCGCCTACCGCGGGTTTTACCCCGTGACGACGCGAGGACCTCCCTGAGGACGACCTCGTCCCGACAGCTCCTGCCCATCCCGCGGTCGGCGGTCTTCGGCAGGCGCACGAGCCGGAACGCCACGTTGCGGACCGCGAGCTGGCGCCTGTCCCGCGGCGCGAATGCCCGCCCGAGGCCCACTGCCGTCCCGTCGGGAGTGGACCAGGGAGGCGAGCCATCGCCGAGCCGTGGCCGACCGGCGGACCGAATCGGTCGTCACCGGCCGACGTGGTCACCGGGTGGCCGGGGAATCCACGGGCGCGCAAAGTGGAAGGCGATCCCCGACGTGAGGAGCTCGCAGTGTGGTTCGACGCATGGAGCGACGTCCTGCGTGTCGTGTCTGTCGGTGCGGCGGCGTACGTCGCGCTCGTCGTGGTGCTCCGCCTGTCGGGCAAGCGCACGCTCGCCAAGCTGAACGCCTTCGACCTGGTCGTCACCGTCGCGCTCGGCTCGACCCTCGCGACGATCCTCCTGAGCGCGGACGTCTCATGGAGCGAAGGGGTGGCGGCCTTCCTCGTGCTCGTGCTGCTGCAGCTCGTCGTGTCGTGGACCACCTCGCACGTCGGGCCCGGTCGTTCGGTGGTGACCGCTGGCCCGACCACCGTCCTGCGCGATGGCGCGCTCCTCGACGCTGCGCTGACCTCGCAGCG
Organism: Cellulomonas fimi; assembly: GCF_028527925.1. Taxonomy (GTDB): domain Bacteria; phylum Actinomycetota; class Actinomycetes; order Actinomycetales; family Cellulomonadaceae; genus Cellulomonas; species Cellulomonas fimi_C. Next base: position 89,471 of record NZ_JAPESW010000006.1, read on the forward strand.
CCTGACGGCCGACGAGGTGCGCCAGGCCGTCCGCAGCAGCGGACTCGGCGGGCTCGACCAGGTCGCCCGCGTCGTGCTGGAGACCGACGGGACGCTGAGCGTCATCCCGACGAGCAAGCTCGGCGACGCGTCCGCGCTCGAACCCGACGACCGCTGACGTCCAGCCACGGCGTCACCCCGGACGCGGCACGGCCTTCGAGGGCACGCTGCGCTGGGCTGTGAGGTCGGCCGGCGCGGTCGTCGCGGAGGGTTTCACCACCGCGGGTGCGAACGGGACGGTCGGCGCGTTCCGCTTCACGGTCCGGCTCACGTCCGGCGACTACACGCTCGAGGTGTGGGAGGCGGCGATGGCCGAGGACGGCGCCGCGTTCGGAGGCGATCGTGCGCACCATGCCCGCCTGGACGGCCGCGAGGGCGGCCGTTAGCGTGCGGATCACCACCATTCGTCCACAAGGTAGGCGCGATGTCAGAGACCTCTCCCTATCCGTCGGCTTCCTACGGGGTGCACTCCGAGGTCGGACGACTGCGCAAGGTGCTGGTGTGCTCGCCAGGCTTGGCTCACCGGCGGTTGACTCCGTCCAACGGTGACGACCTGCTGTTCGACGACGTGCTGTGGGTGGAGAACGCCCAGCGTGACCACGCCGACTTCGTGAACAAGCTGCGCAACCGCGGGGTCGATGTGGTCGAGCTGCACGACGTGCTCGCGCAGACTCTGGCCGTGCCCGGTGCGCGGGACTGGGTCCTGGACCGCAAGCTCACGCCCAACGAGGTCGGCCTCGGTCTGGTCGACGGCACTCGTGAGTTCCTGGAGACCCTCAGTGAACGCGCGCTGGCGGAGTACCTGATCGGCGGGCTCGCGACCCAGGACCTGCCGGACGACTTCCGTTCCGGCTATGTCGCTCTGGCGCGGGAGTCGACCGGTGCGCGCGAGTACTTGATGCCACCGCTGCCGAACACCCTCTACACCCGTGACACCACGTGCTGGCTCTACGGGGGCCTGACCCTCAACCCGCTCTACTGGCCCGCCCGTCACGACGAGACGCTGCTGATGAAGGCGATCTACGAGTTCCACCCCGACTTCGTCGGGTCGACCGTCTGGTGGGGGGACCCTGAGCAGGACTGGGGTCGAGCCACCTTCGAGGGCGGCGACATCATGCCCGTGGGCAACGGTGTGGTGCTGATGGGCATGAGCGAGCGGACCTCGCGCCAAGCCATCACCCAGGTCGCCGCGGCGCTGTTCGCCAACGGGGCGGCGGAGCAGGTCGTCGTGGCGGGCATGCCGAAGCTGCGCGCCGCGATGCACCTCGACACGGTCTTCACCTTCGCCGACCGGGACATCGTCACTCTCTACCCCACGATCGTGGATCAGATCCACCCGTTCACCCTGCGCCCCGGCGACGCCGGCGAGGTGCACGTGACCGACGAGAGCCGAACCTTCGTCGAGGTCGTCGCCGGGGCGCTCGGCCTGCCCGGTCTGCACGTGCTGCAGACCGGTGGGGACGTCTACGAGTCCGAGAGTCAGCAGTGGAACAGCGGCAACAACGCCGTCGCCGTCGAACCCGGCGTCGTGTTCACGTACGACCGCAACACCATCACGAACACGCTGCTGCGCAAGGCCGGCGTGGAGGTCATCACGATCGTGGGCGCCGAGCTCGGACGAGGCCGAGGTGGTGGGCACTGCATGACCTGCCCGATCATCCGTGACCCGGTCGACTTCTGAGCCCGCGACGAGCTGGCACGACCGAGCCCCCACTCCGTTCACAGATGAGGCGGGCACCTCATGAGTGTTGAGCACCAGGCGGAGGCGCCTGCGAGCACCCCTGGGAAGATGAGCGTGCCGACCCTGACGGCGATGGTCGTCGGGTCGATGGTCGGCGCGGGCGTGTTCTCGCTGCCGGCACGGTTCGGTGTGGCGACGGGCATCCTCGGCTCGTTGATCGCCTGGGCGATCGCCGGCACCGGCATGCTCATGCTCGCCTTCGTCTTCCAGAACCTCGCCGTCCGCAAGCCGGAGCTGGACTCCGGAGTGTTCATCTACGCGAAGGCCGGATTCGGGGACTACGCCGGCTTCAACTCGGCCATCGGGTTCTGGGCCAGCACGATCGCCGGCAACACCTTCTACTGGGTGTTCATCTCCGCGACTCTCGGTGCGTTCTTCGACGCCTTCGGTGACGGCGCCACCGTGCTGGCGGCCCTGCTGGGCAGCGCCGGCGTCTGGTTCTTCCACACGCTGATCGCCCGCGGGGTGCGAGACGCGGCCGTGGTCAACCGGATCGTGACGATCTGCAAGATCATCCCGATCCTCGTCTTCATCGTCGTGCTCTTCCTCAACTTCGACGCCGGCGTCTTCGCCGACAACTGGACGGCGTACGGCTACGGTGACCTGGGCAACCTCGACGAGCAGGTCCGCAACACGATGATCATCACGACCTTCGTGTTCATCGGCATCGAGGGAGCGAGCGTCTACTCCCGCTACGCCAGGAGGCGGGAAGACGTGGGCAGGGCCACCGTCCTCGGCTTCGTCAGCGTGCTGTCCCTCTTCGCCCTGGTCACCCTGTCCAGCTACTCCGTCATGCCGCAGCCGGAGCTCGCCGCAACTCGCCAGCCGTCGATGATCGGGGTGTTCCAGTCCGTCGTCGGCGACTGGGGACAGACGTTCATCAGCGTCGGCGTGATCGTCTCGGTGCTCGGTGCCTACCTCGCCTGGACGCTGATGGCGGCCGAGGTCATGTACATCCCGGCCCGCAACGAGGACTTCCCGAAGTTCCTCGGCCGGGAGAACGACAAGGGCACCCCCATCACGGCGCTCGTCGTCACCTCGCTGGCCGTGCAGGCCCTGCTGGCCGCGACGCTGGTGCTCGAGGACGCCCTGAACTTCATGCTCGACCTGAGCACCGTCCTGGCGCTGCTGCCGTACTTCCTCGCCGCGGCCTATGCGCTCAAGCTCGGTCTCAGCGGCGAGGCCTACGACGGGGTGGCACCGCGCACCAGGCGCAAGGAGACGATCGTCGCCGGGGTCGCAACCGCGTACACGCTGTTCCTCTTCGAAGCCGCCGGGCTCAAGTTCATCGTGCTGTGCACCCTCATCCTCGCCCCGGCGACCCTGCTGTACGCCAAGGCCCGCTCCGAGTCCGGCCGACGCATCTTCACACCCACCGAGATCGCGCTGTTCGCACTCATCCTCGTCGGTGCGGCGGTGGGCGTGGTTGGCCTCTGGACCGGTCGGATCACCATGTGAGGGCTTCATCGACCGAGGGCGATCACGTGCTCGTTGGCATGCTCGCGAATCGCGACGTTCGACGCGTCGCGCACGTACCCCGCGGCGAGCGCCACGTCACGAACGCCGGTCGCGGCGGCGACCGACGCCGCGACCACGAGGCCGATCAGAGCCAGGACGGCGCTCAACCACACGCGCGGCGCCGCGACGTCGCTGGCCAGCGCTGCCGGCATGCGTCCCTTGCGGGTCGACACCCCGTCACTTCTCCGGTCGTCGCGGTCCACAGCCTGGCGTAGCACCTCCACTCCGCGTTCGCCCAGATCGACGAGCCGATGCCGCTCGCCCGCGCCGACGGCTCGGTCACCGCCGCGGCTCCTCCGTCCGTCGCTCAGCTTCCGAACGTGGCGTCGGTCAACGTCGTCTCGGCGACGAGGTCCAGGCTCTCGGCGGACGTGCCCACCGCCACCGTGTACGTCCCGCCGGTGACGCGCCACGCGCCGGCCGACGCCGACGCTGGCGCCCTCCCCAGCGCGCCGCCGTCAAGGCGAGGTCCGCTAGCGCAGCGTGACCGGGAACGGCCCGCCGACGGCGATCCGGGGTGACGGCGAGCGGTCGGGTGCGCCGGCGGCGAGGAGCACGGAGTAGACGTAGAGGTCGTACGAGCCGGGCGCCACGTCCTGGTACCTGTCGGCGTCGGGGCAGGTCGCGAACCACTGCGACACCTCGGCCCGGAAGGACTCGCCGGGCTCGACGTCGAACGTGGCACCCGAGTCGTACTCCTGACGCGTCGGGTCGTAGACACGGCTCACCACGGTGCCGTCGCGGTCGACGAGCACGGCGTGGAGGGCCTGCGGCACTCGACCCGTGAGCCGACCAGGTCCGGCGGCCGTCACCGTCACCCCTGTGTGGAGACCTCGGCGCACGTCGTCGAGGTCCGCCCCGGGGTCGAGCGCCACGGTGAGGTCGGCGTCGACCGTCCCGTCGAGCAGGTCCGCGGGCGCCGGGCGCCCGCACGTGGGCACCAGGTCCGGCCACTGACCCGCCCAGCGCTGGTCCCCCGGCCCGAGCACGACGGGTGCCAGCTCGGTCGTCTCTCCCCCGGAGCTCCCGTTCGTCGCCGTGGTGGCGTACGCGCGGTACGTGCCCGTCAGCGGCTGCCCGGTGCCGCAGTCGACCGCGTCGTAGACGCCGTCGGGGCTGACCGCGCCGCTCCCGTCCGTCGCCGTCCGGGAGATCTGCCTCGCGGGATCGGACCAGAACGCGACCCGCCCGTCGGGCGCCACGAGCATCGTCGTGACGTCGGAGCGGTCTCCCCCGTCGAACGGCCCCGCCGGCACGTCCGGCGTCACGCTCACGTCGACGTGCAGCGCGCTCCCGGCCGAGTCGTCCTCGAAGGACAGGTCCGGCTGCAGCGTCCCGACGACGACCTGGCCACGGATCTCGACGTCGGGGTCGTCGACCTCGTCGAGCGCGACGTCAGCACCGCACGGCGACGCGGTCACGGTCGCCGTGGTCGACGGCGTGCCTGCGGGATGGACCGGTCCGTGCGGCGTCGGGGCTCGGCCACCTGCGAGCGCGATGGCCACGACCACCGCGCCGACGGCTGCGGCGCCCCCGACGGCCCGGGACGCGACCGCCTGGGTCCGGCGTCGCCGTACCCGCGACCGGGTGAGGTCGACGTCGACCCCGCGAGCGGCGCCGCGTGCGTCGGCCTCGATCTCCCGCAGGACCCGACCGAAGTCCGTGCTCATCGCCCGTCTCCCCCGTTGATGAGGACCGTCTGATCGGTGGCGGGCGCGGCGAGCGGCCCGAGCAGGCCCTCCAGCCGGCCGACGGCCACGCTCAGGTACCGCTTCACGGTCCCGTCGGCGAGACCGAGGCGGTCGGCGATCTCCCCGACGGTGAGGTCGTCGTAGTACCGCAGCACGACGCACGCCCGCTGCTGCGGCGACAGCATCCGCAGCGCCGCCTGCACGTCGTGGCGTGTGCCCACCACCTCGGCCGGTCCGTCGTGCCGGTCACCGCGGACCAGCAGGTGGCGGACCCGGTCCCACTGACGACGGCGGCGGTAGGCGTCGATCCAGGTGGTGAGGATCGCGGTGCGCACGTACCCCTCGGCGGAGTCGATCTCGACGTGGCGGCCACGCACGAACGTCTTGACGAGGGCGTCCTGCACGAGGTCCTCGGCGTCCCGCAGGTCACCGGTCAGCAGGTACGCGTACGCGCACAGCGACGCCCCCCGCTCACGCGCCACGACGCCCATCACGTCGTCGCTGCGCCGGCGTGCGTCGTCCATGTCGTCCTCCCGGCCGCGGTGGTGCACCACCTTCCACCACCGAGGACGGACAGGGCGCCGGAAACGTTGTGACCGCGCGCGATCGTGCCGTCAGCGCGCCCGGGCACAGGGGTACACCCTGAGTCCACACGAGGAGGTTCGCCGATGGCGAGGCGTCGAGCGCGGGTGTGCGCTGCGCCTGGTGCACCCGTGCCCGACGGCTCAGCGTGAGTAGACCCAGTGCCACGGCTCGCGCGGCGTGTCCTCCTCGAACCCGTACGTGCCGGCGTTGGCACGCATCCACGCCTGCGCGCGGGCGTCGAGGTCGAGGTCGAGCGCGAGCCCCCAGCCGTGCGGGCTCGTCCCCGGCGCGGCAGCGAGTCCACCCTGCGAGTACAGGCCCTTGCGCGCGGCGACGTCGACCTGCGCGTCGTAGGAGCGGTAGGAGTCGGTGATGCCGATCCGCACGCCGTCGCGTGCGGCCGCGGCGGTGAGGTCACCGAACGCCTGCGCGGCGGGCGCCCAGAGGCGGTGGCCGGTCGAGCCGACCGGTGCGAGCGCGTCGGGCGGGATCCGGCCGTTGCCGTACCGCGCGAGGTCCGCGGGGACACCGGAGGCGTTGCGGGCCGTCGACGTGGCGGGTGCCTGCGTCTGCGACACCGCGGTCTCGAGCGCAGCCGCGAACGTCGCCGCCGTCGGCGAGACGGTCGTGGCGGCGGTCCGGGGCGTCACCGGTACGGGCGCGACGGCCTGCAGGCTGCCGCGGATCTCCGCCATGCGCTGGGCGATGCCCGTGATCGCGTCCATGGTCCTCCTTCCTCCGAGCCGATCGACCGGCGGCGCACGACGTTGAGGGGTCCGGCGGGCGAACGTCGCGGCGGTCCAGGACGCGTGTCGACCCACGGCGGCGCGGTCGCGCACCGCCCACCGACCGGATGAGGTTCGGGCGTCTCCGGGCGCGCCGCCGCCGCGAGGCGGACGACGCCGCCTACCGTCGCCGGGTGCCCGCTCCGACCGAGGCGCCGTCCGTCGACCGGCGCCGACCGCCCCACGCCCGCCGCGCCGTCGCCGTCCTCGTCGCGGCCGCGCTGCTGCTCCCGCTGCACGCCGCGACGGGCGCGGCGGACGACCTGGACGACCGTCGACGCTCCGCGCAGGAGCAGGCCGAGGGTGCGCGGGAGCGGACCGACGACCTGCGTGCGTCGGTCGAGGGTCTGTCGGCGGACCTTGCGCAAGCGGTCGCGGAGCTCGCCGAGACGGAGACGCAGCTGCCCGTCGCGCAGGAGCAGCTGCGCGAGGCCCAGGCGACGCTCGACGGCGCGGAGCGTCGCGCGGAGATCCTGGCGGGACGTCTCGTCGACGCCCGTGAGCAGCAGTCGGCGCTGCGCGACGGCCTCGCGCGGACCAGTGCGCGCGACCAGGAGGTGCGTGCCGCGATCGGGCAGCTCGCGCGGCAGGCGCAGCGCGGCGGCGCCGGAGCCTCGGGGCTGGCGGTCGTGCTCGACGCCGAGGACCTGGACGAGTTCAGCACGCGCATGCAGGCGCTGGAGACCGCGCAGCGCAGCCAGGACCGGCTGCTCGAGGAGCTGACGACGCTCGCGGCGGCCACGCGCAACCACGAGGCGCGGCTCGCGGCGGTCGCGGACCGGATCGGCGAGCTGCGGGCCGAGGCCGACGCGGAGGTCGTGCGAGCCGACCAGGCCCGCGCGGACGCGGCGGCGCGCGAGGCGGAGATCACGCGCCTGCTCGCCGAGCAGCAGGCCACACGCGAGCGCCTGGGCGACATGAAGGCGCAGGCGGAGGCCGAGGCCGCGGCGGCGGACCGCGAGCGCGCCGCGATCGAGGCGGAGCTCGCCGGCATCATCGCCGAGCAGCAGCGGGTCGCCGCCGAGCAGGAGCGGGTACGGGCCGAGCAGGAGCGGGTCCGTGCCGAGCAGGAGCGGATCCGTGCCGAGCAGGAGCGCGCTCGGGCCGAGGAGGCGGCGAAGGCCGGTCAGCAGCCGCAGCAGCCGCAGCCTCAGGCGCCGCCTGTCGCCCAGCCCGCCCCGCCGCCGGCGTCGGGTGGGTCGGGCCCGGTGTTCACGAACCCGACGTCGATCAACCCGATGTACGTGACGTCGAGCTACGGCATGCGGCTGCACCCGATCCTCGGCTACACGCGGCTGCACGCGGGGATCGACCTGCGGACGTACTGCAACACCCCGTTGTACGCGCCGCGTGACGCCGTGGTGCGGTGGTCGCAGTGGCGCAACGGGTTCGGCAACCAGGTGATGCTCGACCACGGGTCGGTCGACGGGCAGTCGCTCATGAGCAGCCTCAACCACCTGACGCGGTCCACGGTCTCCGCGGGGCAGCGCGTCCGACGCGGGGACCTCGTGGGCTACGCGGGCAACACGGGGCTGTCCGGCGCGTGCCACCTGCACTTCGAGGTGTACCGGAACGGGTCGACGGTGAACCCGGCACCGCTCCTCGGGCGGTAGTCGCGCCCGGCGCCCCTCCCCCGGTCGACGCATCGGGCGCGACCTCGCCGGCGCCGGCGCCGCCTCCGGCCTCACCTGCCGACGGTGAGGCGCGCCGGCGCAGACGTCGTGGAGCGCCGGGAGGTGCCACGAGGCCGCCGCTCGACGAACGTCGCGCGTGCGGGTCCGGGTGGGCGGGGCGACGGGACACCCACGCCGTCCTCGCCGCCGCTCGACGAGGTCGAGGTGCGCCCGAGGCTGACGGCGCGCCTCGCACGCCGCGCGGACGTCACGCGCGCGGCGCCGGCTCCACGACCGCGCCGCGCACCGCGAGCGGGTCCCGCTTCTTGGGCCGGGCGAACCGGGCCGGCAGGTCGGGGCCGTCCCAGACCTGCACCGCTCGCCAGATCGACGCGGCGATCGGCACCGCGAGCACGGCGCCGGTGAGGCCGGCGAGCACCGTGCCGGCGGTCAGCGCGAACAGGATGACGAGCGGGTGCAGCTGTAGCGTGCGGCCCATCACGATCGGCTGGAGGAAGTCGCCCTCGACCTGGTTCACGACGACCACGATCGCGACGACGACCAGCGCCTCGACCGGCCCGACCGCGACCAGGGCGACGAGCGCCGACAGGATGCCCGCGAGCGTCGCGCCGACCAGCGGGATGAAGGCGAGCAGGAAGACGAGGACCGACAGCGGGATCACGAGCGGGACGCCGACGATCGCGAGGCCGATGCCGATCGCGACCGCGTCGACCGCGGCGACGATCGCGGTCCCCCGCACGTAGCCACCGAGCGTGCTCACGGTCGTGACGCCGACGCGCCGCCCGCGCTCGTACCGGTGGCCGTCGAACGGGCGGAGCAGGAACTCCCAGATCGCCGGGCCGTCCTTCAGGAAGAAGAACAGGACGACGACCATGATGAAGAAGCCCGCGACGAAGTCGACGGTCTGCGACACGCCCGCGACCGCCCCGGCGCTGAACGCGTCGGACTGCAGCAGACCGGTGACCGAGTCGCGCACCGACTGGATCTGCTCCTCGGTGATGTCGAACGGCAGGCCCTGGACGTAGGCCTGCAGCTCGTCGAACCCGTCGAGGGCCTGGTCACGCAGCTCGTCCCACTGGTTCACGACCGCACGCACGACGAGCCAGAGGATGAGGGCCAGCAGCGCGACGAGCGCGACCAGCGCGATCCAGGTCGCCGCGAGCGACGGCACCCCCCGGCGCCGCAGGAACGTGACGAGCGGGGAGATCGCGGCGGCGAGCACGAGCGCGATGAGGACGGGGATGACGACGAGCGTCAGGCGCGTCACGGCGAACACGAGCACGGCGAGCAGGGCGATGATGGCGAGCACCTGCAGCGAGCGCGTCCCGGCGCGTCCCACGCCGTCCGACCAGAGGGCCGACGCGCCGCGCGCCGGACGGGACGGCGGGAGCTCCTGCCGCACGGTGTCGCGGGTGGCGGGGTGCTCCCGCGAGCGGCGGCCGAACGGAGCCATCGAGGTCCTCCAGGTGCGTCGGTGGTGCGGAGCCCCCGACGCTACGGCCCGCGGCCCGTGCCCGCGCGACGGGCGTCGACGTCACCGCCACGACGTCCGGCGGTCACCGTCGGACGGCCGCCCGACGTGTGGCTGTCACCCGGTCGGAGTACGGTGCGCCGCGTCACCGACCGGTGCGAACCACCACACCCCAGGAGGTCTCCGCCCATGCGCTCCCCCACCCCACGGCGCACCCGCCGACGCGTCGCCGTGGTCACCGCGGCCGCCGCGCTCGCCCTGGCCCTCGCCACCCCCGCGACCGCGGGCGACACCGTCGACCACGGGCGCGGCCACGACCGCACCTACTCGTTCACCGTCATGGGCACGAGCGACCTCCACGGCAACGTCCTCAACTGGGACTACTTCAAGGACGCCGAGTACGACGACAGCGCGCACAACGACGTGGGCCTGGCGAAGATCTCGACGCTCGTCGACCAGGTGCGCGCCGACCGCGGAGCCCGCAACACGCTGCTGGTCGACGCGGGCGACACGATCCAGGGCACGTCGCTCGCGTACTACTACGCGAAGGTCGAGCCGATCACGGAAGGCCGCGTGCACCCCATGGCCGCCGCGATGAACGCGATCGGGTACGACGCCGCGGCGCTCGGCAACCACGAGTTCAACTACGGCATCCCGCTGCTGCGCACGTTCCAGCGACAGCTCGACTTCCCGCTGCTGGGCGCGAACGCGACATCGGCGGGCACCGGGAAGCCCGCGTTCGCGCCGTACGTCATCGAGACCCTGCACCCGCGCGGTGGCAAGCCCGTGCGCGTCGGCATCCTCGGGCTCACCAACCCGGGCATCGCGATCTGGGACAAGGCCAACGTCGAGGGTCAGATGCGGTTCGGCGGCCTCGTCGAGACCGCGCAGCGCTACGTGCCGGAGATGCGCCGCAAGGGGGCGGACGTCGTCATCGTCTCCGCGCACTCGGGCGCGGACACGTCGTCGTCCTACGGCGACGCGCTGCCGTTCCCGGAGAACGCCGCGACGCTGGTCGCTCAGCAGGTGCCGGGCATCGACGCGATCCTCGTGGGGCACGCGCACCAGGAGATCCCGGAGCGCGTCGTCACCAACACCGCGACCGGCAAGCCGGTCGTGCTGTCCGAGCCGCTGCGCTGGGGCATGCGCCTGTCGACCTTCGACATCGACCTCACGTTCCACCGCGGGACGTGGACCGTCGACGGCGTCGAGGCGGAGGTGCTCAACGCGAACACCGTCCCGGAGGACCCCGAGATCGTCGACCTGCTCGCCGACGAGCACGCGACCGTCGTCGACTACGTCAACAGCGTGATCGGCACGTCCACGGACGCGATGTCCGCGGCGACCGCCCGCTACGAGGACACCGCGGCCCTCGACTTCATCAACCACGTCCAGGCGCAGGCCGTGCAGGCCGAGCTCACGGGAACCGACGCCGACCTCCCGGTGCTGTCGATCGCGGCGCCGTTCAACCGCGAGGCCGCGATCCCCGCCGGGGAGGTGTCGGTCCGCGACGTCGCGGGGTTGTACATCTACGACAACACGCTGGTGGGCATCCGGCTCACGGGTGCGCAGGTGAAGGCGTACCTCGAGAAGTCCGCGGACTACTTCAAGCCGGTGACCGCCGCGGGCACGTACGCGTCCGCGGACCTGACCAACGCCCCGACGGCCACGGCCCCCAACGGCACGCCGGACTACAACTACGACGTCATGCGTGGGCTGGACGCGCCGCTCACGTACGACATCGACCTCGGGCAGCCCGTGGGCAGCCGCATCACCGGGCTCGCGTACGACGGCACCCCCGTCGCGGACGGTCAGGAGTTCGTGGTCGCGATCAACAACTACCGGCAGTCCGGGGGCGGCAGCTTCCCGGGGGTCACGAGCGCACCCGTGCTCGTGAACCGGCAGGCCGAGATCCGCCAGCTGCTCATCGACTGGGTCACCGAGCAGCAGGTCATCGACCCGGCGACGTTCAGCGCCACCAACCCCGACTGGCGGCTCACCTTCGGGGAGCAGCCGCTCACCGTCACGCCGTGACCTCGAGCGGGTGCGGTCGCTCCGCTGCGACCGCACCCGCCACCGTCACGAAGGCCCCGTCGGTACAGTGCGGAGGAGCGCCTGCCGGAGGGAGGCGACCGTGCGAGCGCACGGCGTCGGGACACCACGAGTGCCAGCAGGCGACCGGGTGCGCGCACCGCACCACCCGCGTCGCCCGGGCGTCGGCGCGCCTGCGGCGCCGCTGACGCCCGACGCGCTCGTCGCGCTGCAGCGGAGCGCGGGCAACCGGGTCGCCCGCCAGGCCGTGCGCCGTCAGCCCGGCCCGCGCGCGCGTGTCCCGGTCGTGCAGCGCGCCGCCTACGGGCTCGACCTGCCGACGAGCCAAGCCACCTACGTCGACCAGGCGGCGCAGCTCTACCGGTCGAAGAAGGACCTGCCGATCGACGAGTTCGTGAAGGCGGTCATGACGACGATCGCGGGCGAGCTCAAGGCCGCGGGTGTGCCGCTGTTCGCCTGGACACTCGTGACCGACGCAGGGGCCGCCGGCTCGTTCGACTCCGAGCACTGGAAGGTGAAGATCAACACCGCGAGCTTCACGGCCGGCGAGACACCGCCGCGCGTGCTCGGCGACCTCGACCCGAAGGAGGTCACCGAGGTCGTCGGCACGCTCTACCACGAGTCGCGGCACGCCGACCAGGACGTCGTCATCCTCCGCTCGCTGCTCGCCCGGAAGCAGACCCCCGCGCAGATCCACGCGACGACGAAGATCCCGGTGACGGTCGTCGAGGCGGTCAAGGCCACGACGTACGCGAAGCCCCTGGACGCGGACCAGGTGGCGCACGCCGAGCGCATGTTCGACGTCATGTACGGCAAGCACAAGGAGCTGCTGACGCTGCTGATGCAGCGGTCCGACGCCTTCACCGGGCTCGACACGCTCGCCCAGCCCGGTTCCGTGCTCGCCGACGGCGCCCCGCACGTCGCCGTCTTCACGACGTGGCAGACCGACGTGCTCCGGCCGAAGCTCACGGCGATGGCGGCTGCGAAGCGCCCGACGGCCACCGAGAAGACGCTGCGCGAGCGGCTGCAGGCGATCGACACCGCGATCGCCCGGCTGTCCGCCGCCTGGACGAAGGTCACCCGGGCGAAACGGCCTGTGGCGTCGGACACCTCCGCCGTCCGGGCGCAGGCGGGCACGCTCCGCGACGCGGTCCTCGCCGCGTACCGGGGCCTCGAGGGCGAGGTCGACGCGTTCCGGGTCGAGGCGCAGGTCAAGGCGGCGTTCGGCAAGAAGCTCGCGAAGCGGTAGCGGACGCCCTCCCCTGCACAGGACTCCCACCACCCCGGCGACGCACCCCTGCGGGACCCCGCACGAGGCCGGCGTCCGCCATCCGAGCATGCTTGACAGCATGCGGACGGCGTTCTCACACTCGAACCATGTCCGTCGTCCGGCCCCTGTCCGAGAACCCGCGTGCCGCGGGCGCCTCCGACGTGCTGCCGACGATCCGGTGTCTGTGTCGAATGTGTCGCTGACGACCTCGTAGTCAGCCGGTCCGCGTCGTCCCCGCAGGTGTCCTGCCTGGTCCGAGGGTGCGGACCCACGCGTCGACCGACGCAGGCCGCTCCGCCGCCCGGGCCACCGCCCGTGCCACGTGAGCCGCACCCGACACCGCCCGACCGGACACCCCGGAGCCTCCCGTGCCTCAGCCCCTCACCCGCGTCGACGTCCTGCCCATCCAGGAGGTCGTCGCCACCGCCTCACCGACCGCCTGGCGCGACGGCCTCGTCCTCGCGCAGGGCGACGCGCTCGTCACGGTCGCCCTGCTCGACGGCGGCACGCGCACGCTGACGACGCGCGCGACGCCCGAGCCCGGCGAGCCGGTCGCCGTGCACCCGGTCGCCGAGCTGCTCGCCGTCGGCGGCGTGTGGTTCGCGGCGCGCCCGAGCGACGACCTGCGCTCCTGACGCCGCCCGGGCCCGCCGCGACCGGCCCGTCAGGCGCTCATCGACGCCATCGCCGTGCGGCACGCGTCGACCATGGCCCGGCACGCCGCGGCGCAGATGCGGCAGTGCTCGGACATCTCGGCGTGCATGTCGCACTCGGCCGCGCAGGCCTCACCCATCGCGACGCAGGCGGTCATCATCGAGGTCATGACGCCCATGTCGTAGCCCGCGGGCCGCATCATCATGCGCATCGTCGTGGTCGCGACGTCGCACGTGCTGGCGCACATGGACGCACATCGCCCCATGCCCTCCCCGCCGTCGGCGTCCGCGCACATCGTCGCGGCCATCGCCGCCGCGGAGCACGCCTCGATGCACGGCTGCATCGCGGTCATGTCCATGCCGGTCGTCTGCATCGGCATGGACTTCATCATGTCGGCCATCATGCTCATCGCTCGTCCGCCCTCTCGATCGTGTGCGCGCTGACCCTCGCGACGCTACGCCGGGCGGGTGCACGCGACCAGACCCGGCCTCGACGCGTTCCGGACGCCGGCGCGCCGGGCCCAGCCGGCGGCCTCGGCGGGCACGCCGCGTCGGTACCTGGCGTGGTCGTGACGTACGGTGAGGCCGTGAACGCGCACCACACGACCCGCGAGCGCGCGGCCGTGCCCGGTGCGGCGTCCCTCGAGACCGTCCCCGTCCGCCGCGCCCCGCTGCTCGCGCGCGTGACAGCCGAGCTGGCGTCCACGATGGACGCGGAGGTCGCCGCCGACCGGCTCGCCCGGCTGCTCGTGCCGGCGCTCGCGGACTGGTGCGTCATCACCCTCGTCGACGACGAGGAGCCGCGGCCCGAGCGCCGGCACCTGCGCGACATCGCGAGCCGGCACGCGGATGCGGCGCTGCGCCCGGCCGTCGCGGAGTACGCGGCCGCCCGCATCGCGGCGCTCTCCGACCACTCGTTCCTCGTCGGCGCGATGCAGCGGGGCGAGCCGGTGGAGGTCCGCGCGGGCGCGGTCGACGCGCTCAAGGGCGTGCTGCGTCCGGGCCGCGTGCACGACCTCGTCGACCTCCTCGACCCGACGTGGCTGACGGTCCTGCCGCTCGTGCGCGCCGGCCGGACGGTCGGCGCCCTCTCGCTGTTCGGCTCCTCCCGCGGCGCACCGACGGGTGACGAGCTGACGACGCTGCGCCAGGTCGCGGGGGCGGCCGCGCTCGCGCTCGACAACGCGCGTCTCTACCGCCAGCAGCGCGACGTCGCCGAGGCGCTGCAGCGCGCGCTGCTGACCGAGCCCGTGCAGCCGGACGACCTCGAGGTCGTCGTCCGCTACCGGCCCGCGGGCGAGTCGACGCAGGTCGGCGGCGACTGGTACGACGCCTTCCTCCAGCCGACCGGGACGACGATGCTGGTGATCGGCGACGTCGCCGGGCACGACATCGAGGCCGCGTCGGTCATGGGTCAGCTGCGCTCGATGCTCCGCGCGATCGCCGTCACGACCGACGAAGGACCGGCGAGCGTGCTCTCGCGGCTCGACGCGGCGATGCGGGCGCTGCGGATCACGACCCCGGCGACGCTCGTCGTCGCCCGCCTCGAGCAGACGGCGGCCGAGCGCGAGCGGGGGGTCACGCGGGTGCGCTGGTCGTGCGCCGGCCACCTGCCGCCCATGGTCGTGACCCCCGACGGGACCGTGCACGCGCTCGACGGCAGGAGCCACGGACCGCTGCTCGGGATCGTCCCGGACAGCCGGCGCGCCGAGAGCGAGATCACCCTCGAGCGTGGGTCGACCCTCGTGATGTACACGGACGGGCTCATCGAGCGGCGCGACCGCGACCTGCGGGCGGGCCTCGGCGAGCTGCGCCGGGCTCTGACGAGGGTCGGCCGCGACGAGCTCGACGCGCTGTGCGACGCGCTCGTCGCGGAGCTGCCCGCCGGGGTCGGCGAGGACGACGTCGCGCTCGTCGCCGTGCGGCTGCACGAGCAGGACGCCGACCCCGCGCCCGAGGGCGCCGTCAGCCCTTGATCGACCTCGGGTCGGAGCCGTACGAGTTCTTCTCGTGGATCGTGCCGTCGAGGTTGTGGACGTGGTGCTCGGTCGAGCGGCGGCGCGCCTCGTCGCGACCGGCCGCGACCGCCTCGTCCTTGGTCCGGTGGGTCCCGCCGACCACCTGACCGCCCACCTCGTTGACCCACGACCCGTCGCGCGGCACCGTGTGCACGCCGTTGCCTGCCATCTCGGCCTCCTCTCGTCGTCGGAGCCGTCAGTGTCACCGTGTCCCGCACGGTCGGCCACCTGAGCGGATGACCTGACGACGACGCCCCGGCGAACGCCGCTCGGCGCGGGCGGCGGCGCGCGTGGACGCCTCGCGCCCCTCGACGTGCCGACGCCGCGGCCCGGCCCTACATTCCGTGCCATGACCCAGACGACGCTCTCACCTGCACCGTCACAGCTCCGTGTCCCGTCGCGCGGCCGCCTCACGGGCGTCCGGGTCCGCGACTTCCGTCGCAGCGCATGGGCCGGTCCGACCGACCGCATCAGCCGCGCCGACGTCGTGCTGCGGCGGACGCCCGACGGCGACGTCGCGGTGCTCGCCCGCACGGGCGCCCTGCTGGGCCTCCTCCCGACGTCGTGGGTGCGTTCGGTCGACTTCGACCTGTGGACGGCGGAGCGCCGGGGCGCGACGGCGGTCGCGCAGGCGTACCTGGGCGGCACGCGTGAGGAGTCGGACCTCTTCGTGCTGCTCGGCTGGACGGGTCGCTGACCCGACGCGCACGGACGCGCTCGGCTCGCGGGCAGCGCCCAGGGTCCCGCGGGCGGCGAGCCGCGCGATCCCTCGGGACGCGCACCCGGCCGCGTCCTCCTACCCTGAGGACGGGTCCAGCACCGGTGCCGCACACCGCGGGACGGGAGCAAGGCCCATGGACCTGGGGGCCGCCGGGGGCGACACCTCGACGCACGGGATGACCGTCGCGGCACGGCTCGACGAGGTCGTCGAGATCGTCGACGCGCTGGGCACGGTCTTCGTGCGCTTCAGCGCAGGACCCGAGGCCGACGCGCACTCGGGCAGCCGCGACGGTGAGAGCGGCGCCGTCCTGCCAGGGCTCAGCGTCAACCCGCTGCGCCCCGAGCCGTGGTGGGACCGACCACCGCGCGAGTGGGTCGCGCGCCAGCTCGCGCAGTACGTGCACCTGGCCGCCGACGACCACCGGTACGCGTGGCTGCTGCGCGGGCGCGAGGTCGGGCGCGGCCCCGACAGCGAGCCGCTGCTCACGGACGTCGTGCCGGTCGCCGTCGTCTCCAACCGCGCGCTGCAGGAAGCGGTCGAGGCGTACCGGACCGCGTTCGCGCCCGGGCAGGTGCCCGATGGCCCCTGACCCGCACGACCTGGACGTCCTCGACGCCGAGTACGTGCTGCCCCTGCGCTGGGAGCACGACGACGACCTCGACGACCTCACCGCCTACCTGCTCGACCTCGCGCCGCACGTGCCGGTCACGGTCGTCGACGGGTCGCCGCAGGCGCGGTTCGCCGCGCACGCCGCGGCGTGGGGCACAGCCGTCCGCCACCTGCGGCCCGCACCGTGGCCGGGCGCCAACGGCAAGGTCGGGGGTGTCATGACGGGCGTGCGCGCCGCGCGCGCCGAGGCCGTCGTGATCGCCGACGACGACGTCCGGTGGACGCCCGACCAGCTGCGCACCGCGGTCGCGCTGCTCGCCGACGCCGACGTCGTGCGGGCGCAGAACGTGTTCCGCCCGCTGCCGTGGCACGCGCGCTGGGACACCGCCCGCAGCCTGGTCAACCGCGGCCTGGGCGAGGACTTCCCGGGCACGCTCGTCGTGCGCCGCTCGTCGCTGCTGCGGGCCGGCGGGTACGCGGGCGACGTGCTCTTCGAGAACCTGGAGCTGCTCCGCACGATCCGCGCCGCGGGCGGCGTCGAGCGCGACGCGCCCGACCTCTACGTCGAGCGACGACCGCCGTCGGCCCGCTACTTCTGGTCACAACGCGTCCGCCAGGCGTACGACAGCCTCGCGCAGCCGCCGCGCCTGGTCGCGGAGGCGTCGGTCCTGCCGGTGCTCGCGTGGTCCCTGCGGCGCCGCCGCGCGGCGCCCGCCGTCGCGATCGGCGTCGCCGTGGTGCTCGTCGCGTGGCGCGGCCGCGAGCGCGGTGGGGGCGCGGCCGTGTTCCCCGCCACGTCCGCGCTCCTCGCGCCGGTCTGGCTGCTCGAACGTGCCGTGTGCGCGTGGCTCGCGCTCGCACGGCGGGTGACAGGCGGCATGCCGTACCGGGGCCGCCGGCTCGTGCGCGCGGCGTCGAGCACGCGGGCGCTGCGGCGGCGCTGCACGCTGTGAGGGCGGCCGCGCGAGGACGTCCGCCCAGGTCGGAGGCCTGCCGCGGCGCACGAATGGCGGGGCCTGCGCGGCTGGCCTAGCGTCGAAGCGTCGGACGGAGCACACCGTCCGGCAGACCGTCGCCCGGTGCGGGACACGCACCCGGGCCGTGGCACGAGTCCCTCCGCCGGGCGCGCGAGCGTCGGCATCCCGTGCCCACCGGCGGTCGTCTGCGGCAAGAAGGTTCGCACTCCGTCGACTCCTCGACACCGGTGCGCGCCGAGCGCCCGCGTCGAGGTCGCACCCACCGATCTCGAGACGAGGCGCATCATGGCTGACCCGTACACCAGCACGAACCCGGGCGGGAGCACCGTCCCCACCGGCGGGAGCACGACGTCCGGCACCGCCCCGACCGGCGGCGGCACCGCCTACCCGAGCGGCACGACGTCCGGCACGACCGGGACGACGTCGGGCTCCACCGGCGGCACCGGCTACAGCGGCTCCTCCTCGTCGGGCGGCTCCGGGTCGAGCACGACCGACGCCGCCCGCGAGCAGGCGCAGCACCTGAAGGAGTCCGCCACGGAGGCGGGCGGCCAGCTGCTCGGTGAGGCCAAGGAGGAGGCCCGCGCGGTCGGGCAGGAGGCACGTCGCCAGCTCGGCGACCTGTGGCACCAGGCCCGCGGCGAGGTGAGCGACCAGGCGGGCGCGCAGCAGCGTCGCCTCGCCGGTGGTCTCTCGACGACCGGCCAGCAGCTCACGCAGATGGCGTCGTCGTCGCAGGAGCAGTCCTTCGCGACCGACCTGGTGCGCGCCGTGGGCGAGCGCGTCGGGGACGTCGGCCAGTGGCTCGAGGGGCGCGGTCCCGACGAGCTGCTCGACGAGGTGCGCCGCTTCGCGCGCCGCCGGCCGGGCACGTTCCTGCTCGTCGCCGCGGGTGCGGGCATCGTCCTCGGCCGCCTGACGCGCGGCCTGAAGGACGCGTCGTCGGACGACACGTCCGGCAGCACGTCGGGCGCCGCCTCCTCGGGTACCTACCCGACCCGCGTGAGCGCGCTGCCCGAGCGCACGACCGTCGCCTACGAGGCGCCGGCGGTGGTCGTCCCGGCGACGACGACCTCCACGACGACCACGACCGACCCGCTGACGGGTGAGCTCCGATGAGCGAGACCGGCTCGGCTCCCCCGCAGCCGTCGGTGGGCGAGCTCGTCGGCGAGATCTCGCGCGACCTGTCGACGCTGATGCGGCAGGAGGTGGAGCTCGCGAAGGCCGAGGCCCGCCAGGCCGTGCAGCACGCCGCCAAGAGCGGGTCGATGTTCGCCGGCGCGGGCGTCGCCGGGTACTTCGTCCTGCTGTTCCTGTCGATCGCGCTCTGGTGGGCGCTCGGCGACGCGATCGGCCACGGGTTGTCCGCGGTCGTCGTCGCCGTCATCTGGGCGATCGTCGGCGCCGTCCTGTTCGCACGCGCTCGCGCCGAGTCGCGCCGCGTCGAGGGCCTGCCCCGCACGACCGACACCGTCAGCAAGATCCCGAACGCCCTGCGAGGCCAGGAGGAGAAGAACGCATGAGCACCGACCCTGAGCAGATCCGCGAGGACATCGAGCGCACGCGTGCGGAGCTCAGCTCCGACGTCGACGCGCTGACCGACAAGGTGAGCCCGAGCCAGGTCGTCCACCGGCAGACCGAGAAGGTGCGCTCCGCCGTGGGCGGCGTGAAGGACCGCGTCATGGGCTCCGCCTCCGACGCCGCCGGCTCGGCGAGCAGCGCCGTCCACGGCGTCGCGGGCTCGGCGAGCGACGCCGTGCACGGCGTGCGCGACAAGGCGTCCGGCGTGGCGTCGTCCGTCGGCGACACGGCGAGCCACCTCCCGCAGGCGGCGAAGCAGAAGGCGCAGGGCAACCCGCTCGCCGCCGGCGTCGTCGCGTTCGGCATCGGCTGGCTGGTGTCGTCCCTGCTGCCGGCGAGCCGCAAGGAGCAGGACCTCGCCCGCACCGCGAAGGAGCAGGCGGCCCCGCTCGTCGAGGGCGCCAAGGGCGTCGCGCAGGACGCGGCTAGCAACCTCAAGGAGTCGGCGCAGGAGGCCGCGACCGCGGTCAAGGACCGTGCGACCGAGGCCGGCGAGACGCTGCGCCAGGACGGCAAGGACGCGGCGTCCGACCTGAAGCAGCAGGCGGGCGGCGCGACGCAGGAGGTCCGTGGAGCGCACGCGGAGGGCAGCCCGACCTCGGGTTCCGGGGTCTGACGGCCGCGGGCGGCGGGCTTCCCCCGGCCCCGCCGCCCGCCCGCGTGCCGACCGACCGGCGACGGACCGCGGCTCCCCACCGCCCGCGGACCGTCGCCGGTCGTGCCGTGCCCGCCCCTCAGACCGTCCCGGCGCTGCGCGCCCGCACAGGGCTGACCGCCTCCTGCGGCGTGAGCGGTGCGGGCACGGGGCGACGCCGGCGCATGAGCGCCTTGTCGATCTCGGCGACGAGCGGCAGCACGAGCGCGAGGCCGATCGCGGCGAACCACTGGGGGCCCGTGAGCGACTGCGTGGTCAGCCAGCCCTGCAGGAAGTCGAGCTCGGTCGCGAGGACGACGAGCAGCACGGGAACCGTCAGGACCTTGACGGCCGACAGCACGGGCGGCAGCAGGCCGGACTCGGGCTCGCGGCGCAGGACCAGGCCGGACAGGGTCGACCCGAGCCCCATGACGACGAACGCCATCGTCATCGACGCGCTCGGGTCGTCCTTCGACAGCTCGTCGGGGCCGGCCACGAGCGGCACGGCGGTCGCGAGGCACAGGACCACGCCGTAGAGGACCCACCGGCCGATCGCGCGCCGGTTGCCGATCCCGAGCCTCGGGTCGCGCGGCGGGCGGCTCATGATCTCCGGTCCGACGGGGTCGAGCATGATCGCGATCACGGGTCCGACGCAGACGAAGAAGTTGAGGAACAGCACCATCATCGGCGTGAGCGCGACGCCGCCGTTGAGGTCGGCGATCGTCGCCAGCAGGAACAGCAGGACCAGGCCGATGAGCTGGCTCATCTGGAACCGGATGTACGCGGTGATCTTCTGGTAGATGCTGCGGCCGAGCTCGACCGCGTGCACGAGCGTCGAGAAGTTGTCGTCGGTGAGGACGAGGCGCGCGGCCTGCTTGGTGACCTCGCTGCCCGAGCCCATCGCGACGCCGATGTCGGCCTGCTTGATCGCGGCGGCGTCGTTGACCGCGTCCCCCGTCATCGCGACGACGAGGCCCTGACGCTGCATGAGCTGCACGAGCCGCAGCTTGTCCTCGGGCGTGACGCGGCCGAACACGTGCAGGTCGGGCAGCCGGGCGAGCAGCTCGTCGTCCGTCATGCGCGCGAGCTCGGCGCCGCTGATCGCGCCGGGCGGCAGGCCGAGGTCGGTGCCGATCGCGGACGCCGTGACGGCGTGGTCGCCGGTGATCATGCGGACGTCGATGCCGGCGCGGTGCGCGATCTCGACGGACACCCTGGCCGAGGGCCGCAGCGGGTCCATGATCCCGACCATCCCGACGAACACGAGCTGCTGCACGTAGGCCATCGGGTCGGCGACGAGACCGGCCTCGTCGGCGGGCGTGAGGATGCGCACGGCGAACGCCAGGGTCCGCAGGCCGGACTGGGCGAGCCGGTCCTGCTCGGCGTCGATCGCGGGCCGCAGCTGGTCGATGTCGACGAACTGCCCGGGTGCGGCGAGCGCGTGCGTGCAGCGCTGCAGCACGACGTCGGGACCGCCCTTCACGACCTCGACGAGCACGCGCGGCTGGTCGCGCCACGGCATCCAGTGCGCGGTCGCCATGAACTTGTAGGCGGAGTCGAACGGCACCTCGGCGACGCGCGGGTAGGTGCGACGGCTCTCCTCGGCGTCGACCCCGAGCTTCGCGGCGAGCACGACGAGCGCAGCCTCGGTCGGGTCGCCGACGACCGCCCCGTCGTCGGACACGAGCGCGTCGCTCGCGAGGCACAGCCCGTACGCGAGCGGGGTCAGGTCGGGAACCTCGGCACCGGCGGGCGACAGGATGCGGCCCGTCTTCGCGTACCCGGCACCTTCGACGGTGTAGTGCTGCCCGCCGAGCCAGAGCGCGGTCACCGTCATCTCGTTGAGCGTGAGCGTCCCGGTCTTGTCCGAGTTGATCGCGCTCGTCGCGCCGAGGGTCTCGACGTCCGCGAGGTTCGCGACGATCGCCTTCGCGGCCGCGAGCTGCTTCGCGCCGTACGCGAGCATCGCCTGCACGAACGTGGGCAGGCCGGTCGGGATCGCGGAGATGGCGACCGCGGTCGCGAGGAACAGCAGGTCGCCGAGCGGGTCGCCGCGCAGCACGCCGATGACGACGATGAGCGCGACCGCGGACCACGCGATCGCGCCGAGCACCTTGGTGAGCGCGTCGAGCTCGCGCTGCAGCGGCGACTTCGTCTTCTCGACCGACGACAGCAGCGTCGCGATGTGACCGATCTGCGTCGTCATGCCGGTCGCCGTGACGAGCAGCGTGCCGGTGCCGCGCGTCACCGCGGTGTTCTGGAACGCCATGTTGGCGCGGTCGCCGAGCGGGACGTCCTCGTCGGCGAGCGGGTCGGTCGCCTTGCCGATCGGGGCGCTCTCCCCCGTGAGCGCCGCCTCCTGCGTCTCCATCGTCGCGGTGCGGACCAGCCGCCCGTCGGCGGGCACGACGTCACCGGCCTCGAGCTCCACGACGTCGCCCGGGACCAGCTCGTGCGCCGGGACCAGCGACACCGCACCGTCGCGCCGCACCTTCGACATCGGCTCCTGCATCGTCGCGAGCGCGTCGACGCTCTTGCGCGCCTGCATCTCCTGCCGCGTCCCGATCACGACGTTGAGCAGCACGAGGAACCCGACGATGGCCGCGGTCGAGAACTGCCCGATGACGAGGCTCACGACCGCGACGGCCACGAGCATGAGGTTCATCGGGTCGCGCACCTGTCCCAGCAGCACGGACCACACCGACGGCGGCGCCTGCGCGGTCAGCGTGTTCGGGCCGTACTGGCGCTGGCGCATCCCGACCTCGCCGCCCGCGAGCCCGGTGCGCGGGTCGGTGCCGAGCGCGCGCGCGACCTCCTCCGTGGTGAGCGCCCACCAGCGCGTGTCGTTGCCGGACGTGCCGGGCGTTGCCGGCGCCTGAGTCGACTGGGTCACGTCCACCCTCCCTGGGTCGAGCCGGTGCGGGCCCGGCCCGCGGTGCTCGTCTCGCCCCACGACGCTAGGACGGTCCCGGTGCCGGCCGCCTCACTCGCGGAAGGTGAGCCGCGCACCCCGGGACGCGTGTGCCGGCCGGGTGCAGACTGCCCCTGTGACGACCGACAGCACCCGACCCGAGCAGGCCGTCCGCGCGCTGTCGCACGCGCAGCAGCACCGGCGACGCGCGTCGCACCTGTACGGCCTCGTGATCACGGGCTCCGTGCTGGCCGCCGCACCCGAGAAGTTCGGGCTCGCACGCCTGGCGCTCGCGCTCGTCGGCACGCTGCTCGTGTACTGGGCTGCGGAGACGTACGCGCACTGGATCGCGCTGCGCTCGCTGCTCGGCCGCCCGCTGCACGGGCACGAGCGCACCGAGGTCGTCCAGGACGGCCTGCCGCTCGTCGCGGCGTGCCTCGTCCCGGTCGTGGTGCTGCTCGTGGAGGCCGCGATCGGCGTGGAGACGTCGCGCGGCGTGGAGGTCGCGCTCGTCATCAACGTCGCGCTGCTCGGGTTCGTCGGCTGGAACATGGCCGGCGGCGGCGGGATCACGGGGTGGCGGCGGTTCGTCGCGAGCGTCCTCACGGCCCTGCTCGGGATCGCCATGGTCGCGCTCAAGCTCACGCTCCACCACTGAGACCCGGACCCCGCCGCGCTACCACCCGCGGCGGGTGATGCGTCCACGCCGGCGCGCGACGAGAGTGACGAACCCGTGGACCCGTCGGGGTGCCGCGGGGCACGTGCGCAGCGGGTATCGGACGAGGAGGACGACGTGAGCGACGTGGAGGACACGACCGAGGAGCTCGGGCCCATCGACTACCTGGTCGTCGAGTTCCCGAGGAACAAGCTGGACGGGACCGCGTTCCCGCTGCTGGTGGACCTGGTCGACCGCGGGATCATCCGCGTGCTCGACCTCGTCTTCGTGGAGAAGGACGAGGACGGCGAGGTGCACGCGCTCGAGCTGCACGAGGCCGCGTCCGGCGAGGTCGACCTGTCGTTCTTCGAGGGCGCCGCGTCAGGCCTCATCGGGGACGACGACGTCGCCGAGGCTGCGCAGGCGCTCCAGAACGGCTCGGCCGCGGGCATCCTCGTCTTCGAGAACCGCTGGGCGGCGCCCTTCGCGGCGGCGCTGCGGCGCGGCGGGGGCCAGCTCGTCGCGAGCGGCCGCATCCCGGTGCAGGCGATCCTCGCGGCGCTCGACGACCTCGACGCCGCGTGACAGACCCAGGACGGACGACCCGGAGGAGGAGACCATGCCAGGACTGATCCGCGGGGTGGCCCGCACGGCCGTCGTCGCGGGCACGGCGAGCGCCGTGTCCGGACGCGTGCACCACCGCCAGCAGCAGCGCTGGGCCGACCAGGCGAACAGCCAGGCCTACACCCAGCAGCAGGCGTACGCACAGCCGTCGTACGCCCAGCCGGCGTACGCGCAGCCCGTGTACGTCGCCGCTCCCGAGCCCGAGACCGAGGGCCCGGACATGGACACCAAGATCGCCCACCTCAAGCAGCTCGCGGAGCTGCGCGACCAGGGCGTGCTGACCCCGGACGAGTTCGAGGCGCAGAAGGCGCAGATCCTCGCCTCCTGACGGTCAGGCGGAGCCCCCGGCGACGGTGCCGGGGGCTCCGTCGTGCGGGCCGGGAGCGGCGGTCAGCCGAACGCGGCGCCCTCGACCGCGCTGCTCGGCGCCGGGTCCGGGAGCCGGCGCATGCGCAGGGCGTTGACCAGGCCGAGCAGGCCGGCCACGAGCGGCAGCAGGAGCGCGACCTGGAGCGCTCGCGGCCGCACCTCGTCGTTGATGCGCACGATCTCGTCCTGCACGGCCGGAGGCTCGTCCGCGAGCAGCTCGGTCAGCTGCGTCGTGCTCATGAGCTGGGCGTCCTCGTCGAGCGCGCGCGACACCTGCTGCTTCTGCGCGGGGTCGAGCACCGCGCTCGCGTCCGACTGCGCGGTGAAACCGACCGCGAGCGCGCCGAGCATGAGGGCGCCCGCGAACGCGAGGCCGAACGACAGCCCGAACGACCCTCCCGCGGAGTTCACGCCCGCTGCCTCGCTCACGCGCTCCTCGGAGATCGGCGACAGCGTGTAGTTGTTGAGCTGCGACACGAGCAGCCCGAGGCCCGACCCGACGACGACCAGCGGCACGACGAGCCACCAGCCCGACGACGCGCGCGGCACGACGGGCAGCAGCGCACCGACGCCGACGACCGCCAGCGCGAACCCCGCGAGCACCAGGTCCGCGGGTCGCCGGCCGCCCGCGCGCCTCCCGGCGAGCAGCGCGACCGCGAACATGCTCAGCGACAGCGGCGCGAGCGACAGGCCGGCGGCCATCGCGTCGTACTCGAGCACCATCTGCAGGAAGATCGGCAGCGAGATCATGAGCCCGCCGAGCGCGATCTGCTGGAGCATCTGCTGCGAGACGCCGACCCGGAACAGCGGCGACCGGAACAGGTCCGGGTCGAGCAGGACCGGACGGCCCGCGCGCTTGCGGCGCAGCAGCCAGCGGACCAGCACGACGAGCGCGACCGCGCCGGTCCCGATGAGCGCGCCGACGGCCTCGCCGCCCTCCTGCCAGACGAGCACGCCGAGCACGATGCCGCCCATCGCGAGCGCCGACAGGACCGCGCCGACGACGTCGACCGACCGGTCCCCCGTGTACGGGACGTCCCTGACGAGCCGGATCCCGGACAGCACCACCGCGATGACGACGGCCTCGAGCGCGAACGCGACGCGCCACGAGAGGTACGTGGTGATGAACCCGCCGAGCAGCGGTCCCACGGCCGCGGCGATCGACGCCGACGCGCCCACGAGCGCGTACACCTTCTTCTGCGCGGGGCCGCTGAAGTTGCCGTGGATGAGCGACTGCATCGACGGGAGCAGCAGCGACGCGCCGAGCCCCCCGACGACCGCCCAGAACACGATGATCGCCGTGAGCCCCTGCGCGAGCGTCATCGCGACGGCACCCGTCGCGTAGCCGAGCAGGCCGAGCACGTACGCCCGCTTGCGCCCGACGAGGTCGCCCACCTTGCTGCCGATGAGGATGAACGCGGCGGACACGAGCGCCTCGAGCGCGATGGCGGACTGCACGCCGCTCACCGTGGTGTCCAGGTCGCGCACGACCGCGGAGATCGACACGTTCATCAGCGACGTGTCGACGACGAGCACGAACATCGCCATCGCGAGCAGGACCGCGAGGCGACGGTCGAGCGGCGCCGACGCGGGACCGGGTGCTGCGCTCATGGTTCGCCATCCCGTCGTCGACGCGTCCGGACGATCGCAGCGTCCTGCCGCGGCACCGCGGGTGGCGTCACCCGTCGCGGGTGGTCCTGGAGCCGGGCAGCCGCGACGGCAGGCGGGCGCGCGGCCGACCTGCCAGGATCGGGCCGTGGTCGACCTGGCTGCGGGGTGGACGGAGCGCACCGTCCGCGTGGACGGGCGCCGCGTCCTCGTGCGGTGCGGGCCGCACGTCGAGGGCGCGGTGCCGATCCTGCACGTGCACGGGTTCGCGATCTCCGGCCTGTCCCTGCTGCCGACCGCGGAGCGGCTCGCGCACCGGGCGTGGAACGTCGTGCCCGACCTGCCGGGCTACGGGCGCAGCGAGAGCCCGCCGTCGACGCTCGGCATCCCCGCGCTCGCCGACGCCGTCCTGGAGGTGCTCGACGCGCTCGAGCTCGAGCGGGTCGTCCTCGTCGGCAACTCGATGGGCTGCCCGGTCGTGCTGGAGGTCGCGCACGTCGCGCCCGAGCGCGTGCACCGCGCGGTGCTCGCCTCGCCCGCGGGCGGCATGTACAACCAGCCGTTCGTCCGCGGGCTGTGGCAGCTGCTCAAGGACGCGACCCGCGAGAGCCCGGCGATGGCCCGCACCGCGGTGCCGGACTACCTGCGCTTCGGGCCGGTCAACACGCTGCGCCTGTTCGACGAGCTCGTCCGGTTCCCGTCGCAGGAGCGGATCCTGCGGCTCGACGTGCCCGCGCTCGCGGTGATCGGTAGCCGCGACCCGATGATGCCGCCGCCGTGGCGCGTCCTGGAGGTCGCGCGGCTCGCGCCCGAGCACGTGACGCTCGCCGTGATCGTCGGCGCGGCGCACGCCATGAACTTCAGCCACCCGGGCGAGCTCGCGCACGTCATCAGCTCGTGGCTGGACGACGTGCCGATCGTCGACGACCCCGACGAGCCCGGCCAGTCGCGTGTCCTGCAGGTGCCGCGCGACTGACGCACCCGTCGGACTGCCGCCTCCGCAGGGCGGGCGCCGCCGGGCACCGCGGGTTCAGGGCGCCTCGAACCCGATCGCCTTGTGGCTCCCGTCGCACCACGGCTTGATGGCCGACGCGCCGCAGCGGCACAGCGCGACGGTCGCGCGGTGCTTGGCGACCGGCTCGCCGCGGTCGTCCACGACGGGCACGTCACCGCGCACGAGGAGCGGACCGTCGGGGCACGCGACGATCGACCCGCGCACGGGCGCCGTGCGATGGTCGTCCGCGGCGCTCACGCGGCGGCCCGCAGCGACGACTCGCCGCGCTCCCACGCGCCGACGAGGTGGTCCGCGACGAGGTCGTCGAGGAACAGGCACGCGCCGGCCCCGAACAGGATGTCGCCGACGAGCTCGGGCTCCTGCTCGGCGAGCCCGCCCGCCAGGTCACGGCCCGCGATCTGCTCGTGCACCGCGTCGGCCTCGACGTGCTCGTCGAAGTACTCGGTGACGTCCTCGCCGTAGCCGTGCCGCCGGAACCCGTCGCCGTAGAGCCGGTTCGGCAGGGACGACGTCATCTCGAACGCCGCGAGGTGCCCCGCGATCGCGCCGCGCAGCCTCCGGTGCAGCCCGAGCAGCGACATCGCGTTGACGGCGGCGAGCGTGACGGCGGGCACGTCCTCGACGTACCGGCCGAAGGTCGGCTCGAGCCCTGCGCCCTGCATCGTGCGGGCGAACAGCGCGCTGTGCATCCGGTCGGGCGCTCCCCCGCCGTACTCGTCCGCCTGGATCTCGACCAGCGCCGCCTTCGCGGCACCGCCGAGCCGCGGGACCGCCCACGTGTGCGGGTCGGCCTCCTTCAGCTGGTAGACGGACCGGTGCACCAGCAGCTCGTGCAGCTGCTCGTCCGTCGCCTGGCGCCCGACGTACCGCGAGAGGCTCGGTCCGGGCGAGGGTGCGGTCATCGCGAAGAGGGTGTCCGCGACGGCTCTCCGGTCGGCCGGCACACCGTCCGGCACGGTGACCCGGGCGCGGAGCTCACGCTCGAACGCCTCCTCCAGCACCGCGCGCGCCCGCAGCAGGTCGGGCGCCCACTCCCACGCGTCGTCGACGCCCTCCACACCCGCGTAGTGCAGCTCGTAGAGCACGAACAGCGTCAGCTGGACGTCCTCGTCGGTCAGGAGGTCGGTGCTCTGCTCGACGGCGCGCCGGGCGGCCTGCACGAGCCGGTCGTCCGCCGGGGCGTCCGCGCGCGGGGCCGCCGCCGTCAGGGCGTCG
Organism: Cellulomonas fimi; assembly: GCF_028527925.1. Classification (GTDB taxonomy): domain Bacteria; phylum Actinomycetota; class Actinomycetes; order Actinomycetales; family Cellulomonadaceae; genus Cellulomonas; species Cellulomonas fimi_C. The sequence goes on from NZ_JAPESW010000006.1 coordinate 117,844, forward strand.
ATGACGGCCGCGCCGAGCGGGCCGCGGGGCTGGGGCGACTTCATCGGGTCTCCGAGGTGGCCGGGCACGGCCACACCTCCGAAGCCGTCGAGCAGGTCCAGCCTCACACGCCCGGGCGACCCCCGCACGGCGAGCCGGTCACCCGCCGCGTGTGCTCTGACCAGCGACGATCACCCTCGACGGGTGAGGAAAGTGCACGCCCGGTCGCGGGATGGTGGACCTGGCCGGGGAGCCCGCCGGCGGGGACCGAGGAGGCGTGCGATGGATTCGTTCTGGGACTGGTTCTGGCTGCTGGTGTGGTGGTTCGTGTTCTTCATGTACCTGGTGCTGCTGTTCCAGATCATCGGTGACCTGTTCCGCGACCGGTCGCTGGGCGGCTGGGGCAAGGCGCTGTGGGTCATCGGGCTGATCTTCCTGCCCTTCCTCACCGCGCTCATCTACATCATCGCCCGCGGCCGCGGGATGGCCGAGCGGCAGATGGCGCAGCTGCGGGAGACGCAGGCGGCGACCGACGAGTACATCCGGCAGACCGCGCAGACGTCACCGGCGAGCGCGATCGCCGACGCCAAGAAGCTGCACGACCAGGGCGTGATCAGCGCCGAGGAGTTCGCGCAGCTGAAGGCCAAGGCGCTCGCCTGACCCGCCCGGCGATGGACGGGAGGGGCCCGTCGCCGGGCGGGTCCGCGGGCCGCACCCGACGCGTGGTGCGGCCCGCGCACGCGCCCCCGGACGACTTCGGCGTCGTCCTGGGGCTGCTGTGCGTCGTCTACCTCGTGTTCGTCCTCACGGCCGAGCCGTGGACCAGCTGGCTCGTCGTCGTCGGCTACCTCGGGGCGCTCTTCTTCGCGGTCCGCACCTCCCGACCCGGCCCCCGGCTGCGCGTCGCGGTCCGGGCGGTGCTCGTCGTCTCGGCGCTCGCGACGATCGCCGCGCTGTCGTTCCTGCCGGAGCAGACCGCGACGGGCGTGGTCAACGGCGTCTTCTGCGTCCTGCTGGGCGTGACCCTCGTGACGATCCTCGGCCGGATCCTCACACGACGCGAGGTCACGCTCAGCACCATCGCCGGCGCGCTGAGCGCCTACATGATCCTCGGCCTCTTCTTCGCCAACGTGTTCGGCGTCCTCGCGTGGCTCCTGCCCGAGCCGTTCTTCGCGGGCGGGCAGCCCGCGGACCAGCAGTCGCTCCAGTACTTCTCCTTCACGACGCTCACCACCGTCGGGTACGGCGACTACACGGCGGCCAGCTTCGCCGGGCGCGGCGTCGCGACGTTCGAGGCGCTCCTCGCGCAGGTGTTCCTCGCGACCCTGGTGGCCCGGCTCGTCGCCTCCTACCGCCGCCAGTCCGCCGCCTCCGAGGACGCCGACGACGAGCGGGCCTGAGGGGCGCTCGACGCGCGCAGGACGGGCCGCTCCCCCACACTTGCCGCGTGCGAACCATGGGTGTCGAGGAGGAGTTCCTGCTGGTCACGCCCGAGGGCGTGCCGTACGCGGTCGCGCCGACGGTGCTGCGGCTCGCGGCCGACGAGCCGTCGGACCCACGACCGGGCGGCGACCTGGAGAAGGAGTTCAAGCAGGAGCAGGTCGAGGTGTCGACGCACCCGTGCACGGACCTCGACGACCTGCTCGCGCAGGTGCGCGACGGCCGCGCCCGGACCGACGCGCTCGCCCGCCGCGCGGGCGCGCGGATCGCGGCGATGGCCACCGCACCGCACGTCGTCGAGTCGACCGTCATCCCCGACCGGCGCGCGAACGAGATCCGGGCGCGGTTCGGGCAGACGGCCCGCGAGCAGCTCACGTGCGGGTGCCACGTCCACGTCGCCGTGGCGGACGACGACGAGGGCGTGCACGTCATCGACCACCTCCGCGCGTGGAACGCCGTGCTCCTCGCGCTCAGCGCCAACAGCCCGTCCTGGCTCGGCTCCGCCACGGGCTACGCGAGCTACCGCTCGCAGGTGTGGGGACGCTGGCCCACGGCCGGGGCGACCGCGCCGTTCGGCGACGCCGCGACCTACCGCGCGGTCATCGCCGCGCTGCTGCGCTCCGGGACCGCGCTCGACGACGGGATGATCTACTTCGACGCCCGGCTGTCGGCGCGCTACCCGACGGTCGAGGTCCGCGTCGCCGACGTGTGCCTCGACGCGCAGGACGCCGTGCTGCAGGCCGTGCTGGTCCGTGCGCTCGCGGAGACCGCCGTCCGGACCGACCCCGACCCGGCACCCGTGCGCGCGGAGATCCTGCGGTCCTGGACGTGGCGCGCCGCACGCTCGGGGACGACCGGCGAGCTCGTGAGCCCGACCACCGGCGAGCCGCGGCCGGCCGCGGACGTCGTCGCCGAGCTCGTCGACCACGTGCACGACGCGCTCGTCGAGTCGGGCGAGCTGGACTGGGTGCAGGCGCGGATCGCCGACGTCCTGCGCCGCGGGAACGGTGCCGTGCAGCAGCTCACGTGGCGCGCGGAGGGCGCCGACGACGACGCGGTCGTGCGCCGGGCGGCGGAGGTCACGCTCGGCTGACCCGCGCACGGATCACGGCCGGCACGCGCGCCACGTGCCGGCCGCGTCCGTCAGCCGGGGGTGCCGCGCTCCTCGTCGCCGGACTCGGCCGCCTCGCTCGCGTCGTCCTTCAGCGGTTCGGTCGTCGGTGCCTGGCTCTCGTGGCCCGGCGGCAGCGGGTCCGGGTCGACGCCCAACGAGGGAAGGTCGGGCTGCTGCGGGTCGAAGCTGTCGGGAAGGTTCTCGCTCATCGGCTCACCGTCGCACCGCACCTGCCGCCGCGCACGCGGACGCCGACGCCCGGATGCGGGCGCGCCGGTGCGGGGTCACGGTGGGGCGATGAGAGCCGTCGTCCTGAGCTGCACGCTGAAGCCGTCCCCCGCCCCGAGCAACACCGAGGCGCTCGCGAGCGTCGTGACCGACGCGCTGCGCACGCACGGCGTCGAGTCGGAGGTGATCCGGCTCGCGGACCACGACATCCCGCCCGGCGTCGAGTCCGACATGGGGCCCGGCGATGACTGGCCCGCGATCCGCGCGAAGATCCTCGACGCGCAGATCCTCGTCGTCGCCACGCCCACCTGGGTCGGTCACCCGTCGTCCTGGGCGCAGCGCGCGCTCGAGCGCATGGACGCGATGATCTCGGAGACCGACGACCAGGACCGGCCCGTCGCGTACGACCGGGTCGCGGGCGTCGTCGTCACCGGGAACGAGGACGGTGCGCACCACGTCATCTCCGAGATCGTCGGCGGCCTCGGTGACATCGGCTTCACGATCCCGCCCCAGGCCTGGACGTACTGGAACCAGGGTCCGGGCCCCGGACCGGACTACCGGGACACCGACCACGGCCACGACTGGTCCGCCTCGACCGGCCGCGCCATGGCGGGCAACCTCGTCGCGGTCGCACGCGCTCTCGCCGCGAACCCCCTTCCCCCGCCCGCGTCCTGACCGCACGTCCGGGTCGCGCCTCACCGCGGCCGGGCCGACGATGGAGAGCGGGTGGAGAACGAGCCCCGCGGGCGGTCGCGCCGCCCACCCGACCGACGCCTCGGTGCTCCGGGGACGCGGAGGTGCTGACGATGAGCTTTGAGCAGGAGTCCGGCCAGCTGACCGGGACCAAGGACAAGGACTACAACATCCTCTGGTTCACGCAGACGTGCCTCGACAACGTGCTGCGTCTGGAGACCTACGCCCAGGACGCCGAGCGTGACGGCGACACCGAGCTCGCCGAGTTCTTCCGCCGTGCCCAGGGCGAGAGCCGCAAGGGCGCCGAGCAGGGCAAGCAGCTCCTCGCGTCGCGGCTGCGCTGACGTGGGGCAGCGGACGACACCGCCGGTCGACCTCCGCCTGGTGCAGATCTACCTGAGCGACCACCTCACGGGGGCGTCGGGCGTGATCTCACGCGTCGGGTGGATGGTCGAGCGGTACGCGGGCACGTCGGCCGAGCCGGTCCTGCTGCGGCTCCTCGAGGAGCTGCGCCAGGAGCGGCGCGTCGTGCGGGGGCTCGCCGAGCACCTCGGTGTGCGCCTGTCGCCGTGGAAGCCCGTGGCCGCGGTCGCGGCCGAGCGCGCCGGGCGGCTCAAGCCGAACGGCCGGCTCACGTCGAAGTCGCCGCTGTCGCTGCAGCTCGAGCTCGAGGCGCTGCGCTCGGGCATCTCCGGCAAGCGGTCCCTGTGGGCGACGCTCGAGGTGTGGTCCGCGGCGCTGCGGCTCGACCGCGCCCGGCTCGCCGGGCTGCGCGCCCAGGCGGACGACCAGGTGCGCGCGGTCGACGAGCTCGCCGAGCGGGTCCGGACGGTCGCGTTCGCGACCGAGGCCGCCGTGCCCGACATCACCGCGGACGCGTCCCCGATCTGACGTCGGGCCGGGTCGCGTACGGGCCGGTCAGCCGGCGAGCGCCGCCCGGAGGAACGCGATGTCCTCGGCCTGGCGCTCGGCGGGGGTCTCGACGACCGCGTCGCACCCGGCCTCGCGCACGACGTGCGCGATGAGCTCGGGCGGGATCGTGCCGGTCGCGAAGTTCGCGTGCCGGTCGCGGCTCGACCCGGCCTCGTCGCGCGAGCTGTTGGCGTGCACGAGGTCGATGCGCCCGGTGATCGCACGGAGCCGGTCGACGATCGTCTCGAGGTCCTCGCCCGCCGCCCACGCGTGGCAGGTGTCGAGGCACACGCCGACGTCGTAGCCGCCGATCTTGTCCCACAGCATGGCCCACCGGTCGAGCGTGCGCGCGCACGCGTTCTCGCCGCCCGCGGTGTTCTCGACGAGCACGCGCACGGGGTAGGTCGCGCGCTCGAACGTCTTGCGCCAGTTGTCGATGCCGACCGCGACGTCGTCCCCGTCACCCACGTGCCCACCGTGCACGATCAGCCCGCGGGCTCCGAGCCCCGCGGCCGCGGCGGCGTGCTGCGCGATCATGTTGCGGCTCGGGATGCGGATGCGGTTGTTCGTCGACGCGACGTTGACCAGGTAGGGCGCGTGCGCGTAGATGCCGAGCCCGCTCGCGACGAGCGCGTCGGCGTCGTCGCGGGGCACGGGCTTCTTCCAGCCCTGCGGGTCGGCCAGGAAGATCTGGACGGCCTGGGCGTCGACCTCGCCGGCGGCGGCCACCGGGTCGGCGTCGCGGACGTGGGCGCCGATGAGCACCACGGTCGTTCTCCTTCGGTGGGAGGCGTCGGGCAGGGGTCAGGCTAGCCGCCGCCTCCGACGTCCGCGGTCACGCGCCCGTGAGCGACCCGAGCGGCACGTCGGGGTCGGCGAGGCGGTCCCGGTCCACGACCACGCCGGACCGGATGAGCGCCTGCACGTCGTCGACGACGTCCCACACGTTGACGTTCATCCCGGCGACGACGCGTCCGGCGCGTCGCCAGAACGCGACGAGCTCGCGCGCCGCCAGGTCGCCGCGGACGACGACCTCGTCGTACCCGCCGTTCCCGGTGTGACCGACGTACTCCATGCCGAGGTCGTACTGGTCGGTGAAGAAGTACGGGAGCCGGTCGTACGGCGCGTCGCGGCCGAGGATCGTCGCGGCGGCCGTGGTCGGCTGGTGCAGGGCGTTGGCCCAGTGCTCGACGCGCACGTGCGTCCCGAGCAGCGGGTGCTCGGCGCGGGCGATGTCGCCGACCGCGAGGACCTGCGGGTGCGACGAGCGCAGGTGCCGGTCGACGACCACCCCGTCCTGGACGCGCAGGCCCCCGGCCTCGGCGAGCCCGGTCCGCGGGACCGCGCCGATGCCGACCACCACGAGGTCCGCGGGCACGACCGTGCCGTCGGCGAGCGCGACGCCGCCCACCGACGTGCCGTCGCCGGCGGCGACGACCTCGGCGACGTCCGTGCGCGTGCGCAGGTCCACGCCGTGCTCGCGGTGCAGGTCGGCGAACAGCTCCGCGAGCTCGGGACCGAGGACGCCGACGAGCGGCAGGGCGTCGCGGACGAGCACGGTGACGTGCGCGCCCGCGCCGCGTGCCGCGGCCGCGACCTCGAGGCCGATCCAGCCGCCGCCGACGACCACGACGCGCCGGTCGGCCGTGAGGGCGGCGCGCAGGCGGTCGCTGTCCGGGAGCGTGCGCAGGTACACCACGCCGTCCAGGTCGGCACCGGGCACGTCGAGGCGGCGCGGCTCCGAGCCCGTCGCCAGGACCAGGTGGTCGAAGCCGGTCCGGGCGCCCGTGCCGTCGAGCACGTCCTGCGTCGCGAGGTCGAGCGTGGCGATCGTCGTCCCGGTGCGCAGGTCGACGTCGTGCGCGGCGTACCAGCCGACCTCGTGGACGAAGGCGGAGTCACGCTCGTCGCTGCCGGTCAGGTAGCCCTTGGACAGCGGCGGCCGCTCGTAAGGGCGGTCCGGCTCGGCGCCGAGCAGCGTGACGCGGCCGTCGTACCCGCCCTCGCGCAGCGCCTCGACGGTCTTGGCGCCGGCGAGGCCGGCTCCCACGACGACGACCCGACCGGACACGACGACCTCCCAGGTGAGGACCAGCGTGGCCCGTCGGCGCGCGGGCACCGTGCCCAGCGCAGCAGGTCAGGCCGGATCCCGCAACGGCTGGGCGTGTGCCGTAGTCCACGCCTCTCCCCCGCGCCGGATCGGCCGGCGGCTGGCAGATTGGGCGGATGCTGATCTGGCCGGGACGCCCCTATCCCCTGGGCGCCACCTACGACGGGACCGGGACCAACTTCGCGCTGTTCTCCGAGGTCGCCGAACGTGTCGAGCTGTGCCTCTTCGACGCCGACGGGACCGAGACGCGCGTCGAGCTCACCGAGGTGGACGCCTTCGTCTGGCACGGGTACCTGCCCGCCGTCGGCCCCGGGCAGCGGTACGGCTACCGCGTGCACGGTCCGTACGACCCGGCGCGCGGCCTGCGCTGCCACCCGTCGAAGCTGCTCCTCGACCCGTACGCGAAGGCGATCGACGGCCAGGTCGACAACGACCCGTCGCTGTACACGTACCGGTTCGACGACCCGACCGCGACGAACGACGACGACTCCGCGGCGCACACGATGAAGTCGGTCGTCGTGAACCCGTACTTCGACTGGGGCCACGACCGCCCGCCGCAGCACCAGTACCACGAGTCCGTGATCTACGAGGCGCACGTGCGCGGCCTCACGCAGCAGCACCCCGCGGTGCCGGAGGAGCTGCGCGGCACGTACTCGGGCCTCGCGCACCCGGCCGTGATCGAGCACCTGTCGTCGCTCGGCGTGACGGCGGTCGAGCTCATGCCCGTGCACCAGTTCGTCAACGACCCGGTCCTGCAGGACAAGGGCCTGTCCAACTACTGGGGCTACAACACGATCGGGTTCTTCGCCCCGCACAACGCGTACTCGGCGTACGGCGAGACCGGCCAGCAGGTGCAGGAGTTCAAGGCCATGGTCAAGGCCCTGCACGAGGCGGACATCGAGGTGATCCTCGACGTCGTCTACAACCACACGGCCGAGGGCAACCACCTGGGCCCGACGCTGAGCTTCCGCGGCATCGACAACGCGAACTACTACCGGCTCGTCGACGACGACCCGGCGCACTACTTCGACACCACGGGCACGGGCAACTCGCTGCTCATGCGCTCGCCCAACGTGCTGCAGCTGATCATGGACTCGCTGCGGTACTGGGTGACCGAGATGCACGTCGACGGCTTCCGCTTCGACCTCGCGGCGACGCTCGCCCGGCAGTTCCACGAGGTCGACCGCCTGTCGGCGTTCTTCGACCTGGTCCACCAGGACCCGGTGATCTCGCAGGTCAAGCTCATCGCCGAGCCGTGGGACGTCGGCGAGGGCGGCTACCAGGTCGGCGGGTTCCCCCCGCTGTGGTCGGAGTGGAACGGCAAGTACCGCGACACGGTCCGCGATTTCTGGCGCTCCGAGCCGTCGACGCTCGGCGAGTTCGCGAGCCGCATCTCGGGCTCGTCGGACCTGTACGAGCACACGGGCCGCCGCCCGATCGCGTCGGTCAACTTCGTGACGGCGCACGACGGCTTCACGCTCGCGGACCTCACGTCGTACAACGAGAAGCACAACGAGGCGAACGGCGAGGGCAACGCCGACGGCGAGAGCCACAACCGCTCGTGGAACTGCGGCGTCGAGGGTCCGACGGACGACGAGCACGTGCTCAACCTGCGCGACCGCCAGCGGCGCAACTTCCTCGCGACGCTCCTGCTGTCGCAGGGCATCCCGATGATCCTGCACGGCGACGAGCTCGGCCGGACGCAGCAGGGCAACAACAACGTGTACTGCCAGGACAACGAGCTGTCGTGGGTCGACTGGGACCTCGACGAGCGGCAGACCAACCTGCTCGAGTTCACGCGACGCGTCGTGCGCCTGCGGCAGGACCACCCGGTGTTCCGTCGCCGCCGGTTCTTCGCGGGCAAGCCCGACGAGGCGGACCCGTCGGACCTCAAGGACATCGAGTGGCTCGCGCCGACCGGCGAGCACATGAGCCCGGAGCAGTGGAACAGCGACCTCGCGCGCGCCGTCATGGTGTTCCTCAACGGCGACGCGATCGCCGAGCCGGACATGCGCGGCGAGGAGATCGTCGACGACTCGTTCCTCGTGCTCTTCAACGGCGAGCCGGAGGCGGAGACGTTCGTCGTGCCGTCGCACCGCTACGGCGACTCGTGGACGGTCGTGTTCGACACCGACTCGCAGGTCGCGCCCGGCGCGACGCTCGAGGCGGGCGAGGACGTGGCGCTCGCGCACCACTCCGTCGTGGTCCTCACGCGCCCGCCGCTGCAGACCAAGCCGTCGCCGTCGGGCATCGGCGCCGTCGCGGACGCGTCGCACGAGGCCGCGCGCGTGCGCCGGCAGGGCGACAGCGGCCGCACCGCGGACCGCGACGAGCCCCGACGACGCACCCGGAAGACGCCGAGCGCATGACCGAGCCCCGCACCGCGACCGCGCGGGCGACGCCCGCACGCCGGCTCGTCGGGCCGGGCCGTCCCGTGCCCACCTCGACGTACCGCGTCCAGCTCGGCGCCGACCTCACGCTCGACGACGTCGCGGCCCGCGTCCCGTACCTGGCGTCGCTCGGCGTGACGCACGTCTACCTGTCGCCGATCCTCACGGCCGCGCCGGGCTCGACGCACGGCTACGACGTGGTCGCGCACGACGAGGTCTCGCCGGTGCTCGGCGGGCTCGCGGCCCTGCGCCGGCTGTCCGCGGTCGCGCACGAGGCGGGGCTCGGCCTCGTGCTCGACATCGTGCCCAACCACATGGCCGTGCCCACGCCCGTGTGGCACAACCGCCCGCTGTGGTCCGTGCTCGACAAGGGCGCGGAGTCGCCGTTCGCGTCGTGGTTCGACGTCGACTGGTCGGCGGGCGGCGGGGACGTGCTCATGCCCGTGCTCGGCGACCGGATCGGCGCCGTGCTGGCGCGCGGCGAGCTGCAGCTCGACGAGGCCGACATCCCGGGCGAGGGCGTGCGGCCCGTGCTGCGGTACTACGACCACGTGTTCCCCGTCCGCGCGGGCACCGAGGCGCTGCCGCTCGCCGAGCTGCTCGAGCGTCAGCACTACCGCCTCGCCTACTGGCGCGTCGCCGACGAGGAGCTCAACTACCGGCGGTTCTTCGACGTCGGCACGCTCGTCGCGATCCGCGTCGAGGACCCCGAGGTGTTCGACGCGACGCACCGCCTGGTCCTCGACCTGATCGCGGACGGGACGCTCGACGGGCTGCGCATCGACCACCCCGACGGCCTGGCCGACCCGGCCGGGTACCTGGCGCGGCTGCGCGAGGCGAGCGGTGAGGCGTGGGTCGTCGTCGAGAAGATCCTGCAGGGCGACGAGCGGCTCCCCGGCGACTGGGACACCGCGGGCACGACCGGCTACGACGCGCTGTGGCGGATCCAGCAGACGTTCGTCGACCCGGGCGGAGCGGCGATCCTCGGCGGCACGATGCACCGGCTGACGGGCGACACGTCGGACGCGTTCCCCGAGATCGCCGCGCAGGCCAAGCGCGAGATCGTCGACGGCCCGCTGTACGCCGAGGTGCACCGCCTCACGTCCCTCGCCGCGGACATCTGCACGGAGGACCTGCGACTGCGGGACCACACGTGGCGCGCGCTCGAGGAGTGCCTCGTCGAGCTGCTCGTCGCGTTCGACCGCTACCGCGCGTACGTCGTGCCGGGCAGCCCCGTGCCGCCCGAGTCGGTCGAGGTCCTCGAGGCGGCCGCGGCCGAGGCCCGTGCACGCCTGTCGCCCGAGCGCGGCGAGACGATGGACGTGCTCGTCGACCTGCTGCTGGGCCGCGAGGTCGGCAGCGCGGGTCGGACCCGCGGGCGGCGGCGCGACGAGCTGATCGTGCGGTTCCAGCAGACGTGCGGCGCCGTCACGGCGAAGGGCGTCGAGGACACCGCGTTCTACCGCTGGACGCACCTCGTCGGGCTGTGCGAGGTCGGCGGCGAGCCCGAGCGGTTCGCGCTCACGCCGACGGACCTCGCGGCGTGGGCGGCGGACCTGCAGGTCTCCTCGCCGCTGGGCATGACGACGCTCTCGACGCACGACACCAAGCGCGGCGAGGACACACGTGCCCGCCTGGGCGTGCTGTCGGAGCTGCCCCTCGAGTGGTCGGCACTCGTCGACGCGCTGCGCGCGGCGTCCGCCCCCTTCCGCGGCTCGCTGCTCGACGGGCGCACCGAGAACCTGCTGTGGCAGACGCTCGCGGGGACGTGGACGCCGGACGGCCCGATCGCGGCGGATCGGCTCACGGAGTACCTGACGAAGGCGATCCGCGAGGCCAAGACCCGCACGACGTGGACCGCGCCCGACGAGGCGTACGAGCGCGCAGTCCTCGACACGGCGCGCGCCGCGCTCGAGGACCCCACGGTCCGTGACCTGATGACGGCGTGGGAGGCCCGCACGCGCCCGGCGGTGCGTGCGGCGACGCTCGGCACGAAGCTCGTGCAGCTCACGCTGCCCGGCGTGCCCGACGTCTACCAGGGCACCGAGGTCCCCGAGCCGACGCTCGTCGACCCCGACAACCGCCGCCCGGTCGACCACGAGGCGCTGGCCGCCCGGCTCGCCCGGCTCGACGACGGCGCCGGACCGCGCGACCTCGCCGACGAGAAGCTGCTCGTCACCGCGCGCACCCTGCGGCTGCGGCGGGACGTGCCCGAGGCCTTCGTCGGCCCCGACGCCGGCTACGTGCCGCTCGCGCACTCGTCGGGGAACAGCCTCACGTACGCCCGCACGGTGGACGGCGACCCGCGCGTCGCCGTCGTCGCGACGCGCCTGCAGGCGTCGGTCGACCGCCTCGGCGGCTGGGGCGAGCACACCGTCGCGCTGCCGGAGGGCGAGTGGCTCGACGTGCTGACGGACCGGCCCGCGACGGGTGGCGTGTGCGCGGTCGGCCCGCTGCTCGACCGCCTGCCGGTCGCGCTCCTCGTCCGGACGGAGGGCTGACGCCGTGCGCGCGCACGTCTGGGCCCCCGACGCCCGCGGCGTCGACCTCGTGCTGCCCGCGACGCGCGAACGGGTCGGCATGACGCCCGACGGCGACGGCTGGTGGACGGTCAAGCGCGACCTGTCGCACGGCACCGACTACGCGTACGCGCTCGACGGCGGCGACCCGCTGCCCGACCCGCGCAGCGCGTGGCAGCCCGAGGGCGTGCACGGGCCGAGTCGCGTCTTCCACGCGGGCCGCTTCACGTGGACCGACGACGGGTGGAGCGGGCTCGACGTCCGCGGCCGCGTGATCTACGAGCTGCACGTCGGCACGTTCACGCCCGGCGGCACGCTCGACAGCGCCGCCGAGGCGCTGCCCGAGCTCGTGTCGCTCGGCGTCGACGTCGTCGAGCTCATGCCGCTCGCCCCGTTCGACGGTCCGCGCGGCTGGGGCTACGACGGCGTCGGGCTGTACGCCGTGCACGACGCGTACGGCGGTCCCGAGGCGCTGCAGCGGTTCGTCGACGCCGCGCACGGCCTCGGCCTCGCGGTCTGCCTCGACGTCGTGCACAACCACCTCGGCCCGTCCGGGAACTACACCGGCCTGTTCGGCCCGTACGCGACGGACGCGCACCACACGCCGTGGGGCTCCGCGATCAACCTCGACCAGCCCGGCTCGCACGTCGTGCGCCGGTGGATCGTCGACAGCGCGCTGCGCTGGCTGCGGGACTTCCACGTCGACGCGCTGCGCCTCGACGCCGTGCACGAGCTGCGCGACGACTCCGAGCAGCACCTGCTCGCGCAGCTCTCCGACGAGGTCGCCGCGCTGTCGGAGCGGGTCGGACGCCCCCTGTCGCTCATCGCGGAGACGGACCTCAACGACGTCGTCAGCGTCGCCCCGACCGCGGCGGGCGGCTGGGGCATGACCGCGCAGTGGGCGGACGACGTCCACCACGCGCTGCACGCGCTCCTCACGGGCGAGCGGCACGGCTACTACGTCGACTTCGGCACGCCCGCGACGCTCCGGCACGCGATGACGCGCGTGTTCGTGCACGACGGCAGCTTCTCGACCTTCCGCGACCGCGAGTGGGGCAGGCCCGTGCCGAGCGGGACCGACGGGCACCGGTTCGTCGTCAGCACGCAGACCCACGACCAGGTCGGCAACCGTGCGATCGGCGACCGCCCCGCCGAGCGCCTCGACCCCGGCACGCTCGCCGGGTCCGCCGCGCTGCTCCTGCTGTCCCCGTTCACGCCCATGCTGTTCCAGGGCGAGGAGTGGGGCACCCGTACGCCGTTCCAGTTCTTCACGTCGTTCCCGGACCCCGAGCTCGGCCGGCTCGTGAGCGAGGGACGCCGGTCGGAGTTCGGCGGGCACGGGTGGGCGGACCTGTACGGCGGGCCCGTCGAGGTGCCGGACCCGCAGGACGAGGAGACCTTCCGTCGGTCGGTGCTCGACCGTGCCGAGCGCGACGAGCCGTCGCACGCGCGGCTCCTCGACTGGTACCGCGAGCTCGTCGCCCTGCGCCGCTCCGTGCCCGACCTCGCGTCGGGCGACCTGGCCGCGACCGACCTCACGTGGGACGGACCGGACGCCACCGACGGCCCGTGGCAGGGCGTCCTCGTCCTGCAGCGCGGCGCGGCGCGCGTCGTCGTCAACCTCACGGACGCCGACACCCGCGTCGCGCTCCCGTCGGACGCGCCGCTGGACGTCGCCGCGGCCTGGGAGCCCGTCACGCTCGAGCCGGGCGCCCCACCGCACGTCGTGGTCCCCGGCCGCTCGGTCGCCGTGCTCGTGCCCACCCTGGCGGACTGACCGCCGACGTCCGGTGCGGTCCCGCGCGGTCGTGACCGCGCGTCCGCGTCAGGCGGTGACGCGAGCCGCGCCGTCGGCGGCGAGCGCGCCGAGGCGGGACAGGGCGCGGTAGTACTTCTTGCGGTAGCCGCCCCGGAGCATCTCGGCCGGGAACAGGTCGCGCTCGCCCCCGCCGCCGAGCAGGACCGGCACGTCGCGGTCGTAGAGCCGGTCGACGAGCACGACGAGCCGCAGCGCGACGTCCTGCGTGGGCACGGGCGCGACGCCCGTGAGGCCGACGAGCTCGACGCCGTCGAGCAGCGCGCCGTACCGGCTGGGGTGGACGCGTGCGAGGTGGTCGAGCAGCGCGGGGAACGCGTCGAGCGTCGCGCCGGGCACGTCCGCGACGGCACGCCGCACGGCGGCGTCGTCGAGGCCGTCGGCGTCGGTCACGACGGACCGGTGCCGGTAGTCGGGGCCGTCGACGCGCAGCACCTCGAACCGCTCGGCGAGCGCCTGGATCTCGCGCAGGAAGTCGTCGGCCGCGAACCGGCCCTCACCGAGCGACTCGGGCAGCGTGTTCGACGTGGCCGCGAGCGCGACGCCGCGGTCGGCGAGCTCGCGCAGGAGGCGCGACATGAGGACGGTGTCGCCGGGGTCGTCGAGCTCGAACTCGTCGATGCAGACCAGCTTCTTGGCCGCGAGCGCGTCGACCGTCGGGAGGAAGCCGAGGGCGCCGACGAGGTTGGTGTACTCGACGAACGTGCCGAACGCGGCGTCCTGGGTGCCGACCGCGCGCGCGAGGGACGCGAGCAGGTGGGTCTTGCCAACACCGAAGCCGCCGTCGAGGTAGACGGCCGGCGGGGTGCGTCGGGACGCACGGCGGAACAGACCGCCCCCGCGCCCGGAGCCGTCGGTGATCGTGCGGGCGACGGTCCGCAGGCGGTCGACGGCCTCGCGCTGCGACGGGTGCGCCGCGTCGGGGACGTAGGTGTCGAACGACTCGCCGGCGAAGTGGCGCGGCGGGACGAGCTCGGCGAGCAGGCGCTCGGGCGGGACGTCGGGGGTCCGCCCGGTGAGCGAGGCCGGTCCCGGGCGCGCGCCGCCGGTGCGGGCGGCGGGGTCGACGGCTGTCACGACGGACAAGCCTACGTCCGGCATCCGGGACGCACGTCCCGGGGTGAGCGGCGTCACGCCCGGGCACGACGCCGCGCGTGGCCGCGGGGCTCCTACACCCGGACTGGACGCCCGTCCCACATGCCGGTGCGCTCGTCTCACCATGCGGAAGCCTTCTCCCGTGTCACCCGTTCGTCTGACAGCCTCGTCGGGTGATCGCGACCGGGACCCCCGCCATGTGTCGGTGCTGCTGCGCCGCCGCGGGCCCGGCCATGTCGATGTGCTGCTGTCCGCGGAGAGACTGACCCCGCCGCCCGCACCGGCGGCGCGCGCCCGGGACCGGCCTCGCTCACCGGGCGGACC